>NZ_JBVJPV010000053.1:0-1018 GCF_055609245.1 Streptomyces sp. NPDC036813 | reverse complement strand
TGCTGCAATGACACGACTTCGGCGGTACGCTTGAGCCCCGCTACATTGTCGGCGCGGAATCACTAGACCAGTGAGCTATTACGCACTCTTTCAAGGGTGGCTGCTTCTAAGCCAACCTCCTGGTTGTCTCTGCGACTCCACATCCTTTCCCACTTAGCGTACGCTTAGGGGCCTTAGTCGATGCTCTGGGCTGTTTCCCTCTCGACCATGGAGCTTATCCCCCACAGTCTCACTGCCGCGCTCTCACTTACCGGCATTCGGAGTTTGGCTAAGGTCAGTAACCCGGTAGGGCCCATCGCCTATCCAGTGCTCTACCTCCGGCAAGAAACACACGACGCTGCACCTAAATGCATTTCGGGGAGAACCAGCTATCACGGAGTTTGATTGGCCTTTCACCCCTAACCACAGGTCATCCCCCAGGTTTTCAACCCTGGTGGGTTCGGTCCTCCACGAAGTCTTACCTCCGCTTCAACCTGCCCATGGCTAGATCACTCCGCTTCGGGTCTTGAGCGTGCTACTGAAACGCCCTGTTCGGACTCGCTTTCGCTACGGCTTCCCCACCCGGGTTAACCTCGCAACACACCGCAAACTCGCAGGCTCATTCTTCAAAAGGCACGCAGTCACGAGAACAAGGCAAGCCTTGCTCCGACGCTCCCACGGCTTGTAGGCACACGGTTTCAGGTACTATTTCACTCCCCTCCCGGGGTACTTTTCACCATTCCCTCACGGTACTATCCGCTATCGGTCACCAGGGAATATTTAGGCTTAGCGGGTGGTCCCGCCAGATTCACACGGGATTTCTCGGGCCCCGTGCTACTTGGGTGTCTCTCAAACGAGCCGCTGACGTTTCGACTACGGGGGTCTTACCCTCTACGCCGGACCTTTCGCATGTCCTTCGTCTACATCAACGGTTTCTGACTCGTCTCACAGCCGGCAGACTGTGAAAGAGAGATCCCACAACCCCGCATGCGCAACCCCTGCCGGGTCTCACACGCATACGGTTTGGCCTCATCCGGTT
>NZ_JBVJPV010000052.1:0-1401 GCF_055609245.1 Streptomyces sp. NPDC036813 | reverse complement strand
TACTGCAACGGTGCTTGTCGTGACTGATGGCCAGGTCGGTCGTTGGTGTGGTTATGGGTGGGGACCTTTCCGATGTCAGGCTGTGGGCGCGTGAACTGGACGTGGTGCATGAGCGGTTCGTGCACCGTTTCAGCAGGCCGGAACCCCGGGAGTCGGCACTTGCCTATATGCGGGGGCTGATCGCTCCGCTGCACCGGAAGAACGGCTGGACGCTGGCGGAAGAAGCCGGCCACGCCGGCCCGGACCGTATCCAGCGGATGCTGAACCGGATCGAGTGGGACGCCGATGAGGTCCTCGACGACGTGCGCCGGTACGTGGTCGACAACCTCGGCGACCCCGAAGCGGTCCTGGTCGTGGACGACACGGGCTTTTTGAAGAAGGGCACGCGGTCGGCCGGGGTCCAGCGGCAGTACTCCGGCACCGCCGGGCGGACGGAGAACTGCCAGGTCGGCGTCTTCCTCGCCTATGCCACCGCCCGCGGGCGGACCCTGATCGACCGCCGCTTGTATCTGCCCACCTCCTGGACCGACGACCGCGAAAGGTGCCGCCGGGCCGGCATCACCGACGAGGTCGCCTTCGAGACGAAGGTGGCCATGGCGAAGGCGATGGTCCGCCGCGCCATCAAGGACAAGATCCCGTTTCGGTGGGTGACCGCGGATGCCGCCTACGGCTTCTCCAAAGGCTGGCGCTCGGAGCTGGAGCGGGCGGACGTCTTCCACGTCATGGCCACCACCCGGCACGACACCGTGGTCACCCGCTGGGCGATCGACCACCCCGTCCACGACCTGTTCAACGGCCTTGCCCGCCAGAAATGGAAGCGCCGTTCCTGCGGCAACGGGGCCCACGGCCTGCGGATCTACGACTGGGCCCGCGTCGAGGTGCGGCCCTGGCACCGGCCCGACCGCCGCCACTGGGTCATCGCCCGCCGCAGCGTCACCCGCCCGCAGGAGATCTCCTACTACATCGCCTACTGCCCCGCCCAGACCACGCTGGACGACCTGATCCGCATCGCGGGCAGCCGGTGGGCCATCGAGGAATGCTTCCAGAGCGCGAAGCAGGAGTGCGGCCTGGACGACTACCAAGTCCGCCGCTACCCCGGCTGGCACCGCCACATGACCCTGGCCATGGCCGCCCACGCCTGCCTGACCGTCCTGCGAGCCCGCGAGCTGGATGCCGAGAAAGCAGAAACGGATCCTCCCAGCTCATCCACCTCAGCCTCGCCGAAATACGACGGCTGATCACCCGCCTCACCGACCGCCGGCCCCCACCCGTCGAGCACATCCTGCACTGGTCGACCTGGCGCCGACGACGACAACACCAGGCCCGCACCAGCCACTACAAACGGCGCGGACACAGCCCCTGACCTGGCCATCAGTCACAGCAAGCACCGTTGCAGTACTA
>NZ_JBVJPV010000051.1:0-1443 GCF_055609245.1 Streptomyces sp. NPDC036813 | reverse complement strand
TCAAGGCGGCCACCGTCCAGGTCGAGGAACGGCCCGAGGAAGGTCATGTGCGTTCCGACGTGGCCACCGACAACCCGGTGCCCACCCCGCCGTTCCGGGGCACCCGCGTCATCAAGGGCATCCAGCTCAAGGAATACGCCTCCTGGCTCGACGAGACGGCTCTCTTCCGCGGCCAATGGGGCCTCAAGGGCGACGCGATCGAGGCCGAGGGCCGGCCCAGGCTGCGGATGTGGCTGGATCGGCTGCGGACCGGGAACCTGCTGGAGGCGGCCGTCGTCTACAGCTACTTCCCCTGCGTGTCCAAGAACGACGACCTGATCATCCTGGACGAGCGGGGCGACGAGCGCACCCGCTTCACCTTCCCCCGTCAGGGACACGGCCGCCGGCTGTGCCTGGCCGACTTCTTCCGGTCGGAGGACTCCGGAGAGCGGGACGTCGTCGGCCTCCAGGTCGTCACCGTCGGCTCGCGCATCGGCGAGGAGACCGCCCGCCTCTTCGAGGCCGACGCCTACCGCGACTACCTCGAACTGCACGGCCTCTCCGTCCAGCTGGCCGAGGCCCTCGCCGAGTACTGGCACGCCCGCGTACGCGCCGAACTCGGGATCGCGGGCCAGGACCCGGCCGCCCTCGACGGCATGTTCCGTACCGAATACCAGGGCTGCCGCTACTCGCTCGGCTACCCGGCCTGCCCGAACCTGGAGGACCGCGCCAAGATCGCCGACCTGCTCCAGCCCGAGCGCATCGGCGTGCACCTGTCCGAGGAGTTCCAGCTCCACCCCGAGCAGTCCACGGACGCCATCGTCGTCCACCACCCCCAGGCGAGCTACTTCAACGCCGGAGGCCGTTCATGAGCTCCGTCCGCGAAGCGCTGGCAAACGGCGTCCCCTCGTTCTCGTTCGAGTTCTTCCCGCCGAAGACCGGCCAGGGTGAGCGCGCCCTGTGGAACTCCGTCCGCCGCGTCGAGTCCCTCTCCCCCACCTTCGTGTCCGTCACCTACGGCGCCGGCGGCTCATCGCGCGAACGGACCGTCGAGGTCACCCGGCGTATCGCCGCCGAGACCACCCTGCGTCCCGTCGCCCACCTGACCGCCGTCGGTCACTCGGTGGCCGAACTGCGTCACATCATCGGCCAGTACGCCGACGCGGGGATCAGGGACGTCCTGGTGCTGCGCGGTGATCCGCCCGGCGATCCGAACGGCCCCTGGACGGCGCACCCGGACGGCTTCACCTACGCCCGTGAACTGGTCGAACTGGTGCGCTCGCTGGGTGAGTTCACGATCGGTGTGGCGGCCTTCCCCGAGATGCACCCGCGCTCGCCGGACTGGGACAGCGATGTCAGGCACTTCGTCGCCAAGTGCCGGGCCGGCGCCGACTACGCCATCACCCAGATGTTCTTCCGCGTCGAGGACTACCTGCGGCTGCGGGACCGGGTCGCGGCCGCCGG
>NZ_JBVJPV010000050.1:0-1550 GCF_055609245.1 Streptomyces sp. NPDC036813 | reverse complement strand
ACGACCGCGGGCAAGCTCGCGGATCTGCAGCGCCGTATCGAGGAAGCGACGCACGCCGGCTCGCAGCGCGCCGTCGAAAAACAGCACGCCAAGGGCAAACTGACGGCCCGTGAGCGCATCGGCCTGCTCCTGGACGAGGACTCCTTCGTCGAGCTGGACGAGTTCGCCCGCCACCGCTCCACGAACTTCGGCCTGGAGACCAACCGCCCCTACGGCGACGGCGTCGTCACCGGCTACGGCACCGTCGACGGCCGCCCCGTCGCCGTCTTCTCCCAGGACTTCACCGTCTTCGGCGGCGCCCTCGGCGAGATCTACGGCCAGAAGATCTGCAAGGTCATGGACTTCGCCCTCAAGACCGGCTGCCCCGTCATCGGCATCAACGACTCCGGCGGCGCCCGCATCCAGGAAGGCGTCGCCTCACTCGGCGCCTACGGCGAGATCTTCCGCCGCAACACCCACGCCTCCGGCGTCATCCCCCAGATCTCCCTGGTCGTCGGCCCCTGCGCGGGCGGCGCCGTCTACTCCCCCGCCATCACCGACTTCACGATCATGGTCGACCAGACCAGCCACATGTTCATCACCGGCCCCGACGTCATCAAGACCGTCACCGGCGAAGACGTCGGCTTCGAAGAACTCGGCGGCGCCCGCACCCACAACAGCGCCTCCGGCGTCGCCCACCACATGGCCGGCGACGAAAAAGACGCCATCGAATACGTCAAACAGCTCCTGTCCTACCTGCCCTCCAACAACCTCTCCGAGCCCCCCGCCTTCCCCGAGGAAGCCGACCTCACCCCCACCGACGAGGACCTGCAGCTGGACACCCTCGTCCCGGACTCGGCGAACCAGCCCTACGACATGCACACCGTCATCGAGCACATCCTCGACGACGCCGAGTTCTTCGAGACCCAGGCCCTGTTCGCCCCGAACATCCTCACCGGCTTCGGACGCGTCGAGGGCCACCCCGTCGGCATCGTCGCCAACCAGCCCCTGCAGTTCGCCGGCTGCCTCGACATCGCCGCCTCCGAGAAGGCCGCCCGCTTCGTGCGCACCTGCGACGCCTTCAACCTGCCCGTCATCACCTTCGTCGACGTCCCCGGCTTCCTGCCCGGCGTCGGCCAGGAACACGACGGCATCATCCGCCGCGGCGCCAAACTCATCTACGCCTACGCCGAGGCCACCGTCCCCCTCATCACCGTCATCACCCGCAAGGCCTTCGGCGGCGCCTACGACGTCATGGGCTCCAAACACCTCGGCGCCGACCTCAACCTCGCCTGGCCCACCGCCCAGATCGCCGTCATGGGCGCCCAGGGCGCCGTCAACATCCTCCACCGCCGCACCCTCGCGGAAACCGACGACGTCGAGACCACCCGCGCCCGCCTCATCCGCGAGTACGAGGACGCCCTCCTCAACCCCTACATCGCCGCCGAACGCGGCTACATCGACGCCGTGATCAAACCCTCCGACACCCGCCGCCACATCGTCCGCGGCCTGCGTCAACTGCGCACCAAGCGGGAATCCCTGCCCCCGAAGAAGCACGGCAACATCCCCCT
>NZ_JBVJPV010000049.1:0-1602 GCF_055609245.1 Streptomyces sp. NPDC036813 | reverse complement strand
ACGGCGATCTTGACGATGGTGCCCTGCATGGGGGAGGCGAGGGTGTCGCCGGAGGCGACGGGGCCGGACTTCTTCGCGGCGCGGCGCTTGGGCTTGGCGCCGGCGGCGAGGCCGGTGCGGGCCAGGCTCATGCCGAGGCTGGAGGGCAGGGAGACTTCCAGGCGCTTGCCGCCGACCTCGACGACGACCGTCTCGCGGCCGGTTTCCTCGTCCGTGTCGGTGTCGGCGGGGGTGGTGAAGGGGGTGATGTCGTTGGTGAACTCGGTCTCGATCCAGCGGGTGTGGACCGTGAAGGGGTCGGTGGAGCCGGTGAGTTCGGGGGCGAAGGCGGGGTCGGTGACGACCTTGCGGTGGAAGGGGATGGCGGTGGCCATGCCTTCGACGTGGAACTCGTCCAGGGCACGCTTGGCGCGCTGGAGGGCTTCGGCGCGGGTGCGGCCGGTGACGATGAGTTTGGCGAGGAGGGAGTCCCAGGCGGGGCCGATGACCGAGCCGGTCTCGACGCCGGCGTCCAGGCGCACGCCGGGGCCGGAGGGCGCCTCGAAGCGGGTGACTGTGCCGGGGGCGGGCAGGAAGCCCCGGCCGGGGTCCTCGCCGTTGATGCGGAACTCGAAGGAGTGGCCGCGCAGGGCGGGGTCGTCGTAGCCGAGTTCTTCGCCGTCGGCGATGCGGAACATCTCGCGGACCAGGTCGATGCCGGCGACTTCTTCGGTGACGGGGTGTTCGACCTGGAGGCGGGTGTTGACCTCGAGGAAGGAGATGGTGCCGTCCTGGCCGACGAGGAATTCGCAGGTGCCGGCGCCTTCGTAGCGGGCTTCCTTGAGGATGGCCTTGGAGGCGCGGTAGAGCTCGGCGACCTGTTCCTGGGACAGGAAGGGGGCGGGGGCCTCCTCCACCAGTTTCTGGTGGCGGCGCTGCAGGGAGCAGTCGCGGGTGGAGACGACGACGACGTTGCCGTGTTTGTCGGCCAGGCACTGGGTCTCGACGTGGCGGGGGCGGTCGAGGTAGCGCTCGACGAAGCATTCGCCGCGGCCGAAGGCGGCGACGGCCTCGCGGACGGCGGAGTCGTAGAGTTCGGGGACTTCTTCGAGGGTGCGGGCGACCTTCAGGCCGCGGCCGCCGCCGCCGAAGGCGGCCTTGATGGCGATGGGCAGGCCGTGTTCCCGGGCGAAGGCGACGACCTCGTCGGCCCCGGAGACGGGGTCGGGGGTGCCGGCGACGAGGGGGGCGCCGGCGCGCTGGGCGATGTGGCGGGCGGCGACCTTGTCGCCGAGGTCGCGGATGGCCTGGGGCGGGGGGCCGATCCAGATCAGGCCGGCGTCCAGGACGGCCTGGGCGAAGTCGGCGTTCTCGGAGAGGAAGCCGTAGCCGGGGTGGATGGCGTCCGCGCCGGATTCCTTGGCGGCCTTGAGGACCTTGTCGATGTCGAGGTAGCTGGTCGCCGGGGTGTCACCGCCCAGGGCGAACGCCTCGTCCGCGGCGCGGACGTGCAGGGCGTCCCGGTCCGGGTCGGCGTAGACGGCCACGCTCGCGATCCCCGCGTCCCGGCAGGCCCGGGCCACGCGGACAGCGATTTCGCCACGGTTGGCGATGAGCACCTTG
>NZ_JBVJPV010000047.1:0-1932 GCF_055609245.1 Streptomyces sp. NPDC036813 | reverse complement strand
TATGTCCGGGTTCATCATCTGGGCCCTGTGCGTCGCCCGGAAGGAGGACTTCGGCGACTCCTTCGACACCATGCCGCGCGGCGACAGGTGAGCGCGTCCGCCTCACCACGCACCGGCCCTCGGAACGGCGGCGGGAGAGGACAGGCGTCATGGAGCGACCCAACCGGCGGAGCGAGCGGCCGGCGAGCCCCGCCGGCCGTCCGGCCTCGCCCGCCGGCACCACCGGTGGCAGCGCCTGGATGGCGCGCGCGGCCCTGCTCGCGCTGCTCGTCGGGATCCTCGTCCCCCTCGTCGTCGCCGGACTGCGCAGCGCCCTGTGGATCCTGCTCGGCATGGCCGCGCTCGCGCTGGCGTCGGTCGGCGTGTGGTGGACCCTGGCCCACACCGGAGTGGTGCGCGGCCTGGGCGTGGCAGTGACAGTTGCCGCGCCTCTCACGGTCCTGGGCCTTTACGCCGCCCACGGCATGCTCGGTCCGGCCGTTCTCTCCGTCGCCCTCCTGCTGTTCGCCGTCGCTGCCGCACGCAGCGCCCTGACCCCGCGATTCTCGGCCACCCGAGCGGTGACTGCGCCGACACCGGCCAAGGCGGCCAAGCGTCCCTGGGTGCTGATGAACCCGCGCTCCGGCGGCGGCAAGGTCGGACGCTTCCATCTCGTCGATCGGGCCCTCGCAGCGGGCGTCTCGGTGACGCTGCTCGATGTCGGTCGAGACGACGTGGCCGGGCTGGCCCGGCGCGCCGTCGCCGAGGGAGCCGACCTGCTCGCGGTGGCGGGCGGGGACGGCACCCAGGCGCTCGTGGCCGAAGTGGCCTACGAACACGACCTGCCCTTCGTGGTCGTTCCCGCAGGCACCCGCAACCACTTCGCCCTCGATCTCGGTCTCGACCGCGACGACCCGGCCGCCGCGCTGGAGGCACTGACCGACGGCGTCGATCGCCGCGTCGACCTCGGGTTCGCGGCCGACCGGGTCTTCGTCAACAACGCGTCGTTCGGCACCTACGCCGCCGTGGTGGGCGACTCCGCGTACCGGGACGCGAAGGTGCGCACCGCGCTGCGCGACCTGCCCGGACTGCTCACGGGCGACCCTTCCCTCCGCCTGCGGATGCGAGCCGGGAACTTCCACACCGAGGGGCTGCAGGCGGTGCTGGTCAGCAACAACCCGTACGAGTACGCCGTCGGCCCGCGGCGAGGCCGCAGAGGCGGTCTGGACGCAGGGCTCCTCGGAGCGCTGTACGTGCACGTCGACAACGCTGTGCAGGCGGCCCGGGCCATCCCCGGCCGGCGCAGCACAGGGTTCAGCAAGCTGACCGCCACCGAGATAGTCGTCGATGCGGACACCGCGACCATCGCCGCCGGCATCGACGGCGAACACGTCGTCCTGCCCACCCCCGTGACCTGCCGGATCGTCCCCGGGGCCCTGCGCATACGCGTTCCCCGCAGCTGCACTCCACCACGTCGCCAGCCCGGCGTCGACTGGCGACGAGTTCTGCGCATCGCCGAACTGCACACTCGATCCGGGACGAGGCCGAGGGAAGCACCGGGCCGGGGGGTCTCGTCCGACACGACCCATGGCGAAGTCTCCCCGCGGGACCGAACGCTCGACGCCCACGACGGACACGGTGACCTGCGTCGGCCTACCTGACGCGAACGTTGCGGCAACAGGTCCCGGACGGTGTACCAGCCCCGACCGAGCAGGTCCGCGCGAGCCGCGCGCGTCGGCCGAGCGGCAGTGTTTCCCGCTGAGACGTCCAGGACATCACCGTCACCACCGAAGACGGCCTGCCGGGGACGCTGCGCGCCTTCGTCGGAGGTCGGAGAGCGGCCCGCTGGATTCCGGCGGCTTCCGCCCTCGACCGGCCCGAGCGCATCACGTACTCGTGTCGAGGTCTTCCTTCCGGGCGACGCACAGGGCCCAGATGATGAACCCGGACATG
>NZ_JBVJPV010000046.1:0-1985 GCF_055609245.1 Streptomyces sp. NPDC036813 | reverse complement strand
ACCCGCGCGTATGTGGAGCAGGATCTGCACGAGATCTACCAGGGCGAGGTCCGCTACGCCCGGGACGCCTTCGAGGGCCTGCGCCTGATGGACGCCCTGATCGGGATCAAGCGCGGGGTGCCCGGCGCGAAGCTGCCCGAGCTGAAGCAGCGCCGGGTCAAGGCGGCCACCGTCCAGGTCGAGGAACGGCCCGAGGAAGGTCATGTGCGTTCCGACGTGGCCACCGACAACCCGGTGCCCACCCCGCCGTTCTGGGGCACCCGCGTCATCAAGGGCATCCAGCTCAAGGAATACGCCTCCTGGCTCGACGAGACGGCTCTCTTCCGCGGCCAGTGGGGTCTGACCAAGGACCTGGTCGAGTCCGAGGGCCGGCCCAGGCTGCGCGGTCTGCTGGACAGGCTCCGCACCGAGAACCTGCTGGAGGCGGCCGTCGTCCACGGCTACTTCCCCTGCGTGTCCAAGAACGACGACCTGATCATCCTGGACGAGGCCGGCGACGAGCGCACCCGCTTCACCTTCCCCCGTCAGGGACACGGCCGCCGGCTGTGCCTGGCCGACTTCTTCCGTCCGGAGGAGTCGGGGGAGACCGACGTCGTCGGCCTCCAGGTCGTCACCGTCGGCTCGCGCATCGGCGAGGAGACCGCCCGCCTCTTCGAGGCCAACGCCTACCGCGACTACCTCGAACTGCACGGCCTCTCCGTCCAGCTGGCCGAGGCCCTCGCCGAGTACTGGCACGCCCGCGTACGCGCCGAACTCGGGATCGCGGGCCAGGACCCGGCCGCCCTCGACGGCATGTTCCGTACCGAATACCAAGGCTGCCGCTACTCGCTCGGCTACCCGGCCTGCCCGAACCTGGAGGACCGCGCCAAGATCGCCGACCTGCTCCAGCCCGAGCGCATCGGCGTGCACCTGTCCGAGGAGTTCCAGCTCCACCCCGAGCAGTCCACGGACGCCATCGTCGTCCACCACCCCCAGGCGAGCTACTTCAACGCCGGAGGCCGCGCATGACATCCCGGCCCACCTTCTCCTTCGAGTTCTTCCCGCCGAAGACGGCAGCCGGGGAGCGCACCCTGTGGCAGGCGATACGCCGTGTCGAGCCCCTGGGGCCGGACTTCGTCTCCGTCACCTACGGCGCGGGAGGCGGCTCCCGGGACCGCACCATCGAGGTCACCCGGCGCATCGCGGCCGAGACGACGCTGCGTCCCGTCGCCCACCTGACCGCCGTCGGTCACTCGGTGGCCGAACTGCGGCACATCATCGGCCAGTACGCCGACGCCGGCATCAAGGACGTCCTGGTCCTGCGCGGAGACCCGCCCGGTGACCCCAGGGGGCCATGGGTGCCGCACCCGGACGGCTTCCGGCACGCCCGCCAACTGGTCGAACTGGTGCGCTCGCTGGGTGACTTCACCATCGGCGTGGCAGCCTTCCCGGAGCGGCATCCGCGCTCATCCGACTGGGCCTCCGACATCCGGCACTTCGTGGCCAAGTGCCGGGCCGGCGCCGACTACGCCATCACCCAGATGTTCTTCCGCGTCGAGGACTACCTGCGGCTGCGGGACCGGGTCGCGGCCGCCGGCTGCGACATCCCGATCATCCCCGAGATCATGCCGGCCACCGACGTGCGCCAGATCCGCCGGTTCGCCGAACTGAGCGACGCGGCCTTCCCCGAAGACCTGGCCCACCGCCTGGAAGCGGCCCGGGACGACGCCGCGGCGGGCCATCGCATCGGCGTGGAGTACGCCACCGCCATGGCCGAGCGGCTGCTCGCCGAGGGCGCGCCCGGTCTGCACTACATCACCCTGAACAGGTCCACCGCGGCCCTCGACATCCACCGTAACGTCATGAGCGCAAGGAGCTCCCGTGTCAGCTGAGTTCACCGATTTCAAGGTTGCCGACCTGTCCCTGGCCGAGTTCGGCCGCAAGGAGATCACCCTCGCCGAGCACGAGATGCCGGGCCTGATGGCGATCCGCAAGGAGTACGCCGA
>NZ_JBVJPV010000045.1:0-2033 GCF_055609245.1 Streptomyces sp. NPDC036813 | reverse complement strand
GCAAGAAAAACGACAGATGGAATTCGCACCCTCTGTCATGACCACCACCGGCTTCAACATCGATCCGGAATGGTTCCCTGCATCGGTGTGATCTGTGACACGGGACGAGATCTGACTCTTGGTCACCTACATGGATAAGTCGACAAGATCATGATCACCCACACCTATGACCGCACTTCAGGTGACCAAAAGCCGCACTTACGACATGGTCAAGGCGGAGTCACGTACTCCCCATTCCTTCGTCACAACTTCATAAATTCCTCATACATGGACTGGCTGTGCCGAACGTGTGATCGTGTGCGCGACTCTGCCCCGCGGCCCGCCCGACCGGGGCCGTTCGTGCTGTCCGTATCCGCCTGGTTCACACGGGAGTAGACCGCCGCCGTGTCCGCGCCGCATCGTTTTCTCAGCCCCTTCGTGCGCACGCGCACCAGGCTGGCTGTCACCCTCGGCCTCGTACTGGCCGCCCTGACCGCAGCCCTGTTGCCCTGGTGGCAACCCGACGACACCTCACCACCCGAGGCCGGCAAGGCCACGGATGCCCGCCAGGCCTCGACGGGGCTGCGTGACGAGAAGGCCGCCCAGGCCGAGGCCAAGCGCACCCGCAAGCAGGTCCTGATCGACACCGCGACCACGGCCACCGAGCAGACCTGGGCGCTGCCCGACGGCAAGCTGCGCACGCGGATGACCGCGACGCCGGCCCGGGCGAAGACCGCGAACGGCACCTGGGCTGCGATCGACAACCACCTGCGCCGGGTGAAGAACGCCCCGCGCAACCTGGGTGTCCAGCCCGTCAACGCCGCCCAGCCGATCCGCTTCTCCAGCGGCACCAAGGCCGCACACGCCGACCGCTCCCTCGCCCGCGCCCCGCTCGCCGAGGGCGGCCAGGACTCGGTGCTGGCCGAGGTCGACATCAACGGCCACACCGTCGCCTACACCTGGCCCGGCACCCTGCCCGAGCCGGTCCTGGACGGCTCGCGCGCCCTGTACTCCGAGGTCCTGCCCGGCGTCGACCTGCTCCTGGTCGCGCGTGAGGAGGGCGGCTTCGCCCAGCTGCTGATCGTGAAGAGCAAGGAGGCCGCGCAGTCCAAGGCGCTGGCCACCCTCTCCTACGGCCTGCAGTCCCAGACGGCCGTCTTCCACCACGATGCGGCCACCGGCCGCATCCTGGTCAGCGACAAGGCGGGCAAGGAACTCGGCTCGATCCCCACCCCGTTCGCGTGGGACTCCAACGGCCGTGACCCGGAGCTCGACGAGGGCAAGGGCACCCCCCGCACCTCCACCGCCACCGCCTCGGATGTGCTGAAGCTGTCCGGCCTGTCCGGCATCGAGCCCGGCGCCCACAGCGCGCCGATGCCCGTGAAGCTGAACGGTGACGGCACCGGCAGCACGCGCATCGACCTCAACGCCGCGGGCACGGGCCTGTTCACCAAGGCCGACACGAAGTACCCGGTCTTCGTCGACCCGACCCTGAACAGCGGCTGGCTGGCCTGGACGGTGGCCTACAAGCCGTATCCGAACTCCAGCTTCTGGAACGGCACCAACTTCTCCTCCGGCACCTCCGACGCCCGCGTCGGCTACGAGAGCGAGACCGGTGGCACCGCCCGCTCCTTCTGGCGGATGAACTACAGCACCAGCCTGAAGGGCGCGACGATCTCCTCGGCGACCTTCAAGGTCCTCAACAACCACTCCTGGTCCTGCACCACCCGCGAGTTCCAGTTCGCGATCACCGGCGCGATCTCCTCCGGCACGACGTGGAACAAGCAGCCCAGCTGGTCGACCGTGCAGCAGAAGAAGTCCTTCGCGCACGGCTGGTCCTCCACCTCCTGCCCCGACGACTACGAGGACTTCAACGTCAAGGACGCCGCGCAGAAGGGCGCCGACGGCGGCTGGTCGAACATCACCTTCGGCATCCGCGCCACCAGCGAGTCCGACGTCCAGACCTGGCGCAAGTTCAAGGCCACCTCCGCCACCATGGAGGTCGTCTACAACCGGCCGCCCTCCGAGCCCACCGCCGGCAAGACCACCCCCGG
>NZ_JBVJPV010000044.1:0-2658 GCF_055609245.1 Streptomyces sp. NPDC036813 | reverse complement strand
TGTCAACGATCTCTGAATTTTGACCCCGGCTGGGTCTCCGAAAATTGACCCCCAGGTGAGTGAGCGCATCAACCAGGCGCGCGGCCTGCTGTCAGTCGTCCTCAAGCTGGACGCGTCCGCCGCGGGCGCAAGCCAGCACCGTCGTGGCTGCGGCGTCGAGGAAGAGCATGAAGGTCCATGCTCGGTCCGCCGTCTTGACCATGCCGATGCGCAAGGCTTGATCTTCGGCTTTTTCGAGGATCTCGACGGTCTCGGTGAGGCCGAGTGTCGCGACCCCGCGCTTCCGAGTGATCCGGAGCCGGGTCCGGTAGGTGTGGAAGAGCCGATCGGCGGGGACCAGGCCGTCCCAGACCTCGAAGGTGCCTCCGGAGAGCAGGGCTTCGCGCGCTGGGCCGCAAGCCGGCGTCTGCTCCGCGAGCATCTTGGAGAGGTCGTCGTGTGTCATGCGCCAACCCTGCCGGGCCGGTGCCTGGCTGGCCAACCGAATTGGTCGGTCCCACTCGGGTCGGTTCAGTCGCGGTGTGCGCGGTTCTCCTTGGCGAGGAGTTCGCGTCGTTGGCGGGTGCGGTAGGAGTCGCCGGTGAGGGTGAGAACCTCGGCGTGGTGGACCAGGCGGTCGATCATCGCGGCCGCGACGACGTCGTCGGAGAAGGTCTCTCCCCACCGCCCGAAGGGCAGGTTCGAGGTCACCATCACCGAGCCCTGTTCGTAGCGGGAGGCTATGAGCTGGAAGAACAGGTTCGCGGCGTCCTGGTCGAAGGGGATGTAGCCGACCTCGTCGATGATGATCAACTTGTAGCGGCGGATCTTCTTCAACTCGGCGTCCAGGCGTCCGGCCTGGTGGGCCGTCTGGAGACGGGTGATCCAGTTGCTGGCGGTGTCGAACAGGACCGAGTAGCCGGCGTGCGCGGCCTTGACCCCGAGGCCGATGGCCAGGTGGGTCTTGCCGATCCCGGGCGGCCCGAGCAGGATCACGTTCTCCGCCTTCGCGACGAACGTGCCGGTCGCCAGGTGCGCGAGGACATCGCGCCGCAGCGACGGCAGATGGTCGAGGTTGAAGTCCTCCAGTGTCTTGACCTGCGGGAAGTGGGCGGTGCGGATCCGCATCACGGTGCCCTTGGACTCCCGGTCGGCGACCTGCCGCTGCAGCAGGGCCGCCAAGTACTCCTCGTGGGACCAGTTCTCGTCCCGCGCCTGTTCGGCGAGCTCCTCCCAGAACGCGCCGATCGTGGGCGTCTTCAGGACCCGGGTCAGGTAGGCCAGCATGGACGGCAGGCCGTCCTTCGTCGCCGCGGTGGTGCCGCCGGTCTTCGCCTTGGTGGCGGTGGTCATTCGTTGCTCGCTCTCGTGCTCGAAGGATCGAAGTCGACGCCGAACAGGGCGTCGTAGTCAGGCAGGGCTCGCAGCGCGACGGCGTGTCCGTCTGTGTGGCGCCGGGTGGCCGCCTCGCGCTTCTGCCGGTCCAGGGCCAGGGCCTGGCGCATCCGCTGGGCGGTCGCGGCATGGACGGGGTCGGTGACCACGGCCTGCTTGGCCCAGGACCGCTGGTGCCGGGCGACGATGTGGCCGTCGCAGAACACGGTGACCTCCTGCGGGGAGGCGGTGACGTCGACGAACCGACCGATGGCCTGCGGGTCCACCGAGTAGTCGACGGTGTCGACGCGGACGTAGTAGTCCCGGCCGAGCCTGACCCGCTGGTTGAGGCCCATCGGCGGGTCGACGGGCGGCAGCGGGATCATCGACAGGTAGTCGGTCTCCAGCAGGTCGACCGGTCGGCCCTGGATCGACCGGACGGTGCGGGCGTTGGCCCGGTCCAGCCACTCGGCCAGCTGCAGGTTGAAGTCCATAGGCGAGGCGAAGGTCCGGCCGGGCAGGAACGAGGTCTCCAGGTACTGATTGTTCCGCTCGACCATGCCCTTGTACTCCGGGTCGCGGGGCGGCGCGAGCTTGATCCGGGTGGCCAGCGTGCCGGCGAACGCCGCGGCCGGCGCGGTGACCTTCCCGGTCCCGCCGATCGCGGCCTCTCGGTCCCAGACCAGCGTCTTGGTGACCCGGCCGATGCCGCTGAGCAGGTCCCACATGCCCGACAGGATGTCGCCGCCCTGCCGTGAGGGGATCATCACCGCGGTCATGAACCGGGAGAAGCCGAGCGTCATCACCAGCACCGGCAGGATCCGCTCCTGGCCTGGTGCGACCGGCACTTTCGGTTCCGGGAACCACAGGTCGCACTGGGTGATCTCGCCCGGTTCGTAGGTCACCCGGTCGACCGGGTCGATGCCCACGTATTCGGGCCGGATCTGGGCCAGCTTCTTCTTCAGCGGTGACATCGAGTGCGGCCAGCCGATCCGTTCGGCGATTACCGGGGCGGGCATCTTGGGCCACTCGTTCAGCAGGAACCGGATCTGCGTCTCATAGGCGTCCGCCACCGACCCGCGTGGCGCACGTTCGTACTTCGGCGGCCGGTCCGAGTTCAACGCGGCCCGCACCGTGTTCCGGGCCACCCCCAGCCGCCGAGCGATCTCCTTGATGGGCACGCTCTCCGCTCGATGCAGCCTGCGTATCTCTGCCCAGTCCTCCACTTTCAGCACCCTCCAAGAGTCAGGAGGGGTCAACTTTCGGAGAGCGCCTGGGGGTCAGTTTTCACGAAGCGGCGACACC
>NZ_JBVJPV010000043.1:0-3313 GCF_055609245.1 Streptomyces sp. NPDC036813 | reverse complement strand
CCCTCCGACACCCGCCGCCACATCGTCCGCGGCCTGCGTCAACTGCGCACCAAGCGGGAATCCCTGCCCCCGAAGAAGCACGGCAACATCCCCCTCTAGGCCCGCTGGGAGCGTCATGAACATCAAGGTCGTCCGGGGCAATCCGACCCCCGAGGAGCTGGCCGCCGCACTGGCGGTGGTCCGCGCCCGCGCCGCGGCGGCGGCCGCCACGCCGCCCGGCGCGCCTTCGCCGCGTGACTCCTGGGCCGACCCGGCCCGCCTGGCCGGCCGGCAGGTGCCCCAGCCCGGCCCGACGTCGTGGTCGCGCACCTACTGGCCGGCCTGACCCTTCGCCTCACAGCACGTCCGCGACGGCTTCGGCCATCACCGCGTATCCCGCGTCGTTCGGGTGCAGGTGATCGCCGAAGTCGTACGCCGGATGCAGCCGGTCCCCGTCGCGGGGGTCGGCCAGCGCGCGGTGCAGGTCGGCCACCGCGTCGTACTCCCCCGAGGTGCGGATCCATTCGTTCAGTTCATGGCCGGTCTTGGCCGCGCGTTCGCCCCAGTGGTCGGAGCCGGCGAAGGGCAGCAGGGTCGCGCCGACCACCCGCCGCAGCCCGCCCTCGCGGGCCTCGCGGATCAACCGGCGGTGGCCGTCGATCAGCTCGCCGGCCGTGACGATCGGCGCCGGCTTGTACGTCGGCTGTTCGTCGGTCTCGCTGAAGCCGATGTCGTTCAGGCCGAGCAGGACGACGAGCGTGTCCACGCCCGGGTGGGCGAGGACGTCCCGGGCCAGACGGTGGACGGCCTTCTCGCCGTACCAGGCGGAGTCGTTGAGCAGCAGGTTGCCGCCGATGCCGGCGTTCAGGACGGGCCGTCCGGTGCGCGCGGCGAGCGCGTCCGACCAGCGGCGGTCGGTGCCGGGCGTGGAGCCGAAGCCGTCGGTGATCGAGTCGCCGAGCAGGGCGATGCCGTCGGTGCGGCCGGCGTCGGTCTCGACCGCGGACAGCACGTACCAGGACTCGGTGACCTCGGGGAACGCCCTGCCGTCGGCCGCCGTGAGCAGGTCACCGGGGCCCCGGTAGCTGGGGGTGAAGGCCTGCGCGTGGAAGGTCGCGGGGCCGGTCGCCGTATCGAAGTGGAGGGTGACCGTCAGCGACTCTCCCGCGCTGAGCGCGAGGCCGGCCGGGTCGCTGACCACCTGACCGCGCGCCGGTATCTCGACGGCGGGGGCCCCGCCGAAGGTGAGCCGGCGTGTGGAGCCCGGCTCGGTCGACGCGCCGTGCGCCGCCCGCGCCACCGACGCGCCCGCGATGCGCAGCGGGGAGGTGCCGTAGGCGTGCGAGAGCCGGACGCGGACCCGGCCGCCGCCCGCACTCAGGCGGACGACCTGGCGCAGCGACTGGCGCCAGAAGCCCTCGCGTGACCAGTTCGGGGTGAAGCCCTCGGTGGGCTGCTGGGGTGACGCGGTCCAGGCAGCGGTGAACATGACGCCTCCAAATGGCACTGAAGTCCCCTTTACTAATGGGACTGTAGCACCGTTAATGGAAGATGAGTATGCGTACTCAGGCGACCTGCGCGGACGTCGCCGGACGATGGAAGGCATGCTGTGGTCCGACCCCGAGAACGAGCCGCCGGAAGAACTGCGGGAGATGCAGGAGAAACTGCGGCGGCTCGGCGTTCTCATGGCGCTGGCCATGGTGCTCGCGATGATCGTGATCGGGGTGAGGTGAGCGCATACGGCGACGACACAGGTGACGACACCCGCGGCGCGCCCGCGGATACGCTGACCGCATGACAGATCAGCCGCGCCGCCGACTCGTGCTCGCCTCCCAGTCACCCGCCCGGCTCGGACTGCTCCGGCAGGCCGGACTCGACCCCGAGGTGATCGTCAGCGGGGTCGACGAGGACGCCGTGACCGCCCCGACCCCCGCCGAACTGGCCCTCGCACTCGCCGAGGCCAAGGCCTCCGTGGTCGCCGCGAAGCCCGAGGTCCAGGGCGCGCTGGTGATCGGCTGCGACTCGGTCCTGGAGCTGGACGGCCGGGCGCTGGGCAAGCCCGCGGACGCCGAGGAGGCCACGGCCCGCTGGAAGGCGATGCGCGGCCGGGCCGGGACCCTCCAGACGGGCCACTGCGTCTGGGACACACAGGCGAAGCGGTACGTCTCCGCCACCGCCTCCACCGTCGTCCGCTTCGGCGAGCCGACGGACGAGGAGATCGCCGCGTACGTCGCTTCCGGCGAGCCGCTCTACGTCGCCGGCGCCTTCACCCTGGACGGGCGTTCCGCGCCGTTCATCGACGGCATCGAGGGCGACCACGGCAACGTCATCGGCATCAGTCTGCCGCTGGTGCGCCGCCTGCTGGCGGAACTGGGCGTCGGCATCACGGAGTTGTGGGCGCCGCCGGAGGAGTGACCGGCGAGCCGTCAACCGCGTCGCCGCCGGCCCCCTCGGCGAGGGCCGGCTCGGCGTCGTACGTGACGAGGAGCAGCACGATCAGGCCCAGCACGACCATCATGAAGGCGAACGCGCCGAAGCCCACGAGCCCCCACACGAACGCGCCCAGCAGCCCGTGCACCACGGCGGCACTGACCAGCACGATGCGACCGAACCCGGCGGGGGCCCGGTTGCGCACGGCGACGAGCAGGGCGACCACCCCGCACAGCAGGAAGTAGAGCCCGAAGACGACGCCGCCGATCTTCGAGGACGTCGCCATGACGTCCGGGTCCAGGCCGGCCAGGGACATGTGCTGCCTGTCGACGACATGGCCGAGGAACCAGTTGAACCCGGCCACCCCGAAAGCCTCGAAGAAGAGCACGAACGCCACCACCCATGCCACCGGCCTGCGCACCACGGTCCGCCCACCCACCTTCGAGCGCGGCTCGATCCGGCCACGCCACTGTTACCCCGAGTACGTGCGATACAGCGCGAACGCTACTAACCGGTAAACCCAGGGACAAGGGTCCTGCGCATGCCAACGAACCATTGGGCCATTCGTAGGGACTCCACAAAGAATCGGAGTGTTGCGCGGCACGCTCTCACAGAGACCTTGACCACAGATGGGGGCTAGGGTTTGCCGGAGGAGTCCTGCGTATAGCGGTGGGACAAGGGATTTCGCGGGTCGAGCGAGCCTCGAATCACGCTCCGTGTGGGCAAGCTCACCATTGGGGACGGGTCGAAGTGTCGTGTCGGCAGTCCCTAAACTCGGCTTGTTTCAAGGAGGGAGCCTCAATCGTGCGCAAGGTGCTCATCGCCAACCGTGGCGAAATCGCTGTCCGCGTGGCCCGGGCCTGCCGGGACGCGGGGATCGCGAGCGTGGCCGTCTACGCCGACC
>NZ_JBVJPV010000042.1:0-3500 GCF_055609245.1 Streptomyces sp. NPDC036813 | reverse complement strand
CTGCCCAGTCCTCCACTTTCAGCACCCTCCAAGAGTCAGGAGGGGTCAACTTTCGGAGAGCGCCTGGGGGTCAGTTTTCACGAAGCGGCGACACCTCCCCTCGGCACAGACGCACGCCCTGTTGAGGAACGTTGGGCGTTATGCGGTGGCTCGGCCGTGCGGCGGGGGCAGGGGTCGGTGACAGCTGGTCTCATGGTCTGTTGACGCGCGCTCGCAGAGGGAAGCCGGCATCGCAGGGGCCGGTCTCTACTTCCGGCTGGACGGAGCTGACGCCGCGAGCGTCGTCGAATGGCGTGCGGGTGCGCTGCGCAGCAGCGGTCAAATCCTCCAGGAGTGCAGCCACCGCTGCCTGGGCATCGGATGCATCGATTTCCAGCTCACTGCGCCAATGTTCCTCACGCTTGTGCCCATCAGGCAGCCAGTGTTCGGTGTCCACCACCGCATGAAGACGCAGCTGCTCGCCGTCCAGAACCTGGAGGGCCGCCGATGCCGTCAAGGTATGGGACTGGCGGGGAAGGTGTTCCACCGCGCACAAAAAGCCGCGTTCGTAGTGGATGATCTCTCCGGGTACTCCAGGACTTCGCGTGCGCAGGTGCTCGGGTACGGCCGTGGTCCGGGAGTAGCTCTCAACCTCGGTCCCGGGCCACCGGCCCAGCTGCGAAACGAGCCTCGCGGCCCCCTCTTCGAGCCGCGCCAGGGGCTCCTGGGCGAGAGCCCTGGCGGCCTGGCGGCGTGCGTCGGCTGTGGTCTCGGCAGTGCGCAGCGCCAGCAGTCGCTCGGCCAGGGAGCCTTTCCGCCGCGGAGCGGGCCATGCCTGGGCGGACAGTGACCGAGACTGCGGGACGAAGCCTTCGAAGGAGAAGCAGTGGAGCCTGCGGTTGAGGAACTGCAGATACTCCACGGTGACGCCCGGGTAGGGCTTGAGGGCTTCCAGCAGGTCTTGCACGCGCTCCTGCGGGAACGCGCTGCCCAGGACGACGCCGGTGAGCGCGGGTCTGATGTCGACGTAGTCGAACTCGGTGGACTGATTCAACAGGATGAGCCGGTACTCGGCCTCGCTGTCCCAGTCGATGTGCTTACGGAAGAACAACGAGTCCTTGTTGGCTTCCGCGTAGGCCAGTGCCACGGCATCCGCTCCGAACTCGGCGACCTGCCCGATATCGATTCCGCGGGTGGGAGGAGCATGCTGGCTGCTGAGATAGCGGACCGGGCCGTGCAAGGCGAAGACCGCCGGACCGGCGTGTTCGAGGAAGGACTCGACAAGCTTTTCCCGGTCGAATCTGAGGCACACCCCGGTGTGCCCGCCGCCATAGTGCGCCCACAGCGACAGGTGGGCCCATCCCCGCAGCGCGTCGGGATTGAACACGCTGGGCGGCAGAGCCACGTCCTGGGTCAGGCATCCGACCTTGGTGTGCAGGCGCAGCTGCCGGTCGATCTCGTCCCAGAGGGGGAAGCCGGCGTCGAGGTGCCGCTGGTCGTGGTGCGAGCTGAAGGTCGGGTAGTGCGGCTGCGATTCCCACAGGTCATTGGTCGACTTGTAGGGCGACAGACGCAGTGTTCCGGTGGCCAGAATGCCGGTGACGGCCGCTGCCGTGTTGGTGTAATGGAAGAGATGGCCCGTTATGGACCGCGGAGCTGTGGTCACTTCGTATTCGCTGTAGGTCTCGAACGCCAAGGCCGGGCGTACGGGTGCCCGCCCACCGCCTGAGAGCTCATCCTCGGTGGTCATCCGAAAGCCTCTTTCCTGTCCTGTCTGGCGCCGGCCTGCGAAGCCGAGTGCTTGACACCCTACTCCGCTTCTCGTCGCTCTGACGAGAAACGGAGTAGGGTGTGCTGCCACTGGTTGGTGACCCTGGCTCGAACAAGTTCATGCGCCGCATCAGCAGCGTGCCGATGGCACTCGCGGTCCTGGCAGTGATCGGTCTGGCCGCGTACTCGCCGATGCGATGGTCACCGGTACCGCCGCAGTGGGCGGCGGCGGACCGTGAGAACGCGGTCGGTCAGTCTGCGTTCTCACGGTGCTGTGGGAGGAGCCGGTGGGAACGTGGGCACCCCGGTCTGGGCCTGGCCGCCACGTTCGCGCACGTAAGGGGTGACGCCAGTCGGGGTCACCCCTTACGTCTTTTCCCGGACACGCCTTGGTTTTGCGACGGGCTGACGGCCGAGGCGGACCCGGGTTCCGTCGCAGATCGCGGTGCCTCGACCATCGAGTCGCCGACGAGCCTCAGGGGCAAACAGCTCGCCGTCGCCGTCCTGCTGGCGGGGACGGCGAAGACGTCCCCGGCGGCGATCCGGCTGACCAGCCGGACGTGCGACGCGGCGGGCCTGCCGGCGGTGTAGCGGCGAGATCATCGAAGAGAGGCCTGCCGGCGGACGGCCACCCCGGCTGCCGCGGCGTTTGCGGTTGGTGGCCTGGTCGGAGGGCTGCGGGATCACCGCCCGGATCCCGCGCCGACAGAGATGGGTCCGGATCGAGCGGGATGAGTACGCCTTGTCGGCCAGGACCATCTGCGGTGTCGTCCTGGGCCGGCCGACCGGCCGTGACGCCCGTAATCGGGACATGACCTCAGGGAACGCTGGCGCGTCACCTGCTTGGCCGGGTGTAAGGACGAAAGCGAGCGGGCGGCAGCGGCTGTCCGCGGCGAGGTGGATCTTGGTGGTCAGTCCGCTGCGGGAGCGTCCGATGGCATGGTCGTCAGGTTCGCCATCCGGGGCCCCTTTTGGCGGGCCCCGGCGGCGTGCTGGTGGGCACGGACGACGGTGGAATCGACCGCGACGACCCAGTCAAGATCGTCTTCGGCATCGGCCTGGGCGAGCAGGGCGGTGAAGACTTTCTCCCAGGTGCCGTCGGCGGCCCACTTCCGCAAACGGTTGTGGGCGCCCTTCCACGACCCGAAGTGCTCGGGAAGGTCCGTCCACGGGATCCCGGTGCGGTACTTGAACGCGATCGCGTCGATCACCTGCCGGTGATCCCGCCAACGGCCACCCCGCTTCGGTGCCCGGTCCGGCGGTAGCGGCTCGATCCTCGCCCACTGGGCGTCAGCCAACGACACACCAGGCCAACGATCAGATGATCCGAAGGCTACTGCTCAACTTCCTTGACGCTGCTGACGCTCTCGCAGTCGCCGCACACGCCTGGCGTACTGCCCGGCCTGCGACCTCTGGGCACGATCAATCGAGAGCACCTGGGGATCCGCCGCGCGCTCGTACAGCTCAACCTCGAAGGAGTCCGCGTCCGCCTCGACGAGCCGGGCCAGGGCGTCCCGATCCTGCTCAGATGTCGGACGCGCTCGAACCTCGTCCCTCCACGCCTGGCCACTCGCCTCGGCTTCGTCCATTCCGCCAATGTATGCGCGGGCAGCAGCGTGCGAAGTCCTCACGAACCAAGATCCGGAAGAAGCGCCCTAGTACTGCAACGGTGCTTGCTGTGACTGATGGCCAGGTCAGGGGCTGTGTCCGCGCCGTTTGTAGTGGCTGGTGCGGGCCTGGTGTTGTCGTCG
>NZ_JBVJPV010000041.1:0-3532 GCF_055609245.1 Streptomyces sp. NPDC036813 | reverse complement strand
TTCACCAAGCAGTCCGAGTACCCGACCGGCGTCTACGTGCTGCCCAAGCACCTCGACGAGAAGGTCGCCCGCCTCCACCTCGACGCCCTCGGCGTGAAGCTCACCACGCTGCGCCCGGAACAGGCCGCGTACATCGGCGTCGACGTCGACGGCCCCTACAAGGCGGACCACTACCGCTACTGATCACGCGTCAGCAGCGCTGACCGAGGTCCGAGGCAGGCCCCCGCACCCCCGTGCCGGGGGCCTGCCCCATGTTCCGGACCAGCCCGTCACGACTGGCCGGAAACCGGTTACGACTCGCCGGACCCGCCGGAACGCCCCGTCACGATCCAGGACCCCCATGCCCCGCGGCCGCTATTCGCTCCACGATCCGCACGATCACACCCCCCTTGCGGAAGAACACTTCCAGTGCGCCCCCGGCCCCTCCGGCTGGCGCTATGTCTCACGGCTGACCACCCAGGCCGGCGATCACCGTGGCTCCGTCGACCTCGCCCTCGACGAGCTGGGCCGCCCCATCCGCCTGGAACTCCACGCGGGCGACTGGCAGGTGCGCGGTGCCGCCCTCGACGGCGTCACCTGGGTCCGGACCGACCCCACCGGCTCCCATGCCTCCGAAGGCAATGTGCGCGCCCACGCCTTCACCGGCACCTCACCCGCCTTCCTCGTCGCCACCACGCGGCTCCTGCGCCTCACCCCCTCCGGTCCCGCCACCCGCGTACGCCTCGTCGCCTTCACGGACCCGGTCCTCGCCCCCCGCACCGTGGACCAGTCCTGGACCTTGCTGAAAAGAGAAGCACACGCCACTGACAACGGCCCCCTGATCGTGGACGAATACCAGGTCACAGCCCTGGACACGGGCGAGCAGCACACCGTGCACATCGCCGGCGACGTGGTCCTCGCAGCCCCCGGAATCGAGTTGGAGGACCTCGAGTCACCGCCGTCCGTCTTTCCCTGAGAGGTCGGGTTTCCCGGGCTTCCGGGCACGCCCCGGGGGCGGGGCAAGCGGGCGGATCAGGCGGGCGGGGCGAAGCCCGTGCGCGAACGGCCGTCCGCCGGCTCGGCGGGGGAGACGGATGGAGCGGACGGGGCAGGCGCGGCGGTCGGAGTGGACGCGGCAGGGGAGGACGGCATCCCGCCCGGGTCGGCGAACGGCGCCGGGGCCGAGGGGAAGGGAGCAGGCGTGAACGGGCCGGCAGCGGTCGCACCCGGCCCACCGTCCCGCGGCGTCGCCGTGTGCGCTGCGCCGGCGAAGGCCCGCCGGGTCTCCCTGGCCTGCCGCTCCTGCAGGACCGCGGCAAGGAACGCGGCCGGCGGGACCCCGGGCGGCACCGGAGCACCCGTACGCGCCGCGAGATCGGTGGCGAGACGCTGCGCCATGTCCGAGCCGACCTGCGGGTCCAGCTGCTGCATCCGCGTCAGGTACTGGCGGATCGCGAGCCACAGCCCGTCCGGCACCGCCGACAAATCCAGCTGCGCGAACCGCCCCGCAAGCCAGGGCGGCGGAGGCGGCAGGAAACCTGACCGCGCCTGCGGCACCCGCTCCCGCACGACCAGCGTCCCCGCGAACACGTCACCCAGCCGCCGCCCACGCTCCGACACGAGCGAGGCGATACAGGCCACCACCCCGAACGTCAGCAGGATCTCCACCACGCCGACCGCGCCCCGCACCAGCGCGTGCCGGAACCGGATCGGCCCACCGTCGTCCCGCACCACCCGCAGCCCGGCCGCCAGCTTCCCCAGAGACCGCCCATGACTGAGCGTCTCCACGGCGATCGGCGCGCCCACCAGCACCAGCACGAACGTCGCGATCGACACCGCCGTCTGCGCCGCCTCGTCCAACGACGCCGTCGCCACCAGCAGGACCAAGGTCACGATCGTGTACGCAGCCATGGCCACGACCAGATCGATCAGCACGGCGAGCGCCCTGCTGGGCAGTTTCGCGGGGCGTAGCTCCAGCGCCACCGCCTCGCCCGTCACCAGCTCACTCACGCCCGACGCCCCTTCCCCTGACCTGCCCTGAGAACCGCCAGTCTGCCAAGCTGAGGGCGCATCGCGCCGCAGTACGACAAGCTGACCCCAGGCCGAGCCGCCGACGAACCGCGCAGGAGCAGGCACACCGATGGACCTCGATGTCTTCGTCTCCGCCCACCGAGCCGAGTGGGAACGCCTCGACATCCTGCTGGGGCGGCGTGGCCGTCTCACCGGAGCCGAGGTCGACGAGCTCGTTGCCCTCTACCAACGCACCGCCACCCATCTTTCCCTGATCCAGTCCAGTGCGCCCGATCCACAGCTGACCGGCCGTCTCAGTCAGCTCGTCGCACGCGCGCGTAGTGCCGTGACGGGCACCCGTCGTGCCTCCTGGCGGGACGTGACCCGCTTCCTGACCCGCGGGTTCCCCGCAGCCGTCTACCGTTCCCGCCACTGGTGGGTACCCGCGGCGCTGCTGTCCATCGTGGTCGCCGCCCTGCTCGGCTGGTGGATCGGCACCCACCCCGACGTCCAGTCCGCAATCGCCGCGCCCGGGGAGCTGCGCCGGCTCACCCGCCCGGGCGGCGAGTACGAGACGTACTACTCGAGCCACCCGGCCGCCTCCTTCGCCGCACAGGTGTGGACGAACAACGCACAGGCCGCCGCCGTCTGCCTCGTCATGGGGGTCTTCCTGGGCCTGCCGGTCCTCTGGATCCTCTTCCAGAACATGCTCAACCTGGGTGTCGGCATCGGCCTGATGTCCTCCGTCGGCCGCCTGGACACCTTTCTCGGCCTGGTCCTCCCACACGGCCTGCTGGAGCTGACGGCGGTCTTCGTCGCCGCAGGCACCGGCCTGCGTCTGGGCTGGACGGTCGTCGACCCCGGCCCTCGCACCCGGCGTGTTGCCCTGGCCGAGGAAGGCCGGGCCGCCATCGGCATGGCCATCGGCCTCGCCCTCGTCCTGTTCGTCTCCGGTGCGATCGAAGGCTTCGTCACCCCGTCGGGCCTTCCCACCTGGGCGCGCATCGCCATCGGCATAGCCGCCGAGGGAGCCTTCCTGACCTACGTCTTCGTGCTCGGCGGGAGGGCTGTACGGGAGGGCGAGAGCGGTGACGTGGAGGCGGCGGAGCGCAGCGCCACGCTGCCGACGGCCGCCTGATGTGCATCCACCCCTCCCGAGCTGTTAATCTCTCCTTCGCCCCGGAAACCCCGTTGACACGGAGTGGACGGGGAGGTAGATTCGAACAGTTGCCTGGAACTGGACAGCGTCCGGTCGGCTACAGCGAGTATCTACAGGCTCGGCGGAACATCGATTCCAAGTGAGCCACTCCCGATGAATCGGAAATGGACGGCTGATCGAACAGCCTGAAACATCTGATAAAGTCGGAACCGCCGGAAAGGGAAACGCGAGAGCGGAAACCTGGAAAGCACCGAGGAAATCGGATCGAGAAAAGATCTGATAGAGTCGAAAACGCAAGACCGAAGGGAAGCCCGGAGGAAAGCCCGAGAGGGTGAGTACAAAGGAAGCGACCGTTCCTTGAGAACTCAACAGCGTGCCAAAAGT
>NZ_JBVJPV010000040.1:0-11074 GCF_055609245.1 Streptomyces sp. NPDC036813 | reverse complement strand
CTGACAGCAGGCCGCGCGCCTGGTTGATGCGCTCACTCACCTGGGGGTCAATTTTCGGAGACCCAGCCGGGGTCAAAATTCAGAGATCGTTGACACACGGGCCGGTTGACCATGAATGAGTCCAGCTCATCAGGCGTCGAGGGCGAGTGGGCAGAACGCCGCCATCTGATCTCCTGGCTCGCCCCGCTCTGCAGTCCTGGTCCGGCAGCGGTCTGTCGTTGCTCACTGAGGGGATCTGGAGCTCGTCACCTCCGCTCAGGCGCTGCGCCGCCTGTGATCGAAGCGAGGCGTCAACCTGGTGCATTCGCCGCATCGATCGTCACTACAGGTGGGAGTCACAGAAGCCAGTCTGTTGAAACTCGTAAAGACCCTCTGCATTGGAGCATGCCGGGGGAGTGGAGGCCTTGGTAGGCGTGTGTGGCCGCCCAGCCTCACACCGGGACAACCATGGTGTCTCCCTGGCTGATAGCAAGGTCGTGGTGAAGACGTCAGTTGATCGCTAATGCTTCGCCGTGGAAGACAGTGTGCCCTTGCGTGATTGGCGGGTGCTACGGGCCCGGATCGTGCCGACCACGCCGATGTCGAAGAACGGGCAGGCCCTGCCCCCTATTTCCCAAGGCGATCTGTCAGACCGCCCTCTATGTCCGGGACGTGCAGACTCCCGGCAGGTCGAGGTCTCGCTCCCGCCGGGCTGTGACGGCCCCGGCCCGGCCGATCTGGGCGCGGGCGTCGGAACCGAGTTCGGGTGTCAGGTCAAGGCTGCATCTCTGCTGGCAGGCATCAGCGTTGCAAGCACGCGTGCGAAGAACGCGTCCAGTTGCTCCAACCACGGGAAGTGTCCGCTCTGCTCGAACTCGACGAGGTGCGAGCGAGGCATCGCCGCTGTGAGGGACCGCGCTTGGCCCCCGAGGCAGAACGGGTCGTGCAGCCCGGCGACGATGACGGCCGGCACCTGGAGCCGGGGTCAGGGCGTTCATCGGCAGCGGGAGGCGCGTCAGAGGCGGTCACCTTCTGCAGGGTGTGACGAGGCAGGATCAGCGGCTTCAGAGCGTTGGTCAGAGGTGTCATGGCCGCCGGGTCTTTACGGCAGACCGGGAGGAGACGACCGAGGACCGCGGTCGCCTCGGCGTTCGTCTGCAGGGTGAACGGGGCGTGGCAGCGGATGCCTGGGACAGGGCGGACCGTGGGCCTGACTGCCGCCCGGACGCCACTGAGCAACCGGCTTACGGCGATGCGAGGTACCCCTCGCGTCTCACCGAGGAAGAAGCACGCTGACTGTGGCTCCGAGGCGCCGCCGAGGCCGCAGCGTCGCTCGGCCACGTCGGCAGGGACCTCGCACGAAGGCCCAAACCTGAGCCTGTCGGCTTGGGGGATCGGTCATGCGCAAGCATCTCGCCCTCGCCTCGGCGCCCTTGGAAGGGATCAGCTCGGGCCCGATACGCCGGTGGGAGAGCTAGGCCGTGTCTCTTTGGTGGGCTCATCAGTTGATCGGATGTCCCTGTCCGGTTAGTGATCACTGATGCGATGTGGGAACGGATCGAGCCGCTGATGCCGGCCGATCCGGTTCGCGGACGGCGGTGGGCCGACCACCGCCGCACGCTCGAAGCCATCGCGTGGAAGTACCGCACCAACTCGCCCTGGCGGGACCTCCCCGACGAACTCGGCTCGTTCCAGACCGCTCACAAACGTCTGATTAGGTGGGCCGTCGACGGAACCTGGGAGAAGATCTTCGCCGCCGTCCTCGCGGCAGCTGATGCCGTCGATGACATCGGCTGGACCGTGTCGGTCGACTCCACCGTGGTCCGGGCCCACCAGCACGCCGCAGGAGCACTCAAAAGGGGGCCGCGGACCGCGACGAACCATCCCACCACGCGCTGGGACGCTCTCGCGGCGGGCTGAGCACCAAGATTCACCTGGCCGCAGACGGCCATGCACGACCCCTGGCATTGGCCATCACCGCAGGCCAGGCTGGTGACGCGCCCGCCTTCGAGACGGTCATGGCCCGCATCCGGGTGCCGAGAACCGGCCCCGGCCGTCCCCGGACCCGCCCCACCGCGGTCCTGGCCGACCGCGCCTACTCGTCCCGCGCGATCCGCGGCCACCTGCACCGCCGGCAGATCCGCGCGGTCATCCCGCAGCCGTCGGACCAGATCGGCCATCGTCTGCGGCGAGGACGCCAAGGCGGCCGCCCACCCGGCTTCGACATGGATGCCTACAAGCAGCGCAACTCCGTCGAGCGATGCATTAACCGCCTGAAACAGTGGCGCGGCCTGGCCACACGAACCGACAAACTCGCCATCGCCTACCAAACCGCACTCCACCTCGCCGCCATCCTCATCTGGACACGGCGCTGACCAAAGAGACAGAACCTTAGACCTGGCCCGTTCGCTGGTACAAGCCCTCTGGCGGGTCGGCGCGATCAGCTCAGGTCGGCAGAGGGGGTGTGCGCGCTGTCGTAGGCCATTGGTTCCACACCGGTGCGTTCACCGGGGCTGCCCCCTGTGGAGGCGTGGGTGATTGAGCCTTGATCGCCTGTGCTGGTAGAGGGGCTGTCGGTCATGGCGGTGACTGCTTCGGCGGCGGTGGCATGAACCGGAAGGACTGCGTCGACACCGGTGAGGACGAGCATCCGCATCAGGCGGCCGGGGACGTTGGCGAGACGGATGCCACCGCCCGCAGCCTGGGCCGCGTGCCAGAGGCCGATGAGCGCGCTCAGACCGCCGGAGTCGCAGAAGCCGACCTGTGACAGGTCCAGAATCAGGTGCGGACACCCTTGCTCGATGATTCTCGAGGCTGCGTGGCGCAGTGTGTCCGCGGTGCGCGTGTCCACGTCGCCGGCGACGGTGGCGATCGCGAGGCCGGGGCGGGGGTGCTGGACGGTCAGCTGCAGCGTGTCGGTCACGTCGGTCATCACTCCTGGCCGAAGTGTTCGGGCGCGGCGGCGGTGTGGGCGGTGGCGGCGACACTGCCGGCGGTTGTGGTGTGAGGGTGGGGGACGGACAGGGCCAGCAGGGCCACGTCGTCGCCGGCTCCGTCCGGCAGCGAGGCCAGCAAGGTGATGCTGTCCTCGACCAGGGACGTGGCGGTGACGGGCCCGGTGCGCTGGTGGAGGAAGCCGGTCAGGCCTTCGTCACCGAGCATGGCGCCCTCGGTGGTGCGGGCTTCGATCAGTCCGTCGGTATAGAGAAAGAGGCTTTCCCCGGCCGTCAGCAAGAACGTGGTCTGGGCGAAGGGGGCCTGCGGGAAGGCGCCGACGAGCATCCCGCCCCTGGGGCGTACGGCCCGCACCCAGACGCCGTCGTCGTCGGAGCGGACATGGTAGGCCGGCGGGTGGCCGCCGGTTGCGACGGTGACGGTGAAGCCGCCGTCTTCCCGGGGCTGCAGGATGCCGAAGACGACGGTGCAGAAACGGCGGCCGGCGGTCACGTCGGTGAGCAGTATGGTGTTGAGCGAGCTCAGCACGGTGACAGGGTCGGCGTTGATCTGGGCCGTGGCGCGCAGGGTGTGGCGGGCCAGGGCGGTGACGGTCGCCGCCTCGGGGCCTTTGCCGCACACGTCACCGAGGAAGAACGCCCACCGGTCGCCGTCGAGGGGGAAGACGTCGTAGAAGTCGCCGCCCACGTCGTGGGCGGAGGCGGTGCGGTAGTGGCAGGCCAGTTCCAGCCCCGGCACCACGGGAAGGGCCGGGGGCAGCAGGGTGCGCTGGAGGGTGGAGGCGAACGCGGCGATGGCGGCCTTGTCCTGCTCCGCCTTCTCCCGCGCCGCCCGTTCCGCCTCGGCCCGTGCCCGTTCCGCCTCGGCATGCCGCCTCTCCGCCTCCCGGCGGGCCTGCTCGTCGCGCAGGGCGTGCAGCGCCGACAGCCGCAGCTCCATCTCGTCCAGCACGATCGCGGCGAGATCGGCCAGGGTGGCGGTGTCGTCCTCGGTGATCGAGCGTGGCCGGGTGTCGAGGACGTTGACCGTGCCCAGCTTGTGCCCGTCGGGGGTGATGATCGGCGCGGCGGCGTAGAAGCGAACCCCCATCTCCCCGGCGACCAGCGGATTGTCCGCCGCGACGGGGTCCTTGAGGGTGTCGGGGATCACCATCGTGTCATCGCGCAGGATCGCCGAGCCGCACAGGCCCGGATCACGGCCGATCTCCGCGACACCTTCCAGGCCGTGGGCGGCCTTGAACCAGATGCGGTCGGTGTCCACGATCGTGACCGTCGCCACCGGTACGTCGAAGAGCCGCGCGGCCATCGCCGCCACCCGGTCGAACGCCCCGTCAGGCGGGGTGTCGAGGATGTCGTAGCGCCGCACCGCCGCGATCCGGGCCGCCTCCGCATCCGGGTCGGGGACCAGCTCGGGGCGGCGCCCAGGAGCCGGGTCGGTGGCCGATGCCTGCTGCATTATCGGCTTCCAATCCGTCGATGGGCTGCCGCCGTGAACGGCACGAACCGACGCAGCCTAAATCGACAACACGCCCGAACGCCAATGCCGACGTCAGCCGAGCTCCCGGCCGCGGCCTCCTGCCTGGTGACGCGGTCACTTCGAGCGTCGGCTGCAGAAGCGGAGAGCCAGCCGCCTTCGCCCTCGGTTTGATCGGGCTCCTGGTGCTCGGGCCGGTGGTGCTCGGGCCGGGCCGGGACGGCTCGTCCCGCGCTAGTGGGTGCCGAGACCCTCGGCCCCCCAGCCTCGTTCCCGCGGCTTCAGCCTGCCGGAAAGCCGCCTGCCCCCGAACTTTGCCGCTCACTAGGATCAGAGGAGAGTCCATCTCAGGCCCTGTCGCGTGTGGACCCCCGCGGTGCGGGAAACCCCCGCGCCACCCGGAGCAGACGAAATACGCCGGCGTGCCGCGCGCCCTGGGCGACGGCCACGAGGCGTTCCAGCTGCTGCGTGGCGAAGTCGGGCTGCACTCACGGGCACGGGCATTTCTGGCGGATGAGGGCGTCACCGCCCTCGGGCGGTGGCTACGTGACCACCGCGACACACGCGACGTCCAGCCCCCGTGGACGAGCTGATCCGCGTCGCGCGCAGCCGATGGGCCATCGAGGAATGCTTTTCGCAAACGACGTGGAGCCGCGACCTGGCCACCCGTCACGGCAAAGACCGTCGCAGCACCAGCGCCTGCGACAGGGCGTCCACGGTCACGCCCACGATGGCCAGGAGCTGCACCCAGCTCGCCCCGGCCCTGCTCATGACGGCGAGCGACTGGTTCACAGCCGCCGCGTGCAGAGCGAAGGCTTCGGCGTCCTGGTCGGTCAGTCGGCCGGCCTTCAGCGCGGTGCGCAGACGCAGGCGCTGGAAGCCGAGCGCCTGCTTGGCGTGCGCTGCGACGCCCGGACTCAGCACTGGGATCGCCATGGCTGACTGGGCAATCAGGCATCCATCCGGCAGTCCGGGATCGGCGATGCGCTCGAGGGTGACGTCGAAGAACGCGCGAAGAGCGCCAACGGGTTCCGAGGCTGCACACGACAGGGCTGCGTCGTACTTCTCGCCATAGCGCGCGGCGTAGCGATCCAGGCAGCGCAGGAAGAGCGTGTCCTTGTCGCCGAGGGAGGCGTAGATGGAACTGCGGTTCAGGCCGGTTGCCCGAGACAAATCGTCCAATGAGGTGTCGGCGTAACCATCGCGCCAGAACTGGATCATCGCGGCCTCGAGCGCCGTGTCCATGTCGAACTGCTTCTTGCCTGCCACGCGGCACTTCCTTGCCGATGCGTCGATGGTTCGGACTCTGTTGCGCATCATCCTATCTTGAACTGATCGGTTCAAGATGTGTACCCTTCAAGCGCGGTCATGGCCAGGCATATCGCGCACTTCGCGACCGAGCGAGCACTCCGCGTGGTCCAGCCACCGGCGTCATCTACACCGGCTCAACCGCACATAATCAACGGATGTGCCGGGCAGTGGTGTTCTCGGTGGTCAGAGGTTCGTTTCGGGACAGCCCCTGGTTGGGGGCGAAGGGGACTCGATGAGGGAACAGGATGAGCGGAACCTCCTCCTGGCTGCCGAAGACGGCGACTTGCGCGCGACCCTCCTGGTTGCGCAGGAGTTCACGCAAAAGCGTCTGTTCGAGCAGGCCGAGCCGTGGGCTCGTGCGGCCGCCGAGACGGGCGGCGCGGAAGGCGTTTTCTGTCTGGGCGCGGTGTACGAGGGGATGGCGGCCCTCGGCGGGCCAGACAGCGCGAGGCTGGGGGAACAGGCGCGTCATTCCTACACAAAAGCAGCGGAATCAGGTCACGTGGAGGCCATGTATGCCCTGGCGCACTCCTCGGACCTCAGCGCCGACGAACGTGAATGCTGGATGGTGCGCGGAGCCACTGCGGGTCATCGCTGGCTGCGGAGAGATCTACTGCGTCGACTGCGTCAGCAGCAACGATTGGCGGAGGCCGAACCGTGGCAGCGAGCGGCGGCGGAGGCCGGGGACCAAGATGAACAGCTGGCACTCGCTGAACGGCTCGTTGCCCAGGGGCATGTCGACGAATCAGCGTACTGGTTCCAGGTCGCGGCGGGTGGCGAGTGGCTGAGTGTCTCCCAGGTGGCTGCAGAGCAACTAGCTCAGTTGTTGACGAATCACGGACGCGAAGACGAGGCCGCGCGGTGGCACGACCGCGCCCGCGAACTCGCCCGGGAGAGCGAGAAATGGCTCACGGAAGAGCAACTTCGCGCGGGGGATGTCGGAACGGTGGTGCTCACGGCCCTGGTCACCACCGCCGTACTGCCCTTCGTTCAGGCGCTGATTTCCAAAGCCGCCGAAGATGCATACGGACAGGCTCGCGACCTGGTCCGTCGCCTGGTCCACAGGGACAGAAGCGCGAACAGCGCCAGCGGTCCCTCCAGGGAAGCAGAGGCGCTGTTCACGATCGTGGAGGACCCGGACGCGGGCATCAGCCTCCACCTGTGGTCGGACGTCTCGGACGACGCACTCCAGGCGCTCGCGGCATTCGACCTCAACGAGTTGACCGCCCGCAGGCCAGATCAGGGACGCATCCGTGTCGTCTGGGACCAGGCGAGTGGCACGTGGCGCATCCGGGGTGAGTGAGGGCGCCAGGGGTTGTTCCTCTCTTGGTGCGTCGAGCCGCTTCACCCGACTGGTCGGCGCCCGGCCCCGTCGATCAACCACCGCGGCCAACGGACTGCCTTCCGGCCTCGCGTGAAAGAAGAGCTGCTCGTCGGCGGCATCTTGAAGGGGTCGAGAGATCCGTTCAGCCAATGGTGAAGCACTGGTTCTGGGCGCCTCGGTCGCAGCGGGCAGTGCGTTAGTCGCCGTTGTCCTGCTGGTGGAGGCAGCGGCCCGTGCCGAAGCCGTGGCGGCCGCGGGGATGCGAGCCTGCAGTGCGGCGCGCCTCGCCGGACCTGACCGAGGCACTGCCTGTTTCAGGATTCGGTGGGCAGGAACTGGACCAGGCCGACCCAGTTCTCCTCGTCCACCTTCGTATGGGTGGCGCGGACCTTCCAGCGGTCGGCGGGCAGTGGGACCGATGCCTGGGTGTGCGTCCCGCCGCTGGGATTCCCGATGCCCAGGTCGGAGCCCGCTTCGGCGGAGTCCATGAGCACCGCCGGACCATCCGACGTCCAGGTGCCGCACTCTGCCACGCTGTGGTCGGGTCGGCGAGAACAGCGCGTGTGCCGCAGCCCTCAACCCGGCCTCGGAGTCGGCGGCAAGCCACCGCAGGAACGCTCGGCGCTCGGGCAGGTAGCAGCTGGTGGCTGGCTCGTCGGCCAGCACCAGTGCTGGCGCACCGTTGTCGTCGACCGTGATCACGCCGGCCAGATTGTCCATCGCACAGGCCAGGTCGTACTCGGTCAAGGCCCAGCGCGAGGCGTCTCTGCGGGCGCAGGCGGCGAAGAAGACGGCGGCCGGCGGAAAGCCAGCCGCGAAGAAGGACCGGCTGTCCAGCCGGCTCAGTCGCGGCTGACGCGGTTCTCCTTCGCGAGAAGCTCGCGCCGCTGGCGGGTGCGGTAGGAAACGCCGGTGAGGATGAGGACCTCGGCCTGGTGGCACGACCTGCTTCGCCCCGGACCGCTCGTGCCGGGCGACGATTTGGCGTCGCAGAACACCGTTACCCCCTGCGGGGAGGCGGTCACGTCGACGAACCGGCCGATGACCTGCGGATCCACCGAGTAGTCGTCGGTGTCGACGCGGACGCAGTAGTCGCAGCCGAGCCTGACCCGCTGGTTGAGCCCCGTCGGTGGGTCGAGGGGCGGCAACGGGATCATCGACAGGTAGTCGGTCTCCAGCAGGTCGACCGGGCGGCCCTGGATCGAACGGACGGCGCGGGCGTTGGCCGGGTCCAGCCACTGGGCCAGCTGCAGGTTGAAGTCCGCCGGCGAGGCGAACGTCCGGCCGGGCAGGAACGAGGTCCCCCGGTACTGGTTGTTCCGCTTGACCATGCCCCTGTACCCCGGGTCACCGGGCGGTGCGAACTTGACCCGGGTGGCCACGGTGCCGGCGAACGCCGTCGCCAACGCGGACACCCGCCCGGACCCGCCGATCGCCGCCTCGCGGTCCCAGACCAGCGTCCTGGTGACCCGGCCGATGCCGGTGACCGGCTCCCACCGACAGGATGTCGCCGCCCTGCCGGGAGGGGATCATCACCGCGGTCATGAACCGGGAGAAGCCGAGCGTCATCACCAGCACCGGCAGCACCCGCCTGGTCTCTGCTGCGAGGGCACGCGGATGCGGGACATCACTGTCTCCAAGGCGGGTGCGGGTGGCCTTCCTTTCGAGGACGACCGCGAGGGGACAGGCGATGGGAAGGAGAGAGAAGCCGCGCGGGAAAAGCTGGAGCGTGCCTCCAGGCGGCGGGAACAGCACCTCGGGTATGACTCGGGAAAGGTTGCTCACGAGGTGGTGCGGGGGAGCTGACCCGCAACGCGCGGGTCGGAAAGTGACGGGCCGTTCAGCCGACGGAGAAGGAACAGCACCGGCGCCCGAACAGGGGCAGGCACGCCTGCTCGCACTGTATCGCTGCCGGGGAAGGAGGATCAACGAACGGCCAGCAGGCCGTACAAAAGAGGGATCCGCGGCTCGGCCAGCCGCCACCAGCCAGAGTCCGTACGGACCATCCTCGGCCACCGCGGCCAGGGAAGCTCGTCGCTCTCCCGCAGTCGCCGGACGCCCATTCCCGCATCCGTCAACGCGTTCACGACCTCTCCTACTCCGTGCATCCACTCGTAACTGTCCGTGGCGCCCTCTACGGCCGGGCCGTCGGTGTAGGTGTAGGTGGCATCCCGGTGCACCGGACCGGAGCCCCCCAGGTAGTCGTGGCGCAGCAGCAACTCCGGTCCCTCACCCGAACCGGGCTTCGGACCGAGCGCGTTGAGCAGCGGGTGGAACTCCACCACGTACAACCGCCCGCCCGGGCGCAGCAGCCTGGTCACCACATCCGCCCACCGCTCGAGGTCTGGCAGGTAGCACAGGGCGCCCTTGCCGGTGTAGACGACATCGAACCGCCGGCCCTCGAGCGCCGTCACGGCGTCGTACACGTTGGCCTGGACGTAGGTGACGTCGAGGCCCGACTTCGCGGCGAGGTTCCGCGCGGCCGTCACGGACGCCGCCGAGAAGTCCAGGCCGACCGCCCGGGCTCCACGCCGGGCGAAGGCGAGCGTCTCCGTGCCGAGGTGGCACTGGAGGTGCAGCACATCCCGGCCGGACAACTCGCCGAGGTCCTCCCACTCGAACGCGGCGAACCAGCGCTCCGGATGCAGGTCCTCGTCCAGTCCGTAGAACCGGCTGGTGACGTGGACCGGAGTGCGGGCGTCCCAGTTCGCCTGGTTGGCGCGCATCAGCCGCGCGTGCTCAGCGGAGGTCATGAGGACATCCAACCGCGCCCCAGCCGCGCGCGGGGGAGGAAAACCGGAAAAGTTCGGACCGGGCCGCCCGCGTCCGGCCCCCCGCCGCATCGGACCGTCGCACGTCACACCCAACGGGTACCGCCATTCCCCGGCCACGTCGGCGTCCGGGCGCTCGCGACGCGGTGTCTGCCCCCCGGGGCCCGGAAGCCATCGGCCGGCAGCCGGTCCGATGGCGGCACCTTTCCTGCGCCCGCGCGGTGCGCACGTCACGGCACGCGGGCCCCTCCGATGAGGTTGGATGCGCGCTGCTTGTGCTTCCGCGCGCCCCTCCTGGCCGGAGCACGAACTGCCACCATCGCCCCGCGCGGCTTACGGCCGTGGCCACGGACACGGCGACGGGGGACGCATGACGCGGTGATGGCTGGTGACGGGGTGCTCTTCAGGGCTCGGGCGGGCGCTGGCAGGCGCCTCCGGCTCCAGGCCGGCGACCTGGTGGTCGCCACCGCCCGCAAACCTGCCTCCATGAACCAGCTGGCTGACCGGTACCCGGACCGGGTGTCGGCGGTGGCTCTGGACGTGCGCGACGCCGAGCAGTGCGAAGCGGCGGTCGCTCACGCGGTCGATCGCTTCGGCGGCGTCGACGTGCTGGTGAACAACGCTGGGGCAGGGCTGTTCGACGCGGTCGAAGAGGTATCCGACGACGAACTGCGCGCGCAACTCGAGGTGTTGACTGTGACAGCGTGGCGACTCACCCGCTTGGTGCTTCCCCTGACACGCCGTCAGGGTTTCGGGCACGTCGGCGCGGACGCCTACGACTTTCTGGAGGCGGTCGATGCGGCGGGCCGTGCCGAGTTGGCGGCGCGCACGCTTTCATCCACGATCCCGCCGAGCACCCCGCGGCAGACACGGCACCCGCGACGCCCACTGTGCGACAAGGATGCCTGTGTTGATCCGATCACCGCGAGACGGCATCCGGCATGATCCGCGCACGCTCCCCTTGGAACTAAGCGCCCGGTAGCCGGGGCCGCTGTCGGTGCGCCCTACGGCGACGATGCAGGAGCGGACCAGCTCTCCTGCGCAGGTGGTGGTGGACCGGGGCGCGCATCGTAGTGACCGAGACGGTCGTACGGGCCAGGCCAGGCCGGCGCACGGCCGCCCGCTCCACCGTTGGTCTAATTCACCCAGTCCCAGGGTGCTTGCCCCGCGACTAGAGGTTGTCCCGTAACTGCTGGCCAGAGGTGAGATGATCTTGCCGTGGCTGGTGTGATCACGGCGTCGGAGCCCTCCTGGATAGGTC
>NZ_JBVJPV010000039.1:0-12896 GCF_055609245.1 Streptomyces sp. NPDC036813 | reverse complement strand
GACGAGATCGCCTACACGAAGTCGTCCGGCACCAACAGCGACGACACCCGCACCGAACGCGTGGTCAAGACCCACACCACCTACGAGCCGACCTATGGTCTGCCGGTGCTGGTGGAATCCCTCGGTGACACGGGCAAGACCGGCGACGAGTCCTGCACCAAGTCCGAGTACATCCACAACACCGCCAAGAACATCATCGGGCTCACCAAGCAGGTGCTGGAGTCCCCGACGACGTGCGCGGCCGCGGACTTCGCGGACCTCAGCACTCTCAGCAGTGGTACGCGGACCGCGTACGACGGCCAGGGTTACGGCGTGGCGCTCGCCGACACCACCAAGGGCGAGGCGTCCGAGTCCTGGTCGATCAACGGTGACGGCAACGGCTGGCAGTCCAATGGCACGACCGAGTTCGACGCCATCGGGCGGGTGACGCGGCAGACGGACACCGACCACAAGACGGCCGGCCTCATCACCTACGAGCCGGCCACCGGCCAGGTCTTCAAGGTCACCGAGACCAACGCGGTCGGTCACTCCGAGACCCGGGAGCTCGAGCCCGGTCGCGGCACCACGACCAAGACCACGGATGCCAACGGCCATGTCACGCAGGCCGAGTTCGATCCGCTGGGCCGGCTCGAGAAGGCCTGGGCGGCGGACCGCGCCCCATCTGACACCGTGGTGCCGGACTTCCGCGCCGTGTACACGGTGCCGCCGTACGTGGAGGGCGAGGACCGCAAGCCGTCCTACGTCACGACCTACACCCGCGGCTACAACGACAAGATCGACACCTCCGTCACCCTCTACGACGGCCTCGGCCGCGAACGGCAGACGCAGGAGCAGGCGGACGGCGGCGGCTGGCTGATCACCGACACGCTCTACAACAGCTCCGGTGAGGTCTGGCAGACCAACAACGCCTACCTGACCTACGAGGCCAAGCCCGGCGAGCTCTTCTCCCCGGAAGCCGACACCCAGGTCCCCAACATCACCCGCTACACCTACGACGGCTCAGGCCGCGTCCTCCAGGAGACCCCGGTCCTCAAGGTTGAGAACCCGGACACGCACGAGGTCTCCTCGCAGGAAGTGCCCGCACGGGCCACCAAGTACGAGTACGGCCTCGACTGGTCCAAGGTGGTCAACCCGCAGGGGGCGTCCTCCTACCAGGTCTTCACGGACGCGCTCGGCCGTACCTCCCGGGTGGACACCTTCAACCCGGCAGCGCCCGGCGGCTTCACGTCGATGAAGTACGAGTACGACCCTCGCGGCCAGCTCGTGAAGGCGTACAACACCCTCGACAAGAACCACCCGTGGACGTGGACCTACGACCACCGCGGCCGTCAGGACTCCGCGACGGACCCGGACTCGGGCACCACACGGACGACCTTCGACAGCCACGACCGGCCGCTGACGACCACCAACGCGCGTGGCTTCACCGTCTGGAACGGCTACGACCAGCTGTCGCGGCCCACGGAACAGCGCCTGAACAGCGAGTCGGGCACTCTGCTGACCAACTTCACCTACGACCTGGCGCCGGGCGGCAAGGGCATGCCCTACACCGCCACGCGCTACACCGACGGTGAGGCCTACACCCAGCAGGTCAACGGCTACACCAAGGACTACGCACCGACCTCCACCACGCTCACCCTGCCGGACAACCTGGCCACCACCTGGGGCCTGGACAAGTCCTACACGTACTCCTACAAGTACGCCGACAACGGCATGCTGGAGGAGTCGACCCTGCCCAAGGTCGGCAAGCTCGACTCCGAGAAGGTGGTCGTCCGCTACAACAAGGACGGCAAGCCGCTCTCCATCTCCGGCAAGGACTGGTACGGCTCGGAGACGGTCTACGACCCGTACGGCCAGGTGCTGCGCTCCACGCTCGGCGCCCAGCCGTACCGGGTCTGGACGCAGAACTCGTACGACGAGTCCAGCGGTGAGCTCAAGGACCAGCAGGTCTACCGCGAGAAGGGCGCCACCAACGGCGGCGACCAGTCCCTGGTCTCCGGCAACCTCGTCTCCAAGCGGTCGTACACCTACGACCCGTCCGGCAACGTCACCTCCATCACGGAGGGCGCGACCGGCATCGAGGAACGTCAGTGCTTCGCCTACGACCCGCTGGGTGAGCTGAAGACGGCATGGACGGCGAAGGACCTGACGTCCAAGCCCGACACCGCCTGCCGCTCGCCGAAGAACACCGACGGCACGCCCAATGTCGCCCCCGGTACCGACAAGTCCGGTTACTGGCAGGAGTACGAGTACGACCTGCTCGGCAACCGCACCAAGCTGACCGAGAAGGACCTCACCGGCAACACCGCCAAGGACGCCACCAGCACCTACGCCTACGGCAAGGCCGACGGCAGCCAGCCGCACACGCTGACCAAGGTGTCCAAGACCTACACCACGCCGGCCGGCGCGCAGGTCAAGGCCGAGGCGGAGCGTCTGTACGAGCTCACCGGCGAGACCAAGACCATCACCTCCCTCCAGAACGGCGACAAGCAGTCCCTGTCCTGGACCTACGACGGTCAGATCGACCGGATCACGGGTGCGGGCACCGGTGGCAAGACCCCGTATGTGGGTCTCGCCGACAAGTGCCTGGACCTGAAGAGCGGTCTCGCTGTGGCGGGTACGGCGATCCAGCTGTACGGCTGCAACAGCTCGCCCGCGCAGAACTGGCGCTTCAGCCAGACCCCGGGCGGTACCAACCCCGACCAGGGCACGCTGAACGTCTACGACAACTGGTGTGTCCAGCCCGTCGGCAACACCGCCGGGTCCGCGGTCCAGCTCCAGAAGTGTGACGGCTCGGCCGGCCAGGAGCTCAAGCGCAACGCGTCGGGTCAGCTGACCCACGTCGCTTCGGGTCTGTGTCTGTCGGTCCAGGGCGCCAACTCGGCCAACTCCACCCCGATCGTGCTCGCCACCTGTGACGGCACGAAGGCGGAGCAGCTGTGGGCGCCGCAGAACGACACCCGCTACATCTACGGCCCGGACGGCTCCCGCCTGCTGTCGATCAAGGGCAAGCAGGCCACGCTCAGCCTGGGCGAGGCCGAGGTAACCGTCCAGAAGGGTGGCGTGCTGGTCAACACCCAGCGCACCTACACCTCCCCGGGCGGCGCGGTCATGCGCTACGCCTACGGCAACGGCGGCGAGAGTCTGGTCGCCCTGACCGCTGATCACCAGGGGAGCACCTACGCAGAGGTCGCGCTGAGCGGCGGCATGTCGGTGCGGATCCGCAAGCAGGACCCGTTCGGCAACCAGCGCGGTACCGACACGGCCGGCATCAACGCCCAGAGCCACACCGGCTTCCTGGGAGCGACCAGGGACGACGCTTCCGGCTTCCAGCCGCTCGGCGCGCGTCTGTACGACCCGGTGGTGGGACGCTTCCTGTCCACCGACCCGGTGCTCAACCTGAACGATGTCCTGCAGTCCAACGGGTACGCCTACGCGCACAACAACCCGGCGACGATGTCCGACCCGTCGGGTCTGGCGATCTCGCTGTCCGCTTCCGAGCGGGCCGCGGCCCTCGCGGGCGCGGGTCTGTCCGCGGCGCAGGTCGCGCAGGCGCAGGCGATGCAGGGCAAGTCCCTCACCTCGGTCATCCTGGCCGTGGCGTGGGAGACGCTGAAGGACTTCATCGGCATCAACGACGCCATGGCGTGCTTCGGCGGCGACATGTGGTCCTGCATCAGCATCGCGGTCGACGCCATCCCGTGGACCAAGCTGGGCAAGATCCCGTCCGTCATCAAGGCCGTCAAGCGCACCATCAGCGCTGTCGAATCGTTCAAGGCGGCCAAGAAGGCCGCGGAGATCGTCCTGAAGGCGGCGAAGGCCGCCGAGGCGGCGGCTCTGAGAGCGAAGAAACTCGCGATCGAGAAGGCCAAGAAGGCAGCCGCGCAACGCGCCAAGAAGAAGGCTGCCGAAGCCGCGAAACGGACGACCGAGAAGGCCGTCAGCGTCACCAAGAAGACCGGCAACCCCGTCCAGAAGCAGGCGCAGGCCAAGGCGGCGCCGCACGCCTCGTCCCACAGCTCGGGCGGTGGCGGTGGCTCGAAGGGGAGTGGCTCGAAGGGAGGCGGTTCCTCGAAGGGCGGCGGCTCCAAGCCTGGTGGCTCAGCCGGTGGCTCGTCGCACAGCAACGGCGGATCCAGCGGTAGCGGTGGCTCGGGCAAGGTGCCCAGCTCCCGTGGTGAAGCCGGTGACAGGCCGCCGGTGGTCGAGGTGGACCGCGCACCGGCGAACTGGAACCAGGCGGAACGTCTGGAAGAGGTCTCGCAGCGAGTTCCGACGTTCGCAGCCTTCGCCTCCAGCGCCAGGACCAGGAGCCGCACGTACGTCGGTGCCATCAACACGCGCACCGGAGACACCGTGCTCGCTTCTTCCGGCGGTGGGTACTGCGCGGAGGGCAACGCGTTGCTCGCCCTGGGCGGCAACGTGGACGAAGTGATCTTCACGCATGCGTATACCTTGGAGCGTGACGCGCAGCGCAACTGGCAGGCTGTCCTGAAACCGGTGTGCGTCAACTGCCAGGTGGACTATCCCAACCTCGGCAACTTCGTGCCCGGGATCACCGCCGAACCGGGTGGCGCGTGGGGAAGGTAGACGTAGTGACTCTCTTCGAGATCGAACTCCAGAAGTTCGACTGGGAGCAGATGGAGTGCGGCTGTGGTGAGAGCGCCGCGCATCTTCCGGCCAGGATCAGGGAGCTGATCACCCTCGAGGAGGGACACGGTCGGGGCGAGGCGTTCATCACCGCACTGCACGACCATGTGATGACTCCGGCCGACGGTCTGCTGCCGGTGTCCGCCGCCTTCGTCCCGGTGGCCTGTGCCGCCCTGACGGGGACGCTGTCCGAACCCGCCCGACGGGAGACGCTCGGCTGGATCCTGCGGATCCTCGGGCCCGCCGTCGACTCGGACAGCGCCGTGGCCGAGGCCTGCGTGACAGCGGCGCGGCAGGGGCTGTGGGTTCTGTATGCCGAAGTGATGCAGGGTGAGTCGGAGGCAGGCGCTGCCTATGCCTTCGAAGCGCTGATGCTGATCGAGGAGGACCTGGACCGGCTCCGCGCCGTGCAGTCCGCTGCGGGGGACCGTCTCCCGTGGGACCTGAAGGCGGAGGAGATCTGACGGCGGCGCCGCCGCACTGAAAGAGGGTGCCGGCACCGGAGAAATCCGGTGCCGGCACCCTCTTTTCTGCGCTGTTGCCCGCCCGGTCGAAGGAACGGGCCGGGCCACGGGCGGCCGGTGGCACACCGCCACCGGCCCCGGTGCCTCAGAGCCGCTCAGGCGTCCTGATCCCCAGCAGTGCCATGCCCTGGTGCAGGGTCTTCGCCGTCACGTCGCACAGGAACAGGCGGTTCTCGACCTGGGCCGGGGTGTCCGCCTTCAGGACCGGGCACTTGTCGTAGAACGTCGTGTAGAGCGACGCCAGCTGGTACAGGTACGCCGTCATCTTGTGCGGGGCGTACTCCGCCGCCGCCTCCGCGACGATCTCCGCGAACGCGTCCACGTGCAGGCCCAGCGCGCGCTCCGCCGCGTGCAGCTCCAGCTCCGGGTGGGCCGACGGGCGGACCTCGCCGGCCTTGCGCAGGATGGACTGGATACGGGCGTAGGCGTACTGGAGGTAGACGCTGGTGTCGCCGTTCAGCGAGACCATCTGGTCCAGGTCGAACTTGTAGTCCCGGTTCGCCGACGTCGACAGGTCCGCGTACTTCACCGCGCCGATGCCCACCTGGGCGCCCCGCTCGGCGATCTCCTCCTCGGACAGGTCCTGCGCCTTCTCCCGGACGACGGCCGACGCGCGGTCGATCGCCTCGTCGAGGAGGTCGACCAGCCGGACCGTCTCGCCCTCACGCGTCTTGAACGGCTTGCCGTCCTTGCCGAGGACCGTGCCGAACGCCAGCTGGTGGGCCTTCACGTCGTCGTTCAGCCAGCCGGCCTTGCGCGCGGTCTCGAAGACCATCTTGAAGTGCAGGGACTGGCGGGCGTCGACCACGTAGAGCAGGGTGTTCGCCTTCAGGTTGAAGACGCGGTCGCGGATCGCGGAGAGGTCGGTGGCCGCGTAGCCGAAGCCGCCGTCGGACTTCTGCACGATCAGCGGGACCGGGTTGCCGTCCGGGCCCTTGATGTCGTCGAAGAACACGCACAGGGCGCCCTCGGAGCGGACGGCTACGCCCGACTCCTCCAGCAGGCGGCAGGTCTCCGCGAGCATGTCGTTGTAGCCGGACTCGCCGACGATGTCGGGGTCGCGGACCTCCATGTCCAGCTTCTCGAAGACGGAGAAGAAGTAGATCTTCGACTCGTCCACGAACTTCTGCCACATGGCCAGCGTGTGCGGGTCACCGGCCTGCAGGTCCACCACCCGGCGACGGGCGCGGGTCTTGAACTCCTCGTCGGAGTCGAACTTCCGGCGCGCGGCCTTGTAGAGGCGGTCCAGGTTGGACATCGCCTCCTCGCCGCTCACCTCGGCGCCGCTGTGGTCCAGCTCGTGCGGGTGCTCGTCCAGGTACTGGATGAGCATGCCGAACTGCGTGCCCCAGTCGCCGATGTGGTGCCGGCGCACCACGTTCTCGCCGGTGAACTCCAGCAGCTGCACCACCGAGTCACCGATCACCGCGGACCGCAGATGACCGACGTGCATCTCCTTCGCCACGTTCGGCTGCGCGTAGTCGACGACCGTGGTGCCCGGCTGCTCGGCCCGCGGCACGCCGAGGCGGCCGTCGGTGTCGGCGGCGCGCGCGGCGAGGTTCTCGGTGATCGCCCGGTCGGTGATCGTGACGTTGAGGAAGCCGGGGCCGGAGACCTCGATGTCCTGGATCAGGTCACCGGTGGTCACCTGCGCGACGACCTGTGTGGCCAGCTCCCGCGGGTTGGCCTTGGCCTTCTTCGCCAGCGCGAGGATGCCGTTGGCCTGGTAGTCCGCCCGGTCGCTTCGTCGCAGCAGCGGGTCGGCGCCGGCGGCCTCGGGAAGGGCAGCCGACAGCGCGGACGCGAGGCGCTGGTGGACGGAAGCGGTGAGGGACGTGACCGAGGCCATAGGAATGGGTGCCGTTCTCCTCGTGGGGTGTGTGGACACGGCCAGTATCCCATGGGGGGTAAAACCGTTTTCCGGGCTCGCGCGGCCGCCCCCGGTCCTCACGCCCGCCGACGGGCCCGCCTGCGCCGGATCAGCGCGCCGGCGGTGACCGCGACCGCCGCGCCCGCCGCCGCGGCGGTGACGACGCGCCACGGCCCGGGTGCGGACCTTGCCGGGGGCGGGTCGGCGATGACGAAGTCGATGCTGTCCGCGTTGTTCGACGTGTCCGGGTCGTCCGGGAGGCCCTTGACCGAGGCGGGAGCCTCGTAGGTCGTGCCGGTCGCCTTGCGGGGGAAGCGCCATCCCACGGGGAGGGTGACGCTTTCCCCGGGGGCCAGATCGAACAGCAGGCACATCACCACGCCCGGGTCGGTCCAGCACTGGTGGGCGACGTCCTCGTACGGGCCGCCCGGCCAGTGGTCCCCCATGACGGTCATCGTCAGTTCCAACTGGGTGGCCGTGGCCGGACCGTGGTTGGTCACCACCAGGGGCGTCTCCACGCGCTCGCCGGGAGCGACCGGCCCGGAGGGCTTCCGCCACGCGAGGCGGAGGTCGGCGGACCCATCGGCGGTGACGGTGTCCGCCGCCTGTGCCACGGGCGCGGCCAGCAGTGCGAGGGTGGCCGCGCCCGCGGCCCATCGGTACTCCACCGGCTCAGTGCTCCCGGCGGCGCGTCCGCCGTGCCAGGGCGAGCGCGCCACCCGCGACGGTGAGCGCCGCGGCCGTCGCCCCGACCGCGGTCAGCGGGCCGGTGCCGGTCGCGGCGAGCCGGCCGTCGCCGCCCTGCGGGGTCGCGCCGGTGGCGGGTGCCGTGGCGGGTGCCGTGGTAGAGGAGGCCGGCGTGGGCGTCGGCGCCGCCGTCGGCTTCGAGGTCGGCGTCGAGGTCGGCGTCGCCGTCGGCTTCGAGGTCGGCGTCGGCTTCGGCGTCGGCTTGGATCCCTTGGCGATGGTGAAGACCAGAGTCTGCTTGTCGTTCGCCGGGTTCTCGTCGAGCGGGCTGCTCTGGTACAGGAAGGCGGGCACGCTGTACGTCGTGCCGGCGGCCTTCTGCGGGAAGTCCCAGGCGAACGGGAACGTCACGCTCTCGCCGGGGGCCAGATCGCGGAAGACGTCGCAGATCAGCACGCCCGGGTCCCACCAGCAGCCTTTGTCATAGCTGCCGTCCTTGGGCCCGTAGTCCCAGCCCGTCTGGAACTCCACCGCTTCGAGCTTGACCGGGCCGGGCCCGTGGTTGGTCACCACGGCCTCCGTCTTCACGTCCTCGCCCGGCTTCACCGAGACCTTCGGCTGCTTCCACGCGAAGCCCAGGTCCGCGGGCTGCCTGATCTCGAGCTGTCCGGTCTGCGTGTTGTTCACGGGCTTCGCGTCGACGGCGTCACCGATGTCCGCGGTGGTCGTGAAGGTCAGGCTCGTGCCCGGCGCGACGTCCTTGCCGACCCGCACGGTCACGTACGCGGACACCAGACGGGTGCTCCCGTCCTTGTTCGCGCAGGTCACACTGCGGCCGTCGGCGGACGGCGTGCAGACGGCGGAGGCGCCGTCGTCGCTGGTGCCCTGGTACGTCACGCCCTCGGGCAGGGTCAGAGTGACAGAGAGGTGATCCACCTTGCCCGACACCGTCTCGACGATCGGGCGTATGCCGAGCTTGTGGCCCGGAGCGGTGAACGGCGTGTCCAGATACTGCCGGGCCTCGACGTCGACCGGTCCGGCTGCGGGCGTTGCGGGCGCCGCCTGCGCCGCGGTCGCGGAAGCGGCCAGCAGTGCCAGCGCGGCCGCGCTCAGGGTGGTGGACAGGCGTACCCGACGTCGGTGCATGTGTCGTCCTTGTCTCTGATCGGGTGATCGGAACTGACGGCGGGCAGGGCTCAGTGCGAGCCGTGCTCCCGGCGGCGGCCGCGTGCCGTCAGCACCAGCGCGCCGCCGGCCACCGCCAGTGCCGCCGCCGCACCGGCGAACGGGAGCACGGACGCGCCGGTCGCGGCGAGCCGGCCGCTGCCGCCCTGCGGGGTGACGTCGGCGCCCGTGCCGGTCACGGGTGCCGTCGTGGAAGTGGTCGGCGCCGGCGCCGCGGTCGGCTTCGCCGTCGGCGTGGGCGTCGGCGTGGCGGTCGGCTTCGGTGTCGGCTTCGGTGTCGGCTTGGACGGCTTGCCGATCGTGATGACGAGGTCGGCCCTGTCGTTCGCCGGGTCCGGGTCGAGAACGTCCGGGAAGGCGAGCGAGCCCGCCATCGTGTACGTGGTGCCGGCCGCCTTCCGCGGGAATGTCCACGCGAAGTCGTAGGAGATGCTTTCGCCCGGAGCCAGCTTCCGCCAGACGTCGCAGATCAGCTCGCCCGGGTCGGCCCAGCAGCCCGGGTCGTCGGGCTTCGAGGTGCCGTCCCAGTAGTCGAAGCCCAGCCAGAACCGCACGGCATTGAGCTGCGCGGGCTTCGAGCCGTGGTTGGTCACGACGAACCGGGCTGCCACCCGCTCACCGGGTTTCACCGACGCCTTCGCCGGCTTCCAGGCGACGCCGATGTCCTCGCTCACCGCCACCTGCACGGACGCCGTCGCCGTGTTGTCCTCCGGCTTGGTGTCGACCGCGTCGCCGATGACCGCCTTCGCCGTGATCGGCAGGGTGGTGCCCGGGGCCACGTCCCGGTCCACCTGGACGGTCAGGTTCTCCCACACGTGTTCGTGCGGGGCGTCCAGCGAGCGGCAGGTGATCGTGCGCCCGTCCGCGGACGGGGTGCAGCGCGTGTACTCCATGTCGTCGTGTGCCGAGGGACGGTCGTACGTCAGGCCGGCCGGGAGCGTGATCACCGTCGCCAGCTCCGGGACCGTGCCCGTGACCACGTCCGTCGTCAGGTTCAGCTGGAAGGAGCGGCCGGGGGCCAGGGTCGCGGGTTCCGGCCGCAGAGACGTCCGTACGTCCGCCTCCGTAGGTGCGGCGGGCGCAGCAGGCGCCGCCGGTTGCGTCGGCGCCGCGTGCGCCGCCGGTGCCGCCAGGGCACCCAGCAGGAGCGCGGCGGCCGCTGCCCCCGTCGTCCGTGCCCGTCTGCCGCCACTTCGCATGTCGCCCACCCCTTCGCCGGCCGGTTCGTCGAGCAGTTGGACCAGCGGGTGACGGGAACGGTTGTGCCAAGGATGGGGGAAGTCGTTTTCCCGGTTGGGGCCGGGCCTGGGACAATGGGGGCGCGCGGCCGAGCGACCGTCCCGGCCGCCGGCTGAGAACTCCGTTTCGAGAACTTCAGAGAAGTCTGAGAACTCCAGAAAAAGAGGACGTGCCGATCGTGGCTCAGAGCGCCGAGACCACCGACTGGGTCTCCCGTTTCGCGGATGAGGTCATCGAGGAGTCGGAGCGTCGGGCCCCGGGCAAACCGGTCGTCGTCGCCTCCGGACTCTCTCCCTCCGGCCCCATCCACCTGGGCAACCTGCGCGAGGTCATGACCCCGCACCTGGTCGCCGACGAGATCCGCCGCCGCGGGTACCAGGTGCGCCACCTGATCTCCTGGGACGACTACGACCGCTACCGCAAGGTCCCGGCCGGCATCGACGGGATCGACGAGTCGTGGGCCGAGCACATCGGCAAGCCGCTGACCTCCGTGCCCGCCCCGAAGGGCTCGCCCCACCCGAACTGGGCCGAGCACTTCAAGGCGGCCATGATCGAGTCGCTCGCCCAGCTCGGCGTCGAGTTCGACGGGATCAGCCAGACCGAGCAGTACACCTCCGGGGTGTACCGCGAGCAGATCCTGCACGCCATGAAGCACCGGCAGGACATCGACGCCGTCCTCGCCCAGTACCGCACCAAGCCCAAGCCGGCCGACCAGAAGAAGCAGCAGGCCAAGCAGAAGCCGGTCGACGAGGCCGAACTGGAGGCCGCCGAGGGCTCCGGCGCAGCGGAGGAGGACGACGGCTCGTCCGGCTCCGCCGGGTACTTCCCGTACAAGCCGTACTGCGGCAACTGCGAGAAGGACCTCACCACCGTCACCGCCTACGACGACGACTCCACCGAGCTGACGTACTCCTGCACGGCGTGCGGCTTCTCCGAGACCGTCCGGCTCAGCGAGTTCAACCGCGGCAAGCTGGTCTGGAAGGTCGACTGGCCGATGCGCTGGGCCTACGAGGGCGTGATCTTCGAGCCGAGCGGCGTCGACCACTCCTCGCCCGGCTCGTCCTTCCAGGTCGGCGGCCAGATCGTCGGGATCTTCGGCGGCAAGCAGCCCATCGGCCCCATGTACGCCTTCGTCGGCATCTCCGGCATGGCCAAGATGTCGTCCTCGCGCGGTGGCGTGCCCACACCGGCGGACGCGCTGAAGATCATGGAGCCGCAGCTGCTGCGCTGGCTGTACGCCCGCCGCCGGCCCAACCAGTCCTTCAAGATCGCCTTCGACCAGGAGATCCAGCGGCTCTACGACGAGTGGGACCGCCTCGACGCCAAGGTCGCCGACGGCTCGGCCCTCCCCGCCGACGTCGCCGCGCACTCCCGCGCGGTGCGCACCGCCGCCGGTGAGCTGCCGAAGACGGCCCGCCCGCTGCCGTACCGCACGCTGGCCTCCGTCGCCGACATCACCGCCGGCCACGAGGACCAGGCACTGCGCATCCTCAGCGAGCTGGACCCGTCCAGCCCGCTGGCCTCCCTGGACGAGGCACGGCCCCGGTACGACAAGGCCGAGACGTGGATCAACACCCACGTCCCCGCCGACCAGCGCACCATCGTGCGCGAGGAGCCCGACGCCGAGTTGCTGAAGTCGCTCGACGACGCCGGCCGCGAGTCCCTGCGGCTGCTGCTCGACGGGCTCGCCGAGCACTGGTCGCTCGACGGGCTGACCCACCTCGTCTACGGCGTGCCCAAGGTTCAGGCCGGGTTCTCCGCGGACGCCACGCCCAAGGAGCTGCCGCCGGAGATCAAGACCGCCCAGCGGTCGTTCTTCGCGCTGCTCTACCACCTGCTCGTCGGCCGTGACACCGGTCCGCGTCTGCCCACGCTGCTGCTCGCGGTGGGTCAGGAGCGGGTGCGGCGGCTGCTCGGCGCGTGAGCGGTGAGCGGTAAGCCCTGAGCGGTCACGGAAAAGGGGCTCTCCTCGCGGAGGGCCCCTTTTCCCGTGTCCACGCCTGCTCACCGCCTACGCGATGTGGTCCTCCTGGAGTTCCGCCGAGTGACGGCCGGCGAAGCGGTTGACCATCCGCTCGGCCTCACCCTTGGACAGCGTCCGGCCGAACGTCGCCTCCACGTCCTCCCGGAACTGGGCGGGGGTCGGGTAGCTGCCGTCGATCGACTTGCGGAAGACCAGGTAGAAGTCCTCCTCCGTCGGCTCCGGTTCCGGGATGCCGCCGCCGTCGCCCAGCTCACGGGTGCGGTTCGGGCCGACCGGGATGGGGAAGCTGCCGGTCTCCTCCTCGGAGGGTTCGTCGGCGGGCGGCTCCTCCTGGTACTGGTCCTGGTACTGCTCGGCTTCCTGCTGCTCGGCGTACCACTGCGCGTACTGCTCGGCCGGGTCGTAGTTGGGGTCGTAGCCGCCGTGGTACTCGATCTCGCGGGGGTTGTGGAACCACGGGCTCTCGTCGGGGACGGCTTCGCCGGCCTGCTGCCCGGCCTCGTCGCCGGCCGGATCGGGGCGCTCGGCGTGCGGTGCCCTCTGCTGCGGGACAGGAGCCGCCCCGGCGGTACGACCGCGCGCGGCCGCCTCGGGGGAGGACGCCGACCCGGCCGTGGGAGCCGCGTCCAGGGCCGGCTTCGGGGCCGCCGGTATCAACGCCGGCTCGATGCCGGCTGCCGCGAGGCCGGCGGGGGCGGTTTCGGAGAGGGGGACGCCGTAGCGGGCGAGGCGCAGTGGCATCAGGGATTCCACGGGGGCC
>NZ_JBVJPV010000038.1:0-14888 GCF_055609245.1 Streptomyces sp. NPDC036813 | reverse complement strand
ATCGCCCGCCTGCACAACCTCACCCTCACCGGATGACAGGCAAACGAGCAGGTCAGCCTGCATGCCTCAGATCATTTACGGGACAACCTCTAGCGACAGTAAGGATCGACATCTTGAATGATTTCTACCCGAAACGGGATGAGAGTGCCTCATTACGGTCAGAGGTGTATTTCCCGCCAGTGCTCAACGGCGTCGATTATCTGAACAGTGTCGTCATGCGCCTGGGCGTGGCCCAATCGGCCTCGCCGCGTGACCTGAAGTACGTAGTGCTGCACCTTCAAGCCGCAGCCGAAGTCCTCCTCAAGGCCCGCCTGCAGCTCGAGCACTGGAGCCTCGTCTTCAAAGACCCCGGACTTGCCACCAGGCAGAGATTCGAGGCTGGTGACTTCGAGAGCTGCACCACGGCTGCAGCCCTTTCTCGGCTGAAGGACATCGCAGGCGTAGTCGTCGACGACAAGTCGGCCAAGAGCTTGGGCATCTTGTCCAAGTGGCGGAACGCGCTGCAGCATTACGGCCTCAAGACGCACGCCCGGGCCGTCGAAGTACGCGCGGCCCAAGTCCTCGACTTCCTCGTAGCGTTCGTACATGACCAACTCCTCCCAGCCCTGCCCAAGGAGGAAGCAGAAGAGCTCAATAGCCAGCTCGGGCTGATTCGCTTGCGTGTCCGCAAAATCCAGGCGTTCGGCGATGCACGGCTCAAGCGTCTGGGCACGGAACTGGAGGGCCACAGGGCCCGCACCGTAATGTGCCCGGAGTGCAGTGAGTGGGCCCTGGTCGTGGGTGAGGGGTGGGGGCCACTCGCGTGTCGATTCTGCCACTCGACGTGGGATGACCCAGGCGCGCTGCTCATCTACTACGTCATCTTTCACGATGTCGCACCTGCAGAGGTCTCCGAGGTCTGCCCGAGCTGCCACCAGCCTGGACTGTTGGTCGGCTGCACGCGTATCGCCGACGTGACCACGGGCGATGTGACACTCTGCTTCAGCTGCGGGAAAGCCTTCGACTCCGTGGCCAAATGCTCCACCTGCGCTGAGACCTACGTCCCCCGGGAGGATGATGGCGGCGAGTGCCCTGCCTGCATCGATTGGCAGCGCGAGTCGGCCCACGTGGATACAAGGTGAACCGGATCATCCGTTGAGATCACGCCACCCACGGCGAGGCAGCGTACCGGTCGTCGCGGGACAACCGCTGGCTCGGACCTCCTCAGCCGACGCCGCGGACCAGCGGCTGTACGGCTACGGTTCGCGTCGATGGTCACGGCAAGGGCCCGACGGCGCTGTCCTGACCGAAGAGGCCACGACAGCGCCGTAGTTTCGAATCCTTAGATCCAGGTGGCGAAGTCGACTTCCGCGTCGTGGGACCGAAATTCGGTCTGGGGGAGGTAGCCGCGGTCGAGGAGAATCATCATCGCCCAGAGCCATACCGAGAAGCCGAGGACGATGGCCGCCAGGGCGGCGTAGGTCGCCGCTGTACTGTCCCTCACTTCATTGACCACAGCCCAGTCCAGGTCAGCAGCAACTTTCGGGTGCATGACGGTGGCAAGGGCCGTCAGAGCACCCAGCACCATGACCACGAAGCCGATACTGCCGACGGCGACCGGCCCGGCGGCCGGTCGCCGGCGTTCCGTTCCCTCCTCGAGGACTGCCGCCTTCCCGAACTCGGCGCGCTCCCTCTCCGCCGCCAGAGCCTGCTCGGTGATCACAATGGCCTCGGCCAGGACGGCCTCCTCCCTGACCTCCTTGACCGTGGTCTGGGCCTGAGCCAGCTCCCCGCGCAGTCCCTCAATCATGTTGTGCGCTCTCACCAACTCCCCCCGCAGCGCCTCGATCGTCGCCTGATCCACCCGTCGGCCACGACGCTCAGTGGCGAGCTGCCCGGTCAACTCTCTGATCCTGGTCTGCGCTCCGCTCAGACGCGCAACGAACCTCTGCTGCCGCAACCGCACAGCGGCCAGATCCGCGACTTTCTCCTCCTCCAGCCGCTCGACCTCACTCTCCAGACGGGCCACCTCGGCCGTCTGCTGCTCCTCCTGCTGCGCCAAGCGGGCGCGGAGATCCGCCAGCACACGCAGCGCCTCCTCAGAACGGTCCTGCGCGGCTGCTGCCCGGTCGGCGGCCCGGTAGTCGGCATGCCGCGCCTCATCGACCGTGGCCAGCGCCTCCATGTACAGCTTCCGGGTCCGTTCACGCACCTCGTCGCTGACCTCGCACGCGCCCAGTACGCGGTCGACGAAGCTCCGGGCGGGCATGCGCGTGCGATGGTGGTCGTCCAAGGCACGCAGCCCCCGGGACAGCCACGCCTCACTCTGGCCCATGCCCGCCGCCGCTTCCTCCTGAGTGCCGAAGGCCTCCGACACCAGCGCCCGCATGTGCACGCACCAGACGTCCACCTGCGCGGACCGCCCCCCGCTTGCCGCGTCCGCCGACTCGCGGCCACGCCCTTGCACTTCCTCCGTCATCGCCCCACCCCTCGTGGTCGATTGCCCTCCCAGGCAACGCCTTGGTCCTGGAACGACACTGCCAGGACCAAAGACCCGCCGTCACCGGATCGGCAGCAGAGCAACGCGACGCTCTCACCCCAGGAAGATCACGCGCGACGTTTGCAGATGCGGGACCAGCCTGTTCTCGTCTCCAGGTCCGCAGGCCACGCTGTGGGCGCCGGTGTTGGCGGTCCGTCTCGGGCCCGTCGGCCATGTGAAACGCACACCGAGCAGCCTTGTCCCCGCGTCAGCTCCCTGATGCCATCAGCGCATGATCCGCCGGACCCGCTTCACGCGACGATGCCACGTCGATGTCGCGCGTACGGCCAGCGTGCTGTGTCGCCGGACCGGCTGAACGCCACGCCGCGGTACCCCGGCTGACAAGCTGAGTTCCCGTGCGCCCCCAATCCCGTCCGCCCCTAATGGGCGCTGCTCCACCCGCTTGCGCACCGGCCCGCCGGCCGCGCCTACGCTCCCAATGTGCCTGAGCCTGCCGCAGGTCGGGATGTTTTCGCTGGTCGGGCGTTGAGCTGCAGCACGCCAACGGCCGCTAACCGGCTTTGGTGTGCGACTCGTTGATGGGTCCATAGGTTTCGAGCACATGTCTGCTGGAGCGGGTGGCGGAGTGGTCGGGGCCGAGGATGCGAGCAAGGTCTGCGACTACACCGGTCATCAGCTGCTTTCCTTTGGTGTGTTCCCCGGCTGCGTAGACGAAATCCGCGTGCAGGTGCCGGCTCCAGAGAGTGGAACGGTGGTCGGGGCCGAGGACCCGAGCCCGGTCCAGGGCATTCTGCGCCAACAGCCTGGCAGCCTCCGCACAGTCGCCGGCCTTGCCGAGGAAGAGCGCGTGCAGTTGTCCGCTTCGAAGGGTTTCCTCATGGTCGTCCCCGAGGATTCTCCTTCGGTCAGCGAGCACGCCAGCCATCAGCCGTGCCGCCTGCGCAGGCTGCCCGGCGATGTCGAGGTAGAACGCCTGCATGTGGCGGCTCTGGAGGGTGTCCGGATGGTCCGGGCCGAGGAGCCGCGCCTGTTCGAGGGCCAGCTGCTCCATCTGTCGCGCCGCATCTGCCGGATCCCGATCGCGCTCGTTCTGCCGCACCTGGGTGTACCTGAGAGTCAGCTGCTCGCGTGTCGGCTGGGCCTCGGCGACCGATCGCGGGCCCGAGTCCTGGAGGCGATGGCGTGGGAGCAGCTGGGTTACGAGGGTGGGCCATGGCGTGCCGTTGGGCCACTGCTCGGGCGGCTGCCAGGAGCCGGTGACGGCCCGCAGGACCTCGGTGGGGGTGGGCCGGTCGGCGGGTTCCTTGGCCAGACAGGCGGCAACCAGTCCGCGAAGCGGTGCGGGGACACCGTCGAGCCGCGCAGTGTTGTGGACGATGCGGTGCAGCATGACCACAGGCGGGCCGCCGCCGAACGGACTCTGTCCACTGGCAGCGAAGGCGAGGACAAGGCCGAGCGCGAACACGTCACTGCTGGGTCCGAGGTCGTCCCCGCCGATCTGTTCGGGCGACATGAACCCGGGTGTGCCGACGACCACGCTGTCCGGGGTCAGGGTTGCGTGATCGAGGGCGCGGGCGATACCGAAGTCGATCACTCTCGGGCCGTCGGCGGCCAGCAGCACGTTGGCCGGCTTCAGATCGCGGTGCACCACCCGGACGGCGTGGATGTCCTGCAGGCCCTCGGCGAGACCGGCGGCCAGCGGCCACAGAGACTCCAGCGGGAACGGCCCGCCCTCAGTCACTGCCTCGGCAAGGCTGGGGCCCGGCACGTACACGGTCGCCAGCCATGGCAGATCGTCCTCCGGCCCGGCACCCACCAAGGGTGCTGTGAACGCGCCACTCACCGACCGGATCGAGGCCACCTCCTGGGCGAACCGCCGCCGGAAGTTCCCCTGTCGCGCCAGGTGTTCGTGGACCACCTTGACTGCCACCGCCCGGCCGGACGGCGACCGGCCGAGGAAAACCCGACCCATCCCGCCCTGCCCCAGCCGCGCCCGCAGCGTGTAGGGGCCGATCTGCTGTGGGTCGCTGGTGCCCAGATCCTCCATGGCCGCCCCCGCTTCATCCGCACTGTGCGCGCGATCGTAGCGCCGAGGACCAGAGCGGGAACAGTGGCAGCAGCGGCCCGCGGGGGGAGCGGGTACGGCGCGCCCCTGCTGGCTGACGGCCTCCGCTGCGGGTCTGCACGCCTCTGGAGTCCTTCGGGGTGTAGAAGAAGTCGCAGCGTGCGCAGGCCATGCGGTGCTGGCACTGTTCGAAGAAGGTGTAGGTGCACCAGCCGTGGCCGAGGTCGTAGTACTGCCATGGCTCGCCGTTGTCGGCACTCAAGATCGTCTGCCGTTCCGGCGATCATTGAATCCACGGGTTCCCCGGTGTGACCGATCTGCCCCGTGTGTGAGAACTTCCTGACACGCCGAAGGGCGACCATCACGTCAGCTGCTACAGCTGAGTGGTAGCCGACCGATGACCCGGGGAGCGGGCGTCTTCGCCCTCGCACAGCCAGAGCGATTGCCCAGGAGGAGCACACACATGCAGGATCTTGACGAGTGGGAGCGTTGCCTCGATGCCCTTCAGGCTGAGGAGGGGCTCGAGTGGCCGGCCGGTGGTCGCAGAGCCTGGGTGGACGTGGTTCCTGATGACCCGGTGGAGGTGACTGTGCACGACTCGCCGATGGCGGCTACCGCGGCACGGGACTGATCATCCCGCACCGCCGCGAACCCGGGCAGGCGGAACTTCCGGCCTGGAAGGAGGAGCACAACCAATCGCACCGCAAGGTCCGCGCCCGCGTCGAGCACACCTTCGCCCGCATGAAGTGCTGGAAGATCCTCCGCGACTGCCGCCTCAAGGGCGACGGCGTTCACCACGCGATGCTCGGCATCGCGCACCTTCACAACATCGCCCTCGCGGGATGACCCGAGGGGCCAGACACAGAGCTGGCTGACTCAGTTCTGCGGTCATTGCGGGACAGCCTTTAATGTCGTCTTCGCAACTCAGCTAACGCTGACAAGGAAATCAGCGATACGTTTGGTCCCACCCGTCTGAACATAGCGAAGATGCGGGCACCAAACCGCGTCAATGGCTCCCTTGGCGGCCGCTTCACAATTCTTCAGGTCTGATTTATCCCCTCTTGTCAGGAAGTCTCTGAGGGAGAACCGGCAGATTGGGTCATTCACCGCGCGCCCTGCCGCTGGAAGATCGTAGGAGAGGCACAAACTCTGATATCTAATCCCGGATGGGAAGTAGGGTTTGATCTGGTAGTTCGGAAATACCTTGGGAATGATTCCAGTGCGCGTGTACTGGGGGTCGCCAAGTACGGCGACCCCTGAGATCTTATTAACGATGCTCTGGGGTGCATCATTCATGAATTGGTGAATCACCCACGCGCCTTGCGAGAATCCGGCGAGAACATAGTGTTCTGTTCCACGGCAGTATCCCATCCTGTCGGTGATCTGCTTGTTCAGCGCTATGGCGCCTTCCACAACCTCGTCCCGCTCGGAGGCTATCCATTCCCTCAGGAGTTCCTTAGGCCCAAATTTAGGAAATTCCGTCCTTGGGTAGGCAATGGCTTCGCCGTCAATCGACACATCTGGGTCAGCGTTATGCACACCCCTCACATAGTTGTCGTATATGTCTTGGACTGTGCTCCCCCAGTCGCCCACTCCGCCTTCCCCTAGACCGTGTCCGCCCAAGAAGTAAAGATCTCGGCAATCTTCGGGTACTGGCTGTCTCGCGCCAGCAGTCGCCTGAGGCATTGTCATACCGAGGAAGAGGACCGCTGTCCCGAAGCAAGTAGCCAACTTCCTGAGCATAAGACACCCCTCTTAAGCGATGAGCGCGCATTCACACACCAATATGCGCTCCAGATTTGCTCGCGCAGCGTTCGTTGAAGCGTGACGCGCCTCCCGGCGAAGACCATCAGTCCGACCACTCCAGCAGACTTCCAGTTTTCACTTAGGCAGCGACCCAAGCACGTCTATTCAGGTGTTCCACAGGAGGGGGCGGCGAATACAGCCCAATCACGTTCTCCGGCGATGAATGTTTCTACTGCACCGTCGCTGATCCCAAACCTGATCACTCTTCCGGCGAACTCTGGCGAGGATGGCGCGAAGACCAGCTCTTCACCGCCGTAGTCGGACGTGGTGGCTGTGATCTCGCCAGCGTACGTATTCAATACATCGTCTCGAGTGCTGCCGATATGGATGCCGGAGCGCGTCGCGACTGTCGTCGCCGGCCGTGTGACGTAGATTGCAACGAGGCGGTCCGATGTGAAGCGTAGGAGGAGCCCCTCTGGCCCTCCTTTTACAGTGAAGTCTGTACAGACTCTTCTGCCTTCCTCCCCCGGGATCGGCATGCCGATTGCTTTCGCCGCTTCGTTCCGGCTCATGCCCATCTTTAGATGACCCATTCCATTAACAGTGATGGGTTGACGGCTCAGGTCAGACCGGCCCTGAGCCTCCGACTTCGCGCCCGCCCCGTGTGTGACGAAGCGGTCGTTTTCCCATGTCCAGGTGACGTGGCGGAGTATTGAGGGTCCATCCGCATGGGTGTCGTCAGGCCCGTAGAACTTTACGTCAGCGGCAAGGCGACCGTTTTTTATGACTAGCGACTTCGGTTGGTATTGCGGCGGCAGCTCAGGGACATCGAAGGTGGGTGTGCGGCCTATCTCGCTACCATCATCGGTGCGGTAGAGGCGCAGTTCCTGCCTGAAAAAGTTACTCGGCTGAGGCGAGCAATAAAATAGCACGGCAGTCACGTCGCCGAGTCGTGGCAATCTACCTTGGACGGTCCGCTGAACCTCGACCTCCCAGCGGTCATACCCGCCAATGTCGCCACTTTTCACGATGCCCTTACCATTGCGGATCGCCGCTTGGACCGGCTCGTCGACGATGTCATCACATGTGAGACGGTAATCGCGATTCTCCCAGTCAACCACCTTAGACCGCGGCTCCAAGAAGGCGCTTTTATGCTGGCTTTGGGACGCTGCCTGTGTGGTCAAAGCCGTAGGGGAAGTCGAGCCGCCGACCAGAACGCAGACTGCTCCCAGAGCTATGGAAACAAGCCGCCAGGTGCTTCGCCACATCGGTCTTTTCCTCCGAAGGAGACGGTCGATCCGACGCCCGAGTTGGTAGTTCATCCCCCATGGGAAGCAGATTGTGCAGACTATTAGAGCCAGTAATCGCAGGGGGCGTCGCATATCCCGCGCTTAACGTCGTCTGGGGAAGTCCTTCTTGAAGAATTCCGTGCCGGGTGCCCGCATTTGTGACGCCGAGGGGCAACGCGCCGCCCACCTGTTCCCCATGGTGCTTCTTCGACCTTCTGTCTGCATCTCGAGCCGTTCGTACGCAAGCGGCCATCGGTGACGTGGTCTCCGACTGCCGTCTCGGGCACACCCGCGCACCTGTCGGTCAGTCCATTGATGCACGGCAGAGCACCCCGGGAGCTGTGAGAAGCGCGTCCCACGGTGCGCAGAAGGAGCCCTACACGGAGGCGCTGGAGATGTCACGGGTGCTTGTCTCCCTCGGTAGCGAGCAACGGGGAGAGCTTCGCGGTCGCGGGAGCGTTGCGCCTGGCCGCGGGCCGCGGGCCACGGTGTGCGGGGAGTGGTCACCTGCGCGGACCCCGTCCCCCGGCTTCGAACCCTGCCGGACGGGCGCACGGCCGGCTCGCCCGAGGGCATCTCGGGATCATCTACCAGGCTTATGCACCTACACCTTCCGCCACTACCGCCTGGACGGACGCTCCACCGTCCGCGTCCACACCGGCGAAGGCCGCGACGCCCGCCACGATGTGTTCCAGGACCGCCGCAACTACGTCTGGAACACTGACCGCGACACCGCCACCCTGCGCAACGACCACGGCGACTTCATCGACACCTCTCCTGGGGCCGGCACCACCGCGGCGGACACCACCACCACTGACCGCACCAGCGGCATGAACTGACGCCCGGCCGGCATGGGCGTCAGCGCGGTGTGGCCACCCCGGTCGGCGGGGGTGGCCCCACTCGCTTTGCGCGGCTCCTACCACGAGCGCGGGAGCGTCGTGGAACCATTCGCCCCGCTCGCTCTTCAGGATCTGCCGTCTGGATGCAGCATCGGTGCGGGTAAGGACGAGGGTGGGTATGAATGCGCGGCAGGCACGGCTGGACGCCCTGCACGCCCTGCGCGAGCGGGAGACGGAGTCCGTGTACGGCTGGGTGCTGTCGACCGATGTGCCGCCCGGCCTGCAGCAGTCGCTGCAGAGCGCGGCCGCCCAGGGCCTGGTCGAGCTCGCCGACCGGGAGATGCGCGCGGAACTATCCGCCTACGAAGGACGCCCCGTGCTCTGGGCCGCCCGCCTCAGCGCGCAGGGTCACGACGTCCTGACCTACCTGCAGGCGCGCTGAGCGGCTCGGTGGCGGAGGTCAACTGATTCGCCCGCGAGTACGGGGTCACCTACCGGGCCCACCCAGCGATAGGGCGTCCCCGCGCTGTGCGCATGCCGTTCCCGAAGTCGTCGGCACCCGCGCAACGAGGCAGCAGCCGGGCTATCCGTAACTGAGGTCTCCAGCAAGGCCGCGCATCCCGTACTGGCTGGCGAGCGCAACCCCGTCGCCACGCCTGCAGGAAGACAAGCGCGGGCCCGTCCCGTGCCGTGAACAACCGCCAGCGCGCCGGCCGCCGGCTGACCGGGGAGGGGGGCTGCTTGGCGGCGGCCCTGGCGGGGCGGACAGGGCCACTCTGGGCGCCGCCGTGGACACTGTCCTGGGGACCAGTAACGTGCCCAGCACGACTGCTGAGGGGTCCATCGGAAGCGACGTGGACTGTCTCCTGGGTACCTGTGGGAGCGGGCGAAGCGGCGGCGGCCTCCTCGAAGGCTCCTGTGAATGCCCCGCTGGACGTGGCAGCCTTCTCGGCTTGCGGAGCGCCTCGCTTGAGGCGGCAGAGCGAGCCGGTAGCAGCTTTTCAGGAGCTTGGCGGCACAAGGGGCCGGCCTGCGACAGGAGGCCGGGCCCTTGTGCGACCGGTGTTACCGCGGCCGCTGCCCTCAGAACAGCAGGTCAGGAGTCGGACACTACGGCCCGGATCGGAGTGTCCTGGTATCGGAGACGGTCGGACGCTCCGCGCCATTCCTCGATGGTGATCACGCCGTTCGCGTTGCTGTTCGACGTGTGGAGGATGTCGAGGATGCTGTGCGGGTCTTCCCGCCGCTGGATGACCCAGTCCTGCAGCTCCTGGAAGGTGGATGACCCAGTCCTGCAGCTCCTGGAAGGTGGATGACCCAGTCCTGCAGCTCCTGGAAGGTGATGGACTGGTCACTGTCGGCGTCGATCACGTTGAAGGAGTGCATCAGCTGTTCTTCGGTCAGCATGCGCTGACCCCTTCTGCTCAGGTCAGAACAGATCGTAGTAGCAAGGTGACGTAGCGTGTTGAGAGTGGTAGGCCTTCCCTGGACGAGTGAGTGGGCCGCCGGCCACACGCTCCCGGGGCTGGCGCTGCCTGCCCCGGAAGGGGAACCCTGGGGCTGGGCGACGCCTGTTATTCCTCGCGTGCTGCGCCGTCCTGGATGGCCCACTCTGGCGTACGGAACGTGCCGCCCTGGTAGGCGGGTAGCTGAACTGTGCTTCCGTAGCGGGCGAGTTGGTTCCATGGCCGGTTGAGGCAGTTGCTGCCGAGGGCGCGGACGCGTTCCACCGCTCCGAGGTCCAGGGTGTCGACGAGGATCTCCTCGCCGCCGCCTGCCTGCTGGCGCACCACGCCTTCGGGGTCGACGATGATGCTCTGGCCGGTCCCGGCGGGGTCGGGGGCGTTGACGTTGACGACGTAGACCTGGTTCGTCCAGGCGTTGGCGCGGGCCATGACGAGTTCCATCTCGCGGTCGCGGGTGGTGGTCAGGGTCGGCTGGACGATGATCTCGGCGCCTAGCCAGGCGAGTTGGCGGGCGGTCTCGGAGAAGGAGCCGTCGTAGCAGATGGCCAGGCCGAGCCGGCCGACACCAGGGATGTCGAAGACGACGAAGTGGTCGCCTGGTGCCGTCGTCTCGTAGGGCTGCCAGGGGAAGACCTTGCGGTACGTGGCCTCGATCCTGCCCTCGGGAGATACGGCCAGGGCGGTGTTGTAGATGGTGCCGTCGGCGGTGCGCTCGTAGAGGCTGCCGGGGACAAGCCACAGTTCGGTCTCCGCGGCCAGGGCGCAGATGCGGTCGGTGAGCGGGCCGGGGACGGTCACGGCCGCCTTCTCCATCCAGCCGTCGGTTGCCTCGAGGAGCGGGGCCTCGGCGGCGAGCATCAGCTCGGGTACGACGATGAGCTGGACATGCGGGAACAGGCGCCGGGTGGCGCGGACATGCTGGGCGTAGCGCTCCCAGGTGGCCTCCAGGTCGCGTGTGACGGGTGTGGTCTGCAGGGCCGCGATGGTCAGGGTGCGTGCGGGCATCGTGGTGGTTCAGTCCTCAGTGACGGTGAGTCGGGTGATGGTGGTGCGTCCGTCGCGGAAGAAGTTCCGGAACCGGGGACGCAGGACGAGGGCGGCGAGCGCGCCGAGCACGATCGAGCCCACGCCGAGCAGGAAGACTCCGCCGACGCCGCCGACCGACGTCGACCCGTAGGCGGGGTCGAGCATGTCGTAGGCGGACCGGGCGAAGGCGGCGAGCATCATCAGGGCGCCGATGACCGGCAGCACTCCCTTCAGCAGCAACTCGCGCGGCGAGGTGCGTAGTTGATGCCGGAAGTGCCACGCGCAGGCGAGGCCGGTGATGCCGTAGTAGAAGGCGACAAGGAGTCCGAGGGAGAGGAGTGCGTCGCCGAGGAAGTCGGTGGACAGGGCGGTCAGCAGGGCGAGGACGACCGCGGTGGCGACGGCCCAGCACACGGTGCCGAAGGCGGGGGTGCGAAAGCGCGGGTGGATCCGGGCGAACGCGGGGGGCAGGGCGCCGTGCGCCGCCATCGACAAGGAGCTGCGCGGGCTGGAGACCAGACAGCTCAGCAGGGCACCGACGGCCGAGACGCAGACGGCGAGTTCGACGATCTTGGCCGGGGCGGCACCGAGCACGTGCGGGGCGAGGGCGGCCAGGACGTCGGCGGCGGTGTCCGCGTTGCCCAGACCGAGGCCCTTGGTCCCCGATCCGGCGTAGGCGAGGGCGGCGTAGGCGGTGAAGAGGTAGGTGCCCAGGAGGATCAGGGTGGAGAGCACGGCGGCGCGGCCCGGGGTGCGAGCGCTGTCCTTCGTCTCCTCGTTGACGGTGAGCAGGGCGTCCCATCCCCAGTAGATGAACAGGCACAGCAGCACGCCCTCCGACATGGATCCCAGATCAGGGAAGGCGAACGGGTCGAGCCAGCCGAGCGACGGCGTCGCGGCCCCGTCCCGTGCGAACGCGGCGACACCGAAGCCGATCAAGGCCGCCAACTGGAGCCCGAGCATGACGTACTGCGCCCAGGCCGCGAGCTGAATCCCGCGGTAGGCGAGGGCGCCGACGACCGCGATGAGCAGGACGGCGGTGCAGGTGACGGCGAGCGGGCGGCCGGCCAGGGTGCCCAGGCCCAGCAGGGAGAGCAGGTAGGTGGCACCGACCTGGGAGAGCGCGGCCATCGCGATCAGTGTCGCGATCTGCACCACCCAGCCGCCGCCCACCCAGCCGGCGAACGGCCCGAAGGCGCGGGTGGTCCACACGAACGTCGACCCGCAGTCGGGCATGTCCCGGTTGAGCTCGCGGAACGCGAAGGCGGTCAGCACGATCGGGACGAAGCCGAGCAGCAGGGCGGCCGGGGCGAGGTCGCCCACGACCAGCGTCACGAAGCCGAGCGTGACGGCGATGCTGTAGGCGGGCGCGACGGACGAGAGTCCGAGCGCCATCGAGGCCATCAGGCCGACGGAGCCGCGCCGCAGCCCCTTACTGGTGTGGGTGACGTCGCGCTCGATGTCGGTGTTCGGGGTGGTGCTCATCAGCGCCTCCTGGGGGCTGGGACAGCAGCCGTTTCGTTAAAGACTTGTTTAGACAATCGCCAACCGAGCGGTCAACGGTGGAGTGGGTTTCTTTAAAGTAACGTTTAACGAAAGGGGTCGCTGTATCCTTTCGCCCTCACCTCAGCCGATCGCGACCGGAGAAGGACGTCACCTGTGGCACGCCGCAAAGACCAGGACACGCGACGAGCCCAGCTCAGCGCGGCCGCAGCCCGCGCACTCCGCAACCGCGGCCTCGAAGGGCTACGCCTGCGCGACGTGGCAGAGGAGGCCGGAGTCACCCCAGCCGCGGTCCTCTACTACTACGAGGACCTCGACACCCTGATGTACGAGACGTTCCAGGCGGCCATCGAGCGGTTCTGCCAGGACCGGGAGGACGCCACACGCCACCACGAGGACGCGCGCGACCGGCTGCGCACCTGCATCTCCTCAGGCGTGGCGCGGGGCCCGGCCGACGAACTGCCGCGCCTGCTCTTCGAGTACTGGCCGCGCACCCTGCGCGACCCCAAAGTGGCCGCCATCGACAGTGCGCTGACTGAGCGTCAAATCAGCGTCTACCAGGAGATCCTGACACTCGGAGAAGGGCAGGGGCACTTCACGCTGACCGACCCCCCGCGCCTGCTCTCCGCCAACTTCGTGGCAATGGAGGACGGTTACCAGATGGACGTCCTGGCAGGCCGGCGCACCCGAACCGAGGTGATCCGGGCACTCCACTCCTACGCTCGCGCGGTGACGGGGTGCGACATCGCACCCTGACACCCACGGGCCCGCGTCCGGAGGCCACCCCTCCGGACGCGGGCCCGTCCTTCATGTGCAGGGTCAGACGATGTGCGGGCAGACCGGCCCGCTCAGAGAGCTAGTGAGTTGTGCTCAGTCCGCGTGAGCGCGGGTGGCAAGAGCGCCGGCCAACCGAAACCCGAACCGAAGCGAGTCAGTCACCGCCCAGTCTACGAGCACCACGCTCCCTACCGGTTGCTCTCCGAGTCCCACGTTACCGGCTGGCGTCTTTGTGATCGGTGAGGAGTTCCAGCAACTCCGGCACGCGCAGGTGAGCCTCCGCCGGATGACGGAGCGCGCCGTCGAGGCGGAGGCTACAGCAGGTGCGCCGTCCGTCACGCTGCCCGTCCCGCTCACGGCTTAGATAGCCGGCTCCTTCAAGGTCGGCAACTATCCTCTGGGCGGCGCGCTCGGTGATATGGCAGGCCGCAGCGATGTCACGCACGCGCAGACCAGGGTCCCGAGCGATGGTCACCAGCGCGCGCGTGGTTGGTGAGGAAGCTCCAGCGTCCCGCCTGCTAGTCCACGACGTGCCCCTTCGTCTCGCACACACATCCCATACAAAAGCTACCGGCCGGGCCGGCCAGCGCAAGAACCAGCGCGCCAACCGTCAACACCGCGGCAGCAAGGGTGGGACGGCCCACCGGCTTCGACAAGACGATCTATGAGCGCAGAAACGAAGTCGAGCGCACGATCAACACCCTCAGGAACTTCCGGGCCGTTGCCACGAGGTTCGACAAGCGTGTCTACGTCTTCCAGGGCACCGTGACCGTCGCAGCGATCCGGCTCTGGCTCCGGGGGGTAGATCCATTATCCGGTGCGGCGAGGCGCCTGTCACCGTTCTCCGGAATGATCTTTACACCCGATGTGCGCCTCTAGGCTTGCGGGCGGACACAAAGCACGGATCTGACTGGGGAGTTGAGAGTGGCGCACGACGTTGCCGCACTGACAGCGGAACTCACGGATATGGCTGCGGCCGATCACCAGTTGGCAGTCCGCGCGAACAGCGACGACCCCGCCGAGCAGCTGGCCTGGCGGCGACTGACCGCCCGGCACGGTGACCGACTCAACGAGATCATGGACGAGTACGGCTGGCCGACGGCGGAACTGGTCGGCGAGGAGGCCGCACGCGCGGCATGGCTCATCGCTCAGCACGCCGACCGTCAGCTCGACGTTCAGCGTCGCGCCCTCCAACTGATGCAGCAGGCGGTGTCGGCAGGCTCGGCCAGCCCGCGCGAGCTGGCCTTCCTGCGCGACCGCACGCTGGTCAACGAGGGCCGCAAGCAGGTCTACGGAACTCAGATCGCCGGCGTGAAGGACGGGGCGCCGGTCCCGTGGCCCTGTGAAGAACCCGAGCGCATGGACGAACGCCGTGCGGAGGTCGGCATCGAGCCCTTCGACGAGTACGTCGCCCAGTTCTCCATGGCTTGACGCCCCCTTCCTGGTCGCGTCCGGTGGATCACTGCCCGGGCTCGCTTGCCGCGGGCAATGTCCACCGGACAGGCCTTAAGCCCCCCTTTCACGTCCGCGGATCCGGCAGCCTTCCCGACGGGACCTCCACCAGCCCACCTCCGTACATCCCGCTGACTCGAGGGCCTGCTTCTCCTAGAGGTTGTCCCGTAACTGCTGGCCAGAGGTGAGATGATCTTGCCGTGGCTGGTGTGATCACGGCGTCGGAGCCCTCCTGGATAGGTCCGT
>NZ_JBVJPV010000037.1:0-15472 GCF_055609245.1 Streptomyces sp. NPDC036813 | reverse complement strand
AACGGACCTATCCAGGAGGGCTCCGACGCCGTGATCACACCAGCCACGGCAAGATCATCTCACCTCTGGCCAGCAGTTACGGGACAACCTCTAGTCGCGCTACGACCGCGACCCTGGTTACCGTCCGCCTGAGCTCAGGCGGTGCCTGACTCAGGAGCGGGTGCGGCTGGAGCCCGTCCTGCTGCCGGACCTCGCGGCCGGGTGGCCGCCGATGCCGCCCGCCGCACCCTCGCCGTCGTCGTCGCCCTCGCCCGCGTGGGCGCCCTCCCCCCTCGCCTGGGGCAGACGGCGCCGACTGAGCGTCTCCGCCCGTCACCGGGGAGTGCCGTACCCGCCTCGAGCGGCGCCCGCCTCGAGCGGCGCCCGCCTCGAGTGGCGCCCGCCTCGAGTGGCGACCGCTCACCGAGCCGGGCCAAACTGGTGGGAACGTATCGTTCGGGGGCCGCACGCCGGGAGGCGCCAGTGGCACGCGGCAACAACACGGACGTGCTCGTGGCGGGGGCCGGGCCGGTCGGATTGACCACGGCCCTGGAGCTGCGTAGGCACGGGGTGACCTGCCGGATCGTCGACCGGCTGCCCGAACGCCTCCCGTACGCCAAGGCGGTCGGGGTCCAGCCCCGGACCCTGGAGATCTGGGACCGGATGGGACTGGTCCGTGCGGCGCTCGAGGCGGCCGTTCCGCTGCGCGGCCAGTTCGTGTACGTCAACGGTGCCGAGCAGGGCCGCTACGACCTGACTCTGCCGCCGGAGGTGCCGTACGGGTTCGCCGCGCTCCCCCAGTACGAGACCGAGCGTCTGACCGAGGAGGCCCTCGCTCGCCACGGCACCTGTATCGAGCGCGGCAAGGAACTCGTCTCCTTCGAGCAGGACGCGAAGGGGGTGACCGCCCGCCTGAGCCACGCCTCCGGGACCGAGGAGGAGGTGCGGGTGCGCTACCTGGTGGGCTGCGACGGCGCGCACAGCGCCGTCCGCAAGGGCCTCGGCCTCGCCTTCGAGGGCGGCGCGTTCGCCGAGGAGTACATGCTGGGGGACGTCGAGGTCGACTGGGACCTGCCCGAGGGGTACGGACTGCGCGCCATGCACCTGGACGGTTCGGGTGTGGTCGACGACGTGCTGGTGTGCATCCCGCTTCCGGGCGTGAAGCGGTACCGCATGTCGATGCGGGTGCCGCCCGAACTGTCGACGCTGCGGCAGGAGGAGGCGGTCCGGTCGGGACCGGAAGCCGTCGGCGGTGACAGCGTCGCCCACGGTCTGGAGGGCCGTCGGGCGCCCGGCCTGCCGGACATCCAGGCTGTGCTGGACCGGCTTTCTCCCCAGCGCACCATGGCGTCGGCCCTGCGCTGGTCGTCGGTGTTCCGGATCAGCCACCGCATCGTGGACCGGTACGGCGAGGGCCGGGTGTTCGTCGCCGGAGACGCCGCCCACATCCACCCGCCCACGGGCGCCCAGGGCATGAACACCGGTATTCAGGACGCCTACAACCTCGCCTGGAAGCTCGCCCTCGTCCTCGCGGGCAGGGCCTCCCGCGCGCTGCCGGCGTCCTACGACGCCGAACGCCGCCCGGTCGGCGAGGAGGTCGTGGGCCGCACCGTACGCCACGCCACCGCAGGCGGCGTGCAGGCCGACCCGGGCGATCCCGGGACGGTGATGCTTCGCGAGGCCCAACTGCTCGTCGGCTACCGCGGCAGCCCCGTCGTCGACGCGCCCGGCGACGGTCCCGGCCCGCGGCCCGGCGATCGTGCCCCCGACTGCGGCGGGCTCACCTGCCCGATCGCCGCCTACCCGATGCGCCTGTACGACGTCCTGCGCGACCGAGGCACCGTACTGCTGCTGTACGGGCCGCCGCGGTCGTACGGCACCGATGGCGTCGCCTCGTACGAGGAACTGGTGGCCGGGGCGCGCCTGAGGTCCGGTGGGCGCGTGGACGTGTGCGCGGTGACTCCGGCGGGCGAACCGCTCGACGGCGTCCCGGTCACGGTCGCCGCTTACCTCGACCGGGACGGCGAGTTCGCCTCGCGGTACGCCGTCGGCGCGCAGGAGCCGACAGCCCTCGTGATACGTCCGGACGGATACCTCGGCGCCCGGCTGGAACAGCCCGGGACCACCCGCCTCGCCCGTCACCTCACAGCGGTGTTCGGCACCGACGGCGACACCGCCCGCCCGGCGTTCGGTCAGGGGTGAGCACTGCCGCTCCGCGGGTCGGCGAGCAGCAGGCCTGCCTGATTCACCGTCCAGCGCAGGGTGCGGACGGGACGGGAAGCACCGGACCTGCGCTCCCGTTGCACGGTGTAGAGGTCCCAGAGCCGGATCAAGCCGTCGCCGCTCCTCGGACGCATTGGGTGCCGCCCGCCGTCTCGCTGACTGTCACAGCGCCCACCGGTCCTCGGCATTCAGCGCCGCAGCACGCTTCTTGGCGACGTCACCCGATACGGGCCAGTGTTACCGGCTCCTCGGCCAGGCCTTCTCGGTTGACCTGAGCATGCGGGAGACTCTCAGACGAGCCCGCCGAGTCGGCTTTCCTGTGCGGGGTGACCTCGTCCGATGCCAGCGCGGAGATCGCTCAACTCCTCGCACGGGCGGCAGTCGGCGTTGATCTGATGCCTGTTACGAGGTGGCGTCGGCCCACAGGTCAGTGCTGTGAGCCTCGATCAGGGCGCTGATGCGGGTGAGTACGTCACTTACCGGCTGCAGGGCCAGTCGGCGTCCGTCCCGCAAGCGCAGAGCGACGTGATCGTCAGCGGCCTCCTTGGCTCCGACGACGGCTTGGTAGGGGACCGGGCGGGCTTCCCGGATCCGGGCTCCCAGGCTGTGTCGGAGATCGGGAGAATGACCAGCTGGGTGGGGGCGAGCCAGGCGAAAGGCGCCGCCGTGCTGTTCGATGAGATGGGCGACGGCACGTTCCACACTGCCGATGATGCTGCGGTGGACCATGACCGGGCGGTGTTTGGCGCCGTCCGCGCCGATGGCGTCGCCGTTGCCCCCCGTCACGACGGGGAGGTGTCCTGCACGCACCGGTTTCGGGTTCACCCGTACGTCCCGGAAGCGTACGAACTCGCCCTCGTAGGTGGCGACGTCGTCGCGCCACAGGGTCCGCATGGCTGCGAGGTACTCCTCCGTGCGCCGCCCCCGCCGGGCGAACGGCACGGCCAGCGCGGCGAACTCCTCGGCCGACCACCCGATGCCCACCCCCAGGGTCAGCCGTCCGGCCGACAGCACGCCGAGACTCGCCGTCTGTTTGGCCACCACGACGGGGTTGTGCTCGGGCAGCAGCAGGACTCCCGTGGCGAGCCCGATCCGGTGCGTCACTGCCGCCGCGAACCCCAGCATGATCAAGGGGTCGAGCCAGTCGGCGTCCGGCGGCACGGCGATGCGGCCGTCGTCGGAGTACGGGTAGCGGGAGGCGGGTGCGTCGACCATGACGACGTGCTCACCCGCCCACAGCCGGCTGAAGCCGTACTTCTCGGCGGCCCGTGCCACGGCCCGTACGACCTCCGGACCGGCCCCGTCCGCAATGCAGAGGGCATGCAGGCTCACCCGCATCGCGCCGCCTCCTGCGACTGTCAAGGATCCGCCCGCCGGAGCACGGGGGCGGAGTCGTCGGACCTCCACCGTCGACCGACCGTAACAGGGTCACCCGGCCCTGCCTTGACGCCGTGCTGCACCGACCGGACCCATCACGCAGCACCGACCTCGTGGACCATGAGGGGTCTCGGCGGCCAGCCGGGTGTACGCCGCCCCGCACATCCCCTCGTCTGCTGCACTGGCCTCTTCCTTCGGGCCGGGCGGGCGGTCGGCAGCGGTAGTGTGTACAGGATCAAGTACCGCTTGGTGAAGGGGTGTTCGGTCGATGCAGTGGATGACCCGAGTGGATGTCGCGGCTGCACCGGACAGACTGTGGAGAGTCGTCGCGGACGTGGAACGCTGGCCCGCGTTCATCGCGACGATGCGGCACGTCGAGCTCCTCGGTGACGAGGAGTTCGGGCTGGGTTCGGTGGTGCGCATCAGCCAGCCGCGGATGCCGGTGCTGACCTGGCGCGTCACCGAGTGGACGCCCGGCCGGTCGTTCACCTGGCAGGCCCGATCCGGCGGGGTGACGACGGCCGCCAGCCACGCCGTGACGCCCCTGCACGACGGCAGCACGCTGACCCTGGGCATCGACCAGACCGGGCCGGCGGCCCCGCTCGTCGGCCTCCTGCTGGGCAGGCAGACGCGACGTTACGTCGAATTGGAGGCGTCGAGCACCAAGCGCCAGGCCGAGAGTGCTGCCTGACACCGACCGCCGAGACGAGCCGCGGGACGCGCGCGCCGAGGCCGCACACCCTTGGACTGGGCAGCGGCCCCGCCGCCCAGCCGCGAGGTGGGGGACAAGAAGCCCATCTCGCACGGCTGTTCCGGCGGGGCCGGATGCGCGTTGGTCTCGGATGCGGAGGTCGAACGGGCCCTTGTCCAAGAACTTCATCGAGTCCACGTTCTCGGCCGTCCACCTGCGGCCGAGGTCAACTGAGGCGCCGGCTCCGGCACCACCTGACCGGTTCCTGTGGCCGCATGTGCGAGGAACGCGTTTGCAGCGTTCAACCAACCGACGTCCGTCTTCGACAGAATGCGATGCGTTCCGGTGAAGCGACACGCTCCCGCCTCATCACTGACTGCACCGTTCGCCGTCCGTGGCAGAGGGGAAGCGAACGGTCAGAAGGGGCAGAAAGTATCCGACGAGAGGCCCCATGCACACCGCGACGAGTACCGTCCCGACCCCGAAGCTTCCACCGAGAGCCCAGCCGATGCCGACGACGGTGACGTCGATCGTCGTACGCACCACCGCTACGGGTAGGCGGGTGAGTCGGACAAGTCCGGTCATGATGCCGTCGCGTGGGCCAGACCCGAACTGTGCACCGAGGTACAGCGCATCAAAGAACGCCAGTGCGACGAGGCCGACTGCTAGGTAACAGCCCTCGGCAAATGTCCCCTGAGGAGCGGGGAGCAACGCGGCGGTGGCGTCTGCGGTGAAGCCGACGATCGCTACGTTGAGGAGCGTGCCGAGGCCCGGCAGTTCGCGCAGGGGTATCCAGGCGATGAGCACCAGGAGTGAGATCAGGTTTGTGGCCCATCCGAATGAGATGCCGAGGCTCTTGGCCACACCGTCCGTGAGTACGCTCCAGCTGGCTGTGCCGAGACCGGACTGGACGAGCACCATGACAGCCGCGCCGTACCCCGCCAAGCCGACAAGGAGTTGGAGTATGCGACGCACCGTTCGGCCTGCGCGGAGTTGGGTGAAGGCGTTCATGCGCATCACCGCAGGGTCTTCGTGACGGGCGGAGATGGACAGGTGTGCAGTGGAAGCGGGGGGAGCCATGGCACAAGCCTCTACGCCATCTGGACTCTTAATCCATAGCCAGATTGCTTAAGCTGGTTCGGTGAAAATCAGTTCGCACACGGTTGCGCGCATGTTGGGGGCCTGGCACGAAGGTCCCGGGCCGGCGCACCAGCGTCTCTCCGACAGACTGCGGCTACTGGTCCTGGACGGGCGTCTCTCCCTCGGGGCGACGCTGCCGAGCGAACGCGACCTCTCTACCGCTCTCGGCGCGAGCAGAACCACCATAGGTGCCGCCTACCGCACGCTCGTCGAACACGGGTATCTCGCCACGAGGCCGCGCGCCAGGGCGACGGTGCGCCTCCCTCAGGTCACACGGTCCGAGCCCCCGACCAGTACCGAATCGGCGACCATCGACCTGTCGTTCGCCGCGCCACCGGCACCCGTCGAGATCCTCCACGCCGCTTTCGGGGCCGCTCTTCAACAGCTGCCGCGGCACTTCGAGCGGCACGGCTACGACCGATTTGGCATCGCAGAGCTGCGGGAGGCGGTCGCCGGGTGGTATCAGCGCAGAGGGCTCCCCACCGCCCCCGACCACATCATGATCACCAACGGTGCCCAGCACGCTCTCGGTCTCCTGGCGCGCACGCTCCTGACCCCACGCGACAAGGTCCTGATCGACCATCCCACCTACCCCCATGCGATCAGGACGTTCATCGACGCACGCGCCCGACTCCTGCCGGTGGCCGTCGGGGCGTCCGGCTGGGATACGGCGCAACTCCAGGTGGCGGGGCGTGAAGCGCAACTGGCTTACCTGATCCCCGACTTCCACAACCCGACCGGGATGTGCATGTCGTCGAGCGTGCGCCGCCGACTCAGGCTGGCCTGTCCCACGATCATCGACGAGACCATGACCGACCTGGCTCTGGACGGCGAGAGACCAGAACCCTTCGCAGTACACATGCCGACCGCCGTCAGTGTCGGCTCGGTTTCCAAGAGCGTCTGGGGAGGCCTCCGTATAGGCTGGATCCGCGCCGTGCCCTCACTCCTGGAACGCCTCGAACAAGGCCGCCCCGCTACAGACCTCGGCACCCCCGTCGTCGAACAGCTGGCCACAACGGTCCTCTTGGAACGGTGTCAGACTGAACGGGCTGACACGCTCCGTCAACTGCGATCGCAGCGCGACGCACTGTGGCACACCCTCACCGAACACCTGCCCGACGTCCACACACGGCGACCGACTGGAGGCCTGACGCTTTGGGCAACGTTCCGTGAGCCCATCAGCTCGCGGCTGGCAGCGATCGCACCGAACTTCGGAGTGACCATCGCAGCCGGACCACGGTTCGGGATCGGCGGGGCCTTCGAACGTCACGTCCGGCTGCCGTACACGCTCCCTGCGAGTCAGCTCACCGAGGCAGTCCACAGGCTCGCACAGGCACAGCTGGCGCTCATCCAAGGCGGTACCGGAACCCACGATCCCGCACCCGTTGCGTGAGCGTCGACAACGCCGTGACCCGCAGCACCTAGGAGTCCGCTGAACTGTGAGAAACCGCCTTGAACCCCGGACCCCGTGGCTGGCTCAAGACAGGGCGGCAGCCCCTGCACAACGGCGCGCACAGCTCTTCCGGACGCACCGCACGGTTCGTCCCGCCCGTCGTGCGGCGCTTGCGGGGGCGTGACCGTCTGGGGCAAGAAGGGGGCAAGAACCTGGCCGGTGTCGGTGATGTCAGGTTGCGCTGGACGGGCGGGCTGGTGGCGGCCAGGGTGTCAGGTGCTGTCGGCTGGCATCGCAGAGGCACAGAGCAACTGATTCCCCGAGTCCGTCGTTCATGGGATCAAGTCTGGGTTGCGATCGTGGCAGCTGGTGTCGGGTGCGGTGCGGGCTTTCGGTCGTTGATCAGGAAGCCGTCGGCTACGCGTCGGGTGCATGGCCCCATTTTGGAGACGCCGTGCCCGCCGGAGGAGTTGGTGACGAGCACGCTGCGCGGCATCTGTGCGTGCACCCCGCGCGCCCACGTGATGGGGGTGGCGCCGTCGTAGGTGTTGCCAACCGGCAAGATCGTGGGAACGTCGTCGAAGTGCAGGGCTTTGCCGGCGTTGGGCAGAGACGCCACGGGCCATGCGGCGCAGGCGCAGTACTGCCGGCTCACGAATTCGCCGAAGTGTGGTGCGGCCGCCATCGCCTCGGCGCTGTACTTCGCTGCGGCTTCAGTGGTGCGAGCGTGGTGTGTGCGGACACAGAATGGCCAACCTTGTGCCGGGCATTGAGTTTTCGTCGCCAGTGTCGCCAGTGTCGCCGGCGTCGTCCTGGTCCTGCGCGGAGAGTCCTCCGCCTCCCGCAGCTGCCACATAGGTTTGCCGTTCCCGTTGAAGGCGGCGGCCAGGGCCTTTTGTGGATCGCAGGCCAGTCCGTCTCTTCGTGGGTGGCCTCGGAGAGGAGCGCGTCCCGGAGGGCGGTGTCGTCGAGGGGCGGGGTGTATGTGCCGGTGGGCAGGATGCCCCGACCGGGGCGGCGCACGCCGGAGCACCTGTCTGCCTGCCGAGGGTCTGTCGATCAGGCACAGGCCGCACCGCGTGCGGGCGTGCGCTTACTCGATCGTGTGGACCTGCGGGTACGTGAGGTGTTCCGGCGGCATGAGCTGTTCAGCAAGGCCGCACCGCCACGCGATGACCGTTCGCGCCCACCCGTTCCTGGGAAGGCCCGCACACCCGCGCTCACCTGGTCCAACACGGACGGCTGCTACGTCAACTACTCCGACATCGACCTGGACACCACCCTCAACACCTCCCGACAGAGCGCACATCAGCTCTACTGCAAAACCAACTACACCCGGCTGCAACGCACCAAGCGGCGCTAGGACCCCCACAACGTATTCCGCCACGCCCAGTCAATCCGCTGTAGCACCGGCCAACGCGCCACGGGGAACGCCGACCAACACAAGGGCCAACAACTACCGCAGTAGGGATGTGTACCTGCCCGGGGGCGACCTCGCGGAAGCAGTCTGACGTGTCGCTGCGACCAGCCCCTTCGCAACACGTCCAGTACCGCATCAGGTGAGATTCGCCCTAACCGCTTGTCAGGCAGAGCCAGGTTCCAGGATGTACGGCGGCGCGGCAGGGCAGCGGTCGCCTGGCGCGGCATTACTGTCTTGAGGGTGACGGGAAACAATGCCGACCGGCGGTGGTCCGAGTCCATGCCGGCTGCCTATGAGCAGTACCTCGTGCCGGTGGTGTTCCAGCCCTTTGCCGAGGACCTCACCGCGAAGGCGGCGGCACTCCACCCTCGGCGCGTCCTGGAACTGGCAGCAGGCACAGGTGTGTTGACACAAAGTCTGCTCGCGACGGTACCGTCGGCCGAAGTGACGGCTACCGACCTGAACGAGGCCATGGTGGCTTTTGGGGCGGCCCGGGCCCCGGGTGCGGTGTGGCAGCAGGCCGACGCGCAGCGGCTGCCGTTCCCGGACGCGAGCTTCGACCTGGTGGTCTGCCAGTTCGGCGTGATGTTCTTCCCCGACCGTGTCGCGGCATACACCGAAGTCCGGCGGGTGCTGACCTCGGGCGGCCGGTTCTTGTTCAACACCTGGGGCCCCTTAGGGACGCACGCCTTCGAGGTCGCGCTGCAGGCAGGGCTGGAGCGGGCCTTTCCGGGCGACCCACCCCAGTTCCTCCCTGCCGTGCCGCATGGCTACGCCGACCCCGCTGTCGTTGTCGCTGATCTGACGGCTGCCGGGTTCGCCGTCGAGGAGGAGCAGGAGCTGACGCTTCAGGGCCGGGCCGCGTCGACCGCCGACCTCGCCACCGGATACCTCACCGGGACACCGGTAAGCGCGGCCGTTGAGGAGCGCGGCGTCGGGCCAGATGCCCGGGCAGCTGTCATCGGGGAGATGACGGCCCGTCTTGGCCCAGGGCCGGTCACCGCCCCGATGACGGCGTACGTCTTCCGCGCCGCGGCCTGAACGCAGGACGCGCCGGCGTCAAGGGTCGGGGTGTGGGTCGACAGGTCTAGGCCACCGTGCCGTCGGCTTCGTGGCGTAGGCGCGTGCGACCCGCAGGCAGCGCTCGGTCAACTGCCTGCTCAGCCGCCGCAGGAGCCCCGCTCGCGATCACCATGCTGACCGCGCGGCGACGAGGGCGACCCGGCGTGCGGCACGCACGAAGGCGCGCTCCCTGCTCGCGCTCCGGCCGCGTCGGGATTCGTACCCCCCGCGCTGCCCAGCCACCCAGCCCCTCGCCGGCCGGCTCAGGTCCTGCTCTCGTCCCGTACCGACAGCAGGCCGGCCAGGCCACGCAGTGCTGTCTCGGCCTCGGTGATCAGAGAGCGGACGAGGTCGGCGGCTGGTGCAACGTCGTGGATGAGGCCTGCGCTCTGTCCCGTGAGCGGAATCAGTTCGTGTGCCGTGCCCTCGCGCATCGATGCTCTCACCTGGGCCTGCAACTCCTCGGCTGCGGCCGCGGCGCTCTCGGGGCGGTCGTTCCATTCTTCTACGAAGGGGGTACGCAGCGCGCGGGGTACGGTCTCGTAACCGCCCTCGGTCGGCCCCGGCAGGATCTGATCGACGAACTCGACCTTGACGGCGTCCTGACTGGCGGCAGATACGATCCGGGTCTTCCAGGCGTCGGCGACCCCGCACTCGGCCGAGGCCAGGAATCGGGTGCCGATGTTCACGCCCTGTGCTCCCAGAGCCAGTGCCGCAGCCAGTCCCCGGCCGTCGGCGATACCACCTGAGGCGAGCACGGGCAGCGGCCTCACCGCGTCGACGACCTGCGGTACCAGTGCCATGGTGCTGACCCGCCCGCTGAACCCGCCGGACTCGGTCCCCTGCGCGCTGATGACGTCAACGCCGGCCTCGGCAGCCCGTGACGCCTGCTCGACCGTGGTGACCTGCTGCACGAACACCGCCCCGGCGTCGTGGACGCGTCCCACAAGATCCCGCGGCTCGCCGAGCGCGAAGGACACGACCGGCGGGGCAAGAGCGAGGATGTTGTCGAACATCTCCGGGTCGAACGGCCGCCGGGTCATGTTCACCGCGAACGGCCGACCGGTGAGATCACGCAGCCGCGCAATATCGTCACGGACCTGCGCGGGCGTGCGCAAAGTCGTGGGGACACTGCCAAGGGCCCCGGCGTCGCTCACTGCCGCGACGAGCTCCACGCCCTGCTGCCAGGGGCCGCCGAGCGGCCCTTGCACGACCGGCACCTCGATGCCCAGCACCTCGCACACCGGTGTCCACAGCATCGCTTCTCCTTCGGACCATGGGGGAACGCGAGGGACCCCGTCCGCAGTAAAAGCCTAGGACGCTTCCCTCAGTGGCGCGCGCTCGGCCGCGTCCGACCCCCGGCACGGGATCGCCAGGGAGGTGAACCGCCAGGCACGGGATCGGTGCGGTGTCGCCGGGGGCCGCCCTTGAACGATCGGCCCCAGACGCTTCACCGTGTACCTGCACCCACCTCCCGCGGTGCAGCCGAGCCGACATGTGCAGCGGCACGACAGAAAGCATGCGGCGATCTCGGTGGACGTCGTCGCCGTCGTGGAGACCGAGGCGGCGTCTGCCTGCCGCCCCGACCTGGCAGGGGAAGAGCCAGCCGGCCCATGGATGCCGCGTCGCCCTGCGGTGAGCAGACTGGCGACCGTAGCGGCTGCTGCATGGGCGACGGGTGCGCCCGACGAAGCGACCATCGCCCGGAACCCGACCACTCCAAAGCCGCGCCGTCCCATGACCGTCCGACAGCCGCCACCGCCCAGATAGACCAAGGGTTTTTCCACACTCGCATTCCACTGAGTCGGGCGAGGGTCCACCAGTCGGTGGACCCCAAGTTCAACCAGTCGCTGCTGTCGGCATCACACCAGCGACGAAGAGCATGACTGCTATGAAGAATCTTCCCGTACGCATGGCTCGTTGGAGCGCCGCCCACCCCTGGCGGGGCATCGGCGCCTGGTTTCTCTTCATCGTCCTGTGCCTCGGTATCGGCATCTCCGTCGGTACCAACACGGCGACCACCGAGGATTTCCGCATCGGTGAGGCGGGACGCGGCGAGGCGATCGCCGCGGAGGCCGGGTTGCAGCAGCGCCCCGTCGAACATGTTCTGATCACCGGGAAGCCGGGCACCGGAAAGCTCGACATCGTTGCGGCCCAAACGGCCGCCGCCGACGTCGCCGCCCGGATGCGCAAGCTGCCTGAGGTGCTCTCCGTCACCGCCCCGATAGCTGGAGCGGACAACACCGCGGTCCGGGTCACGGTCACCATGAAGGGGCCGGAACTGGAGGGCAAGAGGCACGTCGACCCGCTGATCGAGCAGACCGCGGCCGTGCAGAAGGCCAACCCCGAACTACGTGTCGAGGAGACCGGATCGCCCTCCATCAGTAAGGGTGTCGACCAACTCCGCGGCGACGACCTCGCGCGCACGGAGGTGATCGCCCTGCCGGCCACCCTCATCACCCTGTTGCTGATCTTCAGCTCCGTGGCCATGGCCCTTGTACCGCTGCTGCTCGCCCTGTCCTCGATCGCAGCGGCCGTCGGCCTGACGATGGTGGCCTCACACGTCTTCCCCGACAACGGCGTCAGCATCAACGTCATCCTGCTCATCGGGCTCGCCGTCGGCGTCGACTACACGCTCTTCTACCTCAAGCGCGAGCGTGAGGAAAGGACCCGCCACGGTGGCCAATTGAGCCCGCAGCGCGTCGTCGAACTCGCCGCTGCCACATCCGGACGGGCTGTCGTCGTCTCCGGCCTCGCCGTCGCCGTCTCCAGCGCCACCCTCTACCTGGCCGACGACGTCATCTTCTCGTCCATCGCCACCGGCGCGATCCTCGTCACCCTCGTCGCCGTCATCAGCTCCCTGACCGTGCTGCCCGCGGTTCTCGCCAAGTTGGGTATGCGTGCCGAGCGCCGTGCCGAGCGTCGAGCGGCTCGGGGGCTGGCGCCGAAGTTTCAGAAGGCGTTCAAGACCGGCCCCGGCCGCCTGACCGCCGCCGTGCTGCGTCCCGTCGCCAAACACCCCATCGCCACCCTCACCGTCACCGTTGTCGCACTGCTCGCCCTCGCCGCCCCGGTCCTTGGCCTCAAACTCACCGACATGGGCCGCGAGACGCACTCCCGCTCCATCGAAGCCATGCAGGTCTACGACCGGCTGAACGAGGCCTACCCGGAGCTGAAGTCCATGCACCAGGTCGTCGTCCGCGCCGACGCCGGCCGTTCGGCCGAGGTGACGGCTGCACTGCGTGAACTGGCCGCTGACGTCAAGGACGACCCGCGCCTGAGCGGAACCTCGCGGCTGACCACGTCGCCCGACAGGCGGATCAGCATGCTCCAGCTACAGGTTCCGTACTACGTCAGCAGCGACGAGGCCCGGTCCTCGCTCAAGGACATCCGCGACACCTACATCCCGGCGACCGTCGGCCAGATAAAGGGTGCCGAGTTTGCGGTGACCGGTGACGTCGCCCGCTACACCGACTACCCGGCCCACCAGGAACAGAAGCTGCCGTTCATCATCGGGGCGCTGCTCCTGGTCACCTTCGCCATGACTGTCTGGGCGTTCCGCTCCGTCGTCCTGGGCCTGGTCGGCATCCTCCTCAACCTCCTCTCAGCGGTGGCCTCTCTCGGCGTTCTCGTCGTGGTCTTCCAGCACACTTGGGCCGAAGGTCTGGTCGACTTCACCTCCACCGGTTCGATCGGTGCCCGTGTCCCGCTGTTCCTCTTCGTGATCCTTTTCGGCCTGTCCATGGACTACCAAGTCTTCGTGATCAGCCGGATCCGGGAGGCCGCCCTGCGTGGAGTCCCGACCCGCAAGGCTGTGATCGAGGGCGTCGGCAGCTCGGCCGGAGTGGTGACCGGCGCCGCCGTGATCATGGTCACGGTGTTCGCCAGCTTCGCGGCTTTGCACCTGATCGAGATGAAGCAGATCGGCTTCAGCCTCGCGGCCGCCGTACTCCTGGACGCCTTCGTGATCCGCATACTGGTCCTGCCGTCCTTGATGCTCCTGCTGGGAGAGGCCAACTGGTGGCCCTGCCGTGGAGTGCGCCGTGCCCGCGGTAGCGCAGAACGGGGCTCCAGCTCCCTGGAATCGGTAGGCTGATCGACTCAGCCCGCCGGCCCTCAACTCCCTTGCGAACGAGGTGAAACACCGTGAGTCAGTGGCAGCAGCAGTCGGGCGACCGGCTTGCCCCGGTTCGTGTTCGCCGCTGGAACTCGGCAGGCTGGGTCCTGTTCGGTCTGCTGCCCCCGGCCGTCGCCGTGCTCGACGCGTCGCAGGCCCGGAGATGCTGGTTGCTCGGCCTGCTCGCTCTGATCGCGCTGTGTCACACCGTGGTTCTCGCCCGGCCGGACAACCCAGTCCTGCGTCCCCGAACCTACCTCGCCGTTCTCGCCCTGGTCCTCGGCGCGACGTCCTACCTCCTGGATGGCGGGGGCGCCTTCTATGTGGTGTCCCTGCCGCAGTTCTGGCTCTTCTGCCGCGCCCCGCGGGACGCGATCACCCTCAGCGGGGCCGCCGCGGCCCTCACCGTGTTCGGCGGCACGCTCGGCCAGGGCTGGAGCCCTCAGTTCCTCACAGGGAACGCGGTGTTCACTGTCGTCGCCTACGCCGCTGGTGTGGGTCTGGGGCTGTGGGTGCACCGTTTCGTCGGCCAGAGCAGCCAGCGGCAGGAGCAGCTGACCGCAAAACTGGCCGTGACCCAGGAGGAGTTGGCGAGCATGTATCAGCAGCAGGGCGCTGCTGAAGAGCGCGAACGACTCGCCCGGGAGATCCACGACACCCTCGCCCAGGGCTTCGCCTCCATCGTGGTGCTAGCGGAAGCCGCCCGTGCGGCCACCCTCACCGACCCCGTACGGTGCGCTGAGCAGCTCACTTCCATCGAGCAGACCGCGCGCGAGAACCTGGCCGAGGCCCGGGTACTTGTCGGCTCCGCCCCTGATGGCGGCGTGGCACCCGGCTCGCTGGCCCCCACCCTGCGCAGGACCCTCGACCGTTTCGTCCAGGACACCGGCCTCGCCGTCACCGCCGAACTGCCCGACATCGACCTGGACCAGCGCACCCGGGTAGCCTTGCTGCGCTGCACGCAGGAGTCCCTCGCCAATGTGCGCAAACACGCGGGCGCCTCCACCGTCAGTGTCGTCCTCACTGAATTCGCGGGCGATGTCGAGCTGGAGATCACCGACGACGGCTGCGGCTTCGTCGTCGAGGAGTCCCATGGTTTCGGCCTCGACGGCATGCGTCGACGGCTGGCGGAACTCGGCGGCGAACTCTCCGTCACCAGCTCCCTCGGGGACGGCACCCGTGTCCTTGCCACCCTTCCCACGCTCAGTCAGGACTGACCATGAACGCCACCGCATTCGACCGGATCCGTGTCGTCGTGGCCGACGACCACGCCGTGATGCGCGCCGGAGTCATCGCCCTGCTGGCCAACGAGCCGATGATAGAGATCGTCGGCCAGGCGGGCGACGGCCGCGAGTGCGTCGATCTCGTCGAGCGGCTCGCCCCCGATGTAGCCCTTCTCGACCTGCGCATGCCTGTGCTCGACGGTGTGGCTGCCACCACAGAGATCGTTGCCCTGCCGGTCGCCACTCGCGTGCTGATCCTCACCACGTACGACACGGACGCCGAGATCGAACGAGCCGTGGAGGCGGGCGCGGTCGGGTACCTCCTCAAGGACACCACCCGCGAGCAGCTCGCCGACGCCATCCGCTCGGCGGCGCGCGGTGAGACGGTCCTCGCGCCCAAGGTCGCGGAGCGCCTCGTGGCCCGGATGCGCCGCCCCAAGCCGGTCGTGCTCACCGCCCGCGAGCGGGACGTGCTGCATGCGGTCGCCGACGGCCTGTCCAACGCCGAGATCGGCCGGCGCCTGGTCATCGGCGAGGCCACGGTGAAGACACATCTTCTGCGGGTCTTCGCCAAGCTTGACGTCAGTGACCGCACTCGCGCCGTCGTCGTCGCACTGGAACTCGGACTCCTCACGCGCCCCTGATCCCGGGCACCATAGCGGGAACGGCACTGATCTACCGGGGGCCCGCCAGCAGGGTGACGTGCCGGAAGAGCCACCGGGCGGCGTGTTCACCGAACCCGATGATCATGGGCTAGAGGTTGTCCCGTAAATGATCTGAGGCATGCAGGCTGACCTGCTCGTTTGCCTGTCATCCGGTGAGGGTGAGGTTGTGCAGGCGGGCGATG
>NZ_JBVJPV010000036.1:0-17748 GCF_055609245.1 Streptomyces sp. NPDC036813 | reverse complement strand
AACGGACCTATCCAGGAGGGCTCCGACGCCGTGATCACACCAGCCACGGCAAGATCATCTCACCTCTGGCCAGCAGTTACGGGACAACCTCTAGCCAGGCTTCCCCCCAAGCTGCATCTTCATCGTCGAGCAGGGCCAGACGCATATCCGAGTGGAGTGCCGCCCGCTGCGAGATTCCCAAAGCGTGGCGACAATCTCACCTGGCAAATTGCTGACCAACATGGTTGGTGGCGGCGAACAGCGTCATGCGTGTTGTCTTTGCTGAAGTCTTGCGGCCGCACCCGACCCCTCAGCCGCTACCAAACCTCAGGATAAGCTCAACTTGCTTGCTATCCGATGATCAATCACGTTAATTTGAGGGCCAGTTGAAGCGTTGTATCGCTTCAAGTCCCATTTTCCAACTCTGAGGGTGTCAGCATGAGAGTGGCGAGAAAGATAGTTACGGCTGCAACCACGGCAGTCGCGTCCATGGCGGCATTGCTCGCCGTTGGTGCACCCGCTCACGCCACCACCACCAAGTTCTGTGGTCCTCCCTACGCTTTTGCGCTGGGATGCTTCTATTCGACCGGTGACTACTTCACCGTCCAGGACATGCGCGCAGATGGGAAGCGAGCCGTCCTGGTGTGGACGACGGATTACGGACTCAGCGGCGAATGCCACGACGCGAACGGAGCGAACAACCCTCCTACGAAGTGTGACTACGACTTCAAGGAGGGGCACACCTTGATGTTCTACACGGTGATCCGCGATGGCGCCCATGGCAGGGACGAAGGTAGGTCGGACATGATGACAGCGTGGATTTCTGGTCGATAAGAACGGATGCCGACACCTGTCCACGGGGTGCGGCTCAGCAGGAAGGGCTGGTGCGGGATTTCCGCACCAGCCCTTCCTGCTGAGCCGGCCCTGCTGGCGACGCGTGGGAAGCCAACCACGACGGCGTCAGCGCCCGCCCGGGCTCACTGCACCATGCGCAGTCCCTCGCCCGGCCCCGGTGTCAAGTGTCGTGGCCGGTACGGGAGCGGGCGGCGCGTCGCAGACGCAGGGGAAGTACGTACCAGCACAGGCCGAACCACAGCATGACCGTGCCGGCGAGTATCTCCGCGAGGACTCCCGGCACCACGAACCTGAGGATCAGCAGGAGTGTGCAGCCGATCGTCAGGGCCAGGAGAACCATGCCGCACCTCATCAAGCGGCCCGCGGTTTCCACGACTTCGTCCTTCATGCGCTGGCCGGACAGGAAGCGATGGATGGAGACGGGCGCTATGAGCGAAGCCGTGGCGGCTGCGCCGAACACCACTGTGGCGACGTAGATGCCGCGGTCCAGCGTCTCCAGCTGCCTGAACGTCGGGGTGAAGGCCACGCTGAGCAAAAACCCGAAAAGGATCTGAACGCCTGTCTGAGTGACGCGTGTTTCCTGAAGTATCTCGTTCCAGCGGCGGTTGACACGTTCTCGCGGCGATTCCGGGGCTTCGGCGTCAGAACCCGGATTGCTGCTGCGGGCGTGTCCGTAGCGCGCGGTGTCCTCTCTCGCCGACTCGACCGGTTGCTCCGTCGTCATGACATCCTCCAGGTTTCAGGCGAACCGTCTGCCCGGCCTGGGCGCTTCCATGCAGGTCATACGATCCCGAACTCAAGGGAGCGAGAACGGTGCGATGGCAGGCCCATCGACGGAGCGGGGCGCGGTGACGCCGTCAGGAGACATCGGCAGGGGCGCCGAGGGCGAGCAGAGCGGTGTCGTCGTCGAGGCCGTCTCCGAAACTGTGCAACAGGCCGGTCAGGGCCCCGATCACGGCGGAGGCGGATTGGCCGGCGTGTTCCGCCATGAACCTGGCCAGGGATTGCTCCCCGAAAAGGCTGGTGCGGTCGGCACCCGTACGGGCCTCGGTCAGCCCGTCGGTGTAGAGCAGGAGCGTGTCGCCCGGGCGGAGCACGGTCGTGGCGGTGGTGAAGCGCGCCGCGGGCATGATGCCGAGGAGGAGGCCGCCGGGCGTGTGCAGCCATTCCACGCCGCCGTCGGCGCGTACGACGAGCGCCGGCGGGTGGCCGCCGGATGCGAGGTGGACGCCGACCTGCCCTGTTGCCGGGTCCGGTTCGAACGTGCCGAAGACCGCTGTACAGAAGCGGGGATCGCCGCTGCCGGTATAACGCCCGTGGAGCACCGTGTTGAGAGTGGACAGCGTGGCGACGGGTTCCGGGTCGTGCACCGCGGCAGCGCGCAGCGTGTAACGGGTCAGTGAGGTGACCGCGGCCGCCTGGGGTCCCTTCCCGCACACGTCCCCCAGGAAGAAGGCGAAACGTTTGCCGTCGACCGGGAACACGTCGTAGAAGTCGCCGCCGAGCTGGTCGGGAGAGGCCGTGTGGTAGTGGGCGGCCGTCTCCACGCCGGGAATCGTCGGAAGGGTGTCCGGCAGCAGCGACTGCTGCAGCGCGGCGAGCGCGTCCTGCAGGCGGGCCCGGTCGGCCTCGGCCTGGCGGCGAGCCTCGTCGGCCGCCTTGCGCCGTCGCAGGAGTTCTTCCTCGTAGGCGCGGCGGTCGCTGGCGTCGAAGACGGTGGTGCGAACCAGCAGGGGCTCGCCGGTGGTGCCGTACTTGACAGCCGAGGAAACCAGGACAGGGATACGGTCGCCGCCGGACTGCTTCATCTCCAGAGCGACGCCGTTGATCTCCCCCTGCATGCGCAGCAACGGCGTGAAGTGGGTCTCGTGGTAGAGCCTGCCGCCCACGGTCAGCAGGTCAGTGAACCGGATGCGGCCCACGACCTCCTCGCGCCGCAGGCCGAGCCAGTCCAGCAGCGTGCTGTTGATCTTGGCGATCGTCCCGTCCATCAGCGTGGACAGGTATCCGCAGGGCGCACTCTCGTAGAGTTCCTCCGCGCTGTCCTCCAACAGGGCGGCGAACGCCGCCTGCGACACTCCCTCGTCCTCGGCGCCATGGGACTCCGGCTGCTGCCCGGCAGAGGACATCAGCGCAACGCCGCAAGGAAACGTGTGATCGCCTGGTTGGTGGCCTCGGGCGCGGACAGGTGCGGGCAGTGGCCGGTCGCGTCGAGCGTGACCAGGGTCGAGCCGGGGATCGACCGGTGGACGAAGGCGCCTACCTCGCGGGGTGCGATGACGTCCTGGGTGCACTCCAGCACCAGTGTCGGCACCGTCACGTTCTTCAGGTCGTCCCGGGAGTCCGACAGGAACGTGGTGCGGGCGAAGACACGCGCCATGTCCGGATCGGTGGCGCAGAAGCTGTTCTTCAGCTCCTCACCGAGTTCGGGCCGGTCGCCGTTGCCCATGATCACCGGGGCCATGGCCGCCGACCAGCCCAGGTAGTTCGACTCCAGCGAGTCCAGCAGTTCGTCGATGTCGGCCGCGCTGAACCCGCCCCGGTACCCCTCGTCGTCGATGTAGCGCGGGGACGGGGCGACCATCACCAACGCGCCGATCCGCTCCGGGGCCACACCGGCGGCCAGCACACCGACCATCGCGCTGACCGAGTGGCCCACGAACACCGCGTCGTGCAGGTCCAGCGCCTGGCAGACGTCCACCACGTCATGGGCGTAGCCGTCCAGGGAGCCGTAGCGGTCCTCGGAGAAAGCGGACGGGTCGGCGCGGCCCGAGCCGACGTAGTCGAACAGCACCACCTGGTAGTCGTCGGACAGGGCCGGCACCGTCAGCCGCCACATGTTCTGATCGCATCCGAAGCCGTGGGCCAGCACGACCGGGCGACCCCCGGGATTGCCCATGACCGTGACATTGTTCCTGCGGAGAATGTCCATCGCACCAGTGTTGCAGCCTGCGGCCATTGCTATGCCCGGGGGTACCCATCGGTGACGGCGAGATGGGTACGCGTCCCCTCTGTGCCGGTACGGAACCCGACATGGCTCTGTTGCCGTGCCGTTGCGGCGGGGAACGGGGCAGGGAGCGCTGGATGCTGTGGCGGAACACGGGTCACCAGGCGTCTTCGTTGTGTACCTCCGGTGCAGGTGCCGTGACGAGCCCCACTATTCTGGGACGCGCGACCGGTGTCCCAGGGTGCGGGTGCTTTCCTGCAAGGGGCGCTGGGTCGCGGCGCCTGGGAGGGCATGGACGTGGCCAAGGACGTTGGCCGGCATGAGGGGAAGGGTGTCGCGTGGAGCGTTCAGGCCGGCCGGAGAGCAAGCCGCGGGCCGCGATGGACGGTGAGGTGTTCGCCGCCGACCGTGAGGTGGGCGGGGACCTCGCCGAGGTCGACTGGGCGGCCACGCCGCTCGGCCCGCCGCAGGGCTGGCCGCAGAGTCTGCAGACGGCTGTCAGCATTCTGCTGTCCTCCCGCTTCCCGATGTGGATGGCGTGGGGCGAGGAGCTGACGTTTTTCTGCAACGCGGCCTACCGGCGTGACACGCTGGGCCGCAAGTACCCGTGGGCGTTGGGCCGGCCCGCAAGCGAGGTGTGGGCAGAGATCTGGGGGGACATCGGCCCGCGCATCGAGGCGGTGCTCAGTACGGGCGAGGCCACGTGGGACGAGGGACTGCTCCTCTTCCTGGAGCGCTCCGGCTACACCGAGGAGACATACCACACGTTCTCCTACAGCCCGCTGCGCGACGACCTCGGTGACGTCGTCGGCATGCTGTGCGTGGTCAGCGAGGACACCGAGCGGGTGATCGGCGAGCGGCGGATGGCCACGCTGCGGGACCTGGGCTCGGATCCGAGTGTGCTCCGGACCGAGCAGGAGGTGCTGGCCTTCGCCGACCGGCAGCTGGACCACAATCGCAAGGACCTGCCCTTCACCCTGACTTACCTGTTCGACGGCGATACCGCCCGGTTGGCCGGCGCGACCGGCATGAGCCCCGGTCTGCCCGTCGCACCGCAGACCCTGCCCATCGCGGATACCGGCGGCGTCTGGCCTGCCGCAGCACTGGCCGAGGGCGAGGCGCGTGTGGTGCCGCTGACCGTCGACGCGTTCGACGGCCTGCCCGGCGGTGACTGGCCCGAGCCGCCCGTGGAAGCGCTCGTGGTGCCTTTGCTGCAGCAGGGCAGCACCCCGTACGGCTTCTTCGTGGCCGCCCTGAACCGCTACTGCGACCTGGACGAGAGCTATCGTGGGTTCATCGAGCTGACCGCCGGACACATCGCCTCCGGTATCGGCAGTGCCCGCAGCTACGAGGCACAGCAGCGGCGGGCGGAAGAACTCGCCGAACTGGACCGGGCCAAGACCACCTTCTTCTCGAACATCAGCCACGAGCTCCGCACCCCCCTGACCCTGATCATGGGGCCGGTCGAGGAACTGCGCACCCGGCTCATCGACGCGGACGCGGAGATACGTCAGGAACTTGACGTCATCCATCGCAACGGGCTGAGGCTGGGCAAACTGGTCAACACGCTGCTGGACTTCTCCCGCATCGAGGCCGGCCGCATGCAGGCCCGCTACGAGCCGGTCGACCTGGCCGCGATCACCGCGGAGCTGGCCAGCGTCTTCCGCTCGGCCATGGAGAGGGCCGGGCTCACCTTCGACGTGGACTGTCCCTCGCTCGACGAACCGGTGTTCGTGGATCGCACCATGTGGGAGAAGGTGGTTCTGAACCTGCTGAGCAACGCGCTGAAGTTCACCTTCGACGGAGCGGTTCGTGTGGGCGTGCGCCGGTCCGGTCCCCACGCCGTGGTCACCGTGGCCGATACGGGAACCGGTGTGCCGGAGACGGAGATGCCGCGGCTGTTCGAGCGGTTTCACCGCATCGAGAACGCCCGCTCCCGGTCCAACGAGGGAAGCGGTATCGGGCTGGCCCTGGTACGGGAACTTGTCGGTCTGCACGGCGGCACGATCCGCGCCGAGAGCACCGAGGGCAAGGGCACCACCTTCAGCATCCAGGTACCGTTCGGCACCGCGCATCTGCCTGCGGACTCCGTGGTGTCGGAGCAGGACGGCATCACGGCCTCGGCCACCTCCGACCCTTACGTCCACGAGGCCCTCCGCTGGCTTCCGGTGAGTGATTCCGGCGCGGCGGCCGACGACAGCCCGCAAGGAGTGGGGGCCGCCCTCGGGTCGGGGGCCGGTGCCACTCGCAGCGCACGGGTGCTGGTGGCCGACGACAACGCCGACATGCGTGACTATCTCACCCGCATCCTTGCCGCTGCGGGGTACCAGGTCGACGCGGTCACCGACGGTGTCGAAGCCCTCGACGCCGCCCGCCGCCACACGCCCGAGCTCGTCGTCAGTGACGTGATGATGCCCAGGCTGGACGGGCTTCAGTTGGTGGCGCGACTGCGCGGTGACACACGTACGGCCTCGGTGCCCGTGCTGCTGTTGTCGGCCAGGGCCGGGCAGGAGGCGTCGATCGAGGGGTTGCAGGCCGGCGCCGACGACTACTTGGTGAAGCCCTTCGCTGCGGCCGAGCTGCTGGCCCGGGTGCGCGCGAACGTCGAGCTGGCCCGGATGCGCGGCCACCACCTGCGGTGGCGGACGGCGCTCATCGACTCCCTGCAGGAGGCGTTCTTCGTCTGCGACGAGTCCGGGGCCGTCGTCGAGATCAACACCGCCTTCACCGACATCCTCGGCTACGGTGCCGAGGGCCTGCCATATGCCCCGATTCACCCCTGGTGGCCGGATGAGGCCACCGATCCGGACGCGCACCAGAAGGTCGGCTACGCCTTCGCCGACCTGCTGGAGAATCCCCAGGGTTCGTACACCGTCCCGGTCACCCATCGTGACGGCCGTCGCCTGTGGATCGCCGTGACCTTCAACAAGGCCGAGGAGCCGGATACCGGGCGCCGCGTCACGGTAGGCACCTTCCGTGACGTCACCGCGGAGCACTACGCCGTCCAGCGCGAGATGGCGCTGGCAGCACTGAGCACCTCGCTGTCACGAGCCACCAGCCTGCCCGAGGCACTGTCCGGTGCCCTGGAAGAGCTGCGGTCGCTGTGGCACGCACGCGTCGTGGTGGCCGCAGTCTTCGACAACGGCGAGGAACCGGCGCTCACGGCCACGGACGCCAACCTGCGGTGGGAGGACCTGCCGGCCGAGCGCCGGGGACTGCTCGCGGAGCTGTGCCGGCGGCCCTCGCTCGCCGCCGTGGCAGAGGACAGCGGCGCCGGTGTCCTGCTGGAACACCCCGAGGGACCGCTGGCCCTGTGGGTCGATCTGGGCGGGCAGCGGCCGTTCACCTCTGAGGACAAGCTGCTGCTGTCACTCCTGGCCGGGCACCTCGCGCAGGGTCTCGTCCGGGCACACCAGATCGACCAGCAGCGCGAGACCGCCATCGCGCTCCAGCGTGCGATCCTGGGTCCGGACCGGCTCCCCGACGGCTTCGCCGTCCGGTACGAACCCGCCACGCGCCCACTGGAGGTGGGCGGCGACTGGTACGACACCGTCACCCTGCCGGACGGACGGATCGGCATCGTCGTCGGCGACTGCGTCGGACGCGGCCTGGAGGCAGCCAGCGTCATGGGGCAGCTGCGCAGCGCCTGCCGCGCACTGCTGCTCCAGGACCCCAGCCCCGCCCGGACCTTGATGGCACTCGACCAGTTCGCGGCCAGCGTGACCGGGGCACTGTGCACGACTGTCTTCTGCGGTGTACTCGACCCCGGCACCGGAGAGCTCAGCTATTCCAGCGCGGGGCATCCACCGGGCATCCTTGTGCATCCCGACGGCACCACCCGGCTGCTCGAGGAGGGACGGTCGCTGCCCCTGGCCGTACGGCCGGGCAGACCGCGTCCGGAGGCCGCATGCTCCCTTCCCGCACGTGCGACGCTGCTGCTGTACACCGACGGTCTCGTCGAACGCCGACGGCTTCCGCTCAGCACGGGCATCGAGCAGGCAGGTGACGCCGTACAGGAAGGCCGCGAGATGCCTGTCGAAGACCTCGCCAGCGCGGTGATGTCGAAACTCGCGCCGGTCGGCGGATACGACGACGACGTGGCCCTGCTGCTCTACCGCCATCCGGCGCCGCTGGAGATGACCTTCCCTGCCGAATCGTCCCAGCTCGCACCCGTCCGCAGGGCGTTGCGCAGCTGGCTCGACCAGTGCGACCTGCCGCCGAATGCGGTGCAGAACGTACTCGTCGCCGCCGGCGAGGCATGCGCGAACGCGATTGAGCACGGTCACCGGCACGCTCCAGGACAAGCCGTGTGCCTGCGCGCCGAAGCGCTGGTGGACACGCTGCGTGTCACGGTCGTCGACAGCGGCCGGTGGAAGGTCCCGCAGCCGGAGAAGAACTCCCACCGTGGCCGGGGAATGTCCCTGATGCACGCGCTGATGCAGCAGGTCACTGTCGCCCCCGGCCCGTCCGGCACCACCGTCGACATGCAGATGAGGATCGCCTGATGACCACCCCGCTCACGCTGATACCCGGCAGCAGTCCGGACGGCACCGCCCGTCTCGCCGTCAGCGGCGAGATCGACATGAGTAATGTCGGTCATCTGGCCGAAGCCCTTAGTGGCTCGGGCCGCCTCGTCGTGGACCTGACCGGGGTGGAATACCTCGACAGCGCAGGGCTGAGCGTGCTGTTCGCCCACGCCGAGAGGCTGGAATTGATCTGCCCCCCGTTGCTCGAGCCGGTCCTCACCGTCTCGGGCCTCGCCGATCTGGTCACCCTTCACGGCCCTGAACCCCGTAACGGGCCGCAATGCTGACCCGAACCACCGGGGCAAGCCGCACCGTGCCGCTCGCCCTCGCCACTTGTTCGTACGGCGGTGACGCCCCCCGCCGTACTCGCCACGCCGTAACAGAGCCGTCCGGCCAGGAGTGATGTCTCATATGACCGACACCCTCGACACGACCGTCCGATACACCGGTGACCGCACAGCCGTCGTCGTTGTCGTCGGCGACGTTGATCTGCACACCGGCCCTGTGTTGCGTGCGCAGGCGCTGACCGTTGTGGAGCAAGGCACTCCGCACCTCGTCCTGGATTTGAGCCAGGTGGACTATGTCGACTCGACCGGCCTCAGCACCTTCATCGTCCTGCTGCACGCCACTCAGGAGGCAGGCGGTTCGCTCCGCGTCGCGAGCGTCCCCGACCGTCTCGTGCGCATGGTGACCATGACCGGCATCTCCGATCTGCTCCCCATCCACGAGACGGTCGCCGACGCGCTGGCCGCCCTCGGGGTGGACGGGGCCGTCGGCGGTGCCGGTCCGTCCGCATGAAACCCCTAACCGCGCCACCGGCTGCCGAAGGCCCGTCCGCGGGTGGGCGTGATGGCTCCCGTGACCTTGTCGGCTGAACGAGGCCACCGGCAATTCGGTGCGGCATGGCGGAGGACAGGGCATTCTGCGGCTGTGGTGCACGGCCGACACCTTGATCGCCGAAGTAAGGGACCGCGGACGGCTCACGGACGCGCTCGTCGGCCGACGCCGTCCCGATCCGCTGTCCGCGGCCGGCGGCCGCGGCGTCTGGATGATGCACCAGTTGTGCGACCTGGTCGAGATGCGCACCCTGCCGTCGGGCCTGATCGTGCGGATGCACCTAGGGCTGAACTGAGCGGTGCGCGGTGCCGGACACATCGTCCTGACCGCGTCGGGCGGCTCCGCCGTGCGGCGAGCGCTGCTCGCCGGACAGTTGAGCCAGGTCTCGTCAGCCGTGGTGCTCTCCGAGAGGGGCCGGACCGTCCAGGACACGCGATTCGACAGAAGGCACGGACCAGTGCCGGGGGAAGCGATTGCCGGCCGGTGTAGGGGCTGGTGAAGGGGGCGAGATGAGGGCTGAGCAGGAGCGGCGACCACCGCACGGGACGCGCCTGTCACCGAAGGCAGGGGACACGGATGAGGACCTGTCCCTGCTGTTCGGGACGTCGACCGCCTTGTTTGCGTCCATGGTGGGGCCCGCCCATGTGCTGGAGGCCGCCAATCCTGCATTCTTCGCAGCGATCGGAGGCGGGCGGCGCGAACGTACCGGCGTGCCTTTGAGTGAGCTGATGCCCGAGCTGAAGGCCCAGGGTTTCCTCGGACTGCTCGATCAGGTCTATCGATCGGGGGAGCGGTACATCGGCCGCGACAGTCGCGTCGTCATCGGGGCCGCCGGACAGAACCGTGAGGCGTACTTCGACTTCACGTACGAGGCCCGCCGCGATGTGGGCGGCAACGTCATCGGCGTGCGGATGATCGGAGTAGAGACCACTCAGGTCAAACATGCCCGGCGACTGGCCGCCGAGCAGCGTGCGCTGCTGGAGCAGATCGCCCGTCAAGCGCCGCTGCCCGAGGTACTGGAGGGCATGTGCCGGGTGATCGAGGAGCTGTCTCCCGACGTCATCGTCTCGGTTCTGCTGGCAGACCAGGACGGCCGTCGCCTCCACCACGGTGCTGCTCCCAGCCTGCCCGGCTTCTACAACCAGGCCATCGACGGGATAGCCACCGGTGAGGGCGTCGGCTCGTGCGGCACAGCCGCCCACCGGCGGCAGAAGGTGATCGTCACCGACATCGCCACCGACCCGCTCTGGCACGACTTCCGTGACCTGGCCGGTCAGGCCGGGTTGGCCGCGTGCTGGTCCACACCGATCCTCGCACGCGACGGACGGCTGCTGGGCACCTTCGCGATGTACCACCGCACGCCGCGAGCCCCCCAGGACAGCGACCTTGCACTGGCCCGCCTCTTCGCCGACACCGCCGCCCTGGCCATCGAGCGGCACCACGCCGAACAGGCCCGGCAGGCAGCCGACGCACGGGAGAAGGCGGCCCGCAACGACCTCGCCTTCCTGCTGACCGCCAGCACCGCCCTGGCCCACCCGCTGGACGAGAAGGAGACATTCCAACGCCTGGCCGCTCTATCCGTCCCGGTACTGGCTCCGCTCGCCGCAGTGGACGTCGTGGAAGCCGGACGTGTGCACCGGGTGGCAGCCGCCGCCCCCACTGATCAAATCCGTGACCTGCTCGCCTCCCACCGCCACGTCCGGAACACCGAGGACGACGCCGTCGCACGTGTTCTGGCCTCCGGCCTCACCGAGGTGGCCCGCCGCACCCCTGCCGGGGCCGGCCCCTGGCAAGAGCTGGGCGTCAGCGGATACGTCTGCGTCCCTCTCATGGACCGCGGGCGCCCCTTCGGCGTACTGAGCCTGTTCTCCACGGGCGACATGTCTTTCGACGGCCACCGGATCGCGCTGGCGGAGGAAGTCGCCCGCCGCGCCGCCTCCGCCGCGGGCAACGCACGACAGTACGCGCAGCGCGCCGCCGTCGCCCGCGACCTGCAGTCCGGCTTGCTGCTGCCGGACCTGCCCGACATCCCCGGCGCACAGTTGGCCGCCATCTACCACCCGGCCGGCGAAGGGCTGGACATCGGCGGCGACTTCTACGACGTCTTCTCACGAGGCGACGGCAGCTGGGCCTTCATCCTCGGTGACGTCTGCGGGCGCGGTGCCAGGGCCGCCACCACGACGGCCCTGGTCCGCCACACCGCGCGTGCCGTCGCACCGCTGATCGACGACCCAGTCGGCATCGTCAAGGCCATCGACAGAGCCCTCAACGACCGCAACGCTCACCAGAACAACGGCTTCGTGACACTCGTCTACGGTCATCTCGCACCGGTCGCCGACGGACTCGCCGTCGACCTCGTGAGAGCCGGCCACACACCGCCCCTCCTGCTGGACGCCGACCGCGCGGTGACCCCCGTCGAGGCCCCCGGTGGCCTGCTAGGCATCGGCATCCCTCCGAGGCTCGGCACCATCCGCTTCACGCTCCGCCACGCCGAAAGCCTGGTGATGTACACCGACGGCATCACCGAGTGCCGGGCCGCAGGCACGGAACAGTACGGAGACGCCCGACTGGCCGACGCTCTGGCCACTGCCCGGGTGCGCCCGACCGCGATCGACATCGTGCGGAGACTGACCGAAGACATCCGCGCCTTCACGAACGGGCACACGGTCGACGACGACCAGGCCGCGTTGGTCGTCACCGCGGACGCCCCGCCATCGTGCTCGCAGTAGACGCACGCAGCACGGTCATTCGGCGGATGGACGACATCGGCGCCGGCGAGGACACAGATGCCGCCGCAGACCCAGGCGAGGGCTGTCCGGGTTCCTCGCACAAGCCGAGGCTTCCGGGCGGTTCCTCGGGATTCTCCAGCGCCAACCGTCGGCCCCTTGGAGAGTGGTCAGCATGCAGATACATCTTGGTGAGTTGCTCGCTGCGCCGGGCGGGGGACCTGACCTTCCCACCTGGGGGCAAGTGCTCTTCGTCGTGGGCTTCGCCATAGTCGCGGTCTTCGTCGTGGCCAACCTTGTCAGGGCGAAGAGGAAGAAAAGGCGTTAGGTCATCTGCTCGCAGTCCGGTTGCTTTGCGCCCACATCCGGGTGTTACTGCCGGGGACCACCTGCGCGGCGTTCAGGGGCCGCAGGAGCAGACGGCCCCTGACCGGACGACGGGTACGGGGACGGCCATCCCGGCTGGCCGCCCTGTCCGGCTGAGCACCCTCCACCTCACAAAGCCGGGCCAGCAGCTGCTCATGCCATGCGGGAGCACCGTCGCCACCTGCTGGAGGACGGGTGACCTTTGTCCGCACCGCTGACGCGCCTCTCCATGGAACCCTCTGCGACGGATCACGCACGAAAAGTTCCCATCCACTAATAGTTGGCATATGAATCTGTCAGGCTTCCGGTACCGCCCGTTCCGCCGCGGTGGCCGGTCTTCATCTTGCGTAGAAGTTTCACAGGGGGCGTCAGTGGCGTGGTTCTCGAAGCGAAGAAAGACGGAGGTGGTCCCGGTGCCCAGGGGCGATGCCTTGGTCATTGAGCTGAGCCACATAGATTTCCAGATCCTCGTCCGCGTGATCGAGCACGCTCGGGAGCGGCTGGAGGCCGTCGGCGACAGCGATGCCGACACGATCCGCAAAGCCAGTGGCGCCGAGTTACTACCAGCACTTTATCCCCGCGTGGGCACGGCAGTCGCTCGCGGCTGCGCCGTAGCGATGCTGGTGTCCGAGATCCGGTGGGTGGAGACTGCCGTCATCAACCTGGAGTCCTACGGCGGACACGAGACGGTCCTGATCGAGGGCTACGCGCTCTTGGATCGGCTCGACAGGCTCAAAGGGCGGGCCAGGACGGTAGAGAGGGTCGATGGCATCCTCACGTTGCCCAAGCCCACCCCACGCGCCCCCTGCAGTTGATCGATGCCGTCGGGCTCGTGAAGTGCGAGAGGCTGAGCAACTGCTCACGCGGCTTGCGTGTTTGGCTTCGAGAGAGAACAGCGCGTGACCGCACCACAAAAGGCGGACCAGAGCCCACCACGAGTGACATGGCCACCCCGTGGCGGGCGCGTCTGCCTCGGTGCTCGTTCCATGGGATGGTCAGGCGGTCAGGTCTGTTGTACGGTCCGCGGGCGCAGGCCCGGTCGTTTCCTCATGCCGGAGGGTTGGTGGGGGATGCAGCCGGCAGTGCCGTGGGGATGCGGTGGGTCCGGACCAGGGCGGTGAACGTGCCCAAGCGCAGGAGCACCTCGACGACCATGATGGCGGCGCCCAGTTGAATGCCAGTCGCGGGGTGCTGGACTGCACTGCGTACACCGCCGTAGGCCAACGCACCCACCAAAAGGGTCGCCGCAGCGAACGGCCAGGCGAGCATCCGGGACCAGGCTGTAGATGTGGCGGCCACGGCGACCAGGAGCGACACGGTCAGCGCGATGTCGGCGAGCAAGACGAAAGCCTTGGGGTCGTCGGCCGCGTACACCTCCACCCAGCGCGCGTGATGGGCGTCGCGTTCCTTCGTAAGCGGGAGACTCAGAGCCACGCCGGCCAGAAGCGTCACGCACCCGATCACGGCCGCGATGGCGGGCGAGGTGCGCTGCCGCGCTGCCAGGACCGCGGCCGCCAAGCCCAGCGCCACGGCGATGACCACGGCCAGCAAGACGTGCAGTCCGTCGGTTCCAGTCGACGTACCTGTTGTTCGTGGGAGGCCAGGGCAACCGTCTCACCGCGCTGGACGCCACAACCGGCGCCGAGCGATGGAGTTTCCCGGCTGCCGACGCCCTGTGGGCGGATCCGACGGTGGCCGACGGCATCCTGTACATCGCTGACCACTCCGGCACCCTCTCGGCTCTCGACGCCGCCACCGGAAAGCGACTGTGGGGCATGGACACGCAGGCGGCAGTGAAGAACCGACCTGTGGTGGCCAATGACGTGATCTACGTTGCTGCTGGGTCGAAGCTGCACGCCTGCCTCTGAAAGCCCGGGGCATCGGCTGAAGTCTGCCTCCTTGATGGAGCAGTCGACGGTCAGCGCCTCCTTGATGCTTGCGGCAACCGCAAGGCCGCGGCCGACGGGGCCGCGGGCGTCGGTGCAGGGGGTACGCCGGGTGTGGTGGCCGGCCGGTGGTGGTTCGCCGGCCCCTCAGGCGCGGGCATCGTACCGCCCCCTTTCGGGGCGGTACGCCGGGTGCGCGGGCCGCATGGACCGCGACCGGTGCGTCCGCGACGGCGAACGGGCTGACCTCGTCGGGTCGGAAGCGGAAGCAGTGCAACCGGCCGTACCAGCCATGCAGTTCGGCGGCGGGGTCGTCGTCCATCGTGCGGCCAGGTGGACGCTGCCGTCCACGCCGTGGAGGAGCGTAAGGATCCGCGCGGACCGCCCGGCCAGGCGCATGTCCTCGGCGTCGGCGCCCCGGACGCGCGGGCGCGGCCGCACCCGGCTGCCGCCGCCCACGGGCACCGCACCTGTTCCGCGAGGCCGGCCGGCGGATCGATCAGCGGCACGAACTCGACGCCGTCGCCCACGAGAAGCGTGTGCCTGGCGAGCAGTGCCTGGCCCAGCACCCACCGCGCGGGGCCGCCGGATCCGGCGCCTGATCGGCGTTCTCGGTGCCCACACGCAACCGGGTACAGCTCCGCAGGGGCTCGGCCACGACCGTCGCCTCGGGGCGCACCTCGCCGGCGCCTCCGCGCCGTCCGCACCGCTCCGGCCAGCAATGGTTCGTACTCCACACCGGCCGGCGCGCCCACAGCGACGGTCCGGCCGCCGTGCACAAGCTCATCCGGGGTGAGCGCGCTCGGTCTCTACAGCTTCCTGGAAGGGCAGGTGTGTGACACCGTCCGCGGTCCGCAACGACTCGACCTGGGCGGTGCCCCACCCGTCCCCCGTCGGCCGCTTCCACTCATTTGTGCTGGAGCTGCAGGTACCGCACCCGCACGGTGACTCCTGACGCCGGGCCAGGACCAGGCACTCGGTCTGCTGATACCAGGAGATACCAGGAGTCCGCGGAGCCGGAGAGCCCAGGCGGGGCAGCGCGCAGTGTGCGACCTGCGGAGTGCCGGGACCGTGACCGCAATGCCTCGGGGGAGTTGTACACCGAGGCGACAGCGGCCAAAGGCAGTAGAAGAGCATCTGATCAGCGTTCAGATTGGTGGCAGGGCTTTCCGCTTCGATTCGCCAGGTTGGTGCGGATTCTCCGGTCAGCCCCGCCGATCATTGACGAGTCGACCCCGGCTTCCCCTGCCAGGCCCTCGCTGATGTTTCAGGCCGGAGGCCTGTTTCCCGTGGTGATCATGTGCTGAGCAGCCGGTTGAAGAAGGAACGGTAGCGGCGCAGCGCTCCGCGGAGTTCCTCGGTGTCCACCCGCTCACCCTGGCTCCACTGGCCCTCCAGGTCCTTCTTGTGCTGGGCGAAAGTGGTGGCCAGGGTCTGCATGACGTCCGCGACGAGGGCGTCGGCATCGTGCACGGCCTCACGGGGGTCGTCCACGAACTTGTTCTGGGTCCGCTGCCAGCGGTCACGGAAGGCCCGTTCCTCGTCGTCCGTCAGCAGCTGCGGAGCCTCGTCGTCCGAACCGGCGCCCTGTGCGCCCGTTGCTGCGGGGGCCTCGGAAGCCGCAGCAACGGCATCGGTTCCACCGGTGACGGACGCATCCGCCGTCGACGTCTCGGTGCTTTCGCCTGGATAGACCGGGACTCCCGATGAGGCTTCCCCCGGCTTGGCGTCCGCGCCGGTGGCCGTAGGCTGGGCGAGGTCTTCGGTGGACAGACCGCCGGGGGTGCGGTCCGGTTCCTCGTTGCGTTGCATGGCGTTCCTCCATGCGGGATCGATGATGGTGAGTCAGGTCCGGGCGGCTCGTGCCCGGCCGTCGCCGTCCGAGAGCAACTCGTCGAACAAAGCGCGGTAGTGCACCATGGCACCGCGCAACTGCTCGGTCGTCGCCTGCTTACGGGTGGAGAGGCTCTCCACCTCGTGCGCGGCCCGGTAGTGCTCGAGCGTGGCGCCGTGTTCCACCGAGAGGTCCTTCAGCTGCTGCTCATAACCGTCGGTCGGATACCCCCGCTCGTGCATGAGGGAGGTCACCAACCGGTCCGCGTCATGCACCGCGTCCTCCGGCCGGTCGACGAACTCCTCCTGGACGCTGCTCCATTCCCGGGTGTAGCGGTCCCGCGAAGCGGAAGGCAGCGGTTTGATGTCCAGCGAGTCGTGGCGCCTCTCGCGTTCCCTGAGCTCACGCTCGGCGGCGAGCCGGCTGTCGGATCCCTCGACCGTCCGTTCGTACTCCGGGCCGAAGCGCTGGCGGAGGTGACGGCGCCGCATCAGCAGGGAGGCTGCCACAGCGGCGAGAGCGACCACCACAACGATCGGAATGATGATCGCCAGAAGCGTTCCCGTGGACATGGCCACACGCTCCTCAGGGAGTAGTGATGTGCACCACCGTAGTTCCCCTTTTCTGGCGCTTTATCCTTTTTGTGATGTATTGAGCATCACGGGCCGGTGCCGCATGGGAGTGATCGACTCCGCCTGTGCAGGCCTTGGCGGCTCGGCCGCTACGAAGCCGCCGACGGCACATTCAAGCGACTTCGCATGCGTGATCTCACGGCCCCGAGTGGTGTTGCGACCAGCAGCTTGCGACCATTTATACGATCCCGTAATATCCGAAAATGTGAAGTTCGAATCCGTACCCCCTGATGCATCGGTACTGCTGACCTTGCAGCGTGCGACCCATGCCACCTTGCAGCTGATCGCCGCAGAGCTTGTCGATCTCGATCTGACCGCCTCCGAGATCAACGCACTGGCCAACCTCGCTGACGGTCAGGGCCGCACTGTGTCGCAGCTTGGCGCCGCTGTCGGCACCCGCCCCACAACGCTGACCGGCGTGCTGGACCGATTGGAGCGACGCGGCCACATCACACGGAGTATGCGGGCCGGCGACCGCCGATCGGTGCTGATCCAGCTCACCGAGTCCGGACGCGCCACAGCGGCCCTGATCAGGCGGACGCTCGCCGACCTTGAGAGTCGCGCGCTGTCCGGACTGCCTACGGAGGCGATCGCCCACTGCCACGCCGTGCTGGATGCGTTGATCAAGGAGGGGGCATGAGCGGAAGGGACCACGGTGCGCATGAGCAGTCTCCGGCGTTCGCGGAGCTGATGGGGGAGGTGATGGCCACTGCCGAGCGCTTCGGGCACCGTCAGCACCTTCACGTGACCTGGCTGGCCATTCGGCGCTATGGAACCGAAGCTGCGGTGGGTTTGATCAGCGACGGCATACAGCGCACCGCCCGCTACGCGGGCGTCCCGCAGAAGTACAACGCCACTGTCAGCCGTGCATGGACCGAGTTGGTGGCCCATCACGTGGGACAGCCGGACGCCGCGGACTTCGATGCCTTCATCGATCAGCACCCTGCGCTGCTCGACAAAAAGCTGCTCGCTCGCTTCTACCGGCCCGCAACGCTGGCCGGCGCATCTGCCAGAACCGGCTGGGTCGAGCCCGACCTCGCGCCCTTTCCCTGGCAGCCCGCCCACGGTGTCGCCGCTTCGTGAAAACTGACCCCCAGGCGCTCTCCGAAAGTTGACCCCTCCTGACTCTTGGAGGGTGCTGAAAGTGGAGGACTGGGCAG
>NZ_JBVJPV010000035.1:0-18654 GCF_055609245.1 Streptomyces sp. NPDC036813 | reverse complement strand
TGGCGCGGCCTGGCCACACGAACCGACAAGCTCGCCATCGCCTACCAGGCCGCACTCCACCTCGCCGGCATCCTCATCTGGACCCGACGCTGACCTAAGAGACAGAACCTAGGCGCTGCGCGGCTTGCGGCTGCTCGCCTTCTTTGCCGTCGTCTTCTTCGCTGCGGTCTTCTTGGCGGCCATCTTCTTCGCCGGAGTCTTCTTCTTCGATTTCGGCAGTTCGTGCACGTCGGCCTCGCCGCCGTGCTCGTCGCGGGAGGCGCGGGCCTTCTCCACGGAGGCGTTCAGGGCGGCCATGAGGTCGAGGACCTGGGCCGGCTCCTCTGCCTCCGGTGCCTGCGGCAGCGGCTTGTCCTCCCGCTTCGCCTCAATGATCTGCGCCATGGCCTCGGTGTACTCGTCATGTGCGTCCAGTTCGTCGAGGTCTTCGACGGTCATGGTCTCCATCAGGGCCAGCGCCCGCTCGATCTCCTCGTCCGAGACCTGCACGGGCGGCGGGATCAGCTCGGCGGGGCTGCGGATCTCATCCGGCCAGCGCATCGCGTGCAGGACCAGGGCGTCGTCACGGACGCGGAGCATGCCCAGGCGTTCGCGGCCGGACCAGGCGTACTTGGCAACGGCGACCTTCTCGGACCGGCCGAGGGCCTGGACGAGGAGCTTGTACGGTTTGGCGGCGACCTGGCCGCTGGCCTGCAGGTAGTAGCCGTCGCTGATCTGGATCGGGTCGATGTCCGCGGCCGGGACGAACGCGACGATCTCGATCGCTTTCGCCGTGGGCAGGGGCAGGTTGCTCAGTTCCTCGTCCGAGATCGGCACGATGTGCGCCGGCTGGTGCTTCGTCTCGCGGGTGACCTCGTAGCCCTTACCGATCTCGGCGCTGGAGACCTCGCGGTCCTCGAGGTCGCAGAACTTCTTCACGCGGACGCGGCCGCCGTCCTCGCGGTGGTACTGGTGGAAGCGGATGCTGTGGTCCTCGGTCGCACCGACCACGTTGATCGGTACCGTGACCAGGCCAAAGCTGATCGCGCCGCTCCAGATCGTGCGGGGCATACAAGTCCTCCGTGGTAGCCCCGAGCACCACCAGCCTACGAACCGCGCGCGGGCGGCGCAGCACATCATGCGCCGCTCAGGGCACGGGAGGAGGCTGGGGGGATGGTGCAGGTGATCGTGTATCCACCCGACAACCAGGGCGGCCGTCGCGTGCGTGCGGACGGCACGATCCTCGGCCGCGCCTACCGGCTGCGCGACGTCGTCGCCTTCCTGCAGGAGGCCGGCATGGAAGGGATCGACGACCTCGACGTCATCCGCTCCGACGACATCGAGTGGCGCGGCGGCGGCCCGGAGGTATGGGGATAAGCCCTGGTCAGGGGCTTGGGTGTCAGGCGGCTTCAGGCGATGGCCGCCATCACGGCGACGCGGTAGCCGACGGCAGGCGCACCGTGCCCGGGCGGCCGGTCGCCGCATCGACCCGGTAGGCGACGCCGTACTCGCGGGCGAACCAGTTGGCCTCCGCCCCCGAGCCGGTCAGCGCGCGCAGGTAGAAGGCGTAGGCCACCGAGTCGATCTGTTCGGGGGTGAGGGTCATGCGCCAGCGGTTGCCCGGCCGGTCGAAGCACGCGGTGCGCACCCGTTCGACGAGGCCTTCGGCCGGCGGTACGCGCAGGTCGGGGGCGAGGTTCGCGTAGACGCGCAGGGCATCCATCTGCGCGGGCCGCAGCTCGATCACCTGCTCTGTGGCTGCGGGTGGTGTGCAGTGTGGGGTGGGGTCGGGGGCGGCGTGCAGGTAGATCAGGACGTCGTGGCCCTGCTCGCTCAGGCGGGCGGCCCACAGCACCGGGCGCCCCTCGTAGGCGGACAGCTCCGCGCGCATCTCCCGGTCGGCGAGTTCGACCAGGCCCTGGGCGGCCGCCGTTTGCAGGGACTGCTGGAGGCCGGGCGGGACATCGGTGGACAGCACCCAGCCATAACCAGACTCCGTCTCGCGATCGCGCAGGGAGCGAAGGGCGTCCAGCCGTGCCTGCCGCGCGTTCATGCCTCACCCTCACCTCAGATCCGCTACCGATGGCAGACGGAGCCCGCATCCTGATCGAGGTCGGCGACGGCAGCAACCTCCCGACCGCCGGCCACCTCGCCGCCTACGCCGGACTCGCACCCGCAACCCGCAGTTCCGGGTCCTCGATCCGCGGAGAACAGCCCTCCAGGAGAGGAAACAAGCAGCTCAAACGGGCTTTCTTCCTCTCCGCGTTCGCCGCCCTCGGCGACCAGGCCTCCCGGGCCTACTACGACAAGAAAATCGCCCAGGGCAAGCACCACACCCAAGCCCTGCTCTGCCTCGCCAGACGCAAGGCCGACGTCCTGTTCGCGATGCTCCGCGACGGAACCTTCTACGAACCGCAGTCGTCTGCCTCAGCTGCCTGACCTACGGGTCTGTGAGGAGAACGACTCGATCGGCCTCGACATCAAAGCCGAGCACTGGATGGCCATAGTGGCCTTCCGGGTCCATCAGTACGGGCTTGTTCAGCCGCCTTCCGATCTCTCGCAGGAAGCCGCAGAACACATCAAGTCGATCCTGGCCCTGCAACTCCCGCAGGTCGACGTCGAAGTCGACTTCGTCGTCGGCATGGAACCGGAAGATCGCGAGCACATCGGCAGTCGGCCAGACCCGCAGGTTCGGGCACTCGGCGTCCGCCGGGCGGCCCAGCACGGCCTCCGCCCGGGGCACCGGAAGCACCGTCTCTCCCTCGGAGTACTGGCACTTCCAGCCCTTCTCCGCGACAAGATCGAGGACCGTCTGCCAGTCCTGCACCGAGGCGTCCGGGACACGCATGTCCGGCAACGACCCCATCAAGTCCGGGTCGAAGAAGGAACTCACGTCGTCCCACAGCAGATCAGCCACCCCGCCATGCTGCCCGGCTCCCCGACCCAACGCACCCCGTTTCCCTTGACCAAAGACATAGGGGCACCCCCCCGGCTCGAGGACGGTGTGCCACCGGTTGTGCAGGCAGCGCCAGGCGTAGCAGTCCGGGTCGGTGAGCCGCCTCCTTCCCTTCCTGCCACACGTGAAAGGGGAAGATCGACGGCCAGGGGCCGTGTCCAGGCACTCTTGTGGTGCACACATCACTGCAACTGGCGCGGTGCGGGGGGTGGGGCACCCCACTCCCGCTCCAAGGCACCAGCCCTGGTCTTTACGTCCTCGGCACGGGCCTTGGCGTCCTGGGCGAGATAGCGGGAGTAGGTGAGCGCTCACCTACGCGCCCCTGGAACCCAGGTCAGCGCCGTATCGCCCGTCCGGACGACGGTCACCTTGAGCGGGTGGCAACCCAGGCACTCCCAAGAACGAGATGGCCGACGTCCTGGACCGCCGGTGTCCCTGCCTGGCCGCTGAGCAAAACCGGCGTGCTCGCCCCTCGAAGTGCAAGCCGTGATCAACCGGTTCGCGCACCAAATGTAGACCTAGAGTCACTTCAGTCGCTGTTCGGCTGCCAAGTAGCCGCCCGGCCAGCGCATTTGCCGCCCGGGGCAGTGACGCCAGCTGACTAACTGATCGTTTCAGAATGAGCTCCGGAGGCGGCGTAGGCGTAGGAGCCTGAAGGGCAGTTCGAGCCACCCTTGGTGGAGATCAGCTCGGCGTCCGTAGCGGGTACGGAGCCGTTTGAACTGGTGTAGCCAGGCGAATCCGCGCTCGACCACCCAGCGGACCTTGCCCAGTCCGGAGCCGTGGGCGACGCCACGTCGGGCGATCACGGGTTTGACCCCCACGTTGCCAGAGCAAGAGGCGGTGCTTGTCGAAGTTATGGCCCCGGTCGACTTACAGACGCCGGGACTTATCGCCTACCCGACAACGTGGCCTCGGTCCATGCGATTGGCGATCAGACCTCGGCCCCCCTCTCGGCCGCCTCAACGACGCGCTCGCGGCCGACGCCCAGGCCGTCCCGGACGCCGATCTCTCGGACCCGGCTCGGGGAGAGCTCCTCGGCGTGGGTGCCCTGCTCGCCGCCGGGCTCACGGTCGCTTCTCGGCGCAGGATCAGTAGCACGTACTCAGGCCTGATCTGCCGTCACTGACACCCGTTACTGCCACCAGACCGGCACAGCCACTGAGGCCCACGGATCACTTGTGGAATGTGATGTTGATCGCATAGTCACAGAATGTGCGTGATGTTGTAGGACTGGTGAGGGTTCACGGAAGTGCTTTCACAAGCTGCGCACAGGTACCGCCCAAGTTTGGCTGCACATCGCGGCTACTAACGGTAACTATCTCTGGCCACAACGCGCTTGCCGTCTGGATCGCCAGCATGCCTATGGTGGCGTCCGCTCCTGGGCCGACCTGACCAGTCCACTTCTCCAGGGGTATCCGGCGCGTCCACGGGGGAGCGCCATGCATCCGTGCAGGACCCATCAGGGCCGTCGTCTCCCTCCTTGGGCTGCGCCTGTAGTAGCCACCCCCCTACAGAGAGGGATACGCGTGTTGCGTAGACCTGTACGGAAACAGGGCTTACGCCCGAGATGGTTGGCCGGTCTGGCGACTCCAGTCGTCCCGCTCGCCTCCCTGGCTCTCCTCGCCAGCGTGGTGGTGCAGCCGGCTGCGGCGGCCACCGATGCTCCACGTACCAGCCCGGTCGCCGACTCCTACGACGGGTTCGACGCCAAGGCCGCCGAGCAACTGCGCTTCGACCAGTGCCTGATGGCCGACGGCTTACGCAAGGGCGGGCCGAACCAGTACGGCCTGGCCACCACCGCGCTGTCGCTGCCGGCGAACCAGCTGCACCAGAAGACCGACCGCACTTACGGCAGTGGGGCGTTCGCCCTGGCGTGGTCGAAGGACAGTGACGATTCCGACGCCTGGGTGAAGAAGGCCGCGGACACGGACCTGTCGTGGAAGAACACGACGAGCGGCCTGGATGACTACCCCGGCTCACCCAAGGCCGAGAGGATTTTCGACAAGACGGGGCTGCTTCCCTGGCTCTACCAGTCGTACTTCAAGTCGGTCGATTTGCTGTCGCCGTTCTACGACCCGTCACCGCAGGCGGACGAGGCGACAAAGAAGGCCGCCCTCGCGATCGGTGACCCGCTGTACACCAACGGCGGGACGAGCCAGGAGCAGGAAGCCTGGAAGCTGTGGAAGAAGAACTCCGGCCTCGTCGTCCCGAACGAGATCTACGTTCCACGGGTGTTCGCCGACGATGCCCGTATCTTCCTCGGCTCCGGTGGCTTCCCCAGGACCGCGCCTGCGCCGGACACCCCGGAGTTCCGCATCGCGGTGGAGGACCTGAAGACCCGGTTCGCATCCTGCGCGTGGCACAACCCGATCGACCCCGACCGGGTGCTGGGCAAGGAAGTGGCGCAGGCGTCCGCCGAGTGGCAACAGGAGATCACCTCCCAGGCCACCCAGCGCAACCAGATCCTCGCCGCCGGCAGCACCGCCACCACCGCGCTGCGGGACGGCACATTCGCCCTGGGCAAGATGCTGGGGCAGTCCTGGATCGCGGACTACTCCACCCGCTGGTTGGACTACTACACCGAGGGCGGCCTCAGCTGGATCGGTGACGGCCAGCTGGAGATCCAGGTGCCGGGCGCCGCGGGCAAGTGCCTGGACGTCCAGAGCGCCGCGAAGACCAACGGCACGCCAGTGCAGGTGTACACGTGCAACGGCGGCGCCTCGCAGAAGTGGCAGCTCATGGGCTCCTACGACGGCGGCTACACCTTGGTCAACCCGAACTCCTTCAAGTGCCTTGAGGTGCTGAACGGGGCCACCGCCGACGGTACGAAGGTCCAGATCCGGGACTGCGGCAGCGCCAAGGCACAGCAGTGGAAGTTCGACGTACGCAGCGCCGGTCCGCTCGTGAACGCGGCCTCCGGAAAGTGCCTGCACCTGCCGACGTTCGACAACGGCAAGGACGCGGTGTCGTCGACGTGCAACGGCGCCGCCGCGCAGAAGTTCCGGATCGTGGCCAAGACGCACACCGGCAGCGCGCCCGCAGCGGCCGACGTGGCCAAGGCCAAGGCGAACATCGCCGCCGCGCAGACGGAGGCGAAGAAGCAGCTCACCGTCCTAAAGACGCAGCTGGCCACCGCTCAGAAGGCCGCGACCGCGTCGGACACCGCGCTCCAGGCCGCCTACGGCATCGCGGACGCGGCGGGTGCGCCGCGGGGTCGCGGTCTGTTGGTGGGCTTGCAGAAGAACCAGGTCACGAAGGGTGCGGCTGCCGCGCTGGCGGCGCTGGAGAAGGCCGGTGAGACCGCGGAGGCGGCGACGCGTGCGGCGGCCGGAGACGGCGCGACGATCGCGCAGCGGGCGCTGGCACAGGCGGCGCAGTCAAAGGCCGAGTTCCGCAAGGAGGCCGCTGCAGCCGCGGAGTTGCAGGCCAAGGCGGCAGCGGATGCGGCCAAGGTGCACCGGGACAACGCCAAGAAGGACAAGGAGACCGCACAGGCCAAGCTGGCCGTCGCGGTGAAGGCGGAGGCGGACGCGAAGGCGGCCGCCGCCGACGCGCACGCCAAGCGGCTCGCGGCGGAGGCCGAGGAGAAGACGGCCCAGGCGGAGAAGGAGACCGCGGCCGCCAAGCAGGCCGAGGCCGCCGATCACCGCAAGAACGCCGAGGCGGAGGCGGCCAACGCCAAGGATGCCAAGGACAAGGCCGACGCCGCGGAGAAGACCGCCGAGAGCCGGCGCGACGACGCGGTCACCGCCAAGGACCACGCCCAGCAGATGCGCGACGACGCCTGGGATGCCGAGCAGAAGGCCGACGCCGCCCGCGCCAAGGCCGACGCCAAAAAGGCCTACGCCGACTCCCTCGACTCCGGGGACGCGGCGGACGCCGCCCGTGCCGCGGCGAACGAGGCGGACAAGGCGGCCGCCGACGCCGAAGCCGCAGCGGGCCGCGCCCGCACCGCGGCCAACGCCGCCACCCAGGCCGCTGCCGAAGCCGACGCAGCAGCGACGCGTGCGGAAGCTGCCGCCAAGCGCGCCCGCTCGGACTCGGACGCCGCCCAAGCGGCCAAGCTGCGTGCGGATGCGGCCGTGAAGACCGCCACCAGCGCCGCCGCCGACGCCATCAAGGCGTCGCAGGACGCCTCCGCCGAGGCGAAGGCCGCCGTCAAGCTGGCCGACGAGGCGGAACAGCACGCCAAGGACGCCAAGAGTCAGGCCGACGCCGCCAACAAGGAAGCCGGCGTCGCACTGGCCGCCGCCGCCAAGGCAGCCGGGTTCGCACACGTCACCGCGCAAGCGGCCGTGGACGCAGGTGAAGCCGCCAAGCAGGTCGCGGCTCCCGCCAACGACGTCGTGGAACTCGGTTCGCCGTATGTCGATACCGACTCCACCGCCGGTCTGGTCGTCCTGACCGGCCAGTCGTCGAAGACGATCTCTGAACAGCAGCAGGCCGTCGCCGACGCCCACGCCAAGAACGCAGCCGCCGAGGCCGACGCGGCGAAGAACCTCGCCGACCAGGCCAAGGGCGATGCGAAGGAGGCCTACCAGCACGCGGCCAACGCCGCCCGCTCCGCCGCCGACGCCCGCGGCTACTCCAAGGAGGCCCTCGGCTACGCGGCCGAAGCCGCAAAGGCCGGCGCGGCCGCACAGACGTCACTGGCCCGCACCCTCGACTACGACAAACAGGCAGCCGACGACGCCGCGGCCGCCGACAAGGCAGCCGGCAACGCCGAAGGCTACGCCAAGGCCGCCCGCGACTCCGCCGACACCGCCGCACTCGACGCCGAAGCCGCCCGCTCCGCCGCCGCACAGGCCGAACAGGACGCCAAGGACGCCCGCGCCGCCGCCGACCGCGCCGCCGCCGCCGCCACCGAGGCCGAACAGGCAGCCAAGGACGCCGACAAGTACGCCAAGGAAGCCCAGGAAGCAGCCCGGCGGACGGAGACGAAGAACCGTAACGGCCAGATCGAGACCGGCGCCGCCGGCGTCGGTGGCGTCTTCTACAAGACGCGGGTCGAACCCGTCGGTGAGCCGGACATCCTGCACAAGGAAAACTGCAACGTCATCGTCCACACCGGTGACTGCGTCATCACCGCGAACATCACCGCCAAGATCTTCGTCGACCTCTACCTGTGCACGGCAACGAACATCCCGGATGTGCAGTCCGGCTGCCCTGCTGCCGACACACAGTTCCTCGACAGCTTTGCGCTGAAGCCTCAGACCAAGGAGGTCACCTACACGATCACCCCCCAGGAGTTCAACGACGCCGTCGCCAAGGGATTCATCCAGGCCCTCACCGAGGACTTCACCGGCTGCTGGGACAGGATCACGGGTAGCGGCGGAACCCTGGGCAACTGCGGCTGGGCAGTCTTCGACATCGCCAGCCTTGTCTTCGGCAATGTCGCCATCAAGGCCATCAAAGACGCCGTCACGGCCCTCGACGCCGCTCTGCGGACCGGCATCGCCATCGACGAGGCCTGGAAGGCCCTGCGCACCGCCGGCATAACCGAGGCCGCGATCGAAGGAATCACCGCAAAGCTCGCCCTGACCAAGTGCTTCCCTGCAGGAACCAAGGTCGCGACGGCGGACGGCCCCAAGGCCATCGAAGACATCGAGGTGGGCGACCTTGTCTGGTCACAGGACCAGGTCACGGGCAAGAAGTCGCTGCAACCGGTGTTGCGCCTGTTCCACCGGACGGTCGAATCCCTGGTCCGGATCACAACCGCCGCCGGCCAGGTCGACGCGACCGGCTCCCACCGCTTCTGGGTCCGCGAACGAGGTTGGGTCGAAGCCGGCGAACTGCGAGCCGGAGACACCCTCGAGACGCGGGACGGCGGCTCCTCACAGGTCCTTGGCACGGCGGCTGTCAAGGGCACCGTCCAGGTCTTCAACTTCGAGGTGGCGCGCAACCACACGTACTACGTGTATGCGGGAACGACACCGGTCCTGGTGCACAACGAGTGCCTCGAAGGAATCCTCAAGGAGCTCGTCAAGGATGGCGACCACATCGTCCTCGGAATCAACCCGTACTCCGATACCCTGGCCAAGGAGACGTTGGGCGGCACCGGCGGCCTGAGCGGTCCCGGAGCCCGGACGTTCAACAACAGGCTCCTCGGCAAGGCGGCGCCCCACGGTGACGGGCGCCCGATCTGGATGGTCGGCGTCGAGAAGGCGTTGAGCAATCCGTCGGTGAAGTTGAGCATCTCCCTGGACGGCGTCCCGAACGCGAGAACCGCGGCAGAAGCCCTGGACAAGCTCGTCGAGCGGGGCCGGCCGTTGGTCGGCGGCGACTGGCAGACGGTGGCAACACCGGGAAGCAACAACGGCACCGCATGGGAAGTGGCGACACTGCGTCTCAAGGTGATTACTGGAACCCGAGACTTCGACGCCATCGACTGGTACTTCACCAAGCCGGGTGAGAAAGTGCCCAGCCTCGTGAAAGACATGCCGAAGCCCGACTGGGCCCAGTGACACCGAGAACCCAAGGACAGGAAGAGCACAGACAATGCCGGATTTCGTACGAGAGGGACGTCTGTTCCGGGTGGTCAGCTTCGGGGCGTCGCACCGGGTGCTGCTGCTGCGAAGCGAACCCACTGCCGTCGACGGAACGGACACCCGTGTCGAGGTGTACTTCGGCCACGTCGAGCTGATGCTGCTCAAGCCCATCTATGAGAAGGGCATCCACGTCCGCCGGGCGTCGGAGGCGGAGTTCGCCGTGCTGAAGGAGCGTCATCACCTTGCTGCGGACGATGCGGCCTTCACCTGGATGATCGAACCGAACGGAGACAGCTTCGTCATCTCCGGCGATCCCGCATGGCGTGAAGCAGCCCGCGAGTTCGAGGACCCGTCCTTGTTCGACTTCTCCAAGCCCTGGCCACCGGACTTCCCCGCGGAGTACGGCAACATCGACTGAGCACACGACACACTGAGGGCGCCCCCTCTGCCACAGGGGGCGCCCTCAGCGCTGCGTCCTCGGCGCTGGCACTCGGCACATCTGCCGCATCCCGCTCCGAAGCCGTGCTGGCTCGTAGCGGGGGGCCGCACCCCTCCCGCCCCGCCGCCCCCTCAAATCAGGAGAAGACATTGAGCGACGGCATCACGTGGCTGGCCGACGCCTGGCGCCAAGACGCCCCCATCCTCTTCGTCACCTTCGCCCGCGGCATCAGCCCACGCGGCCTCGTTGTCCGACTGGGCGCCCAGAGCGGCGAAGTGCTCGACCCCATCACCTACGCCGAGGCCGAGCGGCTGACGTTCAACGACCGAGAATCAGCCCGCGTGGCCCGCTTCGGTGAGTGCGCGGGCTGGTCATACGCGGTGGAACAGTGCTGGCCCTCCAAAGCTTGGTGGGCTCACCCCGACGTCTCCGCAGGGGGGATCGAGGTCCTGCACCTGACCCCCAAGCCGGACGACCCGCCCAGGGAATGCTGGTACTACCGCGACGGCCAAACAGTCGGTCGCTTCGACATCGGCGAAACCCCGGACGAGGGTCTGGCCTTCTTGCTCCCGGCGTTCGAGGAAGCCGGACTCCTTGATGAGGACGTGAGGGAGGAGTTCGACTCGTTGCGCGCGACCCTCGTCGCATTACAGCAGCACTTCGGAGTGTCACTGCCACGCCAGGAAATCCTGAATGGCCGACTGCCCGCAGCGGTGACAGCGACCGTGCCGCCCCAAAACCTGGGGGACTAATGACCTGGAACCCCCGGTGAGGCGGAGCTCGCGGGCGGCAACGGTCAGTACTTCGGCCTGCGCATCGATCGTCAAAGCGGTCACTACTTCTTCCCGGCGCCCCGTTCTGGGCGACCCGGCGGCGGCGCGGAGCAGATCGGCAAGGAAGCCTTCGCAGCGGCCGGGGTAATGTTCTAATGACCAGTCCCTTCGACGACCTCGACCGGCTCGATCTCGGGGAGCACACCCGCCGCTGGTCGGCACTCCCGCCCGGCACGGCCAAGGGTGCGGTGAGTGAATGGATGGCCGCAGCGCAGCAGTTCGCCTCCCGGATACAGCAGGACCCGAGCCGGATCTCAGACGACCAGTGGGGCGAGCTCACCCAGGCCTGGACATCCCTGCTCACCGGGGCCCGGGCGGCGACCGGAGAACAGCGCAACGAATGGCTGCTACGCGACCTCTGCCTGCGCACCTCGCTCCTGGATGCGCTGGGCCCCCGTGCGGATGTGCCGCTGCTGGACCCGCGGCCGGTCCTCGAGCAGGCGCTGAACGCCATGCCGATGAGCCGGCAAGAGGCCGCCGCACTCGCGCCGCGGCGGCGTGAGCTGGAACCCGCGCGCATTCTGGAGCTGCGCATGATACGACGTCTGCTGAACCCGGTGCGGCCGCTGGCACCGCTGCTCACCGGTCATCCCCGCTACGACGAGTACGAGGCGTGGGAGCGCCTCGCCGACGACCTGCCGTGACCTGCCTAAAGGCTGTCCCGTAACTGCAAGGGTCGGCTGCCGACGTCCGGTTTGACCGGGTGCGGCGGGACACTGCTGACACCGCAAGTTGAGCCGGGACGGGACAAGTTGACCCTGCACCGGCACCCCGCCCTGCCTGCCCTCCGGATTGCGGGACAGCCTTTAGTGTGATCCGAACGCTGGTTCCAGGTTACCGGCCTCCTCGTAGGCCGCTGCGAGGTTGTGGCGGACGGTCATTGTGGTCGGGTGGTCGGCACCGAACAGTTCCTCGCAGCATGTACGAGCAGACCTTGACGGATCGGTTGCGGGCGAAGGGGGCAGAGCGTTCCTCAGGACTGAGTTCAGCGGGTGCCTCGAGGGGTGAGGCGCAGGCCCCGAACTCAGCGGCGGGGACTGCCGCCGCAGCCCTCCCCTGGTTCTCACAGGTGCTTGGATCTCCCACCGCCAGCCCTGTGCGCTGGCCGTCCTCAGCCATGGCCGACGCCTACAACACATAGGGGCGTCGACGACACCGGCAGGGAGACATGCCCCGTCGTGGCCCTACTCCAGGCCGACAGGGCCCCGGAACGGGAGCGGGCGCTCTTCCAACCCCTCCGCGGCTGCCCTCACCCGTAGGAGGTGTTCCAACCACTGCTCCAGGTCTGATGGCAGGGGACTGTCCTCGGCCGCGAGGAGGGTCTTCAAAGCCGACCCGTAAGGACCGGAAAAAAATTCTCGGGTGGCCAGCCAGAAAGTGCGAGGGGGAAGCGGTGGGAGCTTTTCCAGCTCAGTCACGGTGATCGCTTCGGGCCTTCGCGTTCTGAGCAGCGTGGGGCGAGCCTCGTTGTTGGTCGTACTGATGAGGACGCGCGTCTCCCATGAGCAACCGACCGAGATGCCACCCTCCAGAGCGCGGAGGAGGGCCGGACCACCGAGGAGCCATCGAGCCCACCCCGTGCACCACACGTGCTCACCGATGCTGTACGCCCGTACGTCCCTCACCGAGTCGAAAACGACTGTGGGTGTGACCAGCCATCCCTCTGCAACATTGGGAGAGCGGAAATCCGGCTGCGTCTCAGACGACATTTCCAGATCCGCCGCGGGGGTGCAGTCGAAGCGGCCGGCGGACGACGGGACCCGGACGGAGAACGCACGCTGGGCTTCTTCCGCGATCAATTCCGTTGTCTCAGGTGCCGCGAGGATCTGCCTCACCATCGCCTCGTCGGCCTCAGCCTTGGACGTGAACTTCTCGAAGACGTCGTACCAGTTCGTCAACAGCACGAACCGATCTTCGATGCCATTGAGGTCCTCGTTCATCGGGTACGGGTAGATGTCCCCTTTGCCGAAGTCCTGCGTGTTCTTACTGACGAAGTAGACCGTCTCGTCAGGATGCTCCCACGTGTATTCGACAGCCGTCAGCCAGATCGCGGCGTCCCGACCGCCGATCTCCTCCGTGTCGCCCCCTTCGTTGATGGTGACCTTCTTGCACGGCGGCAGCAGGTTCGCCTCCCGGATCAGCGCCGGCCGGAGCGCGGCCTCGCTCGTGGGAATGACCTCGACGACATCGAGCCACTTCTTGCGCCACTCGTCTTGGAAGCGTTGCAGTTCCATCTGCGGCAACGTCGCGTGGATCTCCCACGGTGTGCCTTCCTTGAGGTTGCGCAGGGCGGCGTCGGCTTTCTCGTACTTCTGTCGGTACGGCACTGCTCGATGAGCCGTCAGCTCCTCCAACACCACCCACGGCACGGCTACGCGTTCGACGCCGGATGCCTGAATGGTCCTCACCAGGTCCGTGGTGGCGCTCTGGACGTCGGACTTCGTGAGGATGTTCGTGTCCAGGATGATCAAGGCAGGCCGCTCCGTTCCCACAGTGCTGGGTGGCTCAAGGCTTTCAGAAAGCCCCCACGCTCGCAGGGAAACCTCACCTACGGCCGGTCGGGCGCCATCGCCACGTCCCCTCCCGCGCGCAGCTGAGCCGGGCGGGGTCGGCGTACCGGCGCCGCATCGGCTGAAGCGACGAGATGCCATCAATGAGCGTTTTCAACGTTGCCTACCCACCGTGAGGACGGCTTTGGCGATGACGGTCATGCAGCTGGGGCTGATGCGGGCTCAGCGGCAGATCTGCCAGGACTCAGGCGTGCCATGGCGCGTTCGACGGGAGCTCGAGCCAGATGAGTGCGCTGGCCAGGGTGATGGCGGCGAATCCTGCCGCGTCAGCCTTCCTGTACATCATGGCCCATGTGGTTCTCGGCGCGGTAAAGGTCGGCATCACGGGACGCCAGACCCGCGAGGACCGCATCGCCCGCCTGCAGGGCTCTGGGTGGGCGGTGGTGCGCACCTGGCTGTTCGCCACCGGCGCGGCCGCCTACCGTGTCGAGCAGACCGTCCTGAAACCGTTGCGTGTTCAGGGGCACGGCTCCTACCTGACCGCTGAGCGGATGCCCACCAGCGGATAGACCGGGACCTTCTACACCGCCGCTGTGACCGCGACCGCGCTGTGCCGCGGGGTCACCAATGCCCTGACTCCGTCGCTGGTGTAGAACCCTCAGGTGTGCGGGCCGCGGCGCGCGCCAGCCGCCTACCAGGAGGGGCAGTGGGCGACTTCCTCGGTGAGGGTCGCCCACCGCCCTCCGCGGGTCCCGTCCGTTGGCCGTCAGCCAGGTACCCGAGCCAGTACGAGGCCGCGGACTTCTGCGGCTTCGGCTTCCTGCATGAGGCGTTTGCCGACGGTGTGGAAGGTGGCGCCGGTGGTGAACACGTCGTCCACGAGCAGGATGCGCTTGCCCTGTACTGGCGCATGTAATTTTAAGGCGGCGGCGTGCTCCTTAGCGGCCTCCATCTTCCTTAGATCCTCGAGTGCAGGCGGGCGGCGACGGCACGGAGACGATGGCGCTGTTCAACCGTCGCCTCTGGCAGAAGGACAGCGAGGTGGTGCGGTGCAAGGGCCACGGTGTGGGGCATCACGAGGGGGCAAGGAGGTTGTGATGCCGGCCGGAGCCCGTTTGCGAACCGCCCGCCGGCTCAGCGGTCCGGGTTGATGCCGTTCGATACGGACTTCACGCGGGCGACCTGTACCTTAGCGGCGTACTCAACGTTGTCCGGTGAGGCGCCGTCTGCGTCGAGATAGGCGACGACCGCGCCGACGCGCAGGACGACGTCGACGCTGTCCCCGTCCTGCATGGCCTCGGTCGCGTCGGCATCGGTGTTCAAGGTCAGCGGCTTCGCCGGGGCGCCTTCCTCCGCCCACTTTTTGCGCCTCTGGTCCGCGAGGTTCTTCATCGCCTGGGCAGCTTCCTCGGCGGTGGGGAAGGTGAACAGGCTGAATTCAACGCGGGTGCTGTCCGAGTTGCCGCGCGCCTCCATGTCCCGGTGCCCGGCGGCCTGGATCCCGGGGCACGGCGACGCGGTCTCTTTCTCGCAGTACGTGGCCGCTTCGCCGCCCTGGATCACGAAGGGCTCGCCGCCGACCATGACGTCGCCGATGCTGCCGTCCGACGGGAGCACGGAGTACAGGCCCGTGGCGTCCACCCAAACCGGGGGGAAGTTCGGCGTCACGCCCTGACCGTCGGCAGGGGCCGATGTCCCGCCGCCTCCCTCGACCGGCGACTTTGCTGTCGCCCCTCCCGCGATCGGGCTGCCCTTCGCCGCGCCTTCCGCCGGGGTGTTCCCCTCCTTACACCCGCTCAGGGCAAGCGCCACGACCGCAGCGAAAGCGGCCCCCCGTATTACAGCCTTCATCCGTACTCCTCCGATGCCCTGATCACGCCCGGAGACGGCCGACCATGATCGAACTCACTGACATGCACACCCAACCCCATCAGCCGTGGGCCAGCCAAATTGGCGGCTGCTTCACGCTGTCACAGAACCGCGCAGCGCTGACCTTGTCCGCCCCCGCACTCTCGGCGCCAGGACCTGTAACGCGATCACTGCCTTCACAACGAATGCCTTCCCCGCCCGGGACGAGCCAGAGGCGGACATGCGGGGATGGGGCGAGCGACCTTCGAGGGCCTGGGACCGGCACTTCCCTGAGCAAGGTATGAAGAGGATCGTCACCGACCTCGAAGCGGCCGGCTATCTGAGCCGTGAGCGTGACGGGCAGCGCGATGGACTGCGCACCTGCTACCTCGCGAGCGCTGAGCAGGGCGTGGTGCGTCAGCGCCGCTCACGACCGTCAGGCGGCTGATCAGGGAAGATGGAGATCTGGGACGGGGGTATCCAGGGTCAGCACGTGGCTTTCATCCTGGTGTGCGAAGACGATGCGGCGGTCCGTGGCGTCCTCAAGCGGGCCCTGGAGTACGACGGCCACACCGTCTCGGTTGGTGCCACGGCCGACAGCCTGCTGCGGCAGCTCGCACCGGCGCCCCAGCTGGTCGTCCTGGGCCTTGGACTGCCCGACGCCGACGGCCGCGAGGTCTGCCTGGCTCTTCGGGCTCGCGGCGTCGACGTGCCGGTGCTGATGCTCACCGCCTTGGACGGCTTGCATCGCAAGGTGGCCGTACGAGCGGGCCGCGGCGGCCACAGGTGGCGCAGCAGGTAGTCTCCGCTCGCGCATCGGTGCGGGCGGTCAACGGTGCTGGGGTCTATCCCCGGGCCAGTCGGTCGTACAACCGACTCGACGACGGCAGAGCCCGAGGCGAGCGGGTCGGGAGCGATGCCGCCCTTCCGCTCCTCCGCCCCGCTGCCACTTTCGATCCACTCGCAGGGCTGACGATGACTCCAGCTGCCGAGATCCTCTGTGTCGCCGCACGGCATCCGACCGCCCTGCTCCAGGTGGAACCGACCATCGTCGGGCCGAATCCGAGATCGGCCAGATCGGCGCGGCGGCAGCCGGCGGCCCAGTGCTGCTGAGGCTGCCGATGCCACGATCCGCATTGCAGGAGATCAGGTACCGAGCGGGCACCTACTCCCTGGTCATCTCGTCGCTTCCGCAGCAACGCCCGGCTGCGGCCGGGTCCGCATACCCCAGCGGGCAAGAGGTGGGCCAGCAGCACCCAGCATTGCAAAGAACAACGCCAGCAGCAGCCAGCCCGCCGTGCCGAGGCCCAGCACCACCGTGGTGAGGATCGCAGGGGCAAGAGCCTGGCCCGCGCTGAAGCCGAGGCCGAGGACACCTTGGTACTGGCCCTGGGCATGGTCGGGGGCCAGACCAAAACCAAGGGCGAAGCAGGCCGAGGACTCCCAGACCTCTCCCAGGCTATGGACAAAGATCGCCGCCAGGACCAGTCCTGCCCCGGCCCAGACAGGGGCGTACGCCGCCAGCGCCATCACCGGACAGCTGACGAGGAAGAGCAGCCCCGCAGTGCGAAACGCCCGGCCGCCGTCGTGCGGGGTCTCGATGCGCGAGCCGATCCTGGTCTGCATCAGCACACAGAACAGCGAGTTGACCGCGAACAACGCGGCCACCGTCCAACGCGGCGCTTCGGTGTGCTCGGAGATCCAGATCGGCAGGAGCAGGGAGACCACCGGGTACTGCAGTCCCATGGCCCCGTAGAGGACGGTGAACGCCAGGAACGGACGATCCGCGAAGACCAGCCAGCGCCGCTGCCGCGGCGGCGCTGCCAGCACCGGATAGCCGGGCAGCAGAAGCAGAAGCACCGCGCACAGAGCGAAGCTCGCCGCGTTGCCGAGAATCAGCGTGACATAGGCGCCGCGGGTGTCCGAGGCCAGCGCCAGCCCGGCACCCACCGTTCCCAGGACGACGCCCAGGTTGACGAAGGTGCGCAGCTTCGCCCGGAACATGGCCGGTCGCTCACCCCCGATCCGGGCCACCAGAGCCCCCCACGCCGCCCCTCCGACCGCCGCGGCGATCTGGTCGACCGTCGCGATGATCGTGAGTGCGGCCCAGCTCTCGACGAGGACGAGGGCTGCCATCGACACCGCCTGGACCGCGAGGGCCAGCATCATGATCACGCGTGCGCCGCGCCGGTCAGCGAGATGGCCCCCGGGTATCCCCGCGCACAAGCCGATCACTCCGGCGATGGTGAGCGCGGCGCCGACCTGCACCGCAGGCAGGCCCACAACCAACGTGAAATAGAGCGCCGACGCCGCGTTGAACAGACCATTGCCTACCCGGTTGACGAAACTGGCGGCGACCAGCACGCGCTCCGGCCCACTGTCCCCCGCCATCCGGCCTATTCGACCTGCCAAGCCCCCCTTGATCATGGACCGCAGGCTAACAGCGCCGCAGAACCCGCCACAGTCGCACGAAGACCGCGTGCCCGCCAGAAACGAAGAAGCACCCCGCCGGAAGCGAAGTGCGAACGTTGATCCCCACTCGGAGGCTGTTCAGCTAGTTCAGAGAAGGAAAAAGGCCAAACGAGATCGCGCCGCTCCAGATCGTCCGGGGCATGGAAGTCCTTCCGTGGTAGCCCCGAGCACTCCCAGCCTGCGAATCCCACGCCGCCGGCGCACCACACCATGCGCCGCTCAGGGCACAGCGGGAGGGTGGAGGCATGGTCAAGGTGATCGTGTATCCACCCGACAACCAGGGCGGCCAGCGCGTGAGAGCAGGCGACACAATCCTCGGCCGCGCCTACCGGCTCCGCGACATCGTCGCCTTCCTCCAGGACGCCGGCATGGAAGGGATCGACGACCTCGACATCATCCGCTCCCACGACATCGAGTGGCGCGGCGGCGGCCCGGACGTATGGGGCTAGACGCCGGTCCGTCCATCTACGAGCTCTCGCACGATGTCGAGATGCCCGTTGTGCCGGGAGATCTCTTCGATGAGGTGGAGGATCACCCAGCGGAGGTCCACGTGGCGGCCGTCGCTGATGGGACGCTTGGCCCTCGAGTCCAGACCGTGGTCGGACAGCAGGCGACGGTAGCGGTCGCTCTGCTCCTCATATTCGGCCAGCAGCTGGGGCAACGGGATGTCGACCGCTGTCCGCATCTCGGGGTCGGGATCGTCGTCGCTCGCCTGCGTGAGCGGACCCGCGGGTTCCTCCCCCAGGAACATCACTTGGACCCAGTGGTACTCGACCCACCGCAGATGGCTGATCAGCCCGCACAGGGTCATCAGCGGTGAGGTGGGAAGCGGAGCTCTGCGGGCGTCTTCCGCGGACACGCCCTCGCACTTGGCTCGCGCCGTGTCACGGACGTAGTCCAGGAAGGTGATCAGCTGCGTGCGCTCGTCCCAGGTGGGAGGCGTATCAGTTCGTTGCGTCATCGCGGCGAGTTTCTCGCAGGTCGAAGGGGTGGTCGAGTGATTAATGACGAAGCCCCGTCGAGTACCGCCTCCTAGAGGTTGTCCCGTAAATGATCTGAGGCATGCAGGCTGACCTGCTCGTTTGCCTGTCATCCGGTGAGGGTGAGGTTGTGCAGGCGGGCGATG
>NZ_JBVJPV010000034.1:0-25003 GCF_055609245.1 Streptomyces sp. NPDC036813 | reverse complement strand
GAACGGACCTATCCAGGAGGGCTCCGACGCCGTGATCACACCAGCCACGGCAAGATCATCTCACCTCTGGCCAGCAGTTACGGGACAACCTCTAGCGCCCGGGCGACCGACTCCAGGACGGCGTCGGAGACGCCGCCCAGGTGGCCGCACTCGATCTTGGCGTAGTACTCCGGAGCTTACGTCCGCGGACATCGCCACCTCGCTGCGGCGCGGGCCTGCCACTCTCCGGTGCCCGGAGACCGGCAGGCCGGCCTGCTCGGAAGTGAGGTTCGCTCGACGGGACATGAGGAACTCCCGTGCTTCGTTCCTTGCGTCCATGCCTTCCACGCTGATTCGGCAAGCACCTGCGGGGATGCCCTGCCAGTACGCCCCTCACCCGGGACTCCCTCGCTCGGCATGTCCGGCGATGTCATCGAGTGGCTGCGCGCAGGCCCCGACCAATGGGAGTTGTGACCGCCGTGCTGGCGCGTGCCCCCGAGTCGCCGCCGACCCTCGTCCGCACCCTGTTCACGCCTCCTCCCCGTGCGTGAGCCGGCCGCCGGTGAGCCGCCAGCGGTGCCGGTGGTCGGTGAGTTGCCAGGTCTCGTCGGCGGTGGTCGCCCGCTCGATCCACTCGCGCAGTTGCGGGAGGGCCTGCGCGCGGAGGACGGCGCGGGTGGCGGCGCGGTCCGCGGCGGCCACCGGATGCACGTCGACGAGGCAGCCGACCGAGTCCGGATGGACGCCGCGGCCATAGGTGCGGGGCAGCGGAGCGACCCAGGCCGCTCCCAGGACGATGGTCCCGCTGTCGTTCCCGGTGAGGAACCGCAGCTGCCTGACGTGGTCCAGGTGCGGACCGAGACACTCGGCGACGTCGGTTCTCGTCAGGGGCCAGGCACGGTGCCGGGGCAGCCGTCGATCGCGTGCGGACATGCCGGACAGGATCGCAGACGCGTGCGAGGCGGGGCGGCCGCCCCGCGGGCGGGCGCCGGTCAGCCCCAGACGGGTTTTCCGCGGTTCTCCGGCTCGTCGGTCAGGAACCCGTCGAGGATGCGGGCGGTCTGGACCGCTGTGCTCGTCCAGAACTGCTGCCGGCCCGTCTCGTCCGCGGGGATCTCGGACTCCCTGTACGACACGGTGATGAAGAGGTTGTCGTGCCGGAAGTGAACGAAAGTCGCGTCTTTCTTGCCGGACTTGTCGCTCGACTCGTCCTGCACGGACTGAAGCGCCTCTTCCGCCGGCAGGTCGGACTCCGGCACCTTGCTGGTGTTGATGGTGCGGTCGAAGGGGGTTGGGGCGGGGCGTGATCGAGGTCATCTCCTTGTGCGCGTCGGCTTCGCTGTCGAGCAGCCGTGCCTCGATGGTCAGTGTGAAGGGCAAGTTGCCGTTCGCCCGTCCGCGGCTTGCGTTCTTGCTGTCGTTGTCGGTCCGGGGAAGCTCCCAGCCCGCCACTTGGGTGGAGCCGCGTAGCTGGTTGCGGTCCAGGTAGCCGCACACGTCCGCATCCGCCGGAACGGGGTCGTCGCCGTCGGGCTTGGGCTCTGGCTTGGGGCCGATCCGGCGCCGTCGGCGCGGTCGTCACGGTGCCCGGCTGTGACGTAGTAAGTGACGGCAGCCGTCATAAGGCGGGCCGCGCAGAGGCCGTCAGGGGCACGACGCCTCTGCGGCCGGTCCGAGGCCGGTCAGGGGCCGCGGCTTTGGACGGCTCGGCGTCCTCCTTGTTGTCTCCGCCGCCGGGCGAGGCGCTTGCGCGCCGTAGCGGCCATGCAGGGGCGGTCGTCCGGATCGCGGGGAGGTCCGTCAGCAGCCGGGCCGCCGCCGGCACGTGGGTCCGCAGCGCGGTCACCGGCCGGGCTCTTCGTCGAGTTTGCGGCGGACCACTGCAAGCGGGGTGCCGTCGCCGAACGGCGGCTCCCCGGCGAGCAGGGCGAACAGGACGCTGCCGAGGGCGTAGAGGTCGGAGCGTTCGGCACCGCGCTGGTGCAGGGACTGCTCCGCCCATACCGCCCCGGCCGAGCAGCCGCGTCAGTTCGTACCTGTCCGCGATGAGCTCAGCGACGGACGCGGTAGCGGATGTGAGTGGCCTCCGGCGTGTCGATGACCCGGATGATCTCCAACTCGATCGGCGACGCCAAGACGTCGAACAGGCGACGGCCATCGCCGAGCAGCACCGGGATCTGATGAATCTGCACCTCGTCCAGCACTCCGGCCTCGAGCGCCCGTTGCGCCGTGTACGCGCCACGCACCTGAACGTCCTTGTCCCCGGCGGCAGCCTTGGCCTGTGCCATCGCGCTTTCGATCCCGTCGGTCACGTAGGTCACCAACGGATAGCCCCAACGGGCGGCGGGGCCGGGCGGGCGGTGACTGGGCACGAAGATCGGGAGACCACCGTGATCACCGCCCCAGTGATCCATGAGCTCGGCAGTGCGTCGTCCCACGAGCACCGCACCGGCTGTGTTCCATTCGTCCTGGAATCGCGCGGCCGGCCCGGACGGCGGGCCGGACTCGTCCTCAAGGCCTGCCCACTTGTGCAGTCGTTCGCCATCCTCGCCGCCTAGAAAATCGTTCGGATCGGCGATATATCCGTCGAGTGACATCGACATGTCGAGCACTGATACGGACACTTCGACCTCCTGTCGTTTCGATCCAGACTGGCTCAACTGTGCTGTAGACCCGGCATGGCGGCATTACTCATCGGGCATCGCAGCGGCACCAGCTCACATGAGCCCGCTTGCCTGTCGGGGCAGCCTGTCCCAGGCCCGGTTTCCCGAGCTGGTGGACGCGGCCCCGGCTCGGTCTGAGGGCTTGATCTTCGATGGTGAGCTGGTCGTGTGGGCGGGGGAGGGGATGCGGTTCGAGGGGTTGCAGGCGCGTGGCCGTCGGCCCCGGAGCGTGCCCCACAGCTCTCGCAGGAGTCGCCCGCGCGCCTGATCGTGTCCGGCGGCTTGCAGGTCGGCGGCGAGGAGCTGCGGCACGTTCCGTATGCCGAGCGCCGCGTCCACCTGAAGCAGTTCTTCACCGACCGTGATCTGCGCGCTGCTTGGATGTTGTGTCCGGAGGCGGGCGACCCGGCGGCGGCGCAGGAATGGCTCATGTCCTGGACGCAGGTCGGCGGCGTGGAAGGGCTGATCATCCGGGGGAGGGAGCAGCGGTATCAGGAATTGGCTACGAGGGCTACGCGCGGTCGCCGCCGAGTTTGCACGGCACAGGGGACTGAGGGAGCCGGCCGTGCCTCAGGGCTGGATCTTCTCCAGGTCCTTCAGGAGCCTCGGTCGGGTCGGCTGCCAGCCGAGGGTGGCGCGGGTGCCGGCGTCGCGGGGTCCGGCACGCACATCTGCGGCGTTGTCGTCGGTTGCCAACTTAGAGTGGTCGTATGCCGAGATGGAAGCCGGACGCCCGGCAACGCCTGGTCGTGGCGGCGCTGAGCCTGTTCGCGGAACAGGGCTACGACGACACGACGGTCGCCCAGATCGCCGAGCGCGCGGGCCTCACCCGCAGCACCTTCCACCGGCACTTCACCGACAAGCGGGAGATCCTGTCGGCTGGGCAGAAGACCCTCAGTCGCCTCCTGGTCGAAGGCATCACCGACGCCCCCGCGGACGCGACGCCGATCGCCGCCGTCGCTGCGGGCCTGGAGCGCGCCTCGGGGGAGATGACCTCGTTCAACCGTGAGCTCAGTCCGCTCCTGCACGCGGCGATCGAGGCGAACGAGGAGCTTCAGGAGCGCAATGCGCTCAAGATCATTGGCATGGCCGCCGCGATGGTGGGCGCCCTGAAGCAGCGCGACGTCCCCGAGGCGACCGCCCAAGTCGCCGCCGAACTCGGCGTCCTGGCCTTCAAGCTGGGCTTCACCCGCTGGGCCGACCCGGCACGGGACGACGCCCCCGGTGAACTGGCGACGCTGACACTGGCGGCGCTCGAGGAACTCCTCGCGGCGGCACAGGGCCTCGACTAGACCTCCGTCAAGCCGGGGCCGACGCCCGCTGGTGCCACCTGTGGTGGGAACACCCCGTCGCTGTCGGCCGCCTGCACGCCTGCTGGCTGGCCTGGCAGGAACGCACGGACCCTGCCACCTGCGGCTACACGGGGCCCAGCGTGTGGCACCGCGACCACCTGGACCCCTGCCTGCGCGAGCTGCGCGGCTTCAGCGGTCCCTTCGCCGGGTGCGGCAAGAACGTCCACCAGGTCGAGCACCGCATGCCCGGACTCGTACCCAGCGCCTGGCGCGGCGCCGGCGGGGAGCATGCCTGACCTTGCCTGGCTGCGCGCCGACCACGTCCAGAGCCGGGCTCTCCCCCTCGCATGCGGTCCTGCCCAGCGGCGCCGTCTGCGGGATCGCGGCCGCCGTCCCGGCCTCCCTCGCCGCGCGCTCCGCACGGGCCCCGCGCAGGGCCGCGGCCTGGCGGCGGCGCTCGGTGCGGGCCTGCTCGGTCGGGGCCGGCTGTTCGTCGGCCGCAGCCTCGGGCTCTGGGAACGCCTGGAGGCTGAGCGCCCGCATCGCGGCGGTCTGCCGCTCCGCTCCACCACCTCCACGATCGACGGGTCGACACGGCTCGCAGGCGCGACGGCCTGGTGCGCGGCGAGCGATGGATGGAAGCCGGGCGATCCCATCTCGCGCGTCTTCACCGGCGCCTGTGGAGCGTCCGGTGCAGCGGCGACAGATCGCTGGCAGGCACAGCGGCGCCAGGAGACAGCACATGGAAGTCGCTGGCCCGGAATGTTTCGAATCAACCTCCCCCCGCACCCGGCGGCAGGCAGGGCGGCGATCGCTGACGAGGCCGCCGCCAAGGGCGCGAAGGCGGTCTGTTGCAGGTTGGGGTGATCGACGAGGCCGCGTACGCGCGCGTGAGGGACGCGGGCCTGGAGATGGTCATGGACCGTCGTTGCCCGGCGATCGAAATTCCCCGTCTGCGCTGGCGAATCTCCTTCTACTCACAATCCGCCGCTGAATATTGACATTCGCATACGCGTCTGACCTGTGACAAGGCCGTGACTGAACGTGTGCTCAAGACACCTACTATCCCGGGTCAAGATTTGGCTAACAGTCTTTGCTCACTCGGAAATCGTCTCTAGCGTGTGGCCTTCTTGCTCGCTCCTGCGTATACGAAATCTGAGAGGCCACTTGACATGGCGAATGTCGACCAGGCTGTACCGGTAGCCACAAGCGACACCGGTAGTGGTCTGCGCCGCGACGTCGGACTCATCGGTCTGATGTGGGCCTCGGTTGGCTCCATCATCGGCTCCGGCTGGCTGTTCGGCGCCGAGAAGGCCGTTGTGGCTGCGGGCCCCGCCGCGATCATCTCGTGGGTGATCGGCGCGGTGGCCATCGTGCTGCTCGCCCTGGTGCACGCCGAACTCGGCGGCATGTTCCCCGTGGCGGGCGGCACCGCACGCTACCCGCACTACGCCTTCGGCGGCCTGGCCGGTATGTCCTTCGGCTGGTTCTCCTGGCTGCAGGCCGCGACGGTGGCGCCGATCGAGGTCGAGGCCATGATCGGCTATGCCAAGCACTGGCACTTCGCCGACGGACTGCAGAACGCCAACGGCACGCTGACGGCCAGCGGCATCGTCGTCGCGGTCCTCCTGATGGCCGTGTTCGTCGCGGTCAACTTCCTCGGTGTCCGCGTCCTGGCACACACCAACAGCGCCGCCACCTGGTGGAAGATCGCGGTGCCGCTCGCGGCAATCTTCATCATCGCGATCGGCAACTTCCACCCGGCCAACTTCACCTCCGAGGGCTTCGCGCCGTTCGGCGCCAAGGGCGTCCTCACCGCGATCAGCTCCAGCGGCATCATCTTCGCCCTGCTCGGCTTCGAGCAGGCGATCCAGCTGGCCGGCGAGAGCCGCAACCCGAAGCGTGACCTGCCGCGCGCGACCCTCGGTTCGGTCGCGATCGGCGCCGTGATCTACGTCCTGCTCCAAGTCGTGTTCATCGCCGCCCTGCCGCACGCCTCCTTCGCCAAGGGCTGGGCGAACCTGGCCTACGCCGGCATCAGCGGCCCCTGGGCGGGTCTCGCCTCAGTGGTCGGCCTCGGCTGGCTGGCCTGGGTGCTGTACGCCGACGCCATCATCTCCCCCGGCGGCACCGGCCTGATCTACACCACTGCCACCTCCCGCATCTCCTACGGCCTCGCCAAGAACGGCTACGCGCCGAAGGTGTTCGCCAAGACGGACAAGCGCGGTGTGCCGTGGTTCGGTCTCGCGGTCTCGTTCGTGACCGGTGTGATCTGCTTCCTGCCGTTCCCGAGCTGGCAGACGCTGGTCAGCTTCATCACCTCGGCGAGCGTGCTGATGTACGCGGGCGCCCCGCTGGCCTACGGCGTCTTCAAGGACCGTCTGCCGAACCACGAGCGTCCGTACAAGCTGCCGGCCGGCCAGATCATCGCGCCGCTGTCCTTCGTGGTCGCCAACCTGATCATCTTCTGGTCCGGCTGGGACACGCTGTGGCGCCTGGGTTTTGCGATCCTCATCGGCTACGTGCTGCTCGGCTCGTACGCCTGGTACGCGGTCCGCAAGAACCTGCCCAACGCGCCGCGGCTGGACTTCAAGGCCGCGCAGTGGCTGCTGCCCTACCTGGCGGGCATCGGCGTGATCTCCTACCTGAGCACCTTCGGCGGCAACGGTGAGCTGCCGCTGTGGTGGGACATGCTGGTCGTCACGGTGTTCTCGCTCGGCATCTACTACTGGGCCAAGGCGACCGCGTCCGAGCCCCAGGCGATCGAGCGCAGCATCGAGGAGGTCGTGGTCACCGACGCCCCGGCCCACTGAGTCACTCACGCACCAGGTGTCCCGTCAGCCCAGCCGTGGCTGATGGGACACCGTCATCATGCGGGAGCGACCTCCCCCCTCTCAGCTCCGCCCGAGGAACGCCGTACGGTCCTCGTCGTGGGCGCCGTGCCCGCCGGGCTTGCCCTCGGCAAGGCGCTCGTCGGCCGGCGGGGGCCGATGAGCAAAGGAAGGCCGCCAATGGGCGGGTCAACAGCGGCTGACACAACGAGGTGGGTCGGTGCTGCTGGCCTTGTCGATGGCGGGAGTTGAGCGCTCAGCCGGGCATGGGGGCGGCGCCGTGGATCGTGCCGGATGAACCGTGGGACCGCTTGGAGCCACTGCTGCCGCCGCCACGCCATTTATAAGAACCATCTGGTGCAGACCGCGGTCGACGCGATGGGCACGGGTGCGGACGTACGGGTGGTAACCCCACCACCTACGGCTGGAATTCGCGCAACAACGCCACCTCCGCCAAGCGCCGCCTCGGCGCCACCGCGTCCGTGCCGCCCGGAACCTGCTGTTCGCGCCCAGGCGCTGGGCCGGCTTGCCCGTGATCCGGCGGGTGGTGCGGACCGAGAGCCCCATCTGTTGGGAGATGCCTTCCTCCAGGAGGCCGGCGGCCATCAGCTGGACGACCTTGCGTTCGAGGAAGTTGAGCGTCTCCTCGGTCTCCTCCGAACCCTGGAGCAGGGACGCCGGCTGCCGGTTCACGCCGAACAGGTCGGCGAGGAGGTCCACGATCGGCGAGCCGTGGAGGAGGACCGCGCCCCGCGCGTGTCTTCGGTCTTCAGCGGTATCACCGCCGCCCGTTCGTCGTAGATCAACATCCTCGTCGGCAGAGTGGTCGCCAACCGGACCGAACCACTCGCCTGCTTGAGCCGGCGAAGATACCGGTGGGTCGCCGCATGGCCGCCAGCGGCCGTCAGGAACAGGCTCCGTAGCCGGATGCCCCGGCCGAGCCGCATCCTGGCGCAGTCTTCGGAGCCGGTGGCCCAGCCCTACCGCTTCGCCGGCAACTACCCGCACCCCACGGGCCTTTACTGCTGAAGGCCCGCTACTACGTGGCGGTCACGGCGATCTCCTCCTGGAAGCGTTCAGGGTTCGCGGTGCGTCGGTCCGTGGTCAGGACGACGAGGTCGGCGCGCATTCCGGCGCGGAGCACCCCGATCTCGTTCTCCGGGTGCGCTGCCGGGAGCATCCGCCATGCGGCCTCCCGGCCGCTGGCGCTGACGCGTTTTGCCGCGTGGAGTCGCCGTGCTCCCGCTCGCACGAACGCGGCGGCGGCCTCAGGGGCGCCACTCGCTGCGCGAGCAAGCAACTCCGTGATCTTGCTGGCGTCATCAGGGGTCCTTTCGGGGCGCAACAGCGCCAGCCGTTACCGGCGGCCGACTGCTCCGCCGCGGTCAGCCCGTACGCCGCTGCGCCGCGGGCGTCACCGTCTCCGGGTGCGCATGCGACGGGGCCACCCGCAGCAGGCGGGCCACCCGGCTGGGCAGATACCAGTTCCACGGGCCGAACAGCGAGACGAGCGACGGAACCAGCAACATCCGCACGATGGTCGCATCCAGGAGGATGCCGATACCAAGACCCGTCGCCAGCGTCTTCAGATCGGTGCCCGGGCCGGAGGCGAGCGCGGCGAAGGCGAGGAAGAGGATCAGCGCGGCGCTGGTGACCAGCCGGCCGGTGCGGCCGAGGCCCTCGATCACGGCGGCGTCGGTGGAGCGGCCGGTGTCGTACTCCTCTCGGATGCGGGAGAGGATGAACACCTCGTAGTCCATGGACAGTCCGAACAGGAACGCGAAGACCATCAGCGGGATCCAGAAAGTGATCGCGCCGGTGGCCGCGATGCCGAAGACCGCGTCGGAGCCGTGCCCGTCCTGCCAGAAGATCACCATCACGCCGAGGGTCGCCGCCAGGGAGATCAGGTTCAGCAGGACCGCTTTGAGCGGCAGCAGCAGGGAGCGGAATGCGCGCACGAGCAGGACGTACGTCAGCAGGGCGATGATGGTGAGCATCAGCGGGAAGTTGCCGTAGACGGCATGCAGGAAGTCGATCTGTGCCGCGCCGATGCCCGCGACACCGAGGACGCCGGGCAGACCGTCCGCGGCGGTCTTGACCCGTTCGACCACGCCGACGCTCTTGGAGTTCACGGTCTCGTGGTCGGGGATGACGACCACGATGCTCTGCCCGGCGCGGTTGCCGGCCGGTCCGGACGGCACGAACACGCTGCTCACACCGTCGATGCCGGCGAACTTGGCGGCGGCCGTGCGGGCCTGGTCGGTGCGGACCAGGACCTCCATGGGCGTCAGGGCGCCGGTTGGCACACCGCCGCGCTCCAGGGTCTGCAGGGTCTCGTAGGCCGGGCCGTTCTTGGCCAGTGACTCGGATGAGGCGAGACCGATCTTGACGCCGAGGAAGACTCCGGTCAGTGCGAAGAGTGCGGCCAGCGCGGTCGCGGCGGCGATCCAGCGGCGTCGTACCACAGCAGTGGTCCACCGGGTCCAGAAGCGGCTGGCCCGGTTCTCGTGCCGGATCTTCGGCCAGTCGACTCTCGGTCCGATGCCGCCCAGGATCGCCGGGGTGAGCGAGAGCGTCGTCAGCACGCTCGCCAGGGGGATCAGGGCTCCGCCGTAGCCCATGCTCCGCATGAACGGGACCGGCAGGACCACCAGCGCCAGCAGGCCGATCGCGACGGTGACGCCGCTGAACAGCACGGCGTGCCCGGCGTGTTCCATCGCGACGACGACCGCGTCGTGATTGTCCCGGCCGTGGTCGCGCTCCTCGCGCCAGCGGGTGACGAACAGCAGCGAGTAGTCGATCGCCACGCCCAGGCCGATGAGGGCGACCAGGAACTGCACGATGAACGACACATCCGTCGCGTAGGTGAGCGGCAACAGCATCACAAAGGTCGCGAGGATCGACACCGCGGCCACCACCAGCGGCAGCAGGGCCAAAAAGGATGCGAACACGAAGGCGAGTACGGCCAGAGCGCCGACGGCGCCGAGAAGTGTCTCCCCGAGGACGCCCGGGCCACCTCCGTTGTTGCCGCCGGAGGCCAGCACGTCCTCCCCCGTCACGCCGACCGCTGACCCCGCCGGCACGGCGTGCTGCGCCGCCGACCGGATGGGATCGGTGAGCAGCCTCTGGCTGGGTGACGGGTTGAAGCGGTAGAAGACCAGGGCGTAGGCCGTGCGGTCGTCCTTCGTTCGGAACGCCTTGTCCCCGGTGTTCGCCTCGTCGATCACCCGTAGGCCGGGGGCGGCTGTGCCGGCGGCTGCGAACGCCCGCCCGACGTCCTGCTCGTGACCGGTGACCGTCTCTCCCGCGGGGAGTGTGACCGAGACCAGATAGGGGTTCGTGTCACCGCCGCTGCCGAAGGCGCGCTCGATGCGGTGGGCCGTCACCGTGCCGGGCTGGCCGGGCAGGGAGAAGTCGATCGTCAGCCGGTTCGTCGTCCGGCCGGCCAGGAGGATGCCGGCGACGAGCACCAGTCCCCAGAACGCCACTACCGCCTTGCGATGCCTCAGAACGAACTCGGCCCACCGCCGCATGCCCGGGCCCTCCCCACGTTGTAGGTTGCGGGAGTTTAGCGTTATGCACACTTTCTTCACTATCAGGTAAATCGATGGCTTTTGGTGCGATCCGGTGCCGTGTCGCCCAGGGACTGTCTCTTTGAGGAGCCATGGGCGCCATTCCTGCTGGTAGGTGGGGTGTTCGGCGTATGACTGGCCAAGGACTCGCAGTGCGTATGCCAGGCCGGCCGGGCGGGGGTCCAGCGCGCAGCTGATCAGCAGCGACAAGGACGCCGTGGTGCGCTTATTCTTCGGCTTCGGAACCGTGTTGACCTCGGACATAGGCTCGTCGTCCCCCGCGCCCGGCCGCCAGTCCCTCGATGATCCTGCCGCCGAATCGGTCCGTGCGTACGCGGCCGACCAGCGCGCGAAGGTCGACATCCTCGCCTCGGCCCTGGAGGACATCGCCGCCAACGGCTACCCCTCGCCCGAGTCCGGCGTCCCGTGGGAGACCGCCCACGAAGCCCACCTCGCCCGCCTCGCCGCCGAGCAGCCCCGTGTCGCCTGAGCACGGTGCGCGCCGCTCCCAGGTCGTCATGGTGGAGCCTGCGCTCACCCAACTCGCCAAGCTCACCGCGTCCGAGACGCACCGCCTGGACCGGGCGATCGTCGCCATCAGCGTCAACCCGGAGCTCGGCACCGAGGTGCCCCGGCGCCCTGCTGCGCGACTACGCGGACGAGGTCGACGGAGTCCGCATGATCTACTACGTCACCGCCTTGAGGACGATCACGATCGTCGCGGTACGTCGAAGCCTGGTCACACAGCAGCGCCTCGGATCCGCTTGGGTCCGGGGCGCTGCTGTGTCTGCTGCTCGAGGTGCTGCTGTCGGTGATCCGGGTGCCGGAGAGCGATGGGGGGATTGGATTGAGAACGACGGGAACACAGACTCCATGACGAACTCCGATGATGAAGCGCAGACATCCCACGCACCGGGATCCCAGCCGAGCGTCCGCCCGGGTTCCGACGAACCGCAGACGATCACGGCACCGACACCGCCCGTCGCGTGGAGCAGTGGCGCTTTGGACGAAGCCGACCTGGCCGCCGAAGAGGACGAGTCGAAACGGCCCCGCACTCACGAAGAATCGAAGACTGCGCCTCAGAGCGATTGAGCCCTTTCCAGGTCCCCCTGGAGCGGGCGTGCGTTGGGACGGGGTCAGCGCGCGCCCGACGGGGAGGTGCGGGCCCTCCTCCGCGACGCCGACGTCGCACTGCCCGCAGACCCGCGCAGGCTGCGGGAGTGGTCGCTGGTGATGGCGGTGACCGGAACGCTCAACGCTGCCGATCGCGGCCTGCTCCCGGCCGGCGAGGACGTGCTCATTCACGGTTCCGGCAGCTACAGCGACCAGGACTACTGCCCGCTGCCCGCCGGCCACCGTCTCACGGCGACCGGCGTCGGGGAGCTGACGGCGCACATCGAAGAGGCCGTACGCGCCGCCGACGGCCGCTGATCGCGCCGCACATCCTTTGGCTGGACCCCTGGCCCTCCCCTTGAGAACTGGAAAGGTAAGGACCGTGACCAGGCAGCCCGACAGTCTGCTGTCCCTGACCGACTTCAACGGCGCGCCGCTGGCGGACGACCTACTGTGGAAGAGCTTCCACAGCCTCATGGAACGCCACGGCTACGTGTTCATGTGCAACGTCCCTGACACCTTCGACCCGGTGGCCTTCTGCAAGCGCCTGGGCGACTTCGTCCCGCAGTACACGGGTGTGCTCGTCGGCGATGTCACCCCGGAGCCGGGAATGGAGGAGTTCTACCACGCGGGGAACACCAAGCCCCTCTACCCGCACTCCGAAGGATACGACTTCGAGGGGCTGCCCCCGCGGTACCTCGCGCTGTGGTGCGAGACGCCCAACACCGGTGCGGGAGGCGAAACCACGCTCGCCGACGCACGCGCCTGGACCGAGACCCTCACCGAAGGGGACCGCGCCTACCTGCGCGAACGCGTCTTCGCATGGGAGACCACCGACGCGATGCGCCACCTGGGCCTGGACCTGCACCCGGAACACCCCGTGATCGAGGACCACCCGGACGGAACCATCGTGCGCTACTCCTTCAACAATCTGGTATGCGGCGACGAGGAACGCATCGGACCGCTGCTCGCCGATGCCAAGGAGTACTTCGAACACCATCACGTGGCCGTCCAGTACGAGCGCCGCGACATGCTCGTCTTCGACAACTGGCGGATGCTGCACGCCCGCAACGCGTTCACCGACATCGGGCGGCACCTGCGGCGCATCCAGATCGCGCACCGGCCCACACCGTGACCGACACCGCACCGGACCGGGACATCGCAGTGGTCGGCGGTGGCTCGCTGGCCCGCAGCATCTGCTACTCCCTGGCCGTCGCCGATCCGGCCCCCGCAACGGTGACAGTGCTGGCCCGGAACGAAACCGCGGCGCAGGAGATCGCGTGCATCGCCAACGCGCGTGCGGCCGCCTCCTCGCGTGCCACACGGTTCCGTGCCACCGCGCTCGACGCCTCCGACCGGCATCAGACGGCGTGGCTGCTACAACGCATCGCTCCGCGGGTCGTGGTCAACTGCGCCTCGGTGCAGTCGCCGTGGGAAGCGGCCCACGCGCCGTCCGCCTGGACCCGCCTCCTCTCCGAGGCGGGCTTCGGGCTGGCGCTGCCGCTCCACGCCGTCCTGGCGCGCGAGGTGGCCCGCGCCATTCAGCGCGCCGGCGTCCCGGCGGTGTTCGTCAACGCCTGCTATCCGGATGCGGTCAACCCCGTGCTCCACGCCGAAGGGATCCCGGTGGCGTGCGGGGTCGGCAACGTGGCAACTCTGGCCGCCGCACTTCACGCCGTGCTGCGGCCGCGTCCCGGGGTACGACTCAGGGTGCTCGCGCACCACAGCCATCTGTACGCACCGGCCGATCCACGTGACGAGCTCCGGGCGTGGCTGGACGACCAGCCGGTGCATGACGTGGGCAGACTGCTCGCCGCGCACCGCGCCTGCGGTCGGGAAGAGCTGAACGCCGTCACCGGGCACACCGCGGCGCTCTTCCTGGCCCGGCTGGCCGCCGGCACCGAAGCGTACGCCGATCTGCCCGGCCCGCTCGGGCTCCCCGGCGGCTATCCGGTCCGCATCCGCAATCAGCAGATCACTCTCGACCTGCCGCCCGGCATCACGAGAAAGGAGGCAATCGCCTGGCAGCAGCGCATGGCCGAGCTCGACGGCGTTGTCGTCACCCCCTCCGGCCAGATCCACTTCGGCCGACGAGCCGCCTCCGCGCTCGCCGCCCACCTGCTGGACACCTCCGCGAAGCACCCCACCGACAGCGTCCCGGAGCTCACCAGCCAACTGCTCGCCCTGCGTGACACGTTGCGGGCCAAGCCGGACTGACAACTCACCGCAAACTCCACCGGCCTGTCCCGGCCCCGCTGCCCCCGCCACCCCACACCCCGCCGTACCCGGTTCGAAGGAGAGCGAAGATCACTCAGCAGACCAGTCATCCCGGCAGCGTGGCGGCATGGATCGGCCGCGGGCTGGGGGCCGTCCCGGCCCCCGGACTCGTCATCGGCGGGGTCGTCGGACTGCAGGGCGGTGCCGCACTGACCACCCGCCTCTACCCGGTCGTAGGACCCGCCGGAGTGGTGACCCTGCGGCTCCTCATCGCCGCCGCCGTGCTGATCGCCATATGGCGCCCAGGACTGCGATGGGACAGGACCAGCTGGGCCGTGCTCATCAGCGCCGGAACGCTCCTCGCCGTACACCACCTCAGCTACTACGAGGCCGTTGACCGCCTCCCGTTGGGTGCCGCCACCACGGTGGAGTTCACCGGGCCCTTCCTCATCGCCGCAGTCGGGTCCCGCCGCGCAGCCGACCTGCTGTGGGCCTGTCTCGCCGCCGCGGGCGTGGTGCTGCTCAGCGCCTCAGGCTCTCACCTCAACGCCGAAGGGCTGGGGTTCGCCGCCCTGGCCGGCTGCTGCTGGGGCGGCTACATCCTGGTCGGCAAACGCCTCGCCGACCGCGTTCCCGACGGCCGCGGCCTCGCCCTGGCGGTGACCTGGGGCGCCCTGCTCAGCCTGCCCTACGGTCTCGCCCAGGCGGGGACCCGGTTGTTCGCCCCCGCCACCCTGGCCCTGGCCGCCGCCGTGGCGGTCCTCTCCAGTGTCCTGCCCTACTCCTTCCAGCTCGAGGCACTGCGCAGGCTCTCCCCGCGGGTCTTCGGCGTACTCACGAGCCTCGAACCCGCCATCGGCGCGCTGATCGGACTTCTCCTGCTGAACCAGCACCTCACCGTGCCGCAGTGGCTCGGCATCACCGCCGTGGCCCTGGCATCCATCGGTGCCACCCGCAGCGACCGCGAAAAACACCGCAACGACGCCGACACCGCTCCAGCGCGGTCATCCCTCACCACGCTCGACACGTGAATGCAGCGCGCCCGCGCACTACACCCGACGCCGCGACGGCACGTCCTGTCGGCGGACGCATCCGCGGAGCGAAGGCCTGACAACGAGGGGAACGGAGATCTCGTGCCCGACGTCGACGAAACGCGCACCCCTGCCGACGGCAAGCAGGTGGCTGATGACCAGGACGGCAAGTCCCCGAAACCCTGCGAGTAGAAGCTAGCGGTGAGAGCGAGAGCGCGCCGGGTGCATCCCACGGCCGGGTGGAGGGCACCTCAGCCGGTGGGGCCGACGAGCTCCGGTGACCGCAGCATGGGGGCCGGGATGCCCCAGGCGTCGACGAGGTCGACGGCGAAGGGGCGCACCTTGCGGCAGAGGTCGTTCACCTCGCGGCTGATCGCCTTGGACCTCTGGACGGTCAGCCGACCGTGTTCCATGAACCAGGCGCGGTCGGCTTCGATGGTCGAGAGCGCGAACAGGTCACACAGCAGCCCAAGGGCAGCCTTCTCGCTACCTTCGGGAAGTGCGCGCACCTTGTCGACGAAGGCTTCCGTGACCAGCCGTTCGACGTGGGCCCGGGCAAGGGCGATCACGTGGTCCTGGACCTGAGAGAAGACCGCGCCGGGTTCGTCCTGCCGGCCCATGCCGTGCTTGATGCGGCGGGCGAGGCCGGCGAGCATGTGCTCCTCGCGGAAGCGGACCATGGCGAGCTGGTACTCCGAGTCGAGGAGTCCGGCTTCCCGGTCCCACGTATCACCGCCTGGCAGCAGGTCGCGGACGCGTTCGAGAAGCTTGTGCGCTGAGGTCCGCTCGATGACGGTCTCGACGGCGAGGCCGGTGACGTAGCGGACCATGCCGAGCTGGTCGAGGTCCTCGAACTCGCTGGCGTGGTCGGTGAGCAGGCCCTTGGCCACGAGCTGGAGGAGAACGTGGTTGTCGCCCTCGAAGGTGGTGAAGACGTCGCTGTCGTTTTTGAGGGCGGCGAAGCGGTTCACAGCGAGGTAGCCGGCGCCGCCGCACGCCTCGCGGCACTCCTGGACGACGCGGGTGGCGTGCCAGGTGGCGAGCGCCTTGATGCCGGCGGCCCGCGATTCGAGGCGGCGCCGTGCCTGCGGGGCGTTTTCGACGCCGGAGAAGACTTCGTGCAACTGGGCTCGTACGACGTCCTGGGCGAAGTGCAGCGCGTAGGTGCGCGCGAGGAGGGGGAGCAGCCGGCGCTGGTGGAGGCCGTAGTCGAGGAGTACCTGTTCCGCGGTGTCCGGGGATGCCTTGAACTGGCGCCGCCGGTCCGCGTACTTAATGGCGACGGCTAGTGCGACCTTGGCGACGCTGACGCCGGCTCCGGCGACGCTGACCCGGCCCTGCACGAGGGTGCCGAGCATGGTGAAGAACCGCCGGTCCGGGTTCTCGATGCTGCTCTCATAGGTACCTTCGGGAGTGACCCGGGCGAAGCGGTCAAGGAGCGCCTCGCGGGGGACGCGTACACCGTCGAAGCGGATGCGGCCGTTGTCGACGCCGTTGAGGCCCATCTTCCGGCCGTCGTCCTCGATGGAGACACCGGGCAGGATGTGGCCGTCCGCCCGGAGGGGGACGACGAAGGCGTGGACGCCCTCGGAGCGGCCCTCCACCTCCAGCTGGGCGAAGACGACGGCGAGTTCGGCGTGGCGGGCGGCGTTGCCTATGTAGTCCTTGCGGGCCTGCTCGTCGGGGGTGGTGAGGACGAACTCCCGGTTCTCGGGGTCGTAGCGGGCGATGGTGCCAAGCGCCTGGACGTTGGAACCGTGACCCGCCTCGGTCATGGCGAAGCAGCCCATCAGCTCTCCGGTGACGAGGCGGGGCAGGTACGTCTTGTGGTGGTGGTCGGTGCCGAGATGCAGGATGGCTCCGCCGAAGAGCCCGAACTGGACGCCGACCTTCACGAGGACGGAGAGGTCGCCGAACGCCAAGGTCTCGAAGGCGGCGATCGAGGCGCCGACGTCGTCCCCGCCGCCGTAGGGGGCGGGGAAACCCATACCGGTCTGACCCGTCGCGGCCAGCTGGACGACGACGTCGCGAACCCTCTCGCGGAACGCGTCGATGCCGAGCGTGTCGGCCTCGTCGAGGACGGCGGCATGGGTGACCAGATTCGTCCGGACGAGGTCCCGGATCTCGGCGTACTCACCGTCGAGGACCGCGGCGAGGGACGGGACGTCGATCTCAGGCTCGAGCCGGCCGATTGCGGGGGCGGAGGTGTTCTCGGTGGCCATACCGCTTCGCTACCCCGAGCCGCGACGATCAACCGGCGCGGGGCCGCGACTCCGGACGGCTGGTTGGCACCGCCGCCCGAGGTCAGGGCGCACCCGCCTCGCGCGGCCTGGGCACGCCATGCCGGCGCTGCTGGGCGCGCCAGGCGCACGTGAGCAGTCACGGCCCGGACGGCTGGGCGGCCGCCAGGGGACACCCCGACACCACACCGGTCACCGATATCAGCGCCACCGACAAGGCCAGCTGCGACGAATTCACCTACTCCGGTGAGGGCTGGCGGGTCGGTTCCATCTTCGCGCCGGCCTTCTCGACCTCAGCCGTCGCTTGGGACGTTCTCGTAGCAGAGATCAACCGGTTCGACGGTGCCGTGCGCGAGGGCATCGCCGGGATGGGCATCGACCCCGCCTTCATCCCAGAGCCCTGACCTGTTCCCATCCGGCCGACCGGTTGGAATGATCACACCAGCCACGAGAAGACCGTCCCACCGTGCTGCGAACCGCCCCAGACGGAGGCGCCCATGGAGACAGACCTGGTCAGCCGTCTGGAGGAGGCGGCGGATCGTTTCGTTACCCCCTTGCGTATGAACGAGGGGTTCGATGAGCAGGCACTCCTTCAGCTGCAGGAGGAGATCGATCGGTGCGGGACGGCATGGAGGGGCGCAACCCACGTACCCAAGCGTGCCGCGTTGATCCTCGCAGAACTCTCTCCAGCGATCGAGGCTTGCGCCTGGCTGTACGAAGGGGACATGCACCAGCGAATCCAGGAGGCAGGGCTGAGGGTGTGGGAGGCAGTGATCGCTGCTCTGGACTGAGTGCCTCCCATGCCGCTGCGCCACGTAGCTTCCTGTCGGCGCCAGCGGGAAGAGGTACGCGTCGCAGGACAACCGGCGCTACGGACGCGCCCGATGTTGCGGGACAAGTCTGACGAGCTCGTACACGGTAGGCGGTGAGACGTCGAGGATTGAGGCGGCCCTCGGTGTTTCACGTTTGCTGTCTGGGGATCAGGTCCGTGGTCTGCTGATGGAAAGCAGGCCGGTGATGGCCTGGACGATGTCGCTCATGTGCTCGCGCCGGCCGAGGTGGCGGGGTCAGGGATCGCCAGTTCTTCAGGTGGGCGATGTCGTGCTTCACCCGTATGCGTGGCGAGGAGTGTGCCTTGCGTTGTCGCTCGTACATCTCCTCGTGCCAGTGCGGGGCGTCCTTCTTGAACTTGAGGTGCGGCGGTCTCCCCACGCGTTCGCCGGTTTGGGCGCCGAGGCCCTGGTGGCCGGCATCGGCAAGGATCTCAACCGCTGGTCCGTCATGGCCGAGGCTCATCGCCATTGGTCGGCACACTCCGAGACGCAAAGAACAGATCGGTCTTTTTCATACGGGCAGTAGTCCGCGTGACGTGGTCAGGGGTCGGCGGGTGCCAGATCCACCGTGGGCGGCACCAGGGGCCCGGGGAAGCTGGAAGGCCCGGGACCGTTCGGGTATCCCGGGCCTTCCACGCGGAGGCGTCAGGGCTGGCTGAGCAGCAGCTTGATCGAGCCGTCGGCGGTTTCCTTGCGCCAGGGGTACTCGCAGACCATCTTGTCGACGGGCGCGGCGTCCTGGATGACGGTGCGTTTGGGGTAGTCGTGGCACTTGCCGTGGTTGGCGTACTACGGGCATGCCCCGTCGGGCTTGCGGAACTGGTGGGCCTGCCAGGCGAGGGTCCCGGCGAGCTTCTCACCGGGCACGGTCGGCAGGTACTGGTTGCTGAAGAAGGAGCCGATCATCCCGCCGGCCAGTGCGAGGGCGAGGAGTGCGCCGACGGCGGTGAAGCTGCGCTGTGCGCCCGGCTTGGGGACGTTGACGTGCGGGGCGAGTTTGCGTACGGCGAGGACGCAGGCCAGGACGGCGAGGGCGGTGAGCGTCACCTGGATCTGCATCATGGTGCGGGGGAAGAGCTGGACCTGCTGGTCGGCCTCCATGTGCCCGGCGAGCCAGAAGCGGATCAGCCAGGCGCTGCCGAAGCAGGCGAGCGGCGCGATGACCACTACATGCCGCAACCCGATGGCGACGGCGACCCCGAGACCGATGAGAGCGAGCACGGCGTACATGTGCAGCCCGGCGAATTCGCCGAAGCCCGGGTACTCTCCCGGTTCGTCCCAGGCGCGGCTGGTCAGCGGCGTGGTGCCGATGTAGGCGGGCTCGGTCAGGGTGTATCCGGAACACCACTGGTCGCGGGTGCTGGTGGCGCCGAGCAGCACCCGCAGATAGACGCCGGCCACCAGCAGGAAGCCGGTGAGGGTGCTGCCGAGGAAGAGCAGGGCGCGGGCGGGCTGGTTGCGCCAGGGGAAGCAGAGCAGGACGGCGACGAGCGCGCCGGGCAGGGACCACAGGTGCCAGCCGGAGTAGATGAGGAAGAGCAGGCCGAACAGCACGCCGAGGAATCCGCCCCGCGCCACCAGGCCGCGGATGGAGAAGTGGGGCGAGGCCCGCAGCCACATCAGCAGCTTGGCGATCAGCGGCACCAGGACGACGAGCACGAACGGGCTGTACGGCTTGTGCGGCAGGGTCTGCTGGAGGGCGGGCAGCAGGCCCACGGCGAGGGCGGGCAGCGGGGACAGACACGACCGCCAGGCCAGGTAGGCCGCCGGTCCGGTCAGTGCGACGAACGCGATGAACAGCCACTTCAGCCCGAAGGCGGGCTGCCCGCCGAGGATGCCGGCCTTCGCCGCGTACCCGAGGATGTAGGGCACGGCTGGCGGGTAGAAGGCGTCCATCGAGCCGGTGTGCAGGATCTGTTCGGCCCAGCCGAGGACGCGGTTGTTGTCGCCGTAGGGGCCGTTGATCGGCCACGGGGTGCCGCGCAGTGCGAAGACCTGCCCGGCGCCCAGGAACCCGGTGCTCAGCCCGGCGACCGCCGCCGCGCCCAGCCGGGTGGCCGTGGCCCGCGTCCGCTCGCTACCCCGCACGGTCGCCCATCCGACGGCGGCGACGACGACCAGCACCAGCAGCGCCAGACGGAACTGCAGGTTCGACAGCCCGCTGACCTGACCGACCCGCGTGATCGGGTCGTTGGCGACCGTCAGCCCCCAGTACGTGAAGCCGAGGGCGGTTACCAGAGCGACAAGCACCTCACCGGTCGCTGGCCACCAGGGCCGCAGCAGGACGCTGATCCTCTTGCCCGTCGAACGGGGACCGGCAGGCCGGGATATCGCGGGCAGAGCCGGGTCGGCCGCCCTGTCGGGCGCGGCTGTATTCACTATTGTCTCCAGAAGGCGTTGCACCGCAGCGCATTGCGGCCGACGCAGGCGTATGCATGGTGAGAGTCCGGCACCCTGTCGGGCGCCGACACGGTGCTGTTTGGTCAGGTCTAGTGGGGGAGGCCGGCCCGTGGGGCCGGGCTCATCCGCTGCGCTGCTTCGGCACGCCCGTCACGCGATGCGCCAGCTTCGCCAGCCGGGACGGTTTCGGCGGCGGTGCGGGTACCGGCTGGATGCGTAGGACGAGCTGTCCCTTGTCGGGGCCGATGCTGACGGTGTGTCCCCGGCCGCCCTCAGGCTCAAGGGCGTTCGTGTGCTGTTCGGCGTGCTGGGGCACCTCGGGCCCCAGCGCTTTGCCCAGACCACCCTTGGCGAACACACCGTGTGCCGTGCAGCGCAGGGAAATCTCCCAGACACCGGCGTCCAGAGGGCGCCCGCCGGCGGCGGAGACGAGATCGATGTTGGCGCGGAAGCCGGCGAGGCCGTAGTCGTACGTCTCCTTGCCCCGACTTACCGTCAGATACGGCGAGGACTGGGGCCTCGCCGTGACCGCGTACTCGACCTTCGTCTCGCGATGGCGCAGCACCACTTCAGTGGTGAGGTCATCGGTGTCGACCTGATCGATGTAGGCGTACCCGGACAGCTCGACGACGCTGCCCTGCCAGGTGATCCGGTCCACCCGGCGCCGGGGACTGACACCCAGCGCCACGTCGGTGATGTCGCACAGCTCCGCATACACGGCCGAGGACTCCTCGGGGAACGGCGCCGGCGCGTACAGCCGGCCGTCCCGGATCCGCGCCTTGCCCGGTCTGCCGGCCACATCCCACTCCACGACCCGGACAAGCTCGCCGAGGAGCCCTTCGCCCAGACAGTACGCCCGCAGCCGCTCAGCGACGTCCAGTTCGCCCCGCACACCCGGGGTGACCCACTCTCTGGCGTACGGCGCCGCCAGCGCGGCCAGGTCTTTGCGGCCCTCCTCGTCGGCGGCGAGGAAACGGCGATCGAAGCGCCGCAGCAGCTCGGCCTTGACGTGCCGGGCCACCATCCGGTCGCGCAGACTGCCCGGCTCCGTCATCTCCTTGACGAGCTCGACCATCTCCGCGGCCTGGGCGACCATGGTCGGGTAGTCGAGCCCGCCGTGCGTGATGTTGCCCTTGTCGCCGCGCCCCACGAGGTAGTAGCAGTCATAGTCGGCGAGGATCGATATGACCCGGCTGTGCAGATAGGCGCGGGCGACGAAGTACTGGTCCTCGCTGATCCGCACGTGCTCGGGAAAGCGGATCCGGTGCTCCTCGATCACGCTGCGCCGGAACAGGTTGAACGGCATCAACGTGTAGTAGACGGTCGCCGGGTCGGCGCGGTCGACGTTCTTCGCGAACACCTCACGGACCTCCGGGCGGATCGCCCGGCCCACGCCCACCAGCTTGCCCAGGACCGTGTCGGCGTCGTTCTTCTCCGCCAAGGCGACCAGCCGTTCCAGGGCCTCAGGGCCCAGGCAGTCGTCGCCGTCCAGGAAGAACACGTAACGCCCGCTCGCGTGGTCGAGCCCGACGTTGCGAGGGCCGCTCGGTCCGCCGGAAGCTTCCTGGTGAATGACTGTCACCGGCCAGGACTGCTCCTTGGCCCAGGCGTCGAGGAACTCACCGCTGCCGTCCGTGCTGCCGTCGTCGACGGCGATGACCTCGAGGACGTCCACACCGATGCTCTGCCCGGCCACCGATGCCAGGGTTTGCCGCAGGTAGGGCAAGGCGTTGTACACCGGTATGACGATAGAGACGGCAGGCGCGTGCGGGTTCGCCATCGAGTAAGTCCCCCGTAAGAATCTGTAAAGCTTATGGTCAGGATAAGGGGGCTGTGAGGCGCTTGTGGCCTGATGAGGTTACGAATACGGAGCAATCTGGGGCAGGTTGACCACGCGATCGCATGCGAGCAGGGGTGCTCCCGGTCGCCGTCGAAGCTGGTGTCTGCGGGCGGAGCCGTCCTCACCGGAGACGACGCGGCACCCGCCTCCCCGCTGACCGTCTACCGCATGACCACCGACTGGGCGGCGGTGTGGCCGCACTCCCAGACCGCCTCCGCCGTCGGCGCCACCCTCGCCGACCTCGCCGTCGTCGTCCTGGTCGTCTGGGGCATCCGCCTCGCGATGCGCTGGTTCCGCAACCCGAGCGACCTCGCCACCCTGAACCAGCTGCGCGACCTCACCCCCAGGGCTGCGGCCCGCACTGCGACCCGGCTGCGCGCCTCCCTGAAGGACGCCAAGCCTGGGGAGTTGAAGCCCGCCGACCGCGGGGTGCTGCTCGGCGACCACCTGCCCAGCGGCGTGGAGCTGCGCGGCAACGACGAGGACACCTACCTTGCGATCATGGCGCCCCGCGCCGGCAAGTCCACGTCGCTGGCCATCCCCATCGCCGAGGAGGCCCCGGCCAGCCTGCTGCTGACCTCCAACAAGCCCGACGTCTACGCCGCCACCTACCAGTCCCGCTCCCGCGCCGGGCAGACCTGGGTGCTCGACACCCAGAGCGTCGCCCAGGTCGAGCGCGACATGTGGTGGGACATGGTCGCCCAGGCCGAGACACTCGAGGGCGCCGAACGCCTCGCCTCTCACTTCGTCACCCAGATCAGCAGCGAGCAGGCCGACCCGTTCTGGCACCAGTCCGCCCAGGACCTCCTCGTCGGCCTGTTCCGCGCCGCCTACTACGACGGCGGCACCGTCCGCGACGTGATGCGCTGGCTGTCCGACCCGCGCGAGAAGGCGCCCATGCGGATCCTCTACGAGCACGAGGCCGCCCTCGCCGAGCAGGTCGAGGCCTCCGGCAACATCGCCGAGGAAACGCAGTCGGGGGATCTTCCAGAACGCGCGCACCGCGATGTCGGCGCTGCGCGACGAGCGTAGAAGCAAGCGCGTCGCCGCCGGCAGTAACAAGGGTGGTGTCGGCAAGACCGGATGGGTGGAGATGGTGGCGGCCGCACTCGCCGAAATGGGGCGCAAAGTGCTGGTGGTCGACGTCGACCCGCAGGCGAACGTCTCCCGCAGGATGGGTCGCTCCTACCGCAAGGAATAGCCACTCGTCACGATCTCCGAGGTCGTGAAATCCGGGGAGGTCGGCTGCGCAGCCGACGCGATCGTCTTCTGCGGGTGGGAGGGTGTCTATGCCGATCAGATCGACATCATTCCCAGCCGGTTCGACCTGGAGAACCGCATCTCCGAGGCCGCCGTAATCGGCTCGCGCGGGCTCTTAGCCCGGGCTCTTGAGGGCGTCGACGATCACTACGACTTCACGCTGTTCGACTGCCAGCCCTCTTTGGGGCACCTCACCACGCAGACTTCGGTGTCACCCTGATGGAGCCGGAGTGGCGAGTTCGAGATAGCGGGCGTGATCGGTCTGCATCACCAGCCCTTCGTACTCCGGGAAGTACTCGCCAAGGTCTCGGAATGCCTCCTGGTTGCCTTCCTGCGCCTCCCCAGTACGGCGACGGCATCAGCGATCGTCGCGCGTGCATAGTGCGCGCCCAGGAGTCAACCCTCTGATGGCGTCATCCCTTTTACCCCGGTCAACTTCGCTCCGCGGAACGTCGCGCCATGAATCCGGGCGCCCCGCAGGTCTGCATTATGGAGATCTGCTCCAGTGAGGTCGGCGCCGGTCAGGTCAGCACCTCTCAGCTTCGCCCCGGACAGGTAGGCGCCTCTGAGCTTGGCGTGCCGGAAGGACGCACCAGTCATACGCGCGCAGCTGTTTCCAAGTTGGATGGGGGAGGTGGGGTCGGGGCAGAATTTGGCGTCGTCGAGATTCACGTCATCAAGACCGGCGCCGTTCAGGTTTGCGTCGTCCAGGTGCACTCCGGTCAAGTCGGCGCAGAATTGGTCGAGGAATTTGCTCTCATCCGACACCTCGGTACAAAAGATCGTTTCTGATAGATTCGCTCCGGTGAGGTCTGCTCGATAAAGTCGCGACTCAGTGAGGTCGGTGTTTGTGAGGTTTGCGCCTGTTAGAAACGCATCATCGAGCCGCGACCCAGACAGCTCTGCGTCCGAGAGGTTGACCTTCGTTAGCGATGCACTCGACAGGTCCAATTTGTAGAATGAGGCTCCGCTGAGGTCTGCGCCTTCGAAAACAGCTCCGCTGAAGTGAAGCTGCCGTGAATCTCCGGCAAGTTGCACACCGCGCAAATCGGTGTGGCTGAGGTCTAACGGCAGGCCTTTGTCGGGGTCGTAGCTGCGGCGGGTTCCGAGAATGGTCATAGCCCCTTGAATGTCGGCTCGGGGTGAGGAAATAGTATCGCTCGGCTGGGCGGCGGCATTGCTGCTGCCCGGTGGGCGGGTGGCGTGTTGGCGGAGATACGCGGACAACACTTGGACGACGGTGGGTTCGTCGCGGGCGGAGTCGTTCATGATCCGCCCCAGTGCATATATTCCGCCAAGTCGAACGTCTAGGGACGTCGAGCCGAGATTGTGTATCGCGGCGTTGAACCGATTGGTGATTTGCCCTTGCTCGCCGAGTGTGATTTCTGCGTTGGTCTGCGTAATTTGCATCCAGGTGAAAAGCAGTGCGAGTAAGGCCGCGAGGCCGGGCAGGCTGGCTATCAGCAGCCCGACCCGGTTTCCTCGGTCGGGGACCGTTGGGGCCAGATGACTTTGACGTCGTCGAGTCCGTCGCGCGGCGCCCCGCTGCGCGATACGGCGAAGCCCCCTGGAGTGCTGGTTCCAAGCCATCTCTCTCATGACACCTCAGAGCAGGGCAGCCTGCCATTCGGTACTGACTAGAGGTTGTCCCGTAAATGATCTGAGGCATGCAGGCTGACCTGCTCGTTTGCCTGTCATCCGGTGAGGGTGAGGTTGTGCAGGCGGGCGATGC
>NZ_JBVJPV010000033.1:0-26730 GCF_055609245.1 Streptomyces sp. NPDC036813 | reverse complement strand
CCCTGCCGGCTCAACGTCGACGCCAGCGCCCCGCCCCAGCCCACCGTCGACAGTGACGTCTTCCCCGAAGCCACCCCGGACGGGCAGACCTGGTCCACGGTGAAGTTCGGCAGCACCGGCGCGGTCACCTTCACCTCGCCCGGCGCGGCCAAGTTCCGCTGGTCCATCGAAGGCAACAACCCCGTCGACGTGACCGCCGCCAACGACACCGCCACCGTCAGCGCGCTCGCACCCGCTCACGCCGGCCCCAACACACTCCAGGTGTATGCCTACGACGCCTCGGGCAACGCCAGCAAGCGCACCGACTACACCTTCTACGTCCTCCCCCGGGACACGGCCGACGGCCCGATGGACGTCACCGGTGACTCCAAGCCCGACGAGGCCAGGCCCGACCTGCTGATCGTCAACGCGGACGGCAACCTGCGCACCTGCGTCGGCGGCCCGGACGGCGACCTCTACAACTGCCTGACCGCGTCCTACGACGCCGACAAGAAGACCGACCCGGCCGGCTACTGGTACGACGCCGCCACCGGCAAGGCCGCCCTGATCACGCACTACCAGGACACCTACCCCGGCGACGGCTCCACCGACCTGTTCGCGGTCGCCCCCGACGGCCACTTCTACCTCTACCCCGGCGACGGCTACGGCAGCTTCGACGTCAGCCAGCGCCTCGAGGTCCGCCTCCCCTCCAACGCCCCCGCACCCTCCACCTGGACCCAGATCAAGGCCGTCGGCGACATCACCGGCGACAAGCTCCCCGACCTCGTCCTGCGGGCCGGCCCCGCGTTCTGGACGCTGTCCGGCTACACCGGCGCCACCTTCCAGACCGCCACCCTCATGGAAGGCACCGCCTGGGCCCGCCGCGAGATCGTCAACGTCGCCGACATCAACGGCGACACCACCCCCGACCTTCTCTGGCGCAACCTCGACAACGGCAACATGTACCAGCGCGACGGCAAGCCCGGCACCGTCGCCGGCAGCACCGACCTCGAATCCATCAAGGTCGCCGCCAACAGCCTGACCGGCAAGGACGAGGCCTACGGCACCAGCTGGACCGACGCCAACGTGCCCACCGCCATCGGCATCCCCGACGTCAACAACGACGGCATCCCCGACATCTGGGCCCGCCTCGCCTCCGACGGCTACACCCGGATCTACCACCCGTCCCGGACCAACACCAACGCACCCGTACGCGTCGTCCTGTCCGTGGACTGGAACACGATCAAGGCCTTCGGCTGATCCGTCCCGCCTCACACCACCGGGCCCCGGCCATCCTCTCCGTGAGGGTGGCCGGGGCCCGGTGTTTCCCGGGTCAGCGGTCCGCGAACCCGGCCGCCAGCCTGCGCAGCCCCTCCCCGATCTCCTCCGGCGTCTGCGTCACGAAGCACAGCCGCAGCGTGCGCGGGTCCGGTGCGGCCGCGAAGAACGGCGCGCCGGGCACGTAGGCCACGTCGTGCCGTACCACCTGCCGCAGCAGGGCCGTCGAGTCGTACGACTGCGGCAGCCACACCCACAGGAACATCCCGCCCTCGGGCCGGGTCCAGGTCGAGCCGGCCGGCAGCGCGTCCGGCAGCCCGGCGAGCATCGCGTCCCGGCGCTCCCGGTAGACGTCCCGCACCGTGGCCACATGGGCGTCGAGGACGTCGAGATAGCGGGCGGCGGCGAGCTGGTTGACGGTCGGGGTGTGCAGGTCGGCGGCCTGCTTGGCGACCGCGCAGGCACGGCGCAGCTCCCGCGGTGCGCGCAGCCAGCCCAGCCGCAGCCCCGGCGCCATCACCTTGGAGAAGGAGCCGAGCAGCACCGTCCGGTCCCGCGCGTCGGCGTGCGCGGCGATCCATGGCACGGGTTCACCGTCGTAGCGCAGTTCCCCGTACGGGTCGTCCTCGACGATCCACAGTCCGCACCGCGCGGCGACGGCGGCGAGCGCGGCCCGGCGGCCGGCGGGCATGGTGCGGCCGGTGGGGTTCTGGAAGGTCGGCACGGTGTAGAGCAGCTTCGGCCGCTCCCGGCGCACCAGTTCCTCCAGTGCGACCGGATCGGGGCCGTGCTCGTCACCCGGCACGGCGACGACGCGGGCGCCGGCCAGGCCGAAGACCTGGAGGGCGGCCAGGTAGCAGGGGTTCTCCACCAGCACGGTGTCGCCCGGGTCGAGCAGCGCGGTGGCCAGCAGGGACAGCGCCTGCTGGGAGCCGGTGGTGATCAGCAGGTCGTCGGCGTCCGTCGCCAGTCCCCGCCCGGTGATCCGCGCGGCCAGCGCCTCGCGCAGCGCGGGCTCGCCCTCGGTCGTGGCGTACTGCAGGGCGCGCGCCGGGCTGTCCTCCAGTACGGCGCGGAAGGCGGCCGCGATGCCGGCGCGGTCGAACAGCTCCGGGGCCGGCAGCCCGCCCGCGAAGTTGATCACCTCGGGCCGTGCGGTGACGGCGAGGATGTCGCGTACCGGCGAGCCGCCGATCGCCGACGTCCGCAGGGCGAGCGGGGGGAGGGGCGCGGTCGGGGCGGGGGCGTCGACGGTCATGACACTGCTCCTTCGGGCTGCGGTTGCCTCATGGGTCGCAGCGTAGAGAGATGCGTGCCGTCTACACCGGCCCTTTCGCCATACGGACGCTCAGCCCTCCGGCACCCGCTCCCAGCCGTTGCCGCCCAACGGGTAGGCGTAGTACGGCCGCCGCGAGCCGCTCGTGCGGAACGGCCGGCCGTGGTCGTCGACGCGCAGGGTGCCGTGCCGGGCACCGCTGGACCACTCCAGCTCCAGGTACCAGCTCACGTCGTGCCCGCCGGTGTGCGCGTTGACGTAGAAGACCTCGGGGTCGGACTCGCTCACCTTGTAGGGGAAGTTCCGCTGCCCGGCGACGGGCATCGCCAGCGGGTTGGTCAGGTCCAGTGCCACGTCGAAGGACTTGGTCTGGACCCCGCCCCCGCAGCCGTTCCCCATCGCGTACTTGTTCCAGGCCAGCGGAGCCTCGCTGCGCACCACGCGTACGTGCAGCGCCCGCAGCACGACCGTCTGCGCGCCGGTGCCCTGCACGGTCAGCGTGACCATCTGGTGGTCGGCGGCCACGGCGCCCAGGGACACGGCCCAGCCCTCGGCGTTCTGCTGCGGCGGCGGCTCGGGCACGTTGTGCGGGCTGCGGTCCACCAGGAAGTCCTGCTCACAGGGCACGTCCCAGTAGTACGGCGTGGTGTTGACCGTGACCGGCGCCGGGCCGTTGTCCGCGGCCGCCCCGCCGGGGGCGGTGGCGGTACGGCTCGGGGACGGTGAGCCCGTGGCCGTGTCCCGGTCCGCGGACGGGCTCGGTGAGGGGGAGGCCGACGCGCTGCGGCTGGGCGCGGTGGAACGGACGGAGGGCGTGGGCGACTTGACGGCGGGCACGGTCGCACCGGCCGCCCGCTCCTGCGGCGTCCGCTGCCCGTCCGGCGGCCCGGGCACCAGGCTCACCGTGACGGCCACGACGGCGGCGACCGCCGCGACACCGGCCCCGGCGAGCACGGCGGCGCGCCGGCGGCGCGCCGGTGCGGGCGCGGGAGGCGGCGCGGGAGGGGAGACCTCCTCCTCGGGCCCCGCGCCGGGTTTCTCCTCCGGCTGCCCGCCGGGCTCCTCTCCCGGCTGCGGGCCCTTCACTCCCCGCAGCGCGTCCGCGCGGATCCAGCGGCGGTGCAGTTCCAGCAGTTCCTCGGGGGTGGCCCGGCAGACGCGGGCCAGCCGTTCCACGGGGGCGTAGTCCACCGGTACGACGTCCCCGTTGACGTACCGGTGCAGTGTGGACGTGCTCATGTGCAGCCGCTTGGCGAGCGCCCCGTAACTGAGTCCCGACCGCTCCTTCAACTCCCGCAGCAGCTCAGCGAAGTCGCCCCCCGCCACCGTTTCTCCCCTCCCGCGTCCCGGAACGGCGTTCCAGACGGACGATGTTCCCGCAGGTCAGAGCCGTTTCGTCGTCCCATTGTCCCGTATCCCCCGTGGCCGCTGGCGGCTGGGACCAAAGCCACCGCAAGCTGTCGATCATCCAAGCACGCCACCGGCAAGCACACCCGGCGGCGCGCTCCTGGCGCAACCCAACGCCCCATTCACGACCGGGAGTCACCCATGTCCGTCCGTATCACCCGCACTCGCCTCTTCGCCGCCACCACGGTCGCGCTGGCCGCTGTGACCCTGACCGCGTGCGAGGGCGGAACGTCGGACACCGGCGCCGGCCGGCCCGCTTCCTCCGCGCCGTCCGCCCCAGGCGCGACACCCTCCACCGGTACCGCCGGCGGTGCCACGGACCCGGGGGCCACGACCGGCTCCGGCGGCTCGACGGGCTCCGGCGGTACGAAGGGCCCGGGCGGTACGCACGGCGGCGGCTCGAAGGGGAGCGGCGGTGCGAAGGACTCCGGCGGCTCGAAGAGCACCGGCAGCTCCGCTGGCACCGGGTCCGGCCAGGGCTCCGACCGTCCCGGCAAGTGCTCCGCCGCCACCGTCCGGATCACCGCCACCGAGGTGCCCCGCCCGGTCAACCACCTGCTGCTGACCGCCACCAACAAGGGCGGCGGCACGTGCCTGCTGCCCCCGTACCCGCCGGCCCGTTTCGGTGAGGCTCAGTCCGTGCCGCCGGTGGCGGAGGAGACCAAGCCGCAGTCGCTGACCGGTCTGGCCCCGGGCGAGTCCGGCTACGCGGGCGTCCGGCTGTCCGCCGGCGACGGCAGCGCCGCGCACGGCCACACCGTGCACACCCTGACGGTCCCCTTCGAGGACGGCTCGATCGCCACCGTGTCGTTGCCCGCCAAGGGCGTGTACGTCGACGACAGCCTGACCGTGACGTACTGGCAGGCGTCCCTGGACACGGCCCTCGACTGGTGACCCCGCGTCCCGGACCATGTCCCACCGGGATGGCGTTCCCGCAGCTCAGCGCCGGTTCCACCGTCCCTGCGTCCCATATTCGCGGGTGGCTGTGGCGCGCGGGACGGGCGAGCGGTGAGGCTGACGTCATGCCCGTACGACACCGGACTCGCACCCTGCCCGCACGCCGGCGCCGACTGGTCGCCGCCGCGGCCCTCGCCGTGCTCGCGGCCGGCGCCCTGGCGGGCTGCCGCGACGGCGAGGGCCTGCGCGACGAGGGCCCGTCGTCCCACGCGCTGCGGGTGCCGTCCCGCACACCGGAGGTGTCGTGCCACGCGCCGGCAGGGCCGTCCCCGGCGCCCGGGGCGCGTCAGCGCAGCTTCTGCGCGACCTCGGTGGCCCAGTAGGTGAGGATGTTGCGCGCGCCCGCCCGCTTGATACCGGTGAGCGTCTCGAAGATCGCCCGGTCCCGCTCGATCCAGCCCTTCTCGGCGGCGGCCTCGATCATCGCGTACTCACCGGAGATCTGGTACGCCGCGACCGGCACGTCCACCGCGTCCGCGACCCGGGCCAGGATGTCCAGGTACGGCCCGGCCGGCTTGACCATCACCATGTCGGCGCCCTCCTCGAGGTCGAGGGCGACTTCGCGCAGGGACTCGCGCCAGTTGGCGGGGTCCTGCTGGTAGGTCTTGCGGTCGCCCTGCAGCGAGGAGGCGACGGCCTCGCGGAAGGGGCCGTAGAAGGCGGAGGAGTACTTGGCGGTGTAGGCGAGGATCGCGACGTCCTCGCGGCCGATCTGGTCGAGCGCGTCGCGGACGACGCCGATCTGACCGTCCATCATCCCGCTCGGGCCGACGACGTGGGCGCCGGCGTCCGCCTGCACCTGGGCCATCTCGGCGTACCGCTCGAGGGTGGCGTCGTTGTCGACGCGCCCGTGCTCGTCGAGGACCCCGCAGTGCCCGTGGTCGGTGAACTCGTCGAGACACAGGTCGGACATGACGAGCAGTTCGTCGCCGACCTCGGCCCGCACATCGCGCAGGGCGACCTGGAGGATGCCGTCCGGGTCGGTGCCCGCGCTGCCGAGGGCGTCCTTCTTGCCGTCCTCCGGCACACCGAAGAGCATGATCCCGGAGACTCCGGCCTCCACGGCCTCGGAGGCGGCCTTCTTCAGGCTGTCCCGGGTGTGCTGCACGACCCCCGGCATCGACCCGACCGCCACCGGCTCACTCACGCCCTCCCGCACGAACGCGGGCAGGATCAGATCGGCGGGGTGCAACCGGGTCTCGGCGACCATCCGCCGCATGACGGGCGTGCTGCGAAGCCGCCGGGGCCGCGAACCGGGAAAAGATCCGTACTTCGACATACCGCCTACGCTACGCCCGCCCGGCCGGTGCCTTTGCCGACGCCCAGTCGGCCACCGTGGCACCGGACGGTCGGCCTGAGCGGTGTCGGCGATGCCACATGGGGCACACGCAACGCTGGGCCCGCCGCGGCACGCACGCGCGCGGGCCCCCGGTGGCATCGGTACGGGCGGGAGGCGCGCGAGCGTGTTCGAGGGCTTCGAGACCAGGCACGTGCCCACCGACGAGGGGTCGGCCTTCGTCCGGTACGGCGGAGACGGCCCGCCGGTGGTGCTTCTGCACGGACACCCCCGCACCTCCGCGACCTGGCACCGGGTCGCCCCGCTGCTGGTCGCCCGCGGCTTCACCGTCGTCTGCCCCGACCTGCGCGGATACGGCCGTTCCCGCGGACCGGCGCCGACACCGGACCACGAGGGCCACTCCAAGCGGGCCACGGCCTCGGACGTGGTGGCGGTGCTGCGCGCACTGGGCCACGAGCGGTTCGCGCTCGTCGGCCACGACCGCGGGGCCGCCGTGGCGTTCCGCCTGGTCCTGGACCACCCGCAGGCGGTGGAGCGAGTGGCGCTGATCGACTGCCTGCCGCTGAGCGAGCACCTGGCCCGCATCACGCCCGAGTTCGCCACCCAGTGGTGGCACTGGTTCTTCTTCGCCCAGCCGGACACCCCGGAGCGCGTCATCAACGCCGACCCGGACGCCTGGTACCGGGGCGACCCACGGACGATGGGCCGGGAGAACCACGACGAGTTCCGTGCGGCCACCCGCAACCCGGAGGTGGTGCGCGCGATGCTCGAGGACTACCGGGCCGGCCTCACCGTCGACCGGCGCCACGAGGAGGAGGACCGCGCCGCCGGCAACCGCATCCGCTGCCCGGCACTGATCCTCTGGTCCCTGCGCGACGACCTGGAGCAGCTGTACGGCGATCCGCTGCGGATCTGGCGCGAGTGGGCGACGGACGTCCGCGGCCACGGCATCGACTCCGGCCACCACGTCGCCGAACAAGCCCCAGAGGACCTGGCGGCCGCTCTGGGCGACTTCCTCACCCCCTGACGCGACCCCGAACCGCCCGGACATGGCCCGCGCCGCACACGCGCCCCGCTGCGCACACACGCCCCGAACCGCACACGCGCCCCGAACCGCCCTGCACATGCGTCCCGCACGGCGCACGCACATGCTGGGAGATGTCAGAAGGACCCGACGGCCCCGCCCCGACCGCCGCCGTCCCTCCGTCCCGCAGCAGCGCGGAGGACGCGATGACCACCACCCACCCCACCCCCGACCTGACAGGTCTGCGCGGACCGGTGCTGCGCCCCGGCGACCCGGGCTACGCCGACGAGGTCATCGGCTTCAACCTGGCCGCCCGCCACACCCCCGACGTCGTCGTCGGCGCCGCGGATCCCGCCGACATCGCCACCGCCCTGCGCTGGGCGTCCGCCACCGGCACGCCCGTCGCCGTGCAGGCCACGGGCCACGGCGCCAACTTCTCCGTCCCCGACGGTCTGCTGATCACCACGTACCGGATGACGGAGGTGAGCGTCGACCCGTCCGCCCGCACCGGGACGGTCGCCGCCGGCTCCAAGTGGCGGCATCTGCTTCAAGCCGCCGCACCGCACGGGCTGGCCGCGCTGTGCGGCTCCTCCACGGACGTCGGCGTCGTCGGCTTCACCCTGGGCGGCGGCCTGCCGGCCATGGGCCGCCCCTACGGCTTCGCCAGCGACCTGGTGCGCTCCTTCGACGTCGTCACCCCGGACGGCGTCCCGCACACCGCCGACGCCGAGCACGACACCGACCTTTTCTGGGCGTTGCGCGGCGGCAAGGGCAATGTGGGTGTCGTGACGTCCCTGACCTGCGAGCTGATCCCCGTGGACCGCATCCTCGGCGGCGGCATCTACTGCTCCGGCGAGGACGCCGACCCCCTGCTGCGGACCTGGGCGCAGTGGACGAAGACGGTGCCCCCGCAGATGTGCACCGGGTTCACCCTGCTGCGGATGCCTCCGCTGCCGTTCATCCCCGAACCCTTGCGCGGCGGCTTCTTCGCCCGTGTCGCCGTCGTCTTCGACGGAACCGCGGAGGAGGGGGACCAGCTCCTCGCACCGCTGCGCGCGGCCGCGCCGGTCCTGTTCGACACCGTGGAGGACATGCCGTACACGGAGCTGGACCGTATCTACGAGGACCCGCGCGACCCGCTGCCCGCCCGCGAGAGCTGCCTGCTGCTGCGCGACCTGTCGCCGGAGGCGATCAGCGCGTTCCTGGACCTGGCGGGGCCCGCCGACCGGGACTTCCCGATCCTGATGGTCGAGATCCGGCACATGGGCGGCGCGATGTCCCGTCCCGGCCCATCCGAGGACGCGGTGTGCGCCCGGGACGCGGAGTTCCTGCTGGAGTGGGTCGGTGTCCCGGCCGACCCGGATCTCGCCATGGCGATCGAGTCGGCCACCGCGGCCCTGCACAGCACCATGGCCCCGTACGGCACCGGCTGCACCATGGTCAACCTGCACGGCGCCCCCGGTGACGAGAGCGACCGCTCCCGGGCCTGGACCCCGGACACCTACGACCGCCTGCGCCGCACCAAGCGGTCCCACGACCCGGCGAACCTGCTCCGCTACGGGCACGCGGTACCGCCGGTCGCCGCCTGACAAGCAGGGCCCGCACCCCGGGCAGGGTGCGGGCCCTCGCTCACGTCGCCGCGCGGCGCCTGCGCGCCCCCGGCCTGCGTTCGCTCGGCCGGGTCACCGGGTCGCCGGCCTCCAGCGCCGCCAGACGGCGCTTGGTGCCGAAGTCGGCCAGGGCCTCCGCCAGCTTGTGCACGGACGGCTCCGGAGCCATGACGTCGACGCGCAGGCCGTGTTCCTCGGCCGTCTTCGCCGTCGCGGGGCCGATGCAGGCGATCACCGTCACGTTGTGCGGCTTGCCCGCGATGCCGACCAGGTTCCGCACCGTCGACGACGAGGTGAACAGGACAGCGTCGAAACCGCCGCCCTTGATCGCCTCGCGGGTCTCCGCCGGCGGCGGCGAGGCGCGGACCGTGCGGTAGGCGGTGACGTCGTCGACCTCCCAGCCCAGCTCGATCAGCCCGGCCACCAGCGTCTCGGTGGCGATGTCGGCGCGCGGCAGGAAGACACGGTCGATCGGGTCGAACACCGGGTCGTAGGGCGGCCAGTCCTCCAGGAGGCCGGCCGCGGACTGCTCGCCCGAGGGCACCAGGTCCGGCTTCACACCGAAGGCGATCAGGGCCTTGGCGGTCTGCTCGCCCACCGCGGCCACCTTGATGCCCGCGAAAGCCCGGGCGTCGAGGCCGTACTCCTCGAACTTCTCCCGCACGGCCCGCACCGCGTTGACCGACGTGAAGGCGATCCACTCGTAGCGGCCCGTCACCAGACCCTTGACGGCACGTTCCATCTGCTGGGGCGTGCGCGGCGGTTCGACGGCGATCGTCGGCACCTCGTGCGGCACCGCGCCGTAGGAGCGCAGCTGGTCGGAGAGCGAGGCCGCCTGCTCCTTGGTTCGCGGTACGAGGACCTTCCAGCCGAACAGCGGCTTGGACTCGAACCACGCCAGCTGGTCGCGCTGGGCGGGGGCGCTGCGGTCTCCGACCACGGCTATGACCGGGCGGCCGCCGTCCGGCGAGGGCAGCACCTTCGCCTGCTTCAGCGTCTGCGCGATCGTGCCGAGCGTCGCCGACCAGGTGCGCTGCCGCGTCGTCGTCCCGCCGACGGTGACCGTCATCGGGGTGTCCGGCTTGCGGCCCGCCGAGACCAGCTCGCCCGCGGCCGCGGCCACCGAGTCGAGCGTGGTGGAGACGACCACCGTGCCGTCGGAGGCGCCCACCTCGGTCCAGCACCGGTCGGAGGCGGTACGGGCGTCCACGAACCGCACGTCCGCGCCCTCGGCGTCGCGCAGCGGCACACCGGCGTACGCGGGCACGCCGACCGCGGCCGCGACGCCGGGTACCACCTCGAAGGAGACTCCGGCCTTGGCGCAGGCGAGCATCTCCTCGGCGGCGTAGTTGTCCAGGCCGGGGTCGCCGGACACCGCACGGACGACCCGCCTGCCGCCCCGCGCAGCCTCCATGACAAGATGTGCGGCATCCCGCAGTGCGGGAATCCCAGCGGTTGTTGACGCCCCGTCAACGACCGCCGGCTGGGGCGTGCCCGTGCCCGGATTCGGGTCCGACGAGGGACCCGCGTCCGTCGCTACGACGCTGACGCCCTGACGGGCGTGGGTGCGTACGACGTCGAGCACCTCGTGCTCGGCGACGAGGACGTCCGCGTTCGCCAGCGCCTCCACGGCGCGCAGAGTCAGCAGTCCCGGATCTCCGGGTCCGGCACCCAGGAAGGTGACGTGCCCGTGTTCCGGACCGGCGGGAAGGGTGGTGGGGCTCAATGTGCTCGCTCCCCCATCAGACCGGCCGCACCCTGGGCGAGCATCTCGGCGGCGAGATCACGGCCGAGCGCCGCGGCGCCCTCGTCCGTCTCGGGCACGGGACCGGTGGTGGACAGCTGCACCGTGCGGGTGCCGTCGGTGGTACCGACGACGCCGCGCAGGCGCATTTCCTTGACAATCTGCCCGTCGGCCAGGAGGTCGGCCAAGGCACCCACAGGGGCGCTGCAACCGGCCTCCAGGGCGGCGAGCAGTGACCGCTCGGCCGTGACGGCGGCCCGCGTGAACGGGTCGTCGAGTTCGGCGAGCGCGGCGATCAGTTCCGCGTTGTCCGCGGAACACTCGATCGCCAGGGCCCCCTGGCCGGGGGCGGGCAAAACCGTGTCGACCGACAGGAAGTCGGTCACCTCGTCGCTGCGGCCGATCCGGTTCAGCCCGGCGGCGGCCAGCACGACGGCGTCGAGTTCGCCGTCACGGACGTACCCGATGCGGGTGTCGACGTTCCCGCGGATGGGGACCGTCTCGATGTCCAGCCCGTGGGCACGCGCGTACGCGTTCAGCTGCGCCATGCGGCGCGGCGAACCCGTACCGATGCGCGCCCCGCGCGGCAGGTCCGTGAACTTCAGCGCGTCCCGGGCGACGATCACGTCCCGCGGGTCCTCGCGCACCGGTACGGCGGCCAGGACCAGTTCCTCGGGCTGCGTGGTGGGCAGGTCCTTCAGCGAATGAACCGCGAAGTCGACCTCCCCACCGGCCAGCGCGTCACGCAGCGCGGTGACGAACACACCCGTGCCGCCGATCTGCGCCAGGTGCGCCCGGGAGACGTCACCGTAGGTCGTGATCTCGACCAGCTCGACGGGCCGCCCGGTCACCTCGCGCACGGCCTCCGCCACCTGCCCGGACTGGGCCATGGCGAGCTTGCTGCGCCTCGTCCCCAGTCTCAAAGCCTTCGTACTCATGCCGGCCCTCGGTTCTTGGCGTTCTTGTCGGTGCTGTCCTCGGCGCGGGAGACGGCGGCGACCGCCTCGGGGTCGAGGTCGAACAGGGTGCGCAGCGCGTCCGCGTACCCGGCGCCGCCGGGCTCGGCCGCGAGCTGCTTGACCCGCACCGTCGGCGCGTGCAGCAGCTTGTCGACCACCCGCTTGACGGTCTGCGTGATCTCGGCGCGGTGCTTGTCGTCCAGGCCGGGCAGCCGGCCCTCCAGCCGCGCAATCTCGCCCGCCACCACGTCGGCGGCCATGGTGCGCAGCGCGACCACGGTCGGCGTGATGTGCGCGGCCCGCTGGGCGGCGCCGAACGCGGCGACCTCGTCGGACACGATCCGGCGCACCTGGTCGACGTCCGCCGCCATGGGGGCGTCCGCGGACGCCTCGGCGAGGGACTCGATGTCCACCAGCCGCACGCCGGCCAGCCGGTGCACGGCCGCGTCGATGTCGCGGGGCATCGCCAGGTCGAGCAGGAACAGCGAGGGCCGCGGCCGCGGGATCTCGGCCACCGGCTCGGGCCTGCGGCGCTCCGGGAGGCGGCCGATCGTCGCCGCGGTCGCGGCGAGCGCGGCGATCAGCTCGGCGTCGGCCTCGGGGCCGCGCCGGGCGTCCTCGCGGCGTTCGACGACGGTGCCCTTGTCGACCCAGGCCGCGTGCTGCTCCAGCGTCGCCGCGTCCATCCCGGCCACGGCGGCCTCCCCGGCGACGGAGAAGCCCGGCTGCACGGCGGACAGGTCCAGCGGGCAGCCGTCCTCGGTCCCGACCGAGGTGGGCGGCAGCGGCCGGTGCGGGTTCTCGCTCACGGCGACGGGGGCGCCCGTACGGTCCTCCAGCGCCGACGTGACCGCCTCCGCCGTCAGGACGAGCCCCGTCGCCCCGGTACACGAGACGGCGATGTCGGCACGTGTCAGCTCGGCCGGTACGGCGTCCATCCGTACCGCGCGGGCGGCCACGTCCGTGTCCTCGGCCTGGGTGAGGATCTCGGCGAGGCGCTCGGCGCGCTCGACGGTGCGGTTGGCCACCACGATCTCGGCGACACCGGCCCGCGCGAGCGTCGCCGCGGCCAGCGACGACATCGAGCCGGCGCCGATCACCAGCGCCTTGCGGCCCCGGGCCCACTCGGCGACGTCCGCGCCCTGCGCCAGCTGCTCCAGGCCGAAGGTGACCAGGGACTGGCCGGCCCGGTCGATGCCGGTCTCGGAGTGGGCGCGCTTGCCGACCCTGAGGGCCTGCTGGAACAGGTCGTTCAGCAGCTTGCCCGCGGTGTGCAGCTCCTGCGCCCGGGCGAGCGCGTCCTTGATCTGGCCGAGGATCTGGCCCTCGCCGACGACCATCGAGTCCAGGCCGCAGGCCACCGAGAACAGGTGGTGGACCGCACGGTCCTCGTAGTGCACGTACAGATAGGGAGTGAGCTCGTCCAGGCCGACCCCGCTGTGCTGGGCGAGCAGCGTGGACAGCTCCGCGACACCGGCGTGGAACTTGTCCACGTCGGCGTACAGCTCGATGCGGTTGCAGGTGGCCAGCAGGGCTGCCTCGGTGGACGGCTCGGCGGCGACCGTGTCCTGCAGCAGCTTGTTCTGGTCGTCCGCGTTCAGCGCGGCCCGCTCCAGCACGCTGACCGGGGCGCTGCGGTGACTCAGCCCGACGACGAGGAGACTCATGCCGGCATCACGGCGGGCACGTCCCCGTCGGGTCCCTGGTCGGCGGAGCCGGCGCGGCGGGCCGCGGCGCGCGTCGCCTTGGCGGTGGTGGTCGCGTTGGCGGGGGCGCCCACGTCCTTCGTGGTGGCGGGCACCGCGTCCGAGGTGGTGGTGGGGACGGCGGCCTCGGCGGCGGCCTCCTCACCGGCCTTGCGCTGCTCGTGGAACGCGAGGATCTGCAGCTCGATGGAGAGGTCGACCTTGCGCACGTCGACGCCGTCCGGGACGGACAGCACGGTCGGCGCGAAGTTCAGGATGGAGGTCACACCGGCGGCCACGAGACGGTCGCAGACCTGCTGGGCGGCGCCGGCGGGGGTTGCGATCACGCCGATGGAGACGCCGTTGTCCTGGATGATCTTCTCCAGGTCGTCGGTGTGCTGCACCGGGATGCCCGCGACGGGCTTGCCCGCCATCGCGGGGTCGGCGTCGATGAGGGCGGCGACCCGGAACCCGCGGGAGGCGAAACCGCCGTAGTTGGCGAGGGCCGCGCCGAGGTTACCGATACCGACGATGACCACGGGCCAGTCCTGGGTCAGGCCCAGCTCGCGGGAGATCTGGTACACGAGGTACTCGACGTCGTACCCGACGCCCCGGGTGCCGTAGGAACCCAGGTAGGAGAAGTCCTTGCGCAGCTTCGCGGAGTTGACTCCCGCGGCGGCCGCCAGCTCCTCGGACGAAACCGTGGGGACCGAGCGCTCCGACAGTGCGGTCAGCGCCCGGAGGTACAGCGGAAGCCTGGCGACGGTGGCCTCGGGAATCCCTCGGCTGCGGGTCGCCGGTCGGTGAGTTCGGCCAGTTGCCACGGTGCTCCTGCGGGTAGAGCGGGGCTGTGGGCGGTCGTACGTCCCCAGACCGCCCCGTCGACAGCAGGCTATGTCTTTGTGAACGCGTGCACAAAGATGGTGTCCGATTTGCCCGGCCAACGTGACCGGACTCACGCGCGTTTTATGTCGCGTGCTACGTGGGGGCAAAACCGGCTCACTCCTCGTGAATCCCGCCCCCGAGACCAAACCGCGTCGATCCTAAGCGACGTTCGGTACGGACTTGAACTACTCGGTCAGTGCGGAGCGCAGCCGCTGCTCGTTCACCCGCCAGAACGTGTGCTGCTCACCGTCGACCAGGACGACGGGAATCTGCTCCCAGTACCGGTCGTGCAGGTCCTGGTCCTGCGTGATGTCCTTCTGTTCCCAGGGCACGCCGAGCTCGCCGCACACCTTCTCGATCACCTGCTGCGCGTCGTCGCACAAGTGACAGCCGGGCTTGCGGACCAGCGTGACCAGACGGTCCTCGGGGGCGCGGGGAGGACGGCGGCGGAAGAGGGGGCTCATGTCCGCCATTGTCGCGCGGCGGCCCGCCGCCGTGGGGCGGCCGTGCCACCGGCCGGGCGACCTGTCGTCCCGGGGTGGCCAGGTCGCCGCCGGGCAGCCTGTCGTCCGGGGCGCCGTGCCACCGCCGGGCAGCCTGTCGTCCCGGGCGGCCGTGTCACCGGCGGGCGGCCCGTGGTCGTGCGCACCTGTTTAACGGCCCGGTCGCGCAGAGTTCACAGGGTTCCAACCCTTCGACTCCGGAACCGCCGTACCGACTCGTTATGCTCACGCACATGGCCGCTCTCGGATGGCTCACTCCCCGTAGGCGCTCCGCCACGGCGCGGAGCGTGTTGGCAGGCGAGGCCTCGGCGGAGGCCGCGCGCAAGTCCGTGCCCGAGGCTCCGCTGGCAGAGCCGGCGTCCGAGCCGGCGTTTCCCGTGCTCGGCGACGAGCACGCGGCCGCGTTCTTCGACCTGGACAACACAGTGATGCAGGGCGCGGCGCTGTTCCACTTCGGGCGGGGCCTGTACAAGCGGAAGTTCTTCGAGACCCGCGACCTGGCCCGCTTCGCGTGGCAGCAGGCGTGGTTCCGGCTGGCCGGGGTCGAGGACCCGGAGCACATGCAGGACGCGCGGGACTCGGCGCTGTCCATCGTCAAGGGCCACCGGGTCTCCGAGCTGAAGTCCATCGGCGAGGAGATCTACGACGAGTACATGGCCGAGCGGATCTGGCCCGGTACGCGAGCGCTGGCGCAGGCGCACCTGGACGCCGGGCAGAAGGTGTGGCTGGTGACGGCGGCGCCGGTGGAGATCGCGCAGGTGATCGCGCGGCGGCTGGGACTGACCGGCGCGCTCGGCACGGTCGCGGAGTCGGTGGACGGCGTCTACACCGGCAAGCTCGTGGGCGAGCCGCTGCACGGGCCGGCCAAGGCGGAGGCCGTGCGGGCGCTGGCGGCGGCGGAGGGGCTGGACCTGGCGCGGTGCGCCGCGTACAGCGACTCCCACAACGACATCCCGATGCTGTCACTGGTGGGCCACCCGTACGCGATCAACCCGGACGCGAAGCTGCGGCGCCACGCGCGTGAGCACGACTGGCGGCTGCGGGACTACCGCACGGGCCGCAAGGCGGCGAAGGTCGGCATCCCGGCGGCGGCCGGGGTGGGAGCGGTGGCGGGCGGAACGGCGGCGGCGATCGCGCTGCATCGTCGCCGGCGGTAAGCCTTCGACTGCTGGTGCGGTGCCGTCGTCCGCGGGTGCCGTGCCGTTCGTCTGCGGGTGGGTGGCCGGCTGGTCACGCAGTTCCCGCGCCCCTTTATATGCCTGCGGCGGCCCGTTGCGGTCTCGTCGTGGGGCGCGCAGCGCCTTCCGTGCCTTGCGGGTCGGGGAAGGGCATTCCCGCACACATACCCACCCCGCGGAGCGGTCAGTCACCGGATCCTCACGCGGGCACAACACGGCCCACACTCATCCGCAATGCGCACCGAATCGATCAACAATCGTTCAGCGGGCCGAACCTGATCAGTCGTCAAACGGCTACAGAAGCGACGCAATCGATGATTTGAGCAACTCGGTGTAGCAGTGCCTGCACGAAGCGTTATTCTCCTCAGACGCAATCCGGTACCCCTCCGTCGCCACGACGGGTGAACGGTCCCGCACTGCACGTGATGGAAGCTCTGCCTCTGGGAGTCCCGTGTACCCACACGTCGGGGTTGACGCCTCGGGCCTGGCTACGCTGCGCGCAACGGTCGCGACGGCGCAAAACCTCCTGCGCGGCCTCGTCCCGGCCGCGCAGGCCGTCCCCGCATTCGCCACCGCCACCCCCGCCGGCCCGTGCTACGCACTGGCCGAGGGCGGGGCCGCGGTGGGCAGAAGGGGGCGCGCAGCCGGTGCCACCACCGCCCGCCGCCCCGCCGCGGACAGCGACAGTGCCCGGATGATGGACCTCGTGGAGCGCGCCCAGGCCGGCGAGGCCGAAGCCTTCGGCCGCCTCTACGACCAGTACAGCGACACCGTCTACCGATACATCTATTACCGGGTGGGAGGTAAGGCCACTGCCGAGGACCTGACCAGCGAGACCTTTCTGCGGGCCCTCCGCAGGATCGGCACCTTCACCTGGCAGGGCCGCGACTTCGGCGCGTGGCTCGTCACCATCGCCCGCAACCTGGTGGCCGACCACTTCAAGTCGAGCCGCTTCCGGCTGGAGGTCACCACCGGCGAGATGCTCGACGCCAACGAGGTCGAGCGCTCCCCGGAGGACTCCGTCCTCGAGTCGCTGTCGAACGCCGCCCTGCTCGACGCCGTACGACGGCTCAACCCGCAGCAGCAGGAGTGCGTGACCCTGCGCTTCCTGCAGGGCCTGTCCGTCGCCGAGACCGCGCGGGTCATGGGCAAGAACGAGGGTGCGATCAAGACCCTCCAGTATCGAGCCGTCCGCACCCTCGCCCGGCTCCTGCCCGACGACGCCCGCTGATCAGACACGCTCAGCGACGCTCAAGTGACGCTCCGTTCGCGACCGTTGACTTCCCGATCCGATCATCCGCCGTCCGTAACCCAAGTGCCACGCCGCTCGTTGTGCGGGATGCAGGCTCCCTGTGGTCACGCCCAGGCCAACGCTGATCACACGATCGTGTGGAAGCGGCCGGGGCGTGCAACCCTCAGGACCCCCTGGGGAGTCGACCGTCATGACGAGAGGAGGTGCCGCCAGTGATCGCGAACGTATCGGCGCACCGGCGGGCGAACGCCTTCGCCCAGGCCCTGGAGGAGCAGTCCGAGCCGGGCACGGCGGCCGAGCAGTCCGAAGGATCGCCACCGGCCCCGGCCGCCGAGGAGCAGACCGAGCAGGGGCGTCTGGTCGCCCTCGCCTCCGGTCTCGGCGCGCTGCCCAAGCCGCAGCTCGATCCGGAGGTCAAGGTCGTCCAGCGAGCCCAGCTCGTGGCCGCGTTCGAGGCCATGCTGCAGGAGGGCGCCGCGGGAGGCGAGGCGGCGGACCCTTCGGTGCCCGAGCAGCGGAATCACCGGGCCCGGGGCGCCCATCGCGCCCCCCTGGGCAAGTTCCGCCCACGCTCGCGGCTGGCCAAGGGCCTCACCGCGGGCGGGCTCAGCGTCGGTGTTGCGGCCGGCGCCTTCGGCGGAGTCGCCGCTGCCAGCTCGGACGCCCTGCCCGGTGACGGGCTCTACGGGCTCAAGCGCGGCATCGAGGACTTCAGACTCAACTACCTGTCCGAGGGGGACGACGAACGCGGTCGTTCCTACCTGGACCAGGCGTCCACCCGGCTCAGCGAGGCCCGGCGGCTGCTCGAGCGCGGTCGCGGCGGCCATCTCGACCACGAGTCGCTGGGCGAGATCCGCCGCACCCTGTCCGGGATGACCCACGACGCCGCCGAAGGCCACCGTCTGCTGCACGAGGCGTACGAGCGCGACCCCGACTCCCTGGGCCCCATCCAGGCGCTGTCCGCGTTCTCCGCCTCGCACCGCCAGATGTGGGGCGCGCTGCGCGATCAGCTGCCCGTGCAGCTCGGGGACGTCAGCGAGCAGGTGTCGTCGGTGTTCGACGCCATAGACGAAGAGGTCGCCCCGCTGCAGTCCCTGCTGCCGCAGCCCCCCGCCACCCGTGGCGGCGGTGACAGCAGCCGGCCGGGCGACGGCGGATCGGCGTCCACAGGGTCGTCCGGCACCCACCGGTCCCACGGCCCCAGCAGCGGCACGAGCGGGGAACCCCACTCCGGCGACCACACCGGCACCGGCAGCCCCAGCAAGTCCGCGCCCGGAGTCGGCGGCATCGACGACGGCCTCCTCGGTGGCAACACCGGTGGCCTTCTCGACCCGCCGAAGGAGACCGGCAGCGCCTCGCCGTCGCAGAGCAAGCCGTCCATCCCCGAGCCGGACGTGACGCTCCCACCGCTCCTCCCGGGTCTCCTGCCCGGCTTGGGCATCGACAGCGACGACGCCAACTAGAGCCGGTACGGCCGAAGTGGGGGCGCCCCTCTCCCGAGGGGCGCCCCCACCGTCGTATGCCGGAACGCTTCAAGAGGAACGTTTCAGAAGAACACCGACCTGCGCTGGACCAGCAGCTTGTAGAGGGTGTGCTGGATCTGTTCGCGGACCTGGTCGGTCAGGTTGAACATCAGCATCGGGTCCTCCGCCGCCTCCGGCGGATAGCCGTCCGTGCGGATCGGCTCGCCGAACTGGATCGTCCACTTGGTCGGCAGCGGGATCGCGCCCAGCGGACCCAGCCACGGGAACGTCGGAGTGAGCGGGAAGTACGGGAAGCCGAGCAGACGCGCGAGGGTCTTCGCGTTGCCGATCATCGGGTAGATCTCCTCCGCCCCGACGATCGAGCACGGGATGATCGGCGCGCCCTGCCGCAGCGCCGTGGAGACGAAACCGCCCCGGCCGAAGCGCTGGAGCTTGTAGCGCTCGTTGAAAGGTTTCCCGATGCCCTTGAAGCCCTCCGGCATCACCCCGACCAGCTCGCCCTGGCCCAGCAGCCGTTCGGCGTCCTCCGCGCAGGCCAGCGTGTGACCCAGCTTGCGCGCCAGCTCGTTCACCACCGGCAGCACGAAGACCAGGTCCGCGGCCAGCAGGCGCAGATGGCGGCCGGCCGGGTGATGGTCGTGCACCGCCACCTGCATCATCAGGCCGTCCAGCGGCAGCGTCCCGGAATGGTTCGCGACGATCAGCGCGCCGCCCTCGGCCGGGATGTTCTCCAGGCCCTTCACGTCGACCCGGAAGTATTTGTCGTACACCGGCCGCAGCAGCGACATCAGGACCTGGTCGGTGAGTTCGGCGTCGTAGCCGAAGTCGTCGACCTCGTAGTCCCCGGTGAGACGCCTGCGCAGGAAGGCCAGCCCGGCCGCCACGCGGCGCTCCAGACCGCCGTCGGAGGGCTGCGGCACGTCCCCGCGGGGCTCGGGGCTCACAGCGGCCTCCTCCTGCGCGGCGGGCGCGTCGGGCGCGGACCGGCTCCCCCGGGCCCCACGGGACTCCCGTAGCTCCCGCACCGGCACCGGCTCGCCGCTCCCCCGCCGGCTGCCCGCGGCGCGGCGCCGCGCGGGGCGCTGCGCGGCGCTTCCCCGGGACCGGTCGTCGTCGAACGGAATGACCTTGGCGTCCGCCATCGTTGCTGCGCTCCTCAGTTGGCGCTCTGCGTCGGGGGGTGGCCGCCGCCCGCGAGGGGCAACGCGGCGATCCGGTCGACGGCCCCCGCAAGGGCCTCGGGGGGCAACAGGCCCGGCCCCCTGCTGCGTACGAAGTCCGCGAACGTCTCCGCGGTCGTGTACGTCGGCTCGAAGCCCAGCGTTTCGCGCATCTGGGTGGTGTCCACGACCCGGCCGTGGGTGAGCAGCCGGATCTGCTCGGGAGAGAAGTCCGTCATGCCCAGCGTACGCACCAGCGAGCCCGCCCACGTCACGGCGGGCAGCAGCAGCGGCACCGTGGGACGGCCCAGCCGCCGCGCGCACTGCGAGAGCAGGACGACCCCGTCACCGGCGATGTTGAAGGTGCCGCTGTTGAGCGTGCCGCGGCGCGGCTCGTGCGAGGCCAGGCGCAGCACCTCGATCACGTCGTCCTCGTGCGCGAACTGCAGCCGCGGGTCGTAGCCGAACACCGTCGGCAGGACCGGCAGCGAGAAGTACGAGGTGAGCGGGGTCTCGGCGGTGGGCCCCAGGATGTTGGCGAATCGCAGCACGCACACGGCGACGTCGGGGCGCCGGCGGGCGAAGCCGCGGACGTACCCCTCGACCTCGACGGTGTCCTTGGCGAAGCCGCCGCTGGGCAGCGATTTCGGCGGGGTCGTCTCGGTGAACACGGCCGGATCGCGCGGCGCCGAGCCGTAGACGTTGGTGGAGGACTTCACCACCAGCCGCTTGACCGCGGGCGACTTCTGGCAGGCACCGAGCAGCTGCATGGTGCCGATGACGTTGGTCTCCTTCACCGTGGCCCGGCTGCCGCCACCGAGCGCCATGCCGGTGACGTCCATGTGGACGACCGTGTCGGCGCCGGTCTCGGCGAGCACCCGCGCGATGGTGGGCTGCCGGATGTCGGCGCGGATGAAGTCGGCGCCGCCCAGATGGTGCTCGGGCTGCACCGCGTCCACGGCGACGACCCGGTCGACCTGCGGGTCACGCTGGATCCGTCGTACGAAGCGGCCGCCCAGCTGACGGGCCGCTCCGGTCACGAGCACGACCTTCCCCAAGATCAGCGCCTTCCTTCCAGACCTCGTACCACGCCCGCGTTCCCCATCAGCGGCCAACTTAGCGGTTCGGTGTTGCGCTGTGATGACCACCCGATGCAGGAAGTGACGAGAAACGGCCGGGCGGAGCACAGTGACGCCGGGGCTTCACGAGACGCCCGAGGTGCGCGGATACGGCTGTGGCCCCCCACCGGGTGCGATGGGGGGCCACAGACACACGCTCTACGCGGCGTTGCTCGCGTCGCTCACTTCTTGTTGCGACGCTGGACGCGCGTGCGCTTCAGCAGCTTGCGGTGCTTCTTCTTGGCCATCCGCTTACGCCGCTTCTTGATAACAGAGCCCACGACTATCCTCGCTCACTTCTCATCACTCGGTGTTTGGGCGCCATGGGCCCACACGACCTACGAGGGGCTAGCCTACCCGCCCGAGCGCTGAGGTCGTAATCGAGGGGTGCGGGGAGACCGGAAGTGCCCTGTTCCGATCGCTGGTCTCCCTTGTTGCCGTCAGGCAGTCTCCACCCCCACATAACTCTCGCGGAGGTACTCGTGAACCGCGTTCTCGGGGACGCGGAAGGACCGCCCCACCCTGATCGCGGGCAGATGACCGCTGTGCACCAGCCGGTACACGGTCATCTTCGACACTCGCATCACCGCAGCGACTTCCGCCACGGTAAGGAACTGAACCTCGCTCAGAGGCCTCTGCTCAGCAGCCATGACACACCTGAACCTTCCGCACTCGACGGCCACCGGCTTCCCCTTCCGGTGACTCTTCGTCGCTGCGTGCTCACTCCCCAGACTAGGGGCGGGTGATGCAAGTGGGGAAGAGGTGCACCCAACAGCGCCCTACTGTGACAGACACGCTCGATTGAGTACGTAGCGGGTCAGCGGCCGGTAGTAAGCCGCCCGCACGCCGTCATCAAGCGGAACGACGACGGCGACGGAGCCCTCGGCCTCCCCCACGAACAGCGCCGGATCGTCGGTGTCGGCCAGCCCGATCGCCTCGAACCCCAGCTGACCTGCCCCGCAGACCCAGCCGTGATCGCCGATCACCAGGTCCGGCAGCGACCCGCCGGCCTCGGCCGCCGCGGCCAGCGCGAGACGAACCGGGAGGGGCGAGTGCGTGTGTGCGCCGGGCGCACGACCGGGGCGTTCCGCGCCGCCTTCGCGGATCAACGCGACTCCTCGTACGTAGTCGAGGTTGTGCGTGCGTAGACCGAACTGGGTCAATATGTCGACACGGAGACCCTGTGCCGGGGTGAGGACGGCACATCCCGCCGCCGACAACGCGTCTGCGAGGGCGGCGTAGAAACCGAGCAACCGGTGCGGGTGCCCGGTGCCGAACAGTACGCTCCCGCGGCGCCGGGCGACCGCCGCGAGCCGCTCCGCGAAGGCGTCCAGCGCGGCCAGCGTGCGCTCCGGGTCGATCACATCCTGCCCGGAAGTGTGGCGCGGATCGGCCGAAACTCCGCACCTGTCCGCCATCAACTCGATCAGATCCCGCGGCGCCCACGGTCGCTGCGGATCAATCCCGATCAACACCCGGGGGTCCCGAGCCGCGAACGCCCGATAACTCCGCAGACTCACCTCCCGGGAGGTCGCCACGGCCCCGGCCAGCCGGGTCCGCAGAAGATGGTCCCGCAGAGCACCAACAGCCACCACACGAGCGATGGTGACGGACCCACCCGGCCGCCACCCCGACTTCCCCCAAAAACCGCACGGTCGGCCTAAGCGGGGGCTACGGTACCGGTGCCTGCCGGCGGCCCGGTGCCTGCCGGCGGCTGGGCGGGGTGCCTGTGGCGGCCCGTGCGGGTTGCGTTGTGGCTGGTCGCGCAGTTCCCCGCGCCCCTGGGGGGTTGCAGGGCCGTACCTGCGTGGCTGCGGGGAGTCGTGCCTCCCCGCCGGCGCCGGTGAGCGCCCCCACCCCCGGCCAGCCGCAGCAGGGGCACAAGCGAAGGCCGGGCGCGCAGCCCAACGCGGTCAGAGCCACGCCGGGCGGGCAGCCCTACGCCAACAACCCCCGCAGCGGAAACACCGCCCGACGCGTGGCCAGCACCGCCTGATCCAGCCGATCCGCCGGGTCGTACCCCGCATCCCACGCGGCGAACGACACCGGCCACCGCCCATCCGTCATCCGCCCCGGCCCCAACTGCCGCGTCCGCGCGAACACTTCCTGTCGCCACGCCTCCGGAATCACCGACGTCGGCTCCACCGGCCGTCCCGCCGCGATCCCCACCAGATGCGTCCACGACCGCGGCACGACGTCCACCACGGCGTACCCCCCGCCCCCGAGCGCGACCCACTTCCCGTCCGCGTGCTCGTGCGCCAGGTCGTGACAAGCCATCTGCACCGCCCGCTGGGCGTCCAGCGACACCGCCAGATGCGCCAGCGGATCCTCGAAGTGCGTGTCGGCCCCGTGCTGGGACACGACCACCTGCGGCCTAAAGTCCGCGAGCAGCTCCGGCACCACCGCGTGGAACGCCCGCAGCCACCCCGCGTCCCCCGTCCCCGCCGGCAGCGCGAGATTCACCGCCGACCCCTCCGCCGAGTCCGCCCCGGTCTCCTCCGGCCACCCGGTCTGCGGGAACAGCGTCCGCGGATGCTCGTGCAACGAGATCGTCAGCACCCGCGGGTCCTCCCAGAACGCCGCCTGCACCCCGTCCCCGTGATGCACGTCGACGTCGATGTACGCGACCCGCTCCGCCCCCAGCTCCAGCAGCCGCGCGATCGCCAGCGCCGCGTCGTTGTAGATGCAGAACCCCGACGCCCCCGCCGGCATCGCATGGTGCAGGCCGCCCGCGAAGTTCACCGCGTGCAGCGCCTCCCCGTGCCACACCGCTTCCGCCGCACCCACCGACTGCCCCGCGATCAGCGCGGACACCTCGTGCATCCCCGCGAACGCCGGATCGTCCAGCGTCCCCAGCCCGTACGACTGGTCGGCCGCCGCGGGATCCACGGACGCCGCCTTCACGGCATCGATGTAGTCCTCCCGGTGGACGAGCCGCAACGTCGACTCCCCGGCGGCCTTCGCCGCCACCACGTCCACCTCACGGTCGAGCCCGAAGGCGTCGACCAGTTTCCGGGTCAGGGCGAGACGGACCGGATCCATCGGATGGTCCGGGCCGAAGTCATAGCCCGTTACTGCCTCGTCCCACATCAGCTGTGCGCGGCCGCTCATGCCCGCCACCGTATCGGTCCGGTTGAGCCGCGAACGACCTGGCGTACACCAACGTCACCAGCACCAACGCCATCGGCACCAGCATGGCCCCGCGATAGCTCCACGCGTCCCCGAGCGCCCCCACGAGCGGCGAGCCGATCAGGAAGCCCACGTAGTTGAAGACGTTCAGGCGTGCGATCGCCGCATCGGACGCCCCGGGGAAGAGCCGACCCGCCGCCGCGAACGTCTGCGGCACCAGCACGCACAACCCCAGCCCCAGCAGCGTGAACCCCAGCATCCCGACCCACGCCCCGGGCGCCACCGCCACCACGGCGAACCCGGCCGCCGCCACCACCGCCCCGCCCCGCACCACGGCGGCCGCCCCGAACCGCCGCACCCCGAAGTCCCCGATGGCCCGCCCCAGCAGCGTGGTCACCATGTACACGTTGTACGGCACGGTCGCCAGCTGCTCCGAGCTGCCCAGCACGTCCTGCAGATACTTCGCGGACCAGTTGGAGACCGTCGAGTCGCCGATGTACGCGAACGTCATCACCAGACACAGCGGCAGCAGCAGCTTGAAGACGACCCCGTCCTTACCGCCCGGCTCCGCCGCGGTCGGAACGGCGCCCCCGTCGACGTACCACCCGCTCCCCACCAGCACGGCCGGCAGCAGCACCGCCACGACCGGCAGATACGACACCCACAGCGCGAGATGCCAGTGCGCCCCGGCCCAGGCCAGCGACGCCCCCAATATCCCGCCCAGGCTGTACGCGGCGTGGAAGCTGAGCATGATGCTGCGCCCGTACGCCCGTTGCAGGCTCACCCCGAGCATGTTCATCGAGGCGTCCAGCGCGCCCACCGCCAGCCCGAACACCGCCAGCGCCGCCGCCACCCCGCCCAGCCGGTCGCCCGCCCCCACCGCGAGCAGTGCGAGCAGCACCACCGGCTGCGACCCGCGCAGCACCCGGCTCGGCCGTACCCGCTTCACCAACTGCTCGGTGGTCACACTGGCCACACCGGCGAGGATCGGCACGGCGGCCAGGAAAGCCGGAAGCAGGGCGTCGGAGATGCCGTAGCGGTCCTGGATGGCCGGGATGCGCGTCACCAGGAGCGCGAAGGCGACGCCCTGCGCGAAGAAGCTGAACGCCAGCGAGGCCCTGCCGCGCCGCAGCACATCTGTCATGGCGGCGAGCGTAGGGCCCCGGGCTACTGCTGGGTAGATCCAGCCAAAGATGAATTCGGCTCAGCTTTACGCGCGCTCGCCCGGCCGGCGACGCGCGCCCCGCGTCACGCGGCGACCGCGACCTCCGGCCGGACGTCGGCCTGCGCGGTGTCCGCAACCGCGGCCTGCGCGGACTCCACCTCGGCGGCCAGCATCCGCCGCATCGGCTCCACGGCCAGCCCGCCGCTGAGCAGGAACCCGAGGCCGAAGGTGACGACCGTCATCACCGTGCCCAGCCAGACCATCGTGTCCACCGGCACCGTGTAGGCGCCCACGACCCGGGCGACGCACTCCGCCAGCAGGACCGCACCCCACACCAGCGAGAACGCCCGCTCGCCACGCCGGAAGGCCGCGGAGCCGGCGATCAACCGCTGCCAGGCGGCCTCGCGGGCTGCGTCGCCCTTCACCACGAAGGGCTTGAACGCCGCCGTCATCATCGGCTTCCCGAGCCCCACGGACACCAGGATCCCGATCCCGACGGTGCTGCTGACCGCGCCGTCCTTGGCGAGCATCAGCCGCGGGTCGCCCGAGACGAAGCTCAGCGCCAGGCTGACGAGGTTCACGACGAGGATGAGGCCCGCGAGACCGTTCACGGTCCGCTCCCGCACGACGCTCCACAGCGTACGCACGGCCGGCACCACGCTGCTCCAGGCGAGCGCCGCGAAGGTGCTCATCCCGAAGGCTTCCTTGAGGAGGTAGTACGAAGCGAGCGGCACCGCCACGTCGAGGAGGAGCGGCCGGAGGTTCTTCTTCGTCGTCGTCATGCTCCCAGCTTCGCGGCCGGGAGGGGTGGCCCAGTAGGAACGATCGTCCAGGGCTCGGCATGACAATTGTCAGCACGGCCGCATGGCCCGGGTCATACCAGCAGGTCAGCCAACTGCTGCGGCTCGGAGAAGAGTTGGGTGGCCCCCGCGAGCCTCGCCGCCGGTGTCATCGCCGTGAACCCGAAGACGTCCATCCCGGCGGCCACGGCCGCCTGCACCCCCAGCGGACTGTCCTCGATCACGACACACCGCTGTGGCGCCACCCCCATCCGCTCGGCCGCGTACAGGAAGAGGTCCGGCGCCGGCTTGCCCCGCCCGACGTCCTGCGAGCTGAAGATCCGCGCGTCGTCGAACCACCGGTCCAGCCCGGTCGTCCGATGCCCCACCCGAATCCGCTCATGGCTCCCGGAGGAGGCGACACAGTACGGCACCCCGTCGGCCGCCAGCTTCTCCAGTACCCCGGCCATTCCCGCCACCGGCTTCAACTCCCGCTCGAAGGCTGCGAACACCCGGGCATGGAAGACGTCGTCGAAGTCGTCGGGCAGCCGCTGCCCCGTACGCTCGAACACCAGCTCATGGATCCGGTGCATCGCGGACCCCATGTAGTCCCGGATGGACTCCTCGTACGTCGTCGGATGCCCCAGCTCGGTCAGATAGGCGGCGAGGTGCCGGTTGGAGATCGGCTCGCTGTCCACCAGGACGCCGTCGTTGTCGAAGATGACCAGTTCATAGCGCATACGACGACTGTAAACACCCCTGAAAAGCAGAAAACCCCCGCATCCGAAGATGCGGGGGTTTTCCCAATAATTGTTCGGCGGCGTCCTACTCTCCCACAGGGTCCCCCCTGCAGTACCATCG
>NZ_JBVJPV010000032.1:0-30363 GCF_055609245.1 Streptomyces sp. NPDC036813 | reverse complement strand
CACAACGCACCGCAGGCGCGACCGCAACCGACCACGCACCGCAACGGGCCGCCGCAGGCAAAAAAGGGGCGCGGGGAACGGCGCGACCAGCCACATCGCGCCCGCAGGGCGACATCGCGCTCGCAGGGCGTCAACGCGCTCGCAGGGCGTCAACGCGCCGCAGGGCGACATCGCACCCGCAGGAGCGACAACGCGCCGCAGGCAACCGTCACAACCACCCCGCAAACTCCAGCAACAACTCCGCATCCCCCTCGCGCCCCACCCGCCGAGCCCGCACCCCCGACTCCACGGCGCGAAACAGCGTCCACCCCCGCAGCCGCTCCTGATCGACCTCCAGCGACTCCGCCAGCCGCTTCACCCGCCGCCGCGTGGTCGTCGCCCCCGACGGCGAGGCGATCAGATCCTCCACCCGGTCCCGCACCAACCGCGCCAGATCGAAAGCGCACTCGCCCACCACCGGATCCGGCCCTACCGCCAGCCACGGCATCCGGTCCCCGGCCAGCACCTTGCTCTGCCGGAACGTCCCGTGCAGCAACCGCCGCTCCGGCGGAGCCACCAGCAACGCGTCCCGCGCGGCCAGCGCCTCCGTCACCAGCGGCGCCACCTCGGCATCGCGCTCGGCGCTCGCCCGCATCGCCTCGGCCTGCCGCCCCGTCCGCTCGGCCACCGTCTCGAACGCGTACTCGGCGGGCGGCTCGACCCACAGCCGCCGCAACGTGCCCGCCGCCTCCAGCAACGCCCGCGCCTCGGGCAACGACCGCACCGACACCTCGGGATGCAACCGCTCCAGCAACAGCCCCCCGGGCGCAGCCGGCGAGGGATCGAGCAGCTGCACGGCACCGCGCCCCGCCCAGTGCGCCAGCGCTGCCCGCTCCGCCTCGGGACGAGCCCGCGGCGGCGCCAGCTTCAGTACCGCGGGCGTCCCGTCCGTGCACCGCACCAGCAGCACCAGGCTGCTGCGACCGCCCGGCACCTGCACCCGCTCGACGGTCAACTCGCGTAGCGCGACGGCCTGCGCCGCGGCTTCCGGCAGCCTTTCCAGCCACTCGTCACCGCCCGGTGCCGTCTCACCCAGCGCCCTCACCAGACGCCGCGGCGGTTCGAAAGCCATACGCGAGCCGCTCCTTCCTTCCGCTACGCCTCCGGCAGGGCTCCGCTACGCCGTGGGCGTCCCGCCCCGTTCGGCGAGCCCAGGGAAGGCTACGCTCCCGCCGCGCCACCGCACCGCCCGGACCGCCGCCTCCCTCAGCGCCCCGGCCGCCTCCCGCCGCCGCTCCCCGGCACTGGCCCGCACCAGGTCGGAATACACCCCGGCGACACGTTCCTCCAGGTCGGCGGCGAGCCGTACGGCCGCCGCCGCGTCCGGCACGGGGAACGGCAGCGCATACCCGGCCGCCGCGGCGACCGGCCGCGCGCCCCGGTCGCGCACCTCGCGCACCAGGGCGTCACGCCGCGCCCGGTGCGCGTCGTACGCCGCCCGGGCCTCCGCGCGCCGGTCGGTGCCGATCCGGCCGCCGACGACGCCGTAGCCGTACACGGCGGCGTGCTCGGCGGCCAGCGCCGCCTGCAGCGCCCTGATCACCTCGGTGTCACTCATGCGGTCCCCTCCGCCAGCAGCAACGCGTGTGCGGCCCCGGCCGCCGCCACGGAGGCCAGCAGTCGCGCCAGCTCACCGTCGACGCCCACCAACTCGGAGGTCCTCCGGTCGGCCAGCTCCCGCTCGGCGCCGGCCAGCTGCGCCAGCGCCTCCTTCTCGGTGCCGGGGACGGGGACGACAGGCGACGGGGACGCCGGCACCGAAGGAGATCCAGCCGCCGGAGAAGAGCCAGACGCCGAAGGAGCCACCAACGGACTCACGGACGCCCCCACCGAGCCCCCCGCACCCGCCGTACCGCCGAATGCCGCCACATGCCGTACGACCTCCGCCCGCAGCGGCCCGATCCGCCCCGCCAGCGGCGGATGGACGGCGAGCACGGCGTCGTAGCGCGCCACCAGTCCCGCGCTGTCCCGCGCCGCACGCGCGCGTGTGCGCTCGGTCAGCGACGGACTGCCGCCCGTGCCGCCGTCACCGTCACCGTTCCCGGAGCCGCCGGAGCAGCCGGTGACGAGCAGGGCGCCCGTGGCGGACGCTACGAGGAGGGTTCTTCGGCGCGGCCCCGAGGGCAGGCGCGGCGGAGGAAACGGCACGGCAGTCGTCCTCAGGGAACTCGTACGAGCGGGACCGGCGGGCACACGGCCCGTGATCACCGTACCCGCGCCCCCCTCCACCACCACCCATCGGCACCACCGACCACCCATCGGCACCCCCGCCCCTCCCGGCGGCCACGCACCGGCGCCCCTCGCGCCTCCGGGTGCCCACGCGCCGGCATCACCGACCACCCATCGGCCCACCTCTCGGCGGCCACGCACCGGCACCGCTCGTGCACAGGTGGACGGCATCACCGCCCGGGACCGGATACCCTTTGACCTGACACGCGACCCATCCCACAACAGCACACGCGGCCGAGGAGTCACCCGGATGAGCACCACCCACCACGAGAGGCTGCGGGAACTGCTGGAACCGCTCGTCACCTCCGAGGGCCTGGATCTCGAAGAGATCGCCGTGGACTCCGTCGGACGGAAGCGTGTGCTGCGCGTGGTCGTGGATTCCGACACCGGAGCCGACCTGGACCAGATCGCCGATGTGAGCCGTGCGCTCTCGGCGAAGCTCGACGAGACCGACGCGATGGGCGAGGGGGAGTACACCCTCGAGGTCGGCACCCCGGGCGCGGAGCGCCTCCTCACCGAGCACCGGCACTACGTGCGCGCCACGGGCCGGCTGGTGAAGTTCCAGCTGGCCGAGGGCGACGAGCTTCTCGCGCGGATCCTGCGGGTCGACGACGAAGGACTCGACCTCGAGGTGCCCGGGGTCAAGGGACGCAAGGCCACCACCCGCCGCATCGCCTTCCCGGAGATCGAGAAGGCGCGCGTGCAGGTGGAATTCAGCCGCAAGGACAAGAACGAGAACGCAGAGGAGGCGTAGCCGTGGACATCGACATGAGTGCCCTGCGGGGCTTGGTCCGGGAGAAGGAGATCTCCTTCCCCCTGCTGGTCGAGGCGATCGAGGCGGCCCTCCTCATCGCCTACCACCGCACCGAGGGAAGCCGCCGACACGCGCGCGTGGAGCTCAACCGGGAGACCGGGCATGTGACCGTGTGGGCGAAGGAGGACCCGGACGACCTCGAGGAGGGCCAGGAGCCCCGCGAGTTCGACGACACCCCGTCCGGCTTCGGCCGGATCGCCGCGACCACCGCCAAGCAGGTGATCCTGCAGCGCCTTCGGGACGCCGAGGACGACGCGACGCTCGGCGAGTACGCCGGCCGCGAGGGCGACATCGTCACCGGCGTGGTCCAGCAGGGCCGCGACCCGAAGAACGTGCTGGTCGACATCGGCAAGCTGGAGGCCATCCTGCCGGTGCAGGAGCAGGTCCCCGGCGAGACCTACCCGCACGGCCTGCGCCTGAGGTCGTACGTCGTACGGGTGGCGAAGGGCGTGCGCGGTCCGTCCGTCACGCTCTCGCGCACCCACCCCAACCTGGTGAAGAAGCTGTTCGCGCTGGAGGTCCCGGAGATCGCCGACGGATCCGTCGAGATCGCCGCGATCGCCCGTGAGGCCGGTCACCGCACCAAGATCGCCGTCCGCTCCACTCGCTCGGGCCTGAACGCCAAGGGCGCCTGCATCGGCCCCATGGGCGGCCGGGTGCGCAATGTCATGGGCGAGCTGAACGGTGAGAAGATCGACATCGTCGACTGGTCGGACGACCCGGCCGAGATGGTGGCGAACGCGCTGTCACCCGCACGGGTGTCGAAGGTCGAGATCGTCGACATGTCGACCCGCTCCGCCCGGGTGACCGTCCCCGACTACCAGCTGTCGCTGGCGATCGGCAAGGAAGGCCAGAACGCCCGGCTCGCGGCCCGGCTCACCGGCTGGCGGATCGACATCCGGCCGGACACCGAGCAGACCGCTCAGCCCGACGAGCAGGCCTCCAAGGAATAAATACCGGCCGCGTGTCGCTCAGATCACGACAGGTTGGCCTACGGCAACTGTTCGAATCCTGCCCCAAAGGGGTGAGGTGCGTTCGGGGAGGTAGACTTAAGGGTGTCTGGCCGGACACGGGACCGAGCATGCCCTGAACGCACCTGTGTGGGGTGCCGGGAACGAGCGGCCAAGACGGAGCTGCTGCGCATCGTGGCGATCAAGGACGAGTGTGTCCCTGATCCACGCGGTACGCTGCCCGGCCGGGGTGCCTATGTGCACCCCGCCCTGGTCTGTCTCGATCAGGCGGTACGCCGCCGGGCGTTCACGCGGGCACTGCGCGCCCCGGGAGCGCTCGACACAAAGGCGTTGCGCCAGTACGTCGAGCGGGCAACAGTTGCCGAGCAGGCAACACGGTAAGAAGACGTGCCGCACGGCACCCCGTGCGGTGTAGGTACCTCGCGAGTCGAAAGCAGGTCGAGATTGCGATGAGCACTCGATGAGTACGCGATGAGTACGCCCATGAACTAGCGACGGTCCGGCTTCACCCGGACCTCAAAGGAGCGAAGTGGCTAAGGTCCGGGTATACGAACTCGCCAAGGAGTTCGGTGTCGAGAGCAAGGTCGTCATGGCCAAGCTCCAGGAACTCGGTGAATTCGTCCGTTCGGCGTCTTCGACGATCGAAGCGCCTGTGGTACGCAAGCTGACCGACGCCTTCCAGGGTGGTGGCTCCGGCAAGTCCGGCAAGCCCGCCGCCAAGAAGGCCACCCCCAAGCCCGCCCCCGCGCCGTCCCCGGCGCAGGCGGCACGTCCGGCTGCCCCGAAGCCGCCGGCCGCCCCCAAGCCCGCGGCGGAGCAGCCCGCGGCTTCCTCGGCCCCTGCCGCGCCGGCCCCCGGCCCGCGTCCGGTGCCCGGCCCCAAGCCCGCGCCGCGTCCGGCTCCGGCCGCCCCGGAGTTCACCGCTCCGCCGGCCGCCCCCGCCGCTCCGCAGGCTCCGGCCGCCCAGGCTCCGGCCGCCCAGGGTCCGCGCCCCGGTGCCCGTCCCGGCGCCCCCAAGCCCGGCGGTGCCCGTCCCGGCGCGCCCGGTCAGGGCCAGCAGGGCCAGCGTCCCGCCGCCGCTCAGGGTGGCGCGCGTCCCGGCTCCGGCGCTCCGCGTCCGGGCGCCCGTCCGGCCGGTCCCCGTCCGGGCAACAACCCCTTCACCTCCGGTGGCAACGCCGGCATGGCGCGCCCGCAGGCTCCTCGCCCGCAGGGTGCCCCGCGTCCCGGCGGCCCCGGTGCTCCCGGCGGCGGTCCCCGTCCGCAGGCCCCCGGCGCCCAGGGTGGCGGTCCTCGTCCGCAGGCTCCGGGTGGCGGCCGTCCGACCCCGGGCGGCATGCCTCGCCCGCAGGGCGCAGGCCCCGGCGGCCCGCGTCCCGGCGGTCCCCGTCCCAACCCCGGCATGATGCCGCAGCGTCCTGCTGCCGGCCCCCGTCCCGGTGGCGGCCCCGGCGGCGGCCGAGGCCCGGCCGGAGCCGGTCGTCCCGGCGGCGGCGGTCGTCCCGGCGGCGGCGGCTTCGCCGGTCGTCCCGGTGGCGGCGGCGGTGGCGGCGGCTTCGCCGGTCGTCCCGGTGGCGGCGGCGGTGGCGGCGGCTTCGCCGGTCGTCCCGGCGGTCCCGGTGGCGGCGGTGGCCGTCCCGGCTTCGGTGGCCGTCCCGGCGGTCCCGGTGGCCGTGGTGGCACGCAGGGCGCCTTCGGCCGTCCCGGCGGTCCCGCGCGTCGCGGTCGCAAGTCGAAGCGGCAGAGGCGCCAGGAGTACGAGGCCATGCAGGCCCCGAGCGTCGGCGGCGTGATGCTGCCGCGCGGCAACGGCGAGACCATCCGTCTCTCCCGCGGCGCGTCGCTCACCGACTTCGCGGAGAAGATCAACGCCAACCCGGCGTCCCTCGTCGCGGTCATGATGAACCTCGGCGAGATGGTCACGGCCACGCAGTCCGTCTCCGACGAGACGCTGCAGCTCCTCGCGGGCGAGATGAACTACGAGGTTCAGATCGTCAGCCCCGAGGAGGAGGACCGCGAGCTGCTCGAGTCCTTCGACATCGAGTTCGGCGAGGACGAGGGCGACGACGAGGACCTGGTGGTCCGTCCGCCGGTCGTCACCGTCATGGGTCACGTCGACCACGGTAAGACCCGACTGCTCGACGCCATCCGCAAGACGAACGTCATCGCGGGCGAGGCCGGCGGCATCACCCAGCACATCGGTGCCTACCAGGTCTCGACCGAGGTCAACGACGAAGAGCGCAAGATCACCTTCATCGACACCCCGGGTCACGAGGCGTTCACCGCCATGCGTGCCCGTGGTGCGAAGTCGACCGACATCGCGATCCTGGTCGTCGCGGCCAACGACGGCGTCATGCCGCAGACGGTCGAGGCGCTCAACCACGCCAAGGCGGCCGACGTGCCGATCGTGGTCGCGGTCAACAAGATCGACGTCGAGGGTGCCGACCCGACCAAGGTGCGCGGTCAGCTGACCGAGTACGGCCTGGTGGCCGAGGAGTACGGCGGCGACACGATGTTCGTCGACATCTCCGCCAAGCAGGGTCTGCACATCGACAGCCTCCTCGAGGCAGTCATCCTCACCGCCGACGCCTCGCTCGACCTGCGGGCCAACCCGAACCAGGACGCGCAGGGCATCTCGATCGAGTCCCGCCTCGACCGCGGCCGCGGTGCCGTGGCGACGGTCCTCGTCCAGCGAGGCACCCTGCGGGTCGGCGACACGATGGTGGTGGGCGACGCCTACGGCCGCGTGCGCGCCATGCTCGACGACAACGGCAACAACGTCGCCGAGGCCGGCCCGTCGACGCCGGTCCAGGTCCTGGGCCTGACCAACGTCCCGGGTGCGGGTGACAACTTCCTCGTGGTCGAGGAGGACCGTACGGCCCGCCAGATCGCGGAGAAGCGTGCCGCCCGTGAGCGCAACGCGGCCTTCGCCAAGCGCACGCGTCGTGTCTCGCTCGAGGACCTGGACAAGGTGCTCAAGGCCGGCGAGGTCCAGCAGCTGAACCTGATCATCAAGGGTGACGCTTCTGGTTCCGTCGAGGCCCTCGAGTCCTCCCTGCTCCAGCTGGACGTCGGCGAAGAGGTCGACATCCGCGTCCTGCACCGCGGCGTCGGCGCGGTCACGGAGTCCGACATCGACCTGGCGATGGGCTCCGACGCCATCGTGATCGGCTTCAACGTCCGCGCGGCCGGCCGCGCGGCGCAGATGGCCGAGCGCGAGGGTGTGGACGTCCGGTACTACTCGGTCATCTACCAGGCGATCGAGGAGATCGAGGCGGCCCTCAAGGGCATGCTCAAGCCGGAGTACGAAGAGGTCGAGCTCGGCACGGCGGAGATCCGCGAGGTCTTCAAGTCGTCCAAGCTGGGCAACATCGCGGGTGTTCTCATCCGCTCCGGCGAGGTCAAGCGCAACACCAAGGCCCGCCTCATCCGCGACGGCAAGGTGGTCGCGGAGAACCTCAACATCGAGGGTCTGCGTCGCTTCAAGGACGACGTCACCGAGATCCGCGAAGGCTACGAGGGTGGTATCAACCTCGGAAACTTCAACGACATCAAGGTCGACGACGTCATCGCGACGTACGAGATGCGCGAGAAGCCGCGGGTGTAACGCCCACGGTGCGTGCCGGCCGACGGGACCGAGTGTCCCGTCGGCCGGTGCGCCGTTTGCGGCCCGTTCCCACGGTCCACGGAGCGTAATATCCGTCGATCGTGCGGGCCGCTTCGTTGTACGGTTCTTGATGTCCCCGGCCGCACGGCTGCGGGGCCATCGATCCCGTACCGGCGGGTGAACCGGTTACACACATGTACGTGGGGACGCTGTCCTTCGACCTCCTCCTCGGCGACGTCCATTCGCTCAAGGAGAAGCGCTCCGTCGTCCGCCCGATCGTCGCCGAACTCCAGCGCAAGTACGCCGTGAGTGCGGCCGAGGTGGACCACATCGACCTCCACCGGCGGACGATCATCGGCCTCGCCGCCGTCTCCGGTGACGCGGGGCACCTCACCGACGTACTCGACCGGTGTGAACGGCTGGTCGCCGGCCGCCCCGAGGTGGAGCTGCTGTCCGTACGACGGCGCTTCCACGGCGAAGACGACGACTGACCAACACGAAACGCAAGCAGAGAAAGAACGGGAGACGGACCAGTGGCCGACAACGCGCGGGCGAAAAGGCTGGCGGACCTCATCCGAGAGGTGGTGGCCCAGAAGCTGCAGCGCGGGATCAAGGACCCGCGGCTCGGCTCGCACGTCACCATCACGGACACCCGGGTCACGGGTGACCTGCGGGAGGCGACCGTCTTCTACACGGTGTACGGCGACGACGAGGAGCGCAAGGCGGCGGCCGCCGGTCTGGAGAGCGCCAAGGGCGTTCTCCGTTCGGCCGTCGGGGCGGCCGCCGGTGTGAAGTTCACGCCGACCCTGACCTTCGTGGCCGACGCCCTTCCGGACACCGCCCGGAACATCGAGGACCTGCTCGACCGGGCCCGCCAGTCCGACGAGAAGGTGCGCGAGGTCTCCGCGGGCGCCACCTACGCCGGTGAGGCGGACCCGTACCGCAAGCCGGGCGAGGACGACGACGAGACGGACGACGCCGCCGAATGACCAGCAAGCCCACCCCGCCCGACGGCCTCGTCATCGTCGACAAGCCGTCGGGTTTCACTTCGCACGACGTGGTCGCCAAGATGCGCGGGATCGCCAGGACCCGCCGCGTCGGCCACGCCGGCACCCTCGACCCGATGGCGACCGGTGTGCTCGTCCTCGGCGTCGAGAAGGCCACCAAGCTCCTCGGTCACCTCGCGCTGACCGAGAAGGAGTACCTGGGCACCATCCGCCTCGGGCAGACCACCATCACGGACGACGCCGAGGGCGAGCTGACGTCCTCCACCGACGCCTCCCACGTCACCCGGGACGCCGTCGACGCCGGCGTCGCCAAGCTGACCGGCGAGATCATGCAGGTGCCGTCCAAGGTCAGCGCTATCAAGATCAACGGCGTGCGCTCCTACAAGCGGGCCCGCGAGGGCGAGGAGTTCGACATCCCGGCCCGCCCGGTGACCGTCTCCTCCTTCGCGGTGTACGACGTGCGCGAGGCCGTCGCCGAGGACGGCACCCCGGTGCTCGACCTGGTCGTCTCCGTGGTCTGCTCCTCCGGCACCTACATCCGCGCCCTGGCCCGCGACCTCGGTGCCGACCTCGGCGTCGGCGGCCACCTCACCGCCCTGCGCCGCACCCGGGTCGGCCCCTACAAGCTGGACGCGGCCAAGACCCTGGACGAGCTCCAGCAGGAGCTGACCGTCATGCCGATCGCCGACGCCGCCGCCGCCGCGTTCCGCCGCTGGGACGTGGACGCGAGGCGCGCCCGGCTGCTCACCAACGGCGTACGGCTGGAGATGCCGGACGAGTACGCGGACGCCGGTACCGTCGCCGTCTTCGGACCGGAGAACCGGCTGCTCGGCCTCGTCGAGTCGCACAAGGGCAAGGCCAAGAGCCTCGCCGTGTTCGCCTGACGGGATCTGCCCGTGGAGCGGCGGTCACGGGGTACTCGCCGCCGCCGCTCCACGGTCCCCCCTCGGTTCCCCCACCCCTAGGGTGTATCCAGCGCCCCCGGTCCATTCACCCGTCCGGGCAGGCGCTCGGAGTGAACCGGGGGAGCGCAGGGGGGCGCGTTCACCACGCCGTCTGTCCCGCCGATCACCACCCGCCTACCGTCGAGGCAAGAGGCACAGGCGGGAGGTACGACGATGGCGGGACGGAGCCCGCGGGACCGCTCCCGGCACACACCCGACACTCCACCTCCGACCGGCCCCGACACGGCCCTCGTCCGCATCCGCGACCTGGCCGGCCGCCCCCGCGGCCTGGGCTTCGCCGCCGACCACCACGGCACGGTCGTCACCAGCCATGAGGCCGTCGACGGTCTCGCCCGCCTCGCTCTGTACGGCACGGACGACCGTAGCTGCGTCGTCACCGCCGACGCGGTCACCCCGCTGCCCGAGCTCGGCCTCGCCCTCGTGCACACCGACGGCCTCGGCACCGATCCGCTCCCCCTCACGGTCCGGGACCGCGTCGACACCGGCACCTATGTCCGCCTCCCGGCCGGCTGCTGGCGCGAGGCCCGCCTCCTCGGCGTGGCGAGCGTGACCTACACCGCCACCGACCGCTTCCACGTCCTCGACGACGCCCTGGAGCTGGCGATCGGCACCTCCGGGCAGGACGCCCTCCGACTGGGCGGCGGGGCCGCCGGCGCCCCGGTGCTCGACGCCGGCACCGGCGCCGTCATCGGCGTCGTCGGCACCGCGCTGCGCTCCGGGCACCGGGAGTGCGGGTTCGCCGTACCCCTGCGACCCGCCCCGGCCGGTCCGCTCGCCGAGCTGCTCGCCCGCAACGCGGCCACCGTCCCCGCCCACGGAGCCGACCTCAACCTCGCCGGCGTCCTCGAACTCACCGCCACCTCCGTCGGCTCCGACGGCCCGCCCCGCGCCGTACCGGAGCCGGTCGAACGCGCGGACACGGCACGGGAGTTCGCCGCCTTCACGGCCGGCCCGGCCGGCGTCCTCGCCCTCGTCGGCGCCCCCGGCAGCGGCCGTACGACGGAGCTGGCGGCCCTCGCGGACCGGCGGCACCGCGGCCCCGACTCCGCACCCACCCTGTGGCTGCGCGGCGCCGACCTCGCCGCCGACGACACCTCGGTCGCCGACGCGGCCGGCCGCGCCCTCGCTCGAGCGGCGCGGATCGTCGCCGCGTCGCGTGCCACGGACACCCCCGGCGACCTCGGCCCCGAGCGGGTGGCCCGCCTCGCCCGGGACGCCGGGCGCCCGCTGCTCCTGCTGCTGGACGGCCCCGAGGAGATGCCGCCCGTCCTCGCGCACCGCCTGGGGGAGTGGACCGCGGGGACGGCGGCGTGGCTGGCACGGACGGGCGCCCGGCTGGTGGTGGCCTGCCGGCCGGAGTACTGGGAGGAGGCCGGGGCGTGCTTCCCTCCCCGGCTGCTGCACGGGCGTCCCGCCCCCGGGCTGCCGCCCTGCGTGCCCCTCGGCGACCTGAGCGAGGAGGAGGCGCTGCTCGCCCGCGCCCGCCTCGGCATCCCCGACGGCATCCTCGCGGACAGCGACGCCCGCCATCCCCTCACCCTGCGGCTGCTGGCAGAGGTCCGCACGGCACTGGCCGAGCCACCGCCGCCCTCCCCGCCGCCTTCGCCCTCCCCGTCTCCCGGCACAGGCGCCGACCCTGCGCCCTCGGCGTCCGGCGCCGCGGGCAGGGGCTCCCCGTCCTGGGCGTCCGACGGTGTGGGTACCGGCTCCCCGTCGTCGGCGTCCGGCGCCGCGGGCAGGGGCTCCCCGTCCTGGGCGTCCGACGGTGTGGGTACCGGCTCCCCGTCGTCGGGGTCCACCGCCGCGGGCAGGGGCTCCCCGTCCTGGGCGTCCGCCGCTGTGGGTACGGGCTCCCCGTCGTCGGCGTCCGGCGCCGCGGGCACCGGCTCGTCGCCCTCGGCGTCTGCCGCCCCGGGCGGGGGACCCTCGGAGCCGCCGTCCGGCGTTCGCGTCGACCGGCACGATGTGCTCGCCGCCCATCTGGACCTGATGTGTCTGCGCATCGCCGTCCGGCTCGCCGCCGGGCTCGGGCTGCGCGGCACGGCCGTACGACGGCTCGCCGCGAAGGTCGCGCGGCAGGTCCACGAGGCGGCCCGGCGCAGCCTCGGGCCCGGCCAGGGCGAGCTGGACCGGCCCTCCTTCGAGGCCGTCTTCCCCTGGGGACCGGCCCCGGCCGCCCTCGGCGGCGGCACCGGCTGGGCCTCCGCCGTGCTCACCGAGGGCCTGCTCGTCCCGGCCGGCGACGGCTACCGCTTCGCCCACGAGGAACTCGCCGACCACGTCCACGGCATCCACCTCGACCTCGACGCGGCCCTGCGCGCCCTCGTGCACCGCACCGACGCCCACCCCCTGCCCGTCCCGCACCACCGCATCGGCCTCGTCGTCCAGGCCCTGCTCCTGCTGGAGCGCCAGCAGGGCCCGCACGCCCTCGCCGCGCGCCTGACGGGGCTGCTGGACGCCCTGGACACCGACCCGGAGTCCTGGTGGGCCGCCCACCTGCTCGCCGAAACCCTGCCGCGGGTGCCGGACGGAGCCCGCCACCTCGCAGTGCTGCGGGGCATCGCCGACCGCATCGCCGAGCGGCGGCTCGCGCCGACGTGGTTCGGGCCGGCCTTCTGGACGTCGCTCGCGCTGGACCCGCCCGACCTTCTCGACCTGCTGCGCCGGCTCGTCCTCGCCGACCCCGCCCCGCAGGACGGCCGGACACCTCGGTTCCTGGACACGGCCGCCGAGCTGCTCGCCGCCGACCCCACCGCCGTACAACGGCATCTGGTGCGCTGGTTCGACGACGGGCGGCCGCTGCCCGCGACCCCGCACGCCACCGTCGCGACGGCCGCGCAGGCGCTGCTGCACACCCACCGGCACCGGGCCCTGGACGACCTCACCGAAGCCCTCGTGGACGCGGCCCATCCGCGCGCCGAGGAACTCCTCGGCGTGCTCGCCGGGGACGAGCCCTCCGCACTGTGCCGGGCCGTCGACCGCTGGGCGCACGACGCCCGGCCCGCACGCCGGGCGGCGGCCGTGACGTACGGACTGCGCGCGGCCCCGCACGTACGTACCGACGCCGACCGCGCGCTGCTGCGCCACGCCGCCCTCGCCCTGCTCGCCGACACCACCCTGCACGTCTGCGCGCTCGCCCTCCTCGTCCGCGACCCGCACAGCCGCGCCCGCCACCTGCCGCACGCCGTGCGCCACTTCACCGCCGGGGACCGGCAGCTGCCGCCCGCCGCCCTGGCCGCCGCCCTGCCCACCCACCCCGACGAAGTCCTGGAAGCCTTCCGCACCCGGCTGCTCACGGCCGCGCCGCAGGACGCGGGGCGGATCCTGGCCGCACTCGCCGACACCGCCCCGCCATCCCTGGCCCGCCGCGTCGCAGACGTCCTGCGGGAGGCGGTGCAGCGGCGGCCCGAGGCACTGTCGGAGCGCCTTGCCGGATACGCGGCCCGCCGCCTGGACCAGGGCGGCGACGCCCGTCCGGTGCTGTTCCCGCTGCTCACCGGCCTGCTCAGGGACGGCCCCGACCGGGTACGCACGGCCCTCGCCACCGTCCTCGCCGACCCCGGCACCCCTGTCTCCGCCGCGCTCCGCCGCGACCTGCGCGACGTCCTGCTGACCCACGAAAGCGACCCGGCCGTACTCGACACCCTGCTGCACGCGGCCGTCCCCGCGACCACCGGCGACGAACAGCGTGCCCTGGTCCAGCGCGTCGGCCTGCTCCTCGTGCGCACCCCGGAGGGCGCCGCCCGCTACGACCGTGCGCTGGTCGACCTGGGCCGCCACGTCCCCGGCTTCGCCACCTGCCTCACCGGCTGGCTCACCGCCGCCCCGGCCGACTGGGCCGCCCTCGTCGGCCCCAGCGCCCGGCGCACGATCGAGCAACTGGCCGGCGTCCGGGTCCCCGCGTGAACCGGCCCTCCGGCAGGGCCGGCGGCGTGCAGCCGGTCACAGCGACGATGCCGATGCAGGCAGGGCGGGCACGGCATGGCACCCTTAGACCTGCGTAAGGACGTAGACACGGACACGGGTTCGAGGAGCGGTCACAGTGCAGCGCTGGCGTGGCTTGGAGGACATCCCCCAGGACTGGGGGCGCAGCGTCGTCACCATCGGCTCCTACGACGGGGTGCACCGGGGCCATCAGCTGATCATCCAGCACGCCGTGGACCGCGCCCGCGAGCTGGGCGTCCCCGCCGTCGTCGTCACCTTCGACCCGCACCCCAGCGAGGTCGTCCGCCCCGGCAGCCACCCGCCGCTGCTCGCCCCGCACCACCGCCGCGCCGAGCTGATGGCCGGCCTGGGCGTGGACGCGGTGCTGATCCTGCCCTTCACGACGGAGTTCTCGAAGCTCTCGCCCGCCGACTTCGTCGTCAAGGTCCTGGTGGACAAGCTGCACGCCAAGGCGGTCGTCGAGGGCCCCAACTTCCGCTTCGGCCACAAGGCCGCGGGCAATGTGGAGTTCCTCGTCGAACAGGGCAAGGTGTACGACTTCGAGGTCGAGGTCGTCGACCTGTACCTGTCCGGCGAGGTGGCCGGCGGACAGCCGTTCTCCTCCACGCTGACCCGGCGCCTGGTCGCCGAGGGCGACATGGCGGGCGCCGCCGAGATCCTCGGCCGCCCGCACCGGGTGGAGGGCGTGGTCGTACGCGGCGCCCAGCGCGGCCGCGAACTCGGCTTCCCCACGGCCAACGTCGAGACACTCCCGCACACCGCCATCCCGGCCGACGGCGTCTACGCCGGCTGGCTGCACGCGAACGGCGAGGCGATGCCGGCCGCGATCTCCGTGGGCACCAACCCGCAGTTCGACGGCACCGAGCGCACGGTGGAGGCGTACGCCATCGACCGCGTCGGGCTGGACCTCTACGGCCTGCACGTCGCCGTCGACTTCCTGGCCTTCGTACGCGGCCAGGCGAAGTTCGACACGCTGGACGCACTGCTGGAACAGATGGCGCAGGACGTGAAGCGCTGCCGTGATCTGGTGGCGGGGTCGCAGCCGCCGCGCTGACCCCTTAAGACGCCGAAGGGCGGCCGGTGCCTGAGAGGCACCGGCCGCCCTTTCTCACGGCCTGCGACCGCTGTCGCCTGCGGCGGCTACTGCTGGGGCGGGGCCGGGGGCTGCCCGGGGTGTCCCTGCTGACCCGGCTGTCCGGCGTGGGGCTGCGGGTAGCCGTAGCCGGCGGGCGGGTAACCGGGCTGCTGAACGTGCTGATCCGGCTGACCGGGCTGTCCCGGCTGGGCCGCCTGCGGATCGGGCTGCTGGGCGGGCACGGCGGGCTGCCCGGGCTGGGGGTGGGGCTGTCCCGGCTGAGGACCGGCCTGCGGGTACGGCTGTCCTGGCTGGGGGGCGGCCTGGGGGTAGGGCTGTCCCGGCTGGGGGACGGCTTGCGGATAGGGCTGTCCCGGCTGGGCGGCGGCCTGCGGATACGGCTGACCGGGCTGCGGCGCGGCCTGCGGATACGGCTGACCGGGCTGCGGCGCGGCCTGCGGATACGGCTGACCGGGCTGCGGCGCGGCCTGCGGATACGGCTGACCGGACTGGCCCGGCTGTCCCGGGACCGGCTGGCCCTGCGCGGACTGCTCCGCGCCGGGCTGACCGGGCATCGGCTGACCGGGGACGTACTGCCCAGGGATCTGCTGGCCAGGGAACGGCTGACCGGCGACGGGCGGCGGACCGGAGTACGGCTGGCCGGAAGCAGGCTGACCCGGGTACGGCTGCTCGGGGGCAGGCTGACCCGGATACGGCTGGCCGGGGACCGCATGACCCGGGTAGTGCTGGTCGGGCATGTGCTGGTCCGGGACCGGCTGGCCCGGGTACGGCTGGCCGGGGCCCGCCTGGCCGGGGAACGGCGGGGCGGCCACCGGCGGCGGGTTGCCGTCGCTGGTCCACAGGCCGTGCGACTGCTGGTGCCGGACGAAGTCCTCGGCGACCATCGCCGCGAGGTTGAAGTACGCCTCCCGCACCTTGGGCCGCATCATGTCGAGGTCGACCTCGGCACCGGCGGAGAGATGCTCGTCGAACGGCACCACGATCACCCCGCGGCAGCGGGTCTCGAAGTGCGCCACGATGTCCTCGACCTTGATCATCTTGCCGGTCTCGCGGACCCCGGAGATGACGGTGATGGACCGGGAGACCAGCTCGGCGTACCCGTGCGCGGACAGCCAGTCCAGCGTCGTACTGGCGCTGCTCGCACCGTCCACGGACGGCGTCGAGATGATGATCAGCTGGTCGGCGAGGTCGAGCACGCCGCGCATCGCGCTGTAGAGCAGGCCGGTACCGGAGTCCGTGAGGATGATCGGGTACTGCTTGCCGAGCACGTCGATGGCGCGCCGGTAGTCCTCGTCGTTGAACGTGGTCGACACGGCCGGGTCGACGTCGTTGGCGATGATCTCCAGACCGGACGGCGCCTGCGAGGTGAACCGCCGGATGTCCATGTAGGAGTTGAGGTACGGGATCGCCTGGACGAGGTCACGGATGGTGGCCCCGGTCTCCCTGCGCACCCGGCGCCCGAGGGTGCCCGCGTCCGGGTTGGCGTCGATGGCGAGGATCTTGTCCTGCCGCTCGGTGGCGAGGGTGGAGCCCAGTGCGGTGGTGGTGGTCGTCTTGCCCACGCCGCCCTTGAGGCTGATGACCGCGATCCGGTAGCAGGACAGCACCGGCGTGCGGATCAGGTCGAGCTTGCGCTGCCGCTCGGCCTCCTCCTTCTTGCCGCCCAGCTTGAACCGCGAACCGCCGCCGACCGGACGGGTGCTCTTCGCCTTCTGCTTCTTGGAGTTGAGCAGCCGGTCTGAGGACAGCTCCACGGCGGCCGTGTAACCGAGCGGCGCACCGGGGTGGGTGGGCTGCCGCTGGTCATGCTGCATGGGCTGCGGCCAGGCGGCCCCGAGCCGCGGATCGACGGGAGGCTGCGGGGCCTGCGGGCCCTGCGGGGCCTGGGCGGCCTGGGGAGCCTGCGGGACGTCCGGCGCGCCGGGGTACGCCTGGCCGGGCTGGCCGGGGTGTGCGGGCTGGCCGGGCTGGCCCGGGTGGGCGGGCGGCTGAGGGAAGCCGTAACCACCGTGCTGTACGGGGGAGTTGGGTGCAGGGGCCTGCTGCTCCGGCTGCGCACCGGGGTGCGGGAAGCCGTACCCGGCGGGCGGGTTCGGCTCGGAGGCGGGCGCGCCGCTCTGCGGGAAGCCGTAACCACCGCCCGACTGCGCGGGGTCGGCGGGCTGGGTGTTCGGCGCCGGCGGGGCAGGCTGCGCTTGGGGCGTGGGCGGCGTGGGCGCGCCGGGCTGGGGGAAGCCGTAGCCGCTGGGTGCCTGCGGGGGAGTGGGCGCCGGGGCCGCCGCGGGCTGCGGGAAGCCGTAACCGGCGGGCTGCTCGGGGGCGTTGGCCTGCGGGCTGGCGGCAGGCCGGACGTTCGGCGCGGGCGGCGGGAAGCCGTATCCGGCGGGCGGGTACGGCTGGCCGGGCTGCGCCGCGGCAGGGGTGTTCCAGCCGCCCGGCGCGGGCTGCGGCGCCTGCGGCTGGAACGGGGGCTGCTCCTGCGGGGCGGCGGCCACGGGCTCCGGCTGCGACTGCGCGGGCCACTGCGCCGCAGAGGCGGGCGCGGCGGGCTGATACGACGGCGGCAGCGGAGGAACGCCGGCCGGCGGAGCCGACGGGGGATTCCAGTCCACAGGCGGCGCATCCTGCGGCTCGGGGACCGTGGCGGGAACCGCGTCCTGCGGCTCGGGGGCCGTGGCGGGAACCGCGTCCTGCGGCCCGGGGACCGCGGCGGGAACCGCGTCCTGCGGCTCGTCGGTCACCTCGGCAGCCGGTACGGGCTCGGCCGGCGCCTCGGCGGAGGGAGCCGCGTCGGCGGACTCGGCCCGCGCCTCCTGCTCGGGAGCGTCGGCGGGGGAGTCGTCGGACTCACCGGAGTCGTCGGAGCGGACCGCCTCGGCGTCCGCGGCGGCCTCGTCGACGGACGGAGCGGACTCAGCGGATTCGGGGGACGCCTCGGCGGCGGCCGCGTCAGTGTCGTCCCGCGTCTCGTCGTCGTCCTGCGTCTCGTCGGCGACCGGCGACTCGGTCTCCTCGACCTCGGCATCCGCGGCGCCGTCCTCATCGTCCGCCGCGCCGGCACTCTCGTCAGCCGCCGCGGTGCCCTCAGCCAGGACGTCGTCGCGACCCTCGCCGCGCTCCTCACCGTCGGACCGCCCGTCGGCAGCGACCTCGGACTCGACTTCGGCCTTGTCCTCTGCCTCGACCTCTGCCTCGGCCTCGACCTTGTCTTCGGACTCGACCTCGGCCTTGTCCTCTGCCTCGCCCTTGTCCTCGGCGTCGGCCTGGACGGCCGCGGCATGCTCGGCGATCTGCCGCTTCAGCGCCACCGACGAGAAACGCATGGTGGCACCGCTCTCGATGTCCCCGTTACCGAACTCCGCACCGGCGTCACCACCAGAGGTGGAAGGCGCGTCAGCCGAACCGGAAGGCGCGTCGACCGAACCACCCGCGTCCACCGAACCGGCCGCCGGAGTCACCGAGGCCCCCCACTGCCCCTGGAACCCCGGAACGGGAATGTTCGGCACAGCGCTGGGCGACGCGGGATCGGCGGCCGGCGTCTCCTGCTGTTTCTGCGCCGGCTCCTGGGCAGCTTGAGGCCGCTGCGGCTCGAACCCGCTCCCCACCGGAAGCTTGGGCACGGCGACCGGGCTGCCGCTGGGCGGCGGAGGCGGCGTGTACGCGGCCCCCGGAGCCGGAGCCGGAGCCGGAGCCGGAGCCGGAGCCGGAGCCGGGGTGGGCGCGGAGGCGGGCGGAGTGTAGGGCGCCGACGGAGGCGGAGTGAAGGACGACCCGGACCCACCGGCCGCGTGCGGCGGCGGCGTCAGCCCGGGCAGCGGAACGTGGGGAACGGCCGCGGGCCCCGAGGCCGTACCGCCACCCGGCGCCCCCGCCGGGCCGGAACCGGACGTACCGGCCCCCGCCCCCGACCCCCCGGACGCGTTCTGCGTGTACCAGGCAGGCGGCGCGTAGTCGATGGTGAACTCGCCCGTCGTCTCGATGGCGGACTCCGCGTCGGGCTGGTCGTCGCCGGGCGTGGCCCAGCCCCCGCGGTTCCCGTCCCGATCGCTGCTCACAGTTCCTCCTGGTGTGGTCGAGCACCCTCAAGCCGTGCCGGGCCGACCATTTCTTGTCGTTCGAGTGGTCCGAAATGCAACGAGGTCGTCCGATCAGCGGCCCTCCCCCTGTGACGCAGACGCCGGTTCCACGGGTTCTGACGTCGCGCCGGTCCCAGCCTAATCACCAGGTACCCCACCTCGTCAGGCCCGTCCGCCGCTTGGCGCCGGTCCCGGACGCCCCACACGGCATCGAAATGGCCGTATATGAACTCCTTTTGGTCAGAAGCCGGTCAACATGCCCATCGGAGCGGGCACTTGGTCCGACGGGAAGTCGCGGCACGAAAAAGGGGCGGCACCCACGCGTGCCGCCCCGCATCGGTCGACCGTCACCCGGCGTTCGCCGCCCCGCCCTCCCGCGTCGGCTCCAGATCGAACTCCCCGTCCCGCGCGCCGAGCACGAACGCGCGCCACTCCGCATCCGTGTACCGCAGGACGGTGGCGGGGTCCAGGGAGGAGCGCATGGCCACGGCGCCGCCCGGGAGGTAGGCGATCTCGACGCGCTCCTCGTGCTCCTCGGTGCCCGGCGCGCTGTGCCACTCGACGCCGGAGATGTCGAGCGCGTACAGCTCGTCCCGCTCCCGCTCCTTGCGCGCCTTGATCTCTTCTGCCGACTCGGCCATGCCCCACCGGCCCCTTCTTCGAGGTAGCAACGATCAGTGGCCTCACCCTAGTGGCCGCGCGTCCCCCGTTCGGGCGGTTCCGGGACCTGGCGGAAGACCCCTGCCCGCGCCTGGTACCCTGAGTGACGGCCGTATGTGTACGCACCCCCGGAAGCCCTCGCGGGCCCTGGTGGTCGCGCTCAGCGGATCCCCGCCTCCCGAGTCGTGGAAGCTCCCCCGAGATGTAGACCGGGGGCACTCGGCGGCAATCACAGTATCGAGGAGTACGCGTGTCGCTCGACGCCGCTACGAAGAAGCAGATCATCAGCGAGTTCGGCCAGAAGGAGGGCGACACCGGCTCCCCCGAGGTCCAGGTCGCCATGCTCTCGCGCCGGATCTCGGACCTGACCGAGCACCTCAAGACCCACAAGCACGACCACCACTCCCGTCGTGGTCTGCTGATCCTGGTCGGTCAGCGCCGTCGCCTGCTGCAGTACCTCGCCAAGAAGGACATCCAGCGCTTCCGTACGCTGGTCGACCGCCTCGGCATCCGCCGTGGTGCGGCGGGCGCCAAGTAAGACGCCGTGAAGGGAGCGGTTCCCTGGGAAAAGGGGGCCGCTCCCTTTGCTGTACGTGCGCACTGTCACTGCCCCTTTGTAGTGTGGTAGCACAACGCAATACGTACGACACCGCGTGATAAGGCCCGCCCACGGAGGGTAGGGGCTGATCGCGTAAGACGAAGAGGAGAAGCGCACCACGCCGCCGCCGGTCCTCGGTAGTGGCCCCCGGGACAGCGAATCCCGGGTGCTTCGATCGAAGACCGGCCCGCACCGCACGGAGCGCTTCTCCGCCACCGTCCCCCCGCCACACGGGCGAGGAGGGACGAGGACGAGGAGAAAACACTAGTGGAGAACGAGACCCACTACGCCGAGGCCGTCATCGACAATGGCGCCTTCGGCACCCGCACCATCCGTTTCGAGACGGGCCGCCTGGCCAAGCAGGCCGCCGGCTCCGCCGTGGCGTACCTGGACGACGACACCATGGTGCTGTCGGCCACCACCGCCTCCAAGAACCCCAAGGACCAGCTCGACTTCTTCCCCCTGACGGTCGACGTCGAGGAGCGGATGTACGCCGCCGGCAAGATCCCCGGCAGCTTCTTCCGCCGTGAGGGCCGGCCCTCCGAGGACGCGATCCTCACCTGCCGCCTCATCGACCGCCCGCTGCGCCCGTCCTTCAGGAAGGGCCTGCGCAACGAGATCCAGGTCGTCTGCACGATCATGGCGCTCAACCCCGACCACCTGTACGACGTCGTGGCGATCAACGCCGCCTCCGCGTCCACGCAGCTGGCCGGTCTGCCCTTCTCCGGCCCGATCGGCGGCGTCCGCGTCGCGCTGATCCGCGGCCAGTGGGTGGCCTTCCCGACGCACACCGAGCTCGAGGACGCCGTCTTCGACATGGTCGTCGCGGGCCGCGTCCTGGAGGACGGCGACGTCGCGATCATGATGGTCGAGGCCGAGGCCACCGAGAAGACCATCAAGCTGGTCGAGGGCGGCGCCGAGGCGCCCACCGAGGAGATCGTCGCCGCCGGTCTGGACGCCGCGAAGCCCTTCATCAAGGTGCTCTGCAAGGCCCAGTCGGACCTGGCGTCCAAGGCCGCCAAGCCGGTCGGCGAGTTCCCGATCTTCCTGGACTACCAGGACGACGTCTTCGAGGCGCTCACCGCCGCCGTCAAGCCCGAGCTCGCCCAGGCGCTCACCATCGCCGGCAAGCAGGAGCGCGAGGCCGAGCTGGACCGCGTCAAGGGCCTGGCCGCCGAGAAGCTCCTGCCGGAGTTCGAGGGCCGCGAGAAGGAGATCTCCGCCGCGTACCGCGCGCTGACCAAGCAGCTGGTCCGCGAGCGCGTGATCAAGGAGAAGAAGCGCATCGACGGCCGTGGGGTGACGGACATCCGTACCCTCGCCGCCGAGGTCGAGGCCATCCCGCGGGTGCACGGTTCCGCGCTGTTCGAGCGTGGCGAGACCCAGATCCTGGGCGTCACCACCCTCAACATGCTCCGTATGGAGCAGCAGCTGGACACCCTCTCGCCGGTGACCCGCAAGCGCTACATGCACAACTACAACTTCCCGCCGTACTCCACCGGTGAGACCGGCCGCGTCGGCTCCCCGAAGCGCCGCGAGATCGGCCACGGCGCCCTCGCCGAGCGCGCCCTCGTGCCGGTGCTGCCGGCGCGCGAGGAGTTCCCCTACGCGATCCGCCAGGTGTCCGAGGCCCTCGGTTCCAACGGCTCGACGTCCATGGGTTCGGTCTGCGCCTCCACCATGTCGCTGCTGAACGCCGGTGTGCCGCTGAAGGCACCGGTCGCCGGTATCGCCATGGGTCTGATCTCCCAGGAGATCGAGGGCGAGACGCACTACGTCACCCTCACCGACATCCTCGGTGCCGAGGACGCCTTCGGTGACATGGACTTCAAGGTCGCCGGCACCAAGGAGTTCGTGACCGCCCTCCAGCTCGACACCAAGCTGGACGGCATCCCGGCCTCCGTCCTGGCCGCGGCCCTCAAGCAGGCCCGCGACGCCCGCCTCCACATCCTCGACGTGATGATGGAAGCGATCGACACGCCGGACGAGATGTCCCCGAACGCGCCGCGGATCATCACCGTGAAGATCCCGGTCGACAAGATCGGTGAGGTCATCGGCCCCAAGGGCAAGATGATCAACCAGATCCAGGAGGACACGGGCGCCGAGATCACCATCGAGGACGACGGCACCATCTACATCGGTGCCGCCGACGGTCCCTCGGCGGAGGCCGCCCGCGCCACGATCAACGGCATCGCCAACCCGACGATGCCCGAGGTCGGCGAGCGCTACCTGGGTACGGTCGTGAAGACGACCACCTTCGGTGCGTTCGTCTCCCTGCTGCCCGGCAAGGACGGTCTGCTGCACATCTCGCAGATCCGCAAGCTGGCCGGCGGCAAGCGCGTGGAGAACGTCGAGGACGTCCTCGGCGTGGGCCAGAAGGTCCAGGTCGAGATCGCCGAGATCGACTCCCGCGGCAAGCTCTCCCTCATTCCCGTGATCGAGGGCGAGGACGGCGACGAGAACGCGAAGGACGACGCCGACCAGTGACGTCCCGTGGCTTCAAGGCGACGGCCCGCACCTCCTCGGAGGCGCGGGCCGTCGCCCGTACCCAAACTCTCATCAAGGGCGAGAACGGCATCGGCACGGTCCGCAGGACCACCCTCCCCGGCGGTCTGCGCATCGTCACCGAGACCCTGCCGTCGGTCCGTTCCGCCACCTTCGGCATCTGGGCGCACGTCGGCTCGCGCGACGAGACCCCGGCCCTGAACGGCGCCACGCACTACCTGGAGCATCTGCTCTTCAAGGGCACGAGCCGCAGGTCGGCGCTGGACATCTCCTCCGCCCTCGACGCCGTCGGCGGCGAGATGAACGCGTTCACGGCCAAGGAGTACACGTGCTACTACGCGCGCGTGCTCGACACCGACCTGCCGCTCGCCATCGACGTGGTCTGCGACATGCTGACCGGCTCCCTGATCCTCGAGGAGGACGTCGACGTCGAGCGCGGCGCGATCCTCGAAGAGATCGCGATGACCGAGGACGACCCGGGCGACTGCGTGCACGACCTGTTCGCGCACACGATGTTCGGCGACAACCCCCTCGGCCGTCCCGTCCTCGGCACGGTCGACACGGTCAACGCCCTCACCGCCGATCGCATCCGCCGCTTCTACAAGAAGCACTACGACCCGACCCACCTGGTCGTCGCCTGCGCCGGCAACATCGACCACAACAAGGTCGTACGCCAGGTGCGCGCCGCCTTCGAGAAGGCCGGCGCCCTCGGCAGTGAGGACGCCCAGCCGATCGGCCCGCGCGCCGGCAGCCGGGCGATCCGCGCGGCCGGCAAGGTCGAGCTGCTGAACCGCAAGACCGAGCAGGCGCACGTGGTGCTCGGCATGCCAGGCCTGGCCCGCACCGACGACCGCCGCTGGGCGCTCGGCGTGCTCAACACCGCCCTCGGCGGCGGCATGTCCTCCCGCCTGTTCCAGGAGGTCCGCGAGAAGCGCGGCCTGGCCTACAGCGTGTACTCCTACACGTCGGGCTTCGCCGACTGCGGCCTGTTCGGCGTGTACGCCGGCTGCCGGCCCTCGCAGGTGCACGATGTACTGCGGATCTGCCGCGACGAGCTCGACCACGTCGCCGAGCACGGTCTGTCCGACGACGAGATCGAGCGGGCCATCGGCCAGCTGCGCGGCTCCACCGTGCTCGGTCTGGAGGACACGGGTGCGCTCATGAACCGCATCGGCAAGAGTGAGCTGTGCTGGGGCGAGCAGATGTCCGTCGACGACATGCTGACCCGGATCGCGGCGGTGACCCCGGACGAGGTCCGTTCCGTCGCCCGCGACATCCTGGGCCGGCGTCCGTCGCTGTCGGTCATCGGCCCGCTGAAGGACAAGCAGGCCGCGCGGCTGCACGACGCGGTCGCCTGAGTCACCTCCGTTAGCACCTCCGTTAAGGAAGCAACAGATGAGCAAGCTGCGCGTGGCGGTCCTCGGTGCCAAGGGCCGGATCGGGGCCGAGGCGGTCAAGGCCGTCGAGGCCGCCGAGGACATGGAGCTGGTGGCCACCCTCGGCCGCGGTGACAAGCTGGAGACGCTGGCCGAGACCGGCGCCCAGGTCGCGGTCGAGCTGACCACCCCGGCCTCGGTCATGGGCAACCTCGACTTCTGCGTCCGGCACGGCATCCACGCCGTCGTCGGTACGACGGGCTGGACCGACGAGCGCCTCGCGCAGCTGAAGGGCTGGCTCGCCCAGTCCCCGGAGACGGGCGTGCTCATCGCCCCGAACTTCTCCATCGGTGCCGTGCTCACCATGAAGTTCGCGCAGATCGCCGCCCCGTACTTCGAGTCCGTCGAGGTCGTCGAGCTGCACCACCCCAACAAGGTGGACGCCCCGAGCGGTACGGCCACCCGCACCGCCCAGCTGATCGCCGAGGCCCGCGCCAAGGCGGGCTCCGCCCCGGCGCCGGACGCCACGGTCACGGCCCTGGACGGCGCCCGCGGCGCGAACGTCGACGGTGTGCCGGTGCACGCCGTCCGGCTGCGCGGCCTGCTGGCCCACCAGGAGGTCCTGCTCGGCGGCGAGGGCGAGACCCTCACCGTCCGGCACGACTCGCTGCACCACAGCAGCTTCATGCCGGGCATCCTGCTCGGCGTGCGCCGCGTGGTGAGCAGCCCGGGCCTGACCTTCGGCCTGGAACACTTCCTGGACCTGAACTGAGCCTCTGACCCTCATGCGCGCGAAGATCACCTACCTCGTCACGGCCGCCGTCCTCGTCTTCTACTTCGTTCTGGTCGGCAGCCGCGGCGTCATGCTCATCCAGTCCGGCACCCCGTTGACCGTCACCTTCGGCATCGCGGTGCTGATCCTGCCGGTCATCGGCCTGTGGTTCCTGTGGAAGAACACCGAGTTCGTCCGCAAGGCCAACGCCCTCGCCGCGGAACTCGAGGCCGAGGGCGGCCTGCCGGTCGACGAGCTGAAACGCCTGCCCAGCGGCCGCGTCGACCGTGACTCGGCGGACGAGGTCTTCGCCCGGCGCAAGGCCGAGACGGAGGCGTCCCCGGACGACTGGCGCTGCTGGTTCCGCCTCGCCGTCGCGTACCACGACGCCCGCGACACCCCTCGCGCCCGCAAGGCGATGCAGCGGGCGATAGCCCTCCACGAGGGCCGCCCGGTCCAGGTCTGACCCGGCCACGCCCGCGACGCCCGCCCCGGCGTTGCGGGCCACAGGTACACCGAAGGGGCCGGTCCGCGTTCACCCGCGGTCCGGCCCCTTTCTGTTGTCGCCGTACGGTTCACCGCCGGCCGTGGCCGCTCAGCCCCGGCGGTTCTCCGCGGCCCACGCCTCCACCGCGTCCGCCGCGCGGTCGAAGGCCTCGGCCCGGCTCAGGAAGTCCGCGTTGTGCGTGGTCAGCAACGGCGGTACGGCATCGCCGCCACGGTCGGCGCGCGCCAGTACCAGGGCCTGCCCCTGCACGGTGCGCGGCAGCCCCAGCCAGCGCACCGGCTGCTGCACCGTCCGCACGTGCACCACGCGCTCCCACGCCACCGTGCGCGTGACGAAGAAGCCCACGTGCCGCAGCCCGCGCGCGCTCACCCACACACCCATGCGCAGCAGCCGCACCGCACCGGCGACGATCAGCAGCGCGATGCCGAAGACCGCGGTGGCTCCGCCGACGGTGCCGGCCAGGGCGATGATCACGGCGGCGCTCAGCACATATGAGGCCAGCAGCAGGCAGAGCGCGGCCGCCCCGACCCGCCAGGGACCGGGCCGGTAGGGGCGTCGCCAGCGGTCCCGGTCGTCATGCGGCAGCGCGACATCGTCGGCTGCCTCCGTGTCGAACGCGCGGTCGGCCGTCAGGAAGGGCAGGGGCACGGCTGGTCCTCACTCGATCCCGGCATCTGCTGTGCCCGGTGAGGCTATCCGGCCGCGCCCCGGCTCTCCAGCATTGGGGGCCACGGCGGCGCTCCACACCCACGACCTGACAGCCGTGAGCGAGCATCAGTGGCCGTCGGACGCCTGCGAATGCTCGGGCGCGGTGGAGGAGTGATCCAGGCTCAGCGCCGGCATCCCCAGCATCAGCGAGCCGACGAGCGCGGCGACGATGGTGAGCCCCAGCAGCAGCCGGCCGGCCAGCTGACCGGCGGACGCCCGCTGAGGGGACGGAGGAGTGACATTACTGCGGAACCTGTCAGCTTCGGCTATGAAGGCGAACGGGACGGGTTCACGCCGACCGGACATCGGGGGTGGGTCTCCCTTCGGGGACAGAACGGATCTTTGTCATCCGTAGAGACGAACGAACCGTCTCAAAGGTGCCCTGTTTCACCGACTTCTTGCAGCGCGGTCCCGAACGCGCCACTGGGTAGAGTGGCGTCGCCACACGACAAGACCGGAAGGCCCACCGAAACCGTGATCCCCGAGGATGACATCAAGATCGAGTTCCGCAGTGACGTCACGGTGGAGCTGGTGAAACACAGCGCGGCCGACTCCGACGTACTGTTCGCCGCCCGCGTGTCCACGCTCGGGGAGCAGTCGCTGGACGAGCTGCAGAGGGACCCGGAGCGCTCCAAGGGTCTGATCAACTTCCTGATGCGCGACCGGCACGGCAGCCCGTTCGAGCACAACTCGATGACGTTCTTCATCAGCGCCCCGATCTTCGTCTTCCGCGAGTTCATGCGGCACCGGGTCGGCTGGTCCTACAACGAGGAGTCCGGCCGCTACCGCGAGCTGCAGCCCGTCTTCTACGTCCCGGACACCTCCCGCAAGCTGGTCCAGGAGGGCCGCCCGGGCAAGTACCGGTTCGTCGAGGGCACCCCCGAGCAGTACAAGCTCGTCAGCGACTCGATGGAGGAGTCGTACCGCGAGGCCTACCGCACCTACCAGGAGATGCTGGCCGCCGGCGTCGCCCGTGAGGTCGCCCGCGCCGTGCTGCCGGTCGGCCTGTTCTCCTCGATGTACGCCACCTGCAACGCCCGCTCGCTGATGCACTTCCTCGGCCTGCGCACCCAGCACGAGCTGGCCAAGGTGCCGTCCTTCCCGCAGCGGGAGATCGAGATGGTCGGCGAGAAGATGGAGGCCGCGTGGGGCGAGCTGATGCCGCTCACGTACGCCGCCTTCAATGCGAACGGGCGTGTGGCGCCGTAACGGACCCCCGTTCCCCCGCCCGGCACACATGTACGGTTCAGCCTTGCGAAGTGTCCGTATTGCGGCGTTTAGAGAAGTTCATCTAGCCTGATCAAACGGACCCGGCACTGCTTGAACCCCCGAGCAGGCAGTGCCGGGCTCCTCTTTTGTCCTGACTTGCCCGGCACCCCGAGGGCAGACCACGTGATGCGCAACGAGTAGCGTGTAACCCATGGCTCCGACCTCCACTCCGCAGACCCCCTTCGGGCGGGTCCTCACCGCCATGGTCACGCCCTTCACGGCGGACGGCGCACTCGACCTCGACGGCGCACAGCGGCTCGCCGCCCACCTGGTGGACGCAGGCAACGACGGCCTGATCATCAACGGCACCACCGGTGAGTCGCCCACCACCAGCGACGCGGAGAAAGCGGATCTCGTACGAGCGGTCCTGGAGGCCGTCGGCGACCGGGCCCACGTGGTGGCCGGGGTCGGCACCAACGACACCCACCACAGCATCGAGCTGGCTCGCGCCGCCGAGAAGACCGGCGCACACGGCCTGCTCGTCGTCACGCCGTACTACAACAAGCCCCCGCAGGAGGGCCTGTACCGGCACTTCACGGCCCTGGCCGACGCCACCGAGCTGCCGGTCATGCTCTACGACATCCCCGGCCGCAGCGGCGTCCCGATCAACACCGAGACGCTCGTCCGCCTCGCCGAGCACCCCCGGATCGTCGCCAACAAGGACGCCAAGGGCGACCTCGGCCGCGCCAGCTGGGCCATCGCCCGCTCCGGCCTCGCCTGGTACTCCGGCGACGACATGCTGAACCTGCCGCTGCTCTCCGTCGGCGCGGTCGGCTTCGTCTCGGTCGTCGGCCACCTCGTCACCCCGGACCTGCGCGCGCTCGTCGAGGCGTACATCTCCGGCGACGTAGTCAAGGCCACCGAGATCCACCAGAAGCTGCTCCCGGTCTACACCGGCATGTTCCGCACCCAGGGCGTCATGACCACCAAGGCCGCGCTCGCCCTGAAGGGTCTGCCCGCCGGGCCGCTGCGCGCGCCCATGGTGGAGTGCTCGCCCGAGGAGATCGAGCAGCTCAAGATCGATCTTGCCGCCGGCGGGGTACAGCTCTGACAACAGACTTCGCGCGGCCGCGCGCAACCGCCCCGCGCACCTGAGCTTCACAACTGAATAAGCAGGCCACCGGTGCCTGCGACACGACAACGACAACTGCTTCTGCACGAACGTCATACGCGCCACGTGCCCGACCGGTACGTGGCGCGCGTGGTGAGGAGAGTCTTTTGAGCCATCCGCATCCCGAACTCAGTGCGCCCCCGCCGCTCCCCGAGGGCGGCCTGCGCGTGACCCCGCTCGGCGGCCTCGGCGAGATCGGCCGCAACATGACGGTCTTCGAATACGGCGGCCGTCTGCTGATCGTCGACTGCGGCGTGCTCTTCCCCGAGGAGGAGCAGCCCGGCATCGACCTGATCCTGCCGGACTTCACGTCGATCAGAGACCGCCTCGACGACATCGAGGGCATCGTCCTCACGCACGGTCACGAGGACCACATCGGCGGCGTCCCGTTCCTCCTGCGCGAGAAGCCGGACATCCCGCTGATCGGCTCCAAGCTGACCCTGGCCCTGATCGAGGCCAAGCTCCAGGAGCACCGCATCCGCCCGTACACCCTCGAGGTGTCGGAGGGGAACCGCGAGCGCCTCGGCCCCTTCGACTGCGAGTTCATCGCGGTCAACCACTCCATCCCGGACGCGCTGGCCGTCGCCATCCGCACCCCGGCGGGCATGATCGTCCACACCGGCGACTTCAAGATGGACCAGCTCCCGCTGGACAACCGCCTCACGGACCTGCACGCCTTCGCGCGGCTGAGCGAGGAGGGCATCGACCTCCTCCTCACCGACTCCACGAACGCAGAGGTCCCCGGCTTCACCCCGCACGAGCGGGACATCTCCAGCGTTCTGCGCCAGGTCTTCGCCGGCGCCCGCAAGCGGATCATCGTGGCGAGCTTCGCCAGCCACGTCCACCGGATCCAGCAGATCCTGGACGCGGCCCACGAGTACGGCCGCCGGGTCGCCTTCGTCGGCCGCTCGATGGTCCGCAACATGGGTATCGCACGTGACCTCGGCTATCTGCGGGTCCCGCCGGGCCTGGTGGTGGACGTCAAGACGCTCGACGACCTCCCGGACAACGAGGTGGTCCTGGTCTGCACGGGTTCCCAGGGCGAACCGATGGCGGCCCTGTCCCGCATGGCCAACCGGGACCACCAGATCCGCATCGTCGACGGCGACACCGTGATCCTGGCGTCCTCGCTGATCCCCGGCAACGAGAACGCGGTCTACCGCGTGATCAACGGCCTGACCCGCTGGGGCGCGAACGTGGTGCACAAGGGCAACGCCAAGGTGCACGTCTCCGGCCACGCGTCCGCGGGCGAGCTGCTGTACTTCTACAACATCTGCCGCCCGAAGAACCTGATGCCGGTCCACGGCGAATGGCGCCACTTGCGGGCCAACGCCGAACTGGGCGCCCTCACCGGCGTCCCGCACGACCACATCGTCATCGCCGAGGACGGCGTGACCGTCGACCTGGTCCAGGGCAAGGCCAAGATCTCCGGCAAGGTCCAGGCGGGCTATGTCTACGTCGACGGCCTGTCGGTCGGCGACGTCGGCGAGCCGGCCCTGAAGGACCGCAAGATCCTGGGCGAGGAGGGCATCATCTCGGTCTTCGTGGTGGTGGACTCCTCCACGGGCAAGATCACCGGTGGTCCGCACGTCCAGGCGCGCGGCTCCGGCATCGAGGACTCGGCCTTCGTGGACGTCCTCCCGAAGGTCACCGAGGTGCTCGAGCGCTCGGCGCAGGACGGGGTCGTCGAGCCCCACCAACTGCAGCAACTGGTCCGCCGGACCCTGGGCAAGTGGGTCTCGGACAACTACCGGCGCCGGCCGATGATCCTGCCGGTCGTGGTGGAGGTTTGACGCTCCCACAGGTGTGAACCCGGAGCGGGGTCCCTCGATTTGCATCGAGGCGCCCCGCTCCAGTACGTTTACGGCTCCACCTCGACGGGAACCCGGTCGCTTCGTGCACCGGCGGCCCCGAAGCGGGTGGGAAATCCGGCTCAGAATCTCTGATAAAGTCGGAACCGCCGGAAAGGGAAACGCGAGAGCGGAAACCTGGAAAGCACCGAGGAAATCGGATCGAGAAAAGATCTGATAGAGTCGGAAACGCAAGACCGAAGGGAAGCCCGGAGGAAAGCCCGAGAGGGTGAGTACAAAGGAAGCGACCGTTCCTT
>NZ_JBVJPV010000031.1:0-35515 GCF_055609245.1 Streptomyces sp. NPDC036813 | reverse complement strand
CGGCGATGGTCGGCCCACCGTCGTCCACGGACTGGATCGGCCGGCATCAGCGGCTCGATCCGGTCCCACATCGCATCAGTGATCACTAATCGGACGGACACATCCGATCAACTGACTTACCGACCAAAGAGACACGCTCTAGCTGTATTGACCTGAAGCGTTGTTGACGCGGCTGATCGGTGGGTGACCGCCGAGTGCGGTGTGGCAGCGGTGGTGGTTGTAGGTGTGCAGGAAGTCTGCCAGGGCGGCGGTGCGTTCGTCGTTGCTGGCGTAGGGCCGCTGGTAGGCCCACTCATCGAGCAGGGTGCGGTTGAAGCGTTCGACCTTGCCGTTGGTCTGCGGCCGGTAGATGCGGGTGAGCTTGCCGACCGCGCCGAGGTCGGCAAGCGCCTGCCGCCAGGCGAAGCTCTTGCGGTAGGGCCAGGCGTTGTCCGTCAGGACGCGCTCGATCCGGTCGACGCCGCAGGTGGCAAAGAAGGCGGCGGCCCGGGTCAGGAAGGCTGCGCAGGTCGCGGCCTTCTCATCTGGGTGGACTTCGCTGTAGGCGAGGCGGGTGTGGTCGTCGACTGCGGAGTGGATGTAGTCGTAGCCGGTGGTGCGGCGGCGGTCGGGGCAGGCGGCACGGCCGTGGACGCGCCAGCCTCCGCCGTCGGGGATGCGGCCGAGTTTCTTGACGTCCACATGCACGAGTTCGCCGGGCCGGCTGCGTTCGTAGCGGCGGATGACCTGGCCGGTGGGCCGGTCCAGGAAGGCCAGGCGGTTCAGGCCGTGGCGGGCCAGGACCCGGTGCACGGTGGAGGCGGGCAGGCCCAGGATCGGCCCGATGCGGGCCGGGCCCAGCTTGCGCTCCTGCCGCAGCCGGCAGATGCGGTCCTCCACCGCTGCTGCCGTGCGGTGCGGCGTCCTGCGGGTCGGCTGGAACGGTCGTGCAGTCCGGCCTCGCCCTCTGCTCGCCAGCGGCGCAGCCACTTGTAGCGGTGGCCCGGGAGATGCCCATCTCGGCAGCGACATGGGCGACGGGACGGCCCGAGCGGACACGCTCGATGAGCAGCCGCCTGCCGTGAACGGTCAGCCGGGCATTACGGTGGGACACGAAGACCTCCGTGCGGTGCAGTCCTAGACAGCTCCACCACACCGGAGGTCTTCGCCATGATCAAGCCCCGTGGCTGTCAACAACGCTCGTGATCAATACATCTAGGCCCTGTCGTTTGGATCATGCCGGCGTCGCGGGGTCTGGCACGCGCATCTGCCGCGTTGTCGTCGGTTGCCAACGCTCCGCGTTGGCGCCCTCCTCCGCCTTGCAGCTGCACGCACCAGACCCCGCTCGGGTCGGCCAAGAGGTGCCGCGCCTCTTGGCCAGCCTGATCCAAACGACAGGGCCTAGCCGCCGGCCCGCTCGGCGGCGGGGTCTGATGCAGGCTGGGCACACGACCAGGGCGTGCGGCCGTAGCGGACCGTAAGTCCCTGGCTTCTCTGCACTCCCGGTGGCTGGTATCCAAGCCCTGCTCCACTCCTCTGCCTCGGTGCAGGCTCTTGCCGTTTAGGTCGGCAGGAGCAGGCTGACCGAGTCGCTCCCTTGGGCTCGGTATTGGCTGAGCCAAAATGTGCTGGTGTATGAGTGAATGAAGGAGGCGAATGACAGGGCGACTTCGCGCGAGCTGGCGGGAGATCCCGTCAAGTGTTCGGGTGGTATGCAAAGTCTTGCCGCCCCTAGGTCTCGCGTTCATCGCGTTGGGCATCTCTGGTGACATTGAAGAATGGTGGCCCAGTCGGGTCTACACGACAAACCTTATTTCCGGCTTGACTGGCCTCCTTTTCGGTGTGCCCTTCGCTCTTGTCGTAATCAGTCGACTGGCAGAAGATCAGGCGCGCATTAGCGAGAGGCGCCAAGCGCATGTCTTTGCCGCTCGCATTGCGCAGGAATTTCACGAAGTCGTCCTGCGGGTCCTGTGGAATCCACAGGACCGCTTGGACCCATTGCCTCACCTCGAAGGGGCTGCTGTGGCCGCCCAGAGAGCCACCCATAAGCAGGATGAAGAAGATGCGTGGTTGCAACTAAATAATGATTTGCGTGGCGTTTTTGGGGATCTTAGGGCGACTGTCCGATGGGCCGATGAAGTAGCAGCCCTTTGGCGCATTCTGCTCATTGAGGTCCATCCTCGCCTGCTTGGGTCAGGGCTTAGATGGCTTCCCGCTCATTCCGTCACCGCCATCAGTCAAGCGGTGAATGAAATCGTTGGCGGTCTTGAAGTATTTGACGAGGCAATTCTGACGCGCGCGTGGACCGATGCTCTTATGAAAAGCCAGGACTGGACTACCGCCGTGTATCAGCTCGCTCGAGAGCTTGATTCCGTACGGGACATCCTTGCTGGCGGGCACCTCAACGGGGAGTCACGGGATGTCGGCTAATCGAGAGTGGTTGTAGATTGCAATCGGTACTCAACGCGCGGCTCTGGGAAGCTGTATATAGGAGCAGGGTGCAGTTAACGCAGCAGCGTGCGCAGTGCCCCACTTGGCTCGGTCGGAACCCGAGGAGCAGCGCCGCGGTGGCCCGGTCCGTCGTGGGATCGGTTCGTCTGGGCGCACCGTCCATGCTCACGACGCTACGTCGGAGCCGTTCTCACCGCCCGGGGACACCGGCTGGGCAGTGGGCAGCGCCCGCCTGCCGGGCGGACGGGGTAGCCCACCGCCCTGCTGCGCATCGCGGTAGGGGCCCAGTGTGCTGCGGTGCGCGATGCGCAGGCCGTCTTGTGGCCACTGATACGCGCGGGTGCCCTTCGAGCCGGATCCCTCCGCATCCACCAGGACCTGGTAGATGACGCGACCGTCTGACCAGTCCTGCCGGGCTTGTACCTCAGCCCGCCGCCACCGGCCCGCTGGCATCGCCCAGAAGGCGGGCGGATCCCTCGGAGTCCAGGTCCACACGACCGGCTCTGGGCCGTCCTCCGGGCGCCAGGGCCGAGCCGGCACACCTCCGAAACCGCGCCGCTCATGCGCTTGCTCCGCGCCGGATCAGGAGATCGCTGAGAGGCTGCGGGCGTGGGGAGCGGCTGCGTAGAGCGTGGAGGCGGCCGGGGTGCGCCGGCCGTGCCAGTGGGGGTGGAAGAGCACCTCGCCCGACAGCTGGACGAGTCGTCTGCGCAGCGCGGTGCGTGGGTGCGCGGCGAGTTGGCGGTAGGTGGCGTGCCACTCGTCAACCGCCCGGGCGAGGTCGTCGGGAATCGGTCGCATGGCTGAATTCAATCATGTGTTCGATTTTCTTCGCTCGCCGACACACGCCGCTGCGCCGGGGCGACCATCCGACTTTCCCCTCCATCGAGTGGAGTCACCGCTGCTTCCCGGGCGTGCCGCCTTCCGGGACCGCTACGAAGATCACGACCAGTCGGTGATCTTCGAGAGGACCCCCTGTCGTGCGCCTCCCCCGTACCGCCGCCATCGCCGCCGCCCTCACCGCCCTGCTGCTGCCCGCCACTGCCCACGCCGCTCCGGCCGGCGCCGCCGTGCGCGATCCGGGGCAGACGCTCACCGCCCCGGTGCGGGACGGCCTGGCCCATCTGCCCATCGCCGCGGAGGACCGCACCGGCTACCAGCGCGACGCCTTCAAGCACTGGGTCGACGCCGACAAGGACGGCTGCAACACCCGCGCCGAGGTCCTCAAGGCCGAGGCCGTCATCGCACCCGAGCAGGGCCCGCGCTGCACCCTGACCGGAGGCCAGTGGTACTCCCCGTACGACGACCGCTACATCGACGGCCCGCGGGGCCTGGACATCGATCACCTCGTGCCGCTCGCCGAGGCCTGGGACTCCGGCGCCTCCGCCTGGTCGCCCGCGGAGCGCGAGGCTTACGCGAACGATCTGGGCGACGACCGGGCGCTGATCGCGGTGTCGGCCGCCTCGAACCGGTCCAAGGCAGATCAGGACCCCACCACCTGGCTGCCACCGGCCGCAGGCTACCGCTGCCAGTACGTCACCGACTGGATCGCCGACAAGATGCGCTGGGGCCTGAGCATCGACGAAAGCGAACAAGCCGCCCTGTCAGAAACCCTCAACCAGTGCCCCAACACGCCGGTCACCGTAGAGCTCGCCCGCTGACGACCCGCCCGCCCCGCAGCCCGCGCACACCCGACCGAGAGGACCGCACGATGCACAGGAAACGCCTCGCCGCAGCGGCAGGAGCCGCCCTGCTGACCACCCTCGCCGTACCCGCCGACGCCAACGCCGCCGCCATCGCCTGCGGCGGCGCCGTCTCCACCCAGAACATCGGCGCACAAGGCTGCATCAGCGCCGAGCGGTTCAAGGACAACAAGATCTGGTGGCGCGACATCAAGGCGCACGCCGTCATCACCAACTCCCGCGCCCACGCCTCCTACGTCGACTACGAGGCGTTCATGAACGTCCAGGGCTCCAGCAGCTGGACGAAACTCGGCAACGGGCGCACGCTCGTTCAGCGCCGTTCCACGATCGGCCCCTTCGAGATCGGCTCCGCAACCCGCATCTGCGGCCCGGTCAACGCAAAAATCACCATCCGCGTCCACGTCCGGCCGACCGGAGGCGCCTGGTCAAACTGGAGCAGCGCCGCGACGTCGCAGTGCCAGACCTGACCTCACCTACGGCGAATCCCCCGCCTCTGGCAACAGGAGGCGGGGGATTCGTCACGTCAACGCGGCCATGTGCTGGTCAGGGCTTGTTGGATGGTCGGGGGTGGCTCCGGCCCAGTACAGGGCGGTGTCGACGTCGCGTGCGGTCCAGCCGTCGGCGCGTGTTCCGCTGTGGTGCAGGAGGTCGTCGAGGAGTTGGACGTAGCGGCCGTAGCGTCCCGGCGCGGGGGTAAGGGTGAGGCCGAGGGTGTCGAGGGCGTGTTGGACGCGACGGTCGTAGACGGCCATCCGGGTGGGTGCTGCTGCGGTTAGGACGGCTGAGGCGAGGGCGCCGCCGCTGCGGAAGCCGGGCAGTTCCCCGATGAAGCCGCGCCCTTGGCGGGCGGCCTCGCTGCGCGGGACGGTGGTGTCGCGGACAACGGTGACGGCCCGCCTGCACTACCTCACCCGCAGCGACCGCGCCCTCGCCACCGCCCGCGCAGCCGGCCTCACCGCCACACCCCGCACCATCCGCGCCTGGCTGGCCGGCACCCGCGCGCCGTCGAAGAAGAACCTTGAACGCATCGAGCAGGCGTATCGCGTGGTGCCCCGTGAGAACGTCGCCCGCTACCTGCTCGCCCGCCTCAACCGCGCCGGGCGCGGAACCCGGGTGGAGTTCCACCCGCTCAACCAGTCGCAGGTCTCGCCGTGAGCTGAGCTTCCGCCCCCTCAACGTTCGTCGCTGGGACCGGATTGTCGCCGCATGGGCGGCCGGCGACGACCAGGCCCTCGATGACGCGTGGGTGTCCGACGCCGCAGTCGACCTTGGCTCCCCGAGTGCGCGGGGAGCAGGTGGCCTGGCCGTAGGTCGACATCGACGTCATGGGACCATCCCCGCGGGCGCGAGGAGCAGGTGTCCGGCATCCTCACATCGTCACCCAGATGCGGGCCGCAGGACCATCCCCCGCGGGCGCGGGGAGCCGACTGCACCAACGGGCGGACCACGCCCTTCCTGGGGCCAGACCCGCGAGCGCGGGACGCAGCAGCTGGCCAATCCCAACGACCCCAACACGGTGAGACCATCCCGCATACCGGGGAGCAGAAATCCGGTCGCCTTGGAAAGAAACAACAGAGGGACCATCCCCGCGTGCGCGGGGAGCAGGCGGTCTCGTTCAGGTTGTCCCCCACGTACTTGGGACGATCCCGCGTGTGCGGGGAGCAGGGGGCTTCTTCCAGCCCCTGGGCTCGGATGTTGGGAGCATCCCCGCCTGCGCGGGAAGCAGGGCGCCTCGGAACGGCCGCCGTTACGCGGCGCGGGACCAACCCCGCGTGCGCGGGGAGCAGATCCAGACGGTGCGCGGCGCGTTCGGCCACCTGGGGCCATCCCCGCGTGCGCGGGGAGCAGGGGTATGTGTCCGTCGTCCCGAGCGCCCGCGGGGGGGCCATCCCCGCGTGGGTGGGGAGCAGCGCCCGCGGTCGGGGGTGTCGATCTCGACGGTGGGGCCATCCCTGCGTGCGCGGGGAGCAGGCCGTCGTCGCCGGCGGGCAGCCGGCCGGGGAGGGGCCATCCCCGCCTGCGCGGGGAGCAGCCCAGCGCACTCGGTGCGTTCCGCCTGGGCGTCGGGGCCATCCCCGCGTGCGCGGGGAGCAGCAGCGGCAAAACCCCCTCCGGCAACGGCGGTAGGGGCCATCCCCGCGTGCGCGGGGAGCAGGCCCACACCCGACACGCACACCCCCACCACCGGGGGCCATCCCCGCGTGCGCGGGGAGCAGACCCGGAGATCCTGTTCCGCTGGCACCAGTGGGGGGCCATCCCCGCGTGCGCGGGGAGCAGGAAGACGGTACAGCCGGTACGGAGACGAAGTCGGGGCCATCCCCGCGTGCGCGGGGAGCAGACTATGTGACCTGCGGGTTTGCAGGGCCAGTGCCGTGTTTTCCATGACTTCTCGAGAGTCCGACAAAATTTCGCATCACCCACCCTGCAGTTCCTGCTGTGCCGCGGCCCAGCCGGAGACCCAACTTAGGGCTGCCCGCGTGACGTCCGCTGTCTAGCTTGCGCCAACTGTAGATCCTGCCCGTTTCTTCATATCGGTGTCACGCTTCGCTTACACCCTGTATGTATCTGGCATGACAGGCGAGGGGGGCGCCCCGGTGGGGCTTCATGCCCGGCTGGGCAGGCCGGCGTTGAGCGTGTGGGCCAAGCACGAGCGTGATTCCGACCGGTGGCTGCCGCTGTGGCGGCATATGGAGGACAGTGCCGCCGTGGCCGGGCGGTTGTGGGATGAGTGGCTGCCGTTGTCGGTGCGGAGGCTGATCGCTGGTGCGCTGCCCGCTGGGGAGGGCGATGCGCGCCGGCTGGTGGTGTGGCTGGCTGGTGCGCATGACATAGGGAAGGCGACGCCTGCATTCGCCTGTCAGGTGGAGCAGTTGGCGCAGGTCATGCGAGGTCATGGGCTGGAGATGCGTTCGCGGCAGGCGATGGGTGCGGACCGGCGGCTTGGACCGCACGGGCTTGCGGGACAGGTGCTGCTGGGGGAGTGGCTGGAAGAGCGGCACGGCTGGACGGTCAAGCAGATGGGGCAGTTCACGGTGGCGGTGGGCGGGCATCACGGGATGCCGCCCGAGCACGGCCAGATCCAGGCACTTGACCGCCACCCTGAACTGCTGCGCACGCGGGGGTCGAGTTGGACGCTGTGGAAGCGGGTGCAGGAGGAACTTCTCGACGCGTGCGCGGACGAGTTCGGCGTGCGGGAGCGCTTGATGGCCTGGCGGGTGGTGAAACTGCCGCAGCCAGTGCAGGTGCTGCTGTCTGCGCTGGTCATCGTCTCCGACTGGATTGCCAGCAATCCCGACCTCTTTCCCTACTTTCCTGAGGACGTCCCCCGTACGGGCGCCGAGCGCATCGCGGCCGCCTGGCGTGGGCTCGACCTGCCGGGACCGTGGCGTGCTGAGGAGCCGGTCGGGGATGTCCAGGAGCTGTTCGCATCCCGGTTCGACCTTCCGCCGGAGGCGAAGGTCCGGCCGGTGCAGGAGGCGGCTGTGGAACTAGCACGCGGGATGGACGAGCCAGGGCTGATGGTGATCGAGGCACCCATGGGGGAGGGGAAGACGGAGGCCGCGCTCGCCGCTGTGGAGGTTCTTGCCGCTCGGTTCGGGGCGGGTGGTGTGTTCTTCGCGTTGCCGACGATGGCCACCGGTAACGCGATGTTCCCCCGTCTGCTGGCGTGGCTCGACCGTCTGCCTGCTCCGGAGGGGACTCGTTACTCGGTTCTGCTGGCCCACTCCAAGGCGGCCCTCAACGAGGACTTCGCCGATCTGATGGGCCGGGGCCGGCGGATTGCCGCGGTCGATGTGGACGGGCCGGGGGAGCAGGAGTGGCGGCCGTCGAGCCGTGACCGTTTTGCCGCTGCCGAACTCGTCGCCCACGCGTGGCTGCGGGGGCGGAAGAAGGCCATGCTGTCCTCGTTTGTTGCCGGCACGGTCGATCAGTTGCTGTTCGCCGGGCTGAAGAGCCGGCACCTGGCGCTGCGTCACCTGGCGATCGCCGGGAAGGTCGTCGTCATCGATGAGGCGCATGCTTACGACACGTACATGAGCGTCTATCTCGATCGGGTGCTGTCGTGGCTGGGCGCGTATCGGATGCCGGTGGTGGTCTTGTCCGCGACGCTGCCGGCCGGCCGGCGGCGAGAGCTGGTGGAGGGGTATGCGGGTAAGACCACTGGTGAGGTTGCGGCTTCGTTCGAGGCTGTCGCCCAAGCCGGTGATTATCCGCTGTTGACAGCGGTCACGCCCGGTGGCGCGCCGGTCATGCGGTGTCCGGCGGCCTCGTTCCGCGGCACGGACGTCGAAGTGGAGCGGCTAGAGGACGACGTGGAGGTCCTCGCCGACCGGCTGGAGAGAGACCTGGCCGGGGGCGGTTGCGTTCTGGTCGTCCGCAATACGGTGCGCCGTGTCCTTGAGACAGCGGCTGCGCTGCGCGAGAGGTTCGGGGATGCGAACGTCACCGTCGCCCACTCGTGTTTCATTGATCTTGACCGTGCCGACAAGGACGCCGGTCTTCTGGCACGTTTTGGGCCGCCGGGTAAGAGCGATCGGCCGTCGTCGGCGCACATCGTTGTCGCCAGCCAGGTCGCCGAGCAGTCCCTGGATGTCGACTTCGACCTGCTGGTCACCGACCTCGCACCGATTGACCTCCTGCTTCAGCGCATGGGACGTCTGCACCGGCACCTGCGCGGGGGTGTGGAGCAGAGCGACCGGCCTGAGCGGTTGCGTAGGGCACGCTGCCTGGTCACCGGTGTCGACTACAGCGCGGCCGTTCCCGCGCCGGTGCGCGGCTCGCTCGCCGTGTACGGGGCGTATGCGTTGCTGCGTTCCGCTGCCGTCCTGCAGCCGCACCTCGACGGTGGCCGGGAACGTCCTGTACGGCTGCCCGCGGACATCAGTCCCCTGGTACAGCGGGCCTACGCCGATGAGTTCGACGGCACGTCCGGCTGGAAGGAGGCGCTCGAAGTTGCCCGCGTGCGCCACGACGAGCATCGCATGGACCAGGCCGAGCGGGCCGCGACGTTCCGGCTGGATGCCGCCGCCCGTCCCGGCCGGCCGTTGTTCGGCTGGGTCGCAGCAGGTGTCGGTGACGCGGACGACACCCGCCAGGGGCGCGCCCAGGTCCGTGACAGCCGCGAAAGCCTGGAGGTCGTGGTCGTGCAGCGGCGCGCCGACGGCTCCCTGGTCACGGTGCCGTGGCTGGAGCCGGATCGTGAAGGCCGCCCGCGTGCAGGGCTGTCACTGCCCACAGACCAGGTGCCGACCGCTTTCGCGGCCCGTACGGCGGCGAGCTGCGGACTGCGGTTGCCGATTCAGTTCAGCTACGCCGACGTCATGGACCAGGCGATCGACGAGCTCGAGGAGCTCTACATCCCTGCCTGGCAGGTGAAAGACAGTCACTGGCTCGCCGGCCAGCTGATTCTTCCGCTCGACGAGCATTGTCAGACCCATCTGGCAGGCTTCCAGCTCCAGTACAGCCCTCATGACGGCCTGGAGGTGACCCGTGCCTGAAGTCGACCCGAACGACGGCACCGGTGTGATGTCGTTCGACCTCACCACTCAGTCGTGGATCCCCGTACTCAGACGGGACGGTACTCAGGACGAGTTATCGCTGCGGGAGGTGTTCGCGCAGGCGGCCGACCTGCGGCGCATTATCGGCGACCTGCCCACCCAGGAATTCGCTCTGCTTCGTCTGCTCCTCGCGATCGCGCATGATGCGCTCGATGGGCCGCAGGACATCGATGAGTGGGCGGATTTGTGGGCCGGGGAGAACTGCTTCGGGCCCATCGAGGCGTATCTCGAGGCGCACCGCAGCCGGTTCGATCTGCTGGATGGGGCTGCACCGTTCTTCCAGACGCCTCATTTGCGGACCGCGAAGGGCGAGGTGTTCTCCCTGAACCGGGTCGTGGCCGACGTTCCCAATGGGGAGCCGTTCTTCACCGCGCGCATGCCCACCGTCGAGCGGCTCACCTTCGCCGAGGCAGCCCGCTGGGTCGTGCACGCGCACGCCTACGACACGTCCGGCATCAAGACAGGTGTGCACGGCGACGCGCGCGTCAAGGGCGGCAAGGTCTATCCGCTGGGTGTCGGATGGGCCGGGAACCTCGGTGGCGTCTTCGTCGAGGGCGCCACGCTGCGCGAGACGCTGCTGCTGAACCTGGTGGCCGCCGACACCTCCGGCGTGCAGGTCGATGCAGAGGATGCGCCGGCGTGGCGCCGCCAGCCCAGCGGCCCGGGCGGCGCGGAGCGCGCCCCGACCGGTGTACGCGACCTGTACACGTGGCAGACGCGGCGCCTGCGGCTGCACTTCGACGCTGACGGCGTGCACGGCGTCGTTCTGGGCTACGGCGACCCGCTGTCCCCTCGTGGCCGGCAGCACCGGGAGCCGATGACCGCCTGGCGGCGCAGCCGGACGCAGGAGAAGAAGCTGAAGCAGACGCCGGTCTACCTGCCGCGTGAGCACGCGCCGGAGCGGTCGGCCTGGCGGGGGATCGGCGCGCTTGTCATCAACGAGGAGCAGGCCTCGTCGGGGCCGGAGCCGGCCGACTACCTACGGCCGGGCATCTTGGAGTGGGTGGCCCGCCTGGTCACGGAGGGGGAGCTGGAGGCCGGTTTCCTCGTGCGGGCGCGGATCATCGGTGCACGCTATGGCACGCAGCAGTCCGTGATCGACGAGGTCGTCGACGACCACGTGGCCATGGCCGTTGTCCTGCTGCACCAGCAAGACCGGCGCTACGCCGAGCAGGCCGTCGCAGCCGTCGGCGACGCCGATCTCGCGGTCAACGCACTCGGTGACCTCGCCACCAACCTGGCCCGCGCGGCCGGCACGGAGAGCGATGGGCCCCGCTCGAGTGCACGCGATCTCGCCTACGGTCTTCTCGAGGCCCCGTACCGCACCTGGCTGGCCCGTCTCGCCGAGACCGACGACCCGTATGCACGCCGTGGTGAATGGCAGCAGCAGGTGTACGCCATGGTCAGCGAGCTCGGTGACCGGCTGACGGCCGCGGCCGGGGACGCGGCGTGGCAGGGGCGCATCGTCGCGGTCAAGCACGGCACGGAGTGGCTCAACTCGGCACTCGCCGGCAAGTGGTTCCGCGCTGCCCTGCACAAGGGACTGGGGCGTCCCGACTCCTTCGACACAACGCCGGACGCGGACGCAGGCCCGGCGCCCGAAACCACCGTGAAGGCACCCGCATGACCACCGTCACCACACATGTCACCCCGCGCACACGGGTCAGCACTCTCGCCGCCGCCCACATCACCGCCCTGCAGCGCGGCTACCTCACGGACCAGTCCCACGCGGTCGCGGCCCTCGCCCGGCTGCGGCGCGGCGCCGGCCGTCCCGCCGGGCAGCTGCCGGACCTGTGGCCCCTGATCGACACCGGCCCCCTGCACGACACGCCGGACGGCGCGAGGTCTTTGACCGAGAGGGAACTGACCAGGGCCGAGGACGCCCTGCACACCGCTCTCACCCTCTACGCCCTGCACCAGCAGTCCCGCCGCACGGCCATGTACCAGGCAGACAGGCCGGACCGCCGCAGAGGCCTGGGCAGCGCAGTGCGCCGGATGATGAAGCCCGGTGAGATCGACGAGGCCGTGCACAAGCGCCTGGTCCGCGCCGGTACCGCGCCCGATCTGACCGTCCTCGCCCAGCGGCTGCGCGACATCGTCGTCCTGCTGCGCCGCGAGGACATCCCGCTCGATCACGCCCTGCTCGCCGGACAGCTCTACACCTGGCAGTGGCCCGGCTGTTCGGACACCGTCCGTCGGGAATGGGGCCGCTCCTTCCACGCCTGCCACGCCAAGCCCACTTCCGCCGGCTCTGACAGCACCAGCACCACGGACACCGACAAGGACGCCTCGTGAATCGCATCTTCCTCGACGTGCACGCCCTGCAGACCGTCCCGCCGAGCAACATCAACCGCGACGACACCGGAGCGCCGAAGAGCGCGGTCTACGGGGGAGTGCCGCGCGCCCGTGTCTCCAGTCAGGCCTGGAAGCGCGCCACGCGTACCTACTTCAAGGATGAGCACCTGCTCGAGCCCAGTGAGCTCGGTGTGCGGACCAAGAAGATCGTGGAGGTGATCGCAGCCCGGATCGCCGAGTTCGACTCCTCCCTCAAGGGTGAGGCCGCTTTGCGGATCGCGGACGAGACGGTGAAGGCCACCGGCTTAAAGACGGAGGTTCCCCAGCGCAAGGCGGCTGCCGTCAAGGACGGAGAGCCGGAGCCGGCACCCGAGTCGAAGTACCTGGTGTTCCTCAGCACCCGCCAGCTCGACGGCCTGGCCCGCCTCGCCGTCGAAGGCGCTGCCGACATCGCCGCGTTCTTCAAGAACAAGGACAACAAAAACCGGGCGAAGCAGATCGCCGACACCCATCACTCGGTCGACATTGCCCTGTTCGGTCGCATGGTCGCCGACGACGCCGACATCAACGTCGACGCCGCCGTCCAGGTCGCCCACGCCCTCAGCGTGCACCGGGTCGAGAACGAGTCCGACTACTACACCGCCGTCGACGACGAGAACTCCGACGCCGAGACGGGCGCCGGCATGATCGGCACCGTCGATTTCAACTCCGCCACCCTGTACCGCTACGCCGCGCTCGGCGTCCACCAGCTCGCCGCCAACCTAGGCGAGGGACTGCGCGAGGACGAGTCGCGCACGGAGCCGGTCCGCCGGGCCGTGGAGGCCTTCGTCCACGGGTTCGTCGCTTCTCTTCCCACCGGCAAGATCAACACGTTCGGGCACCACACACTGCCCGACGCGGTGATCGTCAAGCTGCGCACCACCCGGCCGGTCAGCTTCGTTGCAGCCTTCGAGGACCCGGTGCGCGGCGCCAGCGGCGGATTCGTCCGCGAGGCCTGCGAGCGCCTGGCCGAGTACATCCCCGACATCGAACGCGCCTACGGCGACGACGACTCCACGCTCACCTGGGTGCTGCGAGTCGGCCCCAACACGAACAAGCTGGCAGGGATCGGCACCGAGTCGGCCACCATCGGCGAACTCGTCGCCGCTGTCGGCCAGGCCGTCGCCGAACGCCTGGAGAAGCCCGCATGAGCGTGCTGACCCTCCGGCTCGCGGGCCCCCTGCAGTCCTGGGGGGCCTCGGCTCGCTTCGCCCGCCGCACCACCGAATCCGCCCCCACCAAGAGCGGCGTCATCGGCATGTTCGCCGCCGCCGCCGGCATCGAACGCGGCGACGACGACGCACTGGCACCGCTGGCCGCGCTGCGGTTCGCCGTCCGCATCGACCAGCCCGGCACCCGCGTACGTGACTTCCACACCGCCCACCACGCTGTCACCGGTAAATCCATGCCGCTGTCCGAACGCTTCTACCTCGCCGACGCCGTTTTCGTCGCCGCCCTCCAAGGCGATGCCACCCTGCTCACCACACTGAACGCCGCCATGCGCGCCCCGGCGTATCCGCCGTTCCTCGGCCGCCGCTCCTGCCCGCCCTCCCTGCCGGTCGAACTGGGCCTCCACGACCACGACGACCTCCTGGACGCACTGCGCACCGAGCCCTGGCAGGCCTCACCCTGGTACCGCAGCCACCACCGCGGCCAGGAGCACATCGAACTGACCGTGCTGCGCGACGCCGACCCGGACGAGCAGCACACCGCGGACACCCTGCGCGACCAGCCCCTCAGCTTCGCCGCCCAACACCGGCGCCACGCCCTGCGCACCCAGGTCACCTGCAGCGTGCGCATCCCCAACCCGGACGCCCGGCACCTGCCCCGCCACGACCCGTTCGACGCCCTGGACGAAGAGAGCGCATGATGTACCTCACCCGCTTCCGCGTGAACACAGCGCGCTCCGGTGCCCGCCGCCTGCTGTCCTCCCCTCAGACCATGCACGCGGCCATCATGTCGTCCTTCCCCGCACTGCTGCCCACCGAAGCACCCCCCTCAGGCGGTCCACGCGTCCTGTGGCGCCTGGACCAGGCCGCCCGCGCCGAAGTCATGCTGTACATCGTCAGCCCCGAACGACCCGACCTCACCCACCTCGTCGAACAAGCGGGCTGGCCGGCCGTCGCGCAGCCCAGCGAGCCGGGCTGGCAGACCCGCCCCTACAGTCCCTTCCTGGACCGCCTCGACAGCGGCGACGAGTGGGCGTTCCGTCTCACCGCCAACCCCGTCCATCAGATCCGCCGCAAGGACGACGAACCCACCAAACGCACCGCGCACATCACCCCCGCACACCAGATCGGCTGGCTCCTTCAACGCCAGGACACCTGCGGCTTCCGCATTCTGGAGAAAGCCGACGCCAATCGTCTCCTCCCCAGCGGCACCACCCACACCAAGCAGCCCCACCACGGCGACCGGTACGAGGTGACCGTTCAGGACAAGCGCCCCCTCGCCTTCGACAAGTCCCACGGCACCGGCCGACGATCACCCGTCACCCTGGTCACCGTCACCTTCGACGGCCGCCTCCAAGTCACCGACCCGCAACTGCTGCGACGCGCCCTCACTCAAGGGATCGGCAAGGCCAAAGCCTACGGCTGCGGCCTGCTCACCCTGGCACCACTGCGCACAACAGGCTGAGCCCGGTGACCACCGTCAATCGACGCGCGACGCTCACTCCGCGCCACCTCGCCCGCACCAGCGACCGGCTGTCCTTCATCTACCTCGAACGCTGCACCGTGCACCGGGACGCCAACGCCATCACCGCCGAGGACGCCAACGGGACCACCCACATCCCATCGGCAACCATCGGCACCCTCCTCCTCGGCCCCGGCACCCGCATCACCCATCAGGCGATGAGCGTCCTCGGCGAAACCGGCGCCGCCGTCTGCTGGGTAGGAGAACAAGGCGTGCGCTACTACGCCGGCGGCCGCGCTCTGTCCCGCTCCTCCGCGCTCGCCGAAGCCCAAGCCCTGCAGTGGGCCAACACCCGCAGCCGACTCTCCGTCGCCCGCGCCATGTACCGGCTGCGCTTCCCCGACGAGGACCCCGCCCGCCTCACCCGCCACGAACTCCTCGGACGCGAGGGCACCCGCGTCAAGGATTGCTACCGAGCCCAGTCCGCCCGCACAGGCGTTCCGTGGCACGGCCGGCGCTACACCCCTGGCGACTTCTCCAGCGGCGACCCCGTCAACCAAGCCATTACCGCAGCCGCCCAGTGCATGTACGGCATCGCCCACGCCGTCGTCGCCTCCCTCGGATGCAGCCCAGCACTCGGCTTCATCCACTCCGGCCACGAACTGTCCTTCGTCCTCGACATTGCCGACCTCTACAAGACAGAAATCGGCATCCCCCTCGCCTTCGACATCGCCGCTGAGGACGAGGAAGACGTCGGCCCGCGCACCCGCCGCGCCCTGAGGGACCGCATCAACGCCACATCCCTGCTCGAGCGCTGCGTCAACGACATCAAACACCTCCTGCTGCCCGAGACAGCCTCGGCAGGAGCAGCGAACGAAGACCAAGACGTCGTCACCCTCCACAGCGACAGGGACCACACCGTCGCCTCAGGCCACAACTACGGCGACGAAACTGACGATCATGGCGCCTACTGCGACGTGGAGCTCTCCTGGTGACCGTCATCGTCCTCACTAACTGCCCGCCCGGCCTAAGGGGCTTCCTTACCCGCTGGCTCCTCGAGATTTCAGCCGGCGTCTTCATCGGCAACCCGTCTGCCCGCATCCGCGACCTGCTCTGGGACGAAGTCCAGCAATACGCCCACCAAGGCCGCGCTCTCCTGGCCCACACAACGAACAACGAGCAAGGCTTCACCTTCCGCACCCACGACCATGCCTGGCACCCGGTCGATCATGAGGGCCTGACCCTGATCCGTCGCCCGAACGTCAAGGCGCCTACTGATGCCGCAAACACACCCCGGAAAGGCTGGAGCAAGGCTTCCAAACAACGACGGTACGGTAGAACCAAGTAAGTCCCTCTCGCCTCTATGTGCTGTATGTCGGAATCGGTGAAACTGCATCTAAGCGGCCAACATCCGCAGCAAAACCGCAGGTCACCGAGTCTGCTCCCCGCGCACGCGGGGATGGTCCCCGGTCGGCGGGGACCTTCCTTCGCTGGGACGACTGCTCCCCGCGCACGCGGGGATGGTCCCTCAGACAGGATGTTCTGCGCGTGACGAACAGTCTGCTCCCCGCGCACGCGGGGATGGTCCCTCGTCTGGAACGAGGCGTACGGCTGGGTGCTGCTGCTCCCCGCGCACGCGGGGATGGTCCCTCGGCCGCGTCGCGTTCCAACTCGGCCGTGGCCTGCTCCCCGCGCACGCGGGGATGGTCCCAAGCAGCAGGCGCCGCAGATCCTCGTGCCGTTCTGCTCCCCGCGCACGCGGGGATGGTCCCTCCTCGACTCCGCCGAGCGAGGTGAGACGGTACTGCTCCCCGCGCACGCGGGGATGGTCCCACGTCGGATGACAACCCCTTCGGCGTCGCCTTCTGCTCCCCGCGCACGCGGGGATGGTCCCATCTTCGGCATCGCTCACTGGAACGCGGGCGGCTGCTCCCCGCGCACGCGGGGATGGTCCCTTCCGGTGGGTGTACTCGCTCGGCGGCACGCACTGCTCCCCGCGCACGCGGGGATGGTCCCTCGCGGCCGTCGACTTGTTTGCACGGGGTGCACTGCTCCCCGCGCACGCGGGGATGGTCCCAAGCTGGACTCCCTCGCGCGGCGGGGCGCGGCCTGCTCCCCGCGCACCCGGGGATGGTCCCAACTGACGCCCCTGTTCGACGCGGCCGACGGCCTGCTCCCCGCGCACGCGGGGATGGTCCCGAGACGAGTGTGAAGGCCCGGAGCCCTCGCAGCTGCTCCCCGCGCACGCGGGGATGGTCCCTGGTCCGTTCCTCGGGGCTGCTGTCGTCCCCGCTGCTCCCCGCGCACGCGGGGATGGTCCCAAGTTCTGGTCGGTGGAGTCCTATCTGCGGTTCTGCTCCCCGCGCACGCGGGGATGGTCCCCTGGCAGCGTGAGCCGCCTCCCACGCCGTCCGCTGCTCCCCGCGCACGCGGGGATGGTCCCTTCCGCAAGCCGTCGACGACAGGGAGGCGCCGCTGCTCCCCGCGCACGCGGGGATGGTCCCGCGGGAGCCGACGATGTTCTGAATCCAGTCGACTGCTCCCCGCGCACGCGGGGATGGTCCCGTTGACGCCGACACGACGCCGGCTCGCGCTCACTGCTCCCCGCGCACGCGGGGATGGTCCCTTCGGCAAGATGCTGTGGCACGGGATCGTCGACTGCTCCCCGCGCACGCGGGGATGGTCCCGGTGACGAGTCGGCCGTCGCCGTCGGGGTGCACTGCTCCCCGCGCACGCGGGGATGGTCCCCAACGCATCGGACTGCTACGGCTGACCGACGACTGCTCCCCGCGCACGCGGGGATGGTCCCAACTGTTTCCAGTCCGTTCGATTTCACTCGAACTGCTCCCCGCGCACGCGGGGATGGTCCCTGGGCGGCGAGTGGCCCGCCCGCCTAGCTGCGCTGCTCCCCGCGCACGCGGGGATGGTCCCGGCATCGTCTCCATCGCCGCCGACGCCCAAGACTGCTCCCCGCGCACGCGGGGATGGTCCCCATCTGCGCAACCTCGACGACACCGTCGAATCCTGCTCCCCGCGCACGCGGGGATGGTCCCGCCAGCCAGCTTGGGGGGCAGGTTCATTCGCCCTGCTCCCCGCGCACGCGGGGATGGTCCCGCGGTTCCCACAACGGAGGAAATCAGCGCTGCCTGCTCCCCGCGCACGCGGGGATGGTCCCGTCGACTGGGGCAAGCTCGGCCCCAAGCTGGGCTGCTCCCCGCGCACGCGGGGATGGTCCCAGCCACATCGAGGCCGTGGAGCTGCGGGAGACCTGCTCCCCGCGCACGCGGGGATGGTCCCCTGCGCACGGGCGTTCTGGAACCGCACGATCCCTGCTCCCCGCGCACGCGGGGATGGTCCCAAGCCGAACGCCTGGCGGCACGACATCGCCAGCTGCTCCCCGCGCACGCGGGGATGGTCCCGTCTACAACGGCCTTCCGCCGGGCGTGCAGCACTGCTCCCCGCGCACGCGGGGATGGTCCCCAAGGCCGCGGCCGCGGGCGGGACGATACGGGCTGCTCCCCGCGCACGCGGGGATGGTCCCGTCCCGGACCAGCAGACGGGTGAGCCCGATCTCTGCTCCCCGCGCACGCGGGGATGGTCCCGTTGCCCTCAAAGACCCCAAGTCCACGTTCGGCTGCTCCCCGCGCACGCGGGGATGGTCCCGCCCAGTTCACGGAGCACCGGGTGACCGTTGACTGCTCCCCGCGCACGCGGGGATGGTCCCTGCGCCAGCTCGACGAGCGCGTCAAGGAGCTGCTGCTCCCCGCGCACGCGGGGATGGTCCCGAACAGCTCCGCGCGGAGGCGGCGAAGAAGAACTGCTCCCCGCGCACGCGGGGATGGTCCCTGCAACGCGGAGAAGGGCGGCCGGGTCCTGGACTGCTCCCCGCGCACGCGGGGATGGTCCCGCGAGGGGCTCAGGGGGCATGGGGACGATGACCTGCTCCCCGCGCACGCGGGGATGGTCCCAAGGCTCCGCTCCCGCACGTACCGGGCATCGACTGCTCCCCGCGCACGCGGGGATGGTCCCATGCTCGGGACCTGGAAGGCCGGGGTGACGAACTGCTTCCCGCGCACGCGGGGATGGTCCCCTCGCCGCGATCGAGCAGGCCTACAAGACGGTCTGCTCCCCGCGCACGCGGGGATGGTCCCACGTCAGCCTCCCGGCAGAAGCTTGGTCAGGACTGCTCCCCGCGCACGCGGGGATGGTCCCCGCTCAGCGTTCCGCCACCCCTACCGAGAGGACTGCTCCCCGCGCACGCGGGGATGGTCCCCATCGGCAGCTGCCTGGAGTGCTACGACGGCACTGCTCCCCGCGCACGCGGGGATGGTCCCAAACTCATCGGCTCCCGCCTTGGCACCGCGGACTGCTCCCCGCGCACGCGGGGATGGTCCCGGTGGGGGCGTGGGCCGGGTGAGGTCGATGGCCTGCTCCCCGCGCACGCGGGGATGGTCCCCTGGTAGCGATCGGGTGGGATGAGCCGTCAGCCTGCTCCCCTCGCACGCGGGGATGGTCCCTGGGACCCTTTTCCCGTGCCGCTGCGCGAGGACTGCTCCCCGCGCACGCGGGGATGGTCCCCCTGCTCGCGCGTACCCGACCCCGGCCCCGCCCTGCTCCCCGCGCACGCGGGGATGGTCCCTGCGCGCCGACCGCAACCGGCTGGCCAACCAGCTGCTCCCCGCGCACGCGGGGATGGTCCCCACAGGTGCATTTGCCGCATGAGCGCACCGAACTGCTCCCCGCGCACGCGGGGATGGTCCCGGTGTCACGCTCGCCTGCGAAATGCTGTTCTCCTGCTCCCCGCGCACGCGGGGATGGTCCCACCCGGACATGGTGGAAAGCCTGACCAGCCTGCTGCTCCCCGCGCACGCGGGGATGGTCCCCCGTCCTCCCCGCGGGGCAGGCCACGCAGGATCTGCTCCCCGCGCACGCGGGGATGGTCCCAACACCGGTGGCGCGACAGCGTCGTCCCAGCACTGCTCCCCGCGCACGCGGGGATGGTCCCGCCGCCACCGAGACCAAGGCGCAGCAGCTCCACTGCTCCCCGCGCACGCGGGGATGGTCCCTGGCCCGCCGTGTACGAGGCGGCGCTCGTCACCTGCTCCCCGCGCACGCGGGGATGGTTCCCGAACGGGGCAGTAGGACACAACCATCCTTCTCTGCTCCCCGCGCACGCGGGGGGATGGTCCCGCCTGGGCGGCACCATCCTTCTCTGCTCCCCGCGCACGCGGGGGGATGGTCCCGCCTGGGCGGCGACGTCGGGCGCGCCGCCCTCCTGCTCCCGCGCACGCGGGGATGGTCCCCCGGGGCCGTTCTCTTCCCAGCGGGCGGTGTCCTGCTCCCCGCGGACGCGAGGATGGTCCCGAGGAGCCAGTTCCAAGTCGGTCGGCGATGCTCTGCTCCCCGGCCACGCGGGGATGGTCCCACGCCCTGGGGACTGCTGCCGTCCGACCACGGCTGCTCCCAGTGCACGCGGGTATGGTCCCTCCCTCCCTTACCGCCGGCATCAATCCGTTTCGTCGCTGCTCCGCGCGCACGCGAGCGCGAAGGAAATTGCGCACCCGAAGGACGCGCAGCTCGTAGGGAACGCACTCGCCTTCCTTGCATACCAGCAGCTGTCCGCAGAGCGGCAGGCGTCCGTGCAAGTGGTGGCGCGGTCCGCCTGGACGGCCGTTCCACCGTCCGCGTCCACACCGGCGAAAGCCGCGACGCCCGCCACGATGTGTTCCAGGACCGCCGCAACTACGTCTGGAACAACGACCGCGGCACCGCCACCCTGCGCAACGACCGCGGCCGCTTCATCGACGACCTCTCCTGGGGCCACCACCACCGCGGTGGGCACCACCACTGACCGCACCAGCGACATAGCTGACGCCCGGCCGGCATAGGCGTCAGCACAGTGGGGCCACCCCTCGTCGGCGGGGGGCCCACCCGCGTGGCGTCTTCTATCACGAGTGCAAGGCCGGCGCAGGGTCATTCGCCAGCACCGCGTCAAGGCTCTAGCGTCTGCTCCGGCATCAAGCATGGCGAGGTTGAGGGTAGGCATGAACGCCCGGCAGGCACGGTTGGACGCCCTTGGCTCCCTGCGCGAGCAGGAGACGGGGTCCGTCTATGGCTGGGTGCTGTCCACCGATGTGCCGCCCGGTCTGCAGCAGTCTCTGCAGAGCGCGGCCGCCCAGGGCCTGGTTGAGCTGGCCGACCGGGAGGACCGCGCGGAACTGTCCGCCCACGAGGGGCGCCCCGTTCTCTGGGCTGCCCGCCTCAGTGCCCAGGGCCACGACGTCCTGACCTACCTGCACGCCTCTCCCCACCCCACCCCGCACAGCACACCGCCAGCAGCCCAAGAGCAGATGATCGAGCTGCGTCCCGCGCAGATGGACGCCCTGCGCGTGTACGCGAGCCTTGGCCCAGTCTTGCGCGTACCACCGGCCGAAGGCCTCGTCGAACGTGTGCGCACCGCCTGCTTCGACCGGCCAGGCAACCGCTGGCGCATGACTCTCACAGCCGGGCAGATCGACTCGGTCGGCTACGCCTTCTACCTGCGCGCGCTGAGCGGCTCGGTGGCGGAGGCCAACTGGTTCGCCCGCGAGTACGGCGTCGCCTACCGGCCCGAGGCGGCGACCGGCCGCCGGGGCGCCGTGCGCCCATCGCCTACCGTCTCGCCTTGACGGCATGAGCTTGGCATCAGCCTTCGCTGTGCGTCGGGCTGGCCTCGGGGGCGGGAATGACCTGTCCGGTCCAGCTCCAGGGTTCGTGTCCTGGGTCCCAGGTCACCTCGACGCTGGTGCCGTGGAAGTCTCGGGCGAGTTCCTTCACCATCGTGGCCGCGGCGGCCAACGCTGCTTCGGGGTCGAGTAGCTCGCTGTTGAGGCGCCCGCAGAGCATTCCGCCTTCCGGCAATGAGCACGCTGTGACGCCAGCCTTCCGGCGTCGCGAGCAGCACGATGGCCTTGGGCAGGCCGAAGGAAGGCCGCTGTGTCTTCTTTCGTCTCGCCACTCGGTCGTTTAACATCGCTGCCGCAGCACCGCGTCGTTATCCCGGGCCGAGCCCATCGCTGGCCTGAGGTTCGGGGCACGGGCCATGGCCCGATGTCCAAAGCCCGCCGACCAGCGTCGTGCTGAACGTGACGGTCACAGGCAAGCCGGGCCATGTCTCCGTGGTCCCGAACACCGCCGGGTACGCGCCGCGTACCCGGAGGCGACCCCGGCCGAGCTCGCCAGCCTGTGCACCCAGTACGGCGTTTCGCATCCGGGATAGGGCCGGCGGCCTCGCTTGCACGTAGCCGGTGCGGTGCGCCGTAGGCTCCAGGCGTGATTGATACGTTCGTGTTCGACGTCGGCGAGACCATCACCAGGGATGACCGCTACTGGGCCTCGTGGTCCGACTGGCTCGGCATCCCGCGTCACACACTGTCCGCCCTCGTCGGTGCAGTGGTCGCCCAAGGCCTGGACAACGCTGAGGCGCTGCGCCTGGCCCGACCGGACATCGACGTCGCTACCGAATATCAGGCCCGGGAGGCTGCCGGCCGGGGGGAGCAGCTGGGGGAGAGCGACCTCTATGACGACGTGCGCCCGGCGTTGGCAGCTCTCCGGCAGGCCGGTTCGCGCGTGATCATTGCGGGCAACCAGACGCCGCGCGCAGGGCAGCTTCTCCGTGACCTGGACCTGCCGGCTGATCTGATCGTCACGTCGGGGGAGTGGGGGGTAGCGAAGCCGCAGCCGGAGTTCTTCCAGCGGGTTATCGAGGTGGCGCATGCGGCCCCGGAGGCAACCTTGTACGTCGGCGACCACCCGGCGAACGACGTCTTCCCCGCGAAGGCGGCTGGGCTCCGTGTCGCGCACCTGCGCCGTGGCCCGTGGGGGCACCTGTGGGCGGATGACCCGGATGTCAGGGAAGCGGCGGACTGGCGGATCGATAGCCTCGCCCAGCTCGTGGAGCTGACCGGTAGTTGATCACGGCTGCGGCCCCGACGCGGCGCCCTTCGCGACCTCCCAAGGTGTGCACAGAGCGTCTCGATGCCGGTACGGTCTGAAGTGACCGTACTGAACTGGAGCCGCAATGGCAGCACTTGGGTATGGCGGGTTAGGGCGTCGGATCGCCTACTACCGGCGGCTGCGGCGCATGACGCAGGAGCAGCTTGCCCAGGCTGCCTGTGTCGCGCTCGGGACGATCCGCAAGATCGAGCGTGGCGAGCGAGGGGTAGGCGACGCGACCCTCGAAGCCATCGCGGCCGCCCTGTCTCTCGACCCGCCGCAGCTCCGCACAGACCGCAGCCCGGCCCACACTCCGGTGCACGACTCCCTGCCAGCCCTCTCCGCAGTCATCGCCACGTACGACGTGCCCGAAGACGGCCCCACCCGGCCCATCCCGGAGTTGCACGTCGCCGTCCGCGAGGCTGCCGACTGGCGTCTGTCCGCCCAGTACACGCGGATCGCCCGCCGGATGCCAGACCTGCTCGCCGAGCTGGCTCGCGCCTACTATGCCGCCGCGCCGGAGCAACGAGCCGAGCTGGCCGGTCTTCTGGTCCGGGCGTACCGCTCAGCCGACGCGGTCGCGTACAAGTTCGGCGCCCGCGACCTCTCCGCGCGACTCATCGAGCTCATGAGGTGGGCCGCGCCGGAAGCAGACGATCCGCTGCTGGCTGCGACCGTCGCCTACGTGCGCACCGAGACCTTCTTCGCCGCGCGCGCCCACGCCGCAGGCCTTCGTGCTCTCGAGCAGGCATTGGACGCCGCCCCAGCGCCGTCAAGTCGGCAGGAGGCCGGGGCGCGCGGCGCGCTCCACATGAGGGCGGCGGTCATCGCCGGCCGGGCGCGGGACGCATCGGCTGCCGTCACGCATCTGGCGGAGGCCGAGGCGCTCGCCGACCAGGTGCCGGAGGACGTGTACCGCGGCACCGCCTTCGGGCCCGACTCGGTTCGCATTCACGAGGTATCCGTGGCTGTGAGCCTTGGTGACGATCACATCGGGCGTGCCCTGGACGTGGCCAGCGAGTGGAAGCCGCCCGCAGACCTGCCCGCGGAGCGCCGCTCGGGGTTCTACATCGAACTGGCCCGGGCCCAGCTCTGGTCGGGCATGGCCGACGACGCGTTCGAGTCGCTGAAGGTGGCCCGGCGCATTGCGCCGCAACACACCCGCGAGCACCCATGGGTGCGTGAAGACGCCTCTACTCTGCGCCGCTTGAAGCGCGCGGACTCCGAGACGCTCTCCAACTTCGCGGAGTGGTGCTCGGCGACCTGAGCAGTCCCAGCTACCCCCAGGAGGGGTACTTGGGGTACCTGGCGCCCCCCACCATCTGTTGCACGCGCAGGAACCAACAGATGGGGGACGCGATGCCGGACGCACAGCAGCTTGCGCCCACCGTCATCGACGGGCAGGTGAGCATCGTCCGGCTACACGGCGAAGCCTGCTTCGACTGCGGAGCAGTCAACAGGCCCCTGCGCGCCGCCGGCCACGTGGTCCTTCGTGGCAGCGGCCGCGTGTGGCAGATAGTCACATGCGGCTGCCGCACCAAGGACGTATCGGCATGACCGGCAACATCAGCAGACCCCGGCGACCGCGCGAACGGCCCCGGGGCGTGGCCAACGCTCAAACCAGCCAGGGAGCGTCGACATGACGAACGGTACCTGCCCGACCCAGAACCGCCCACCCAGCCACAAGATGACGATCCGGGTCTACCAGGTGGACCGCAGCGGCACGGTCACCCAGGACCGCGGCGAGGTCAGCGTCATCCCCTACGGAGAGGAGCCGCTGCCGCTCTCCTCCGCCTTCCCGCCGTGCAAGTGCCCTCGGTGCCGGGCCGGACAGGCGGTGACTCGGTGAACGCCATCATCGAGAGCAGCAACGCGACCGCACCCGTGCACATCGCCACGATGCGCGAGACCGCGGTCCGTTTGCTCGGGCCGGAAGACGGCCGCGAGATGCCTCCTCCGGCCCCCGACGACCTGGAGTCGGTCACCGCGCTTCTGCGGGGCCACCTGGAGCTCATGATCTCGGAGGTCGAGGCCAAGGCGGCACGGCTGACGAAGAACAGCGTCGCGCGTTACTGCGCCCTCGCCTGTGTCGGCGAGGCCCGCCGCAAGCTGAGCACCGGCGCCACCCCCCGCTACGGCGGCGAGGCCGGCCACGCAAGGCGCCTGGCCCGCGTGCTGCGCGCCCTGTGTGACCACTACGAGGCCAAGGGCCACGCCCAGCGATGAAGACGATCACCAGTCTCCTCGTGTACGTGGCCGTCGTGACCACGCCGGTCCTCGCCCTGGTGCTGGCGCGGACGTCCGGCTGACGCCCCCACCACGGCGACCGCAGGGACAGGGTCGCACCCCATAGACGCCCCTCCCGTCGGCGGACCGCAAGCCGCTGGCGGGAGGGGTCGCAAGTCTCCCCGCCCACCTGCGCGGCCGCATGGCGGCCCTCGAGCGCGGTGCAGCGATGCCTAGCGACTTCAATCCGTCTCACGGAGGTCCTTCATGACCGCACGACCGCTCCTCACGGAGGGGCAGGCAGCGTCCTGCTACTTCCGCACGACCGTCGACCACCCGTACCGCAAGGCACTCATCCAGATCTGCGAGCCGTGCAACGAGACCTGCAAGCACTGCTTCGTGTCCGCGACGAAGCGCGGCGACTACATGGACTGGGGCGCCGTCCGGGAACAGCTGATTCCGCAGCTGGCCGAAGCCCGCGTCAACAGGGTGACGCTGACCGGCGGTGAGCCGTTCATGCACCCGCACCTGATCCCCATCGTCGACGACTTCCGCGAGGCCGGCATGTCCGTCGGGATCTGCACGAACGCGACAATGGTGACAGACGAGCAGATCGCCACCCTGGCGGAGCTCGGCGTCCACATGAACGTGTCACTCGACGGATTCTCGGCCGACAGTCACGGCGTGTTCCGTGGCCGTCCCGAGGGGTTCGCCGAGACGGTCGACACCGTCCGCAGGTTCGGGAAGGCAGGCATCCTGCAAGGGCTGCTGTGCACCCCGAACAACCTCGCCCAGGACGAGGAGTACGCGCAGCTGTGCGCCTTCGCCAAGGAACATGGCGCGAAGTACGTTCTCCTCAACCCGCTCGGTGAGATGGGCCGCGGGGCGGCGAAGTCGGCACAGCGGCTGCGCCGGCCGGACGACCACATGCGGCACATCCACGGCCTGACGATGCCGTTCGCCGACGACGACCTCGAGATCGTCCACATTCGTTTCCCCAACGCCGACAAGCCCCTGAGCGGCTGTGAGGCGGGAACGATCATCTATGTGTTCACGAAGGGCGAGGTCACCGTCTGTCCGTACCTCGTCTTCGCCGCCCGGACCCGCGTCTCGCAGCACCCGGACACGGACTTCATCGTCGGCAACGTGTGGACGGACAGTGACATCGCGGCGCGCCTGGACGCCTACAACTTCCATGATCGGTGGCAGGTCGGCGACAACCCGACCTGCGGGTCCTGCGCCCTGTCCGACGGGTGCGGGAAGGGCTGCCCGGCAGCGGTCGTCACCTCGGGGCAGCGGATCGGAGCCGTGGACACCGAGCTGTGCCCGACGGTCCCGCATCAGCCCCGGGTGCTGCCCGTGGTCGGTGTGTCGTGAGCGGCCGGTTCATCACCATCGACGGGCCGGGCGGCGTAGGGAAATCAACCGTCGCTGCCGGCGTCGTCGAGCTGCTGCGCGCCGAGGGCCTGCCCGTGTTTGCGACCCGCGAGCCGAGCGCGAGCCCGCTAGGGCAGCTCGCGCGACACGGGACTGACGAATACCAGGGGATGAGCATGGCTTGCCTCATCGCCGCCGACCGGTACCAGCACGTCGAGCAGGAGATCCGGCCGGCGCTCGCCCGGGGCGAGATCGTCGTCTGTGACCGCTACGTCCCTTCGTCGTTGGTGCTTCAGGTGATGGACGGTGTCCCGCGCGATGTGGTCTGGGAACTTAACCGGCACGCAGACATGCCTGATCTCGCGGCGATCGTCAACGCACGCGAGGACGTCATCATCAAACGCCTCGAGGCGCGCGGCACGCACTCCCGGTACGAGCGGGAGGAGCGCGGCACCCAGCGGGAATGCGCGTACTACTACGAGGCCGCTAGGTTCCTCATGGCCACCGGCGTCCGCGTGATGCAACTGGACGCGTCGACCGCCGAGGCCGAGGATGTCGCCCGGGCGATCGCGGCGGCGATCACCGAACCGCGGACGAGGGGCGCCTGATGACCACCCTGGACGTGCTGACGTTCAACCTGAACAACCCCGGCCCGGAGCGCGCCGAGCGCCAGCTCGACTACCTCGCCGCGCGCCCGGAGTCGGTCCTCGTTCTGACCGAGACCGCCGACAGCACCGGGTGCGACCTCCTCGCTTCCCGGTTCACGGCGGCCGGCTACTCGGTGACGTTCCCCCGGCCCGGCCGGGGCGAGCGCGGCGTGATGGTCGTCTCCCGGCTCGCGACCCGGCCGGGTCCTGCGGAGGTCTCCTACCTGCCGCACCGGTGCGTGTCCGTCACCGTCGACAGCGACCAGGGCGCGGTCGACGTGATCGGCCTGTACGTGCCCTCGCGGGACGCCACGGAGACCAAGACGACCCGGAAGCGGGCGTTCCTGGAGGAGCTCCGTACTGCTCTGCCGCCGGGCCTCGGTCTGCGCCTGGTCCTCGGGGACTTCAACATCCTGGAGCCCAACCACACGCCCCAGTACCGGTTCTTCCAGCGGTTCGAGTACGCGGCCTACGAGTGGTTCGGGATGGCCGGCTACCGCGACGCCTTCCGCGCGCTGCACCCCGACGCCCTCGAATACTCGTGGGTCGGCCGGACCGGCGACGGCTACCGGTACGACCACGCGCACGCATCGACCCGCCTGGTGACCCTGCTCCGCGGATGCTCCTACGTCCACGAGGTGCGCACCAGCAGCGATCGACTCACCGATCATTCCGCGCTATCGGTGCAGCTCAACGCGAACGCTACGGTGCCGCTGTCGGTGGCCGACCCGGCCGGCCTTGTCGCGGCCGACGGCCTGTTCTGACCGACCCCCGTACGCACAACCACTCTGGAGAGAGCCTGATGGAAGCGAACACCTGGGAGACCGTCGAGCGCCTGCGGAACTGGCTGGATTCGCAGAGCCCGGTGACGGGTGACACCGCGAAGGTCATGCGAGTGCTCAAGATCGGCGAGGAGTTCGGCGAGGTCGCCGAGGCCCTGCACGGGGCGATGGGCGCGAACCCACGGAAGGGCGCCAGTCACACGTGGGACGACGTCCACGAGGAGCTGTGTGACGTTGCGATCACGACACTCATCGCGCTCGCCTCGCTCACGCCGGACGCGCAGAAGCTGTTCGAGACCCGACTCCAGCGCATCGCTGACCGCTCGCTGACCTGAACAATCCCCTCAGCGGCCCCGCTCGTCTGCTTCCCTCGAGGCGGATGGGCGGGGCCTTTTCGTCAGCGGGTGAGGATGGAGACGCGGGTACCGAGGGCGTCGGCGATCCTCAGCAGGTCGCCGTAGCGGGGTTTCCTGACTGGCTTTGTTGGCCAGTTACGAGAGCGCCTGTAGCTCAGCGTGGAGAGCGCCCCCGTCCACGGGAGAGTGATGTCGCTGAGTTTTGAGAGCGCCTGGGTGCTTGCTTCGGGACCATGGTTGTGCTCTGCACGACGAGGGGGCCCGGGTGCTGCCGAAGTCCAAGGTTGACCTGTACGCGGCGATCCGCCGTGATGCGAAGGCTGGTCTGTCGAGCCGTGCTCTTCAGCGGAAGTACGGTGTCGGGTTCCTGACGGTGCAGAAGGCGTTGACGTCGGCCTGGCCGGAGCCGCGGAAGAAGCTTCCGCCTCGGCCGACGCGGCTGGATCCGTACAAGCCGTTGATCGACGAGATGCTGCGGGCCGACCTGAATGCGCCGCGCAAGCAGCGGCACACGGTGAAGCGGATTTTCGAGCGGCTGTTGGACGAGCACGGTGCGGACGAGATCTCGTACCAGATGGTCCGTGGCTACGTCGCTGACCGGCGTGAGGAGATCCGGGCCCAGGCCGGGCGAGGTGTGGTGGAAGCCTTCGTCCCGCAGACGCACAAGCCCGGAGCGGAGGCGGAGGTCGACTTCGGCGACGTGACGGTGCGGCTGGCCGGCGATCTGGTGACCCGCTACCTGTTCGCGTTCCGGCTGTCCTACTCGGGCAAGGCCGTCCACCGAATCTTCGCCTCGGCAGGTCAAGAGGCATTCTTCGAGGGCCACGTCCACGCTCTCAACACGTTGGGCGGGGTGCCGACCGGGAAGGTCCGCTACGACAACCTTAGGGCCGCGGTCGCCCAGGTACTGGGCTTCTCCCGGCATCGCGTCGAGGCCGAACGCTGGACCGCGTTCCGCTCCCACTACGGCTTGGAAGCTCTCTACTGCCAGCCCGGAATCCGCGGCGCCCACGAGAAGGGCGGGGTCGAGGGTCAGATCGGCTGGTTCCGCCGCAACCACTTCGTCCCGGTGCCCGAGGTCGCGACGCTCGCCGAGCTGAACGCGTTGATCGACCGGTGGGACCAGGAGGACGAGGACCGCCGGATCCGGTCCCGTCCCCGCACGATCGGCGAGTACTTCGCGGCCGAGCAGCCGCTGCTGGCGCCGCTGCCGCAGGAGCCCTTCGAGACGGGCCGGCTCTTCACGCTGCGGGTCGACCGCTACAGCCAGATCAGTGTCCGGACCAACCGCTACTCGGTGCCGGTCCGGCTGATCGGCCGGAACGTCCGAGCGATGCTGCACGCCTCCGAGCTGGTGGTCTACGACGGGCGGGACGAAGTCGCCCGGCATGAGCGGCTGATCGCCAAAGGCGGCACCCGCCTCGAACTGGACCACTACCTGGAAGCTCTCGTGCGCAAGCCCGGCGCTCTGCCGGGAGCGACCGCGCTCGACCAGGCACGCTCCGCAGGCCGGTTCACTCCCGTCCACGACGCGTGGTGGGACGCTGCCGTCAAGGCCCACGGCGAGCGGGACGGCACCCGCGCGCTCATCGAGGTCCTTCTCCTCGGACGGCACCTGCCGCACGAGCACCTGGTCACCGGACTTGCCGCCGCCCTCAAGACCGGGGCGCTGACGGCGGACGCCGTCGCTCTTGAAGCCCGCAAGGCAGCAGACGCCGACACCGTCCCTGCGGAGGCCCCAGAACCCTCGGCAGGAGGCCGGAACAGCGTCGCCGAGCTGCCGGCTGCCGTCCGGGCCCGCCTGCCACCCGACAAACGGCCTCTGCCGTCGGTCGCTCACTACGACCAGCTCCTGCGGCTCCGCCGCGAGCGTCCCACCCCCTGAAGGAGAACAGCGTGTCCATCCCCCGCCAGCGAGGACTCACCGAGCAGGCCGCCACGGCCGCGATCGACCAGGCATGCCGGATGCTGAGGCTGCCCACGATCCGGTCCCAGTTCCCCGAGCTCGCCGAAACCGCCGGCCGCGAGCAGATGTCCTACCTCGGTTTCCTCTCCGAGCTCCTTCTGGCCGAGTGCGACGACCGGGCCCGCCGCCGGTCCGAGCGGCGTATCAAGGCTGCCGGCTTCCCCCGCGACAAGTCGCTGCGCAAGTTCGACTTCGACGCCAACCCGAACATCGACGCGGCCATGGTCCACACCCTCGCCAAGTGTGAATGGATCAAGAAGGGCTTGCCGCTCTGCCTCATCGGCGATTCCGGCACGGGCAAGTCGCACCTGCTGATCGCGCTCGGCACGGAGGCCGCGATGGCCGGCTACCGGGTCAAGTACGTCCTGGCGACGAAGCTGGTCAACGAGCTGGTCGAAGCTGCCGACGAGAAGCAGCTGACCAAGACCATCGCCCGCTACGGCCGGGTCGACCTGCTATGCATCGACGAACTCGGCTACATGGAGCTCGACCGCCGTGGCGCCGAACTCCTCTTCCAGGTCCTGACCGAACGCGAAGAGAAGAACAGCGTCGCCATCGCCTCCAACGAGTCCTTCTCCGGCTGGACCAAGACCTTCACCGACCCCCGCCTCTGCGCGGCCATCGTCGACCGCCTCACCTTCGGCGGCAACATCATCGAGACAGGAACCGACTCCTACCGCCTCGCCACCACCCGAGCCCGCGCCGAACAACAGCTGGCCACGAGCTGACCTGGAAGCATGGGGCTTCGTGAGCATCCTCAGTGCTCACGGATCCTTGACCACCACCAGCCGCCCACCGTGAAGGCGTTCACCGGCCCAGGATTCGGCAGAGTGCGACGCTCGAACTCATCGTCGATACGAGCAACCAGCCGGCCGAGATCGCGCTGGGCACCGCGAGGGAGGTGAAGCATGACCTCTTCCAGATCATCGCGGGCATACTCCACCTCCAGTCCGGGCTGCCAGACCTGGGATGCGTTCAGATAACGGCCGGGTTGCCTGAACGCCCACTCGAAACGGGCGAGCGCGTCAGCAACTGCACCAGGCCACATGCGCTCATCCTCGACGCGGCGGACAGCTGCACGAGTCTTCGCGGAAACGCCCCGGATCCGCCGAATTACAACGTGTCTGCGAGGCCGCCACAGCTGTGCACGGACGGCCTTCGGGCGCCTACGCGGCATCGCCCTTTCTGATCAACATGCCGTCATCCTGCCACGAACGCAGCTGGCTCCGCACACACGACCGAGCCCTTCTCACCCAGGGTGCTGTTACTTCTCAGGTTCTGGTCCAACTTCTGTGGAGCGGTCACGCTATGTAATTTCTCGGGACTGGATGGCCCTTCGTGACTCGCTGACAGACCTGTTTGGGATCATGCCCGCATGGACTTTGACCTCGCCCCACCAACCGGCGTTGGCCCGTTGCGGATCGGTATGACTCGGCAATTGGCCAACACGGCGCTGGACTCACTCCGCGATCTCTCCGCGGTCTCGGCGTCCGACCGTCCGGGGCAGCACGTCTTCCGTCCCAGTGGACTGATGATCAGCATCCACTGCACGCGAGACATGCTCGAAGCCATCGAGCTCGGGAGGCCGTCGAGTCAGACGGACCGAGTCGTCTTTCGGGGCCTGGACGTGTTCGCGCTCCCGGCCCGCGAGCTGGTGCAACGCATGGGCGAGTACACCTCGATCGAGGCAGACCCTGACGATCCAGCGTCCTTCGTCGCCTCTGACCTGTTCCTGAGCTTCTGGCGCCCGTTCGCGGCGGACGACGAGCCAGAGGAAGAGCAGGGCTATTTCTTCAGCTCGGTTCTGCTGGCGCGGCCTGGCTACTACGACACCCCTGCTCAGGCTGCGGAGCGACGCCAGCAGAGTTCGTGACGGGCCCGTCAGGAGGCCAGTAGGACTCGTTTCCGCAGGAGGCCGAAGCCAGCCCGACCGTACATCTGGCGCTTGATCATTTTGATTCGATTGACGTGGCCCTCAACGACGCCGGAGCTCCAGGGCAGTGTGAGGCCGGCGGTGACGGCGGCGAGATCTCGTTCGAGGCCGTTGACGAAGGTGTGGAGGCTTGGCAGGTCATCGGCGCGGACGGCCTTGATCCACTGCGGGAGCTTGTCGCCCTGGAGCTGGGTGAGCATCTTCCCGAACGCGCGGACGTGCCCGGTGAGGGCCTCCAGTTCGGGGCAGTCGGCCAGGACGGACTTGAGTTTCAGGCGTTCGCCCTCCGGCAGGGTGTCGGGGTGAGTCAGGATCCAGCCGGTGACGGTGCGTGGGGACGGCGGACGGGCTGCCGGTGTGGTCGGGGCTGTGCGGAACGGCCGGAGGTAGGCGCGGACGGCTCCGTAACCGCCAGCGTAGCCGTGCGTCTTAATCTCTTCCCAGAGCATCCAGGCGTTCGTGCAGCCCTCAGCCCATCGCTCGTGCAGGTAGGGCTTGAAGCCGTCGAGCTTGGTCCTGGGGTTCTGCCATTGCCCCTGGAACAGGTCTTCCGGCCTCGCGGCATCCGCCAGCCGCTGGACGGTTCGATAGGTCATGCCGAGCTGGCGCTGGATCGAGCGTCGACTCTGGCCTGCGGCCAGCAGCGTGTGGACGGTGGCGTGCTTGGCGCGGGTGCGGTCGGCGAACCGGTGCCCGGTGGGCCACGGCGACCCGCTCTCGGTCCGTGCCGGAGCCGGAGCTGAATTGGCGAAGATCGCGCGGAGACACGAGCGGTGGCGGGAGACGCACCGCTCGGTCGCTTCGCCGAGGTTGCGCCAGAGGTGGAACCGGTCGGCGACTTGGACCGCGGTGGGTGCCCCGGTCCTGGCGCCCTCGGCGAAGAACGGGGCACGGTCACGACAGACGACCTCGATCCCCGGGCGCTCGGCCAGCCATGCCGCGACAGTGCCTGCCTCACGATCCGGCAGTAGGTCTACCGGCCTGCGGGTCTCGACGTCGATCAGCACGGTCCCATAGACGCGGCCCTTGCGCATCGCGTACTCGTCAACGCCGACTACGCGTGGGACCGGTGGTTGGGGTTCATGGAGGGCGTCGACCAGCCGCAGGACCGTGTTCCGGCTGACCCTCGCCCCGAAGACATCGGCCAGCCGGGCACCGGCACGGCCGGCCAGGGCGAGGCCGACCTCGCCCAACGCCGACCGCATTCGTTCAGTTCGTTGGCTGTATCGGCGGGTCAGGCCCGCCGCCTGCTCGACGAACGTCAGTCGCCCGCAGGAGAGGTCCTCGCACCTGAAGCGCCGGACCCGAAGCTGCAGCACCACCCGCCGTCCCCTCACGGGGAGGTCAGCGGGAAACCGCAGGTAAGAGCCGTGCACCCGCCCGGACCAGCTTCCGCATCCCGGACACCGAGCCCCGACCGTCCGGCATCTGACACTGACTCGGATCACCTCTCCGTCGTCCTGCATCGACACCACCCTGATCCCCGGATCCGCCCGGAAGAGCAGCTCTTCCAGCCGGAGAAGTACCTCGCGCACAGCCCAGAACCATGCGCCCGAACGCGGTCGGCACCGGCAGTTTCCAGACGATCTCGCGAGACCACCAGCAAGATCCACCGTCACAGAGCGTGGGCGCACCACAGAAGTTGGACCAGAGCCCGAGAACGGACAGCAGCGGGTGGCGTTGCTGTTCGAATCGTGCGGGCCGGCCAGCCCCTTTCGGAGAGCACATCTGAGGCATGGCGCCCGGTGGATGGCCGGTCTCGTGACTCACGGTCCCTTGGACCGTTGATCACGGCATGAAGCCACGCACCGTACTGAGGGCTGCCGCCCTCGCGACCATGCCCCTGCTCCTGGCCGCTCCCGCCCACGCTGCCGCACCCGAAGCCTCGCAAGGAGTCGGGGGGGACGGCATCACCAAGTCGTACGCGGACATCCTGGACCTCGACGACGGAATCCTGGCCATCGCTGCCCAGATCCTCAACATCAACGGAAAAGAAGGCATCATCGGGGCCCCTGGGAAGCTCCTCGGAGGCGAGCCGCTGCGCTGACCGTTCTCGTGAACAAAGCCACCTGGGCAACCGCAGACGGCGACGGCGCTGCCCGGCTGAAGTGCCGGGCAGCGCCGTCGTTTGAGAGCTTCAGATCCAGGTGGCGTAGTTGACTTCCCCATCGTGCGGCCGAGGTCCGGCGAGGGGGATGTGGCCGCGGTCGAGAAGGGCCAGCATCGCGCCCAGCCATGTCGAGAAGCCGAGGACGATGGACACCAGCGAAGACCAGGTCGCGGCTGTACTGCCCCTGACCTCATTGACGACAGTCCAGTCCAGGTCAGCAGCCACACGCGGGTCCATGGTGAGGGCAAGGCCCGTCAGAGCGCCCAGCGCCATGACCACGAAGCCGACAATGCCGACGGCGACGGGCCCGGCGGCCGGCTTCTGGCGGCCCGCCCTCTCCTTCTCCTCCTCGGTGAGGGCTGCGGTCTTTTCGAGCTCGGCCCGCTCCATTTCCGCCGCCAGAGCCTGCTCGGTGATGGCGATGGCCTCGGCCAGGACGGCCTCTTCACGGTCATGCCGGCACGGCTCGTCCCTGATGTCCTCGATCGTCGCCTGGGCCTGCGCCAGCTGCTCACGCAGCGCCTCGATCGTCCCCGCTCCACCCGGCGCTCACGACGCTCAGCGGCGAGCTGCCCGGTCAGCTCACCGATGCTCGCCTGCGCTGCGCCAAGATCCGCAACCCACCTCTGCTCCCGCTCGCGCGCAACGGCCAGATCCGCAGCCTTCTCCTCCTCCCGGCGCTCCGCCTCTGTTCCAGGCGCGCAACGTCGCGCGCGTGCTGCTCCGCCTCACCCTTCAGACGGGCCACCTCGCGCGCATGCTGCTCCTGCTGCTGCATGAGACGGGCGCGCAGATCCTCTATCGCCTGCTGCGCATTGTTGGCCTGGTCCTCCGCGGCTGCCGTCCGGTCGGCAGCCTGGTAGGCGGCGTGCTGCGCCTCATCGACGGTGGCCAGCGTCTCCATGTACAGCTGCTGGGTCCGCTCACGCACCTCGTCGCTGACCTCGCACGCGTCCAGTACGCGCTTGACGGAGTCCCGTTTGGGCATCTCCGTGATGTTCTCGTACCTGCCCCCGGGCGTTCAGCCCCCGAGACAGCCACGACCCACTCTTGCCCACCCTTGCGGCGGCTTCCCCCCGGGTGCGAAAGGCCTCGTCCACCAGCGTCTGCATGTGCGCGCACCTGACCTCCACCTGCGCAGACCGCCCCCCGCTCGCCGACCCCGTCGGCTCGGGGCCGCGCTCATGCCCTTCCTCTGCCATTGCCCCACCCCCTCGTGGCCGGTTGCCCTCCCGGGCAACGCCTTGGTCCTGCAACGACACTGCCAGGACCGACAAGCTGCCGTGACAGGATCAGCAGCACGGCAGCGCAACACGTTCACCCCTGCGAGATCACACACGGCGCAGGCACGTCTACGGCACCTGCCCGCACAGCACGATCCGCCACAGCCTCCTGTCAACGATCTCTGAATTTTGACCCCGGCTGGGTCTCCGAAAATTGACCCCCAGGTGAGTGAGCGCATCAACCAGGCGCGCGGCCTGCTGTCAG
>NZ_JBVJPV010000030.1:50363-57176 GCF_055609245.1 Streptomyces sp. NPDC036813 | reverse complement strand
GAGCCGCTCGCCGAGGGGGAGACGGTGCAGCCGGTACGGCGCAGCCAGGACCAACGCTGGGCAGCCAACCTCGCCGCGGCCCGCCAGTACCACGCACGCGAAGGGGGCAGCCGACCGAGCCGAACCCGCTGATCACGCCCTCGGGCGTTCCCGCGGTGGGCTGAGCACGAAGGTTCATCTGGCCGCCGACGGCCGGGCACGACCTCTGGCCTTCACCCTTACCGCAGGCCAGGCCGGTGACGCACCCGCCTTCGAGACGGTGATGTCCGGCATCCGCGCGCCCCGCAGCGGCCCGGGCAGGCCACGAACCCGGCCCCTCGCCGTCCTGGCCGACCGTGCGTATTCTTCACGCGCCATCCGTACCCACCTGCGGCGTCGGGGCATCCGCGCTGTCATTCCACAGCCGTCCGACCAGGTTGGCCACCGCCTGCGGCGAGGCAGACTCGGAGGCCGTCCGCCAGGCTTCGACAGCGAGGCATACAAGCAGCGGAACACTGTCGAGCGGTGCATCAACCACCTCAAGCAGTGGCGCGGCCTGGCCACACGAACCGACAAGCTCGCGATCGCCTACCAGGCTGCCCTGCACCTCGCGGGGCATCCTCATCTGGGCCCGACGCTGACCATGGAGACAGAGCCTAGTCCTCCCCTCAGGGGAGGACTACTGCTCTGCGGCGGCCTGGCGCAGATGACGACTCACATCGCCGACGAGGTTGATGCGGACCCGTCGCTCTACGAAGCGCCACTGACCGTCACGGCGCTCGAAACGGTCGTGGTATCGACCGCCGGCGATGGGTTGCAGCGGTAGATCGGGCAGCGCCTGCAACACGGTGACGTATGAACGGGAGACCGCCGTGTTCGCCTGTTCGTCCACCTCGATGGCAACATTGGTCGTGACATGCTGGGTTCGCGGCGTGCCGTCGGCGTAGACGATCAGAGTGTCGCGGAACATCCTCTCGATCGCGTCGTGCCCTGTGACTGGTTCGCCGCTGCCTATGAAGGTGGCGTCAGCAAGAAGCACGCCGAGCCCTGCGAAATCGCCGTTGTCTACGAGCTCGGCGTATCGTGCGATCAGGTTCTCGATAGCCCGGTAGCTCGGCATGAGGCCGGCGGGCCTGGGGGCGGATGTGGACATGGTCTCCTCCTAGCGAGACGGGCGATCTTCAGCGCGCACGGCGAACCTACTGATCAGGCGCTTGTGAGCAGTCTGGAACGGACCGAGCACGTCCGGCAGGTCTCGCCACGGCGAGCTGGTGCGGTACTTCCACGCGATGGCCTCCAGTGTGCGGCGGTGGTCAGCCCACCGCCGCCCGCGAACGGGATCGGCCGGCATCAGTGGCGCGATCCTGTCCCACATCGCATCAGTGATCACTACTCGGACAGACACATCCAGTCAACCGAGCAACCAGCCGGGCGGACACGTGTCAGGACTGCCCATCCCAAGCCGGAAGTTCGGTGGCGGTGACAATGCTGCGGACGCCCAGGTTCGCCCGCCGGGCCGGGGCTGTCTGGTCAACGATGACGGAGCAGCCGACCCACTGCCCGCCGCATTCCTCGGCCATCGACCGCACAGCTGACGCCTGGCTACCCGTCTCGATCCAGTCATCGACCAGCAGCACCCGGTCCCCGGGGCCCACCGCCGTCCGCTGCAGACGCAGCTCCTGGCGCGTACCCCGGTAGTCGGGGTCGCTGCACCTGGTGACCTTCTTCCCGGGAAAGATGCCCTCGCCCTTGCGTACCGCGACGAAGCCGACGCCGAGCTCGACGGCCACTGCCGCGCCCAGCAGGAAGCCCCGCGACTCAATGCCGCAGACGGCCGTGACGCCGTCTTCCCGGAACGGCCCGGCCAGTCCACGGACTACCGCAGCAAGAGCTTCGGGGTCACGAAAGACCTGCCAGACGTCGGCGTGGCCGCCGATCCAACGGAAGCGTTCAAGGACCAGACCGCGCGCGTGAGACATCATGATCGTGAGTCTGCGGACGAATCGGCAGCCCAGGCAACCGGATTCTCCGCTCGGGGGATGCAGACGGGCAGGCGGCACTCCACCTTCGCCGTGATCCTCATCTGGGCCCGACGCTGACCAAGGAGACAGAACCTAGGCACGCGTCGCCGAGGAAACACCTGGTCCGCCAGCACACAGCGCCCCACCCGCCAGGCGCCTTCTAACACGGTGTCCTACATGGTCAGTTTGAGGAAGTGCTTGTAGGAGCAGATGGCGGCTGCGAGGCCGAGGAAAGCCAGGTAGTTGCGCGGGGGGCGCTCGTAGCGGGGTGACAGGCGGCGGTAGCCAGTCAGCCGCGAGATCGTGCGCTCGATCACCCGGCGGCGGCCCAATCGTTCGCTGGACTCGATGCCTTTGCGGGCGATCCGCACTCCGATGCGTTTGCCACGTAACCATTTCCGCAGGTCGGCGCGGTCGTAGGCCTTATCCGCGTGGAGGCGCTGGGGGCTTGAAGTAGCGGCCGCGGTGGGGGTTGTGTCTCGTTTGGTGACCCTCGATCATGGGTTTGAGCCCTTCGCTGTCGTGGGTGTTGCCGGCCGAGACGCCGACGAGGAGGGGCAGTCCGTTCGCGTCCGACAGGACGTGCATCTTGGAACACGGCTTGCCCCGGTCCACGGGGCTCGGACCTGTGTGTTCGCCCTTTTTTAGCCCGGACGTGGGCGGTGTCCAGGACGACGCGGGTGACGTCGACGAGGCCGGCGTCGTCGAGCCGGTGCAGCACGGCTTCGTGCAGCCGCCCCCGAGACGCCGGCTCTCGACCAGATCAGGAACCGGCGGTGCGCGGTCGACTTCGATATGCCGAAGCAAGGCGGCAGTTGACGCCAGGCACAGCCGCTGACCAGCACGTAGATGACGGCGGCGAACAGCGTCTCATCAGGCGTGTCCTGCGTTCCGCCGCCCTGCGGCCGCACCTTCGACGGAGGGATCAGCGGCTTGGCGATCTCTCACAGCCCGTCCGGAACAATCCAACTCCGCGTACCCCGCCCCATACCGAGGTCAACGACCGCCTCACCACGTAGGACACGGTCTAAGGCCGGGTGCGGTTCCCGCCGTGGGTGGGATGACATCATGCACGAATGGCTTCCCCCGAGACCGTGACAGCCGCCGAGCTCATGGACCGCACCCGTGACGGCGTCCTGCTCTTCGGCCTGACCCCGCCACGGCAGACCACCACCCCCGAGCAGGCCGACGCCGTCGCCGCCGCGGCCCTGACCCGGCTCCGGTCGGTGCAGGTCGACGGGCTCATCCTCTACGACGTGGACGCCGAGGCCGACCGGACCGAGGCCCCGCGACCGTTCCCGTTCATGCCGATGATGGACCCGGCCCACTTCCTCGACGGCCACCTCGCCGACTGGGCCGGCCCGGTGATCGTCTACCGCGCCGTGGGCAAGTACACCGGCGACCAGCTGGACCGCTGGTGGTCGCAAGCCGACCGCGAACGGGTGCTGACCGTCTTGGTCGGCGCGGCCTCCCGGCACCAGGTGGTCCGGACGAGCCTTCCCGAGGCCTACCGCCGGCATGCCAGGTTCTCCCTCCCGCCGCGGATGGGCGGCGTGGTCATCGCCGAACGGCACGCAGCCTCGGGGACGGAGCACGCACGCATGCTGCGTAAGCAGGACGCCGGCTGCGAGTTCTTCGTCTCCCAGGTCTGCTACAACCTGGACCACACCCGCAACCTGCTCTCCGACTACACCCACATATGCCGCGACCAGGGCCTGGACCCGAAGCCGGTAGTGCTGACCCTGGCCCCGTGCGGGTCGGTGAAGACCCTGGAGTTCATGACCTGGCTCGGCATCGAGGTCCCGCGATGGCTCCAGGCCGAGATCACCCGCGGCGACCCCCTCGCCGCGTCGTACGAGCAGTGCCTCCTCAACGCCCGGGCCCTGATCGCGTACTGCCGCCGCCTCGGCCTGCCTTTCGGGATCAACGTCGAGAGCCTGACCAACCGCAAACTGGAGATCGACGCCTCCATCGACCTCGTCCGGGAAATACGCGATCTGCTGGGCTGAATCATCGTCAGGTCGGCAAGCCGTCGCCGCCGTTCACGCCATCGAGATCGCCTGGGGCTCAGGATGAGAAACGCTCACTGAGTGTGACTCACCCATCAGGCCATTTTCTCAGCAAGTACCTGCCACGTCGTACGCCTTGGCCCCTGTGGTGTCAGACATTGCGTTTCCTCTCTGTCAACGGAACTGAAGGTTCGAGAGACGGTGGTCAGAAGGCGCGCAGCCGAGGCGGGGCGGACTGGGACGACGACATGCGCTGGTGCACGGATCAGACCGTTTGAAGCGTCGGTGGCGAGACCGCCTCCAAGTCGAAGAGCTGCTCGATCTCGTCACGGATCGGCCTCTACTCGCCGTTCCCGCGGCCGTGACTTCACTGTCGCCAGCCAGGACCGTCGCCGGGAACGACAGCGAGCATCTGTTCTGCGCGGATCCGGTGCACGGTGCACACGCCGGCCCGCGCCGCTCGACACCGCCAACCGCACCATCCACCTCGGCCAACGGCCGCATCCGGTACCCATGGAGCCGGTCAACTGGTCGACGTTTCAGCGTTGTCTGGCCCACCGCGCGGACCAGCGGACCGACAACCCCCACGTGAGAGCCACCCGGTCCCCAGACCGGCCTGCCCCCGCACATCGCCCAGGTCATCGCCGGGCACCAGGACAGCAACGTCACCCTCGGCTACAAGGCGCTCTATCCCGGCGAGGCCGTCCAAGCTCGTCTGGTCGACGAGCCATGAGGCCAACCGATGAACACCGCGTCCCGACCAACGAGGAGTGGAGCGAATTCCTGGGCCGCTTCGAGCGGCGCAAGGTCTCCATCGGCACCTGCGGCGTTCGTTCAGTGCCCCTCGCATCCACAAGCACGCCTCCGTCCGCTGCCCGATGCTCTGGCCTAGTACTGCAAAGGTGCTTGCCGTGACTGATGGCCAGGCCGGTCGTTGGTGTGGTTGTGGGTGGGGACCTTGCTGATGTCAGGCTGTGGGCGCGTGAACTGGACGCGGTGCATGGGCGGTTCGTGCACCGTTTCAACAGATCGGAGCCGCGGGGAGTCGGTACTTGCTTATATGCGGGGGCTGATCGCTCCGCTGCAGCGGAAGAACGGCTGGACACTGGCGGAGGAAGCCGGCCACGCGGGCCCGGACCGCATCCACCGGATGCTGAACCGGATCGAGTGGGACGCCGACGAGGTGCTCGCCGACGTGCGCCAGTACGTCGTCGACAACCTCGGCGACCCAGGCGCCGTCCTGGTCGTGGATGACACGGGCTTTTTGAAGAAGGGGACACGGTCGGCCGGGGTGCAGCGGCAGTACTCCGGCACCGCCGGACGCACGGAGAACTGCCAGGTCGGCGTCTTCCTCGCCTATGCCACCGACCGCGGGCGGACCCTGATCGACCGGCGTCTTCATCTGCCCGCCTCCTGGACCGACGACCGCGAGAGGTGCCGCCGGGCCGGCATCGGCGACGAGGTCGCCTTCGAGACCAAAGTGGCGATGGCCAAGGCGATGGTCCGCCGCGCTATCACGGACAAGATCCCGTTTCGCTGGGTGACCGCCGATGCCGCCTACGGCTTCTCCAAGGGCTGGCGATCCGAACTGGAGCGGGCGGACGTCTTCCACGTCATGGCCACCACCCGCCACGACACCGTGGTCACCCGCTGGGCGATCGACCATCCCGTCCACGACCTTTTCAACGGCCTGCCACGGCAGAAGTGGAGGCGTCGTTCCTGCGGCGACGGGGCTCACGGCCTGCGGATTGCGACTGGGCTCGCGTCGAGGTGCGGCCCTGGCACCGGCCCGACCGCCGCCACTGAGTGATCGCCCGCCTCACCAACCGCCGGCCCACACCCCTCGAACACATCCTCCACTGGTCGACCTGGCGCCGGCGACGACAACACCAGGCCCGCACCAGCCACTACAAACGACGCGGACACAGCCCCGGACCTGGCCATCCATCACGACAAACACCGTTGCAGTAATAGGGCCTGTCGTCAAAATGTGATCAGCTCTCGGTCCCTCTCTGACGGGTCACGGTCATCATGGGTTGATGAGTAGATACACAGAGGTCATCGTCCTGGCGCGAAGGGCTGAAGAGGTCATGGAACCTCTGACTCGCCCCGACGAGGGCCGGGACTGGCACCAGTGCTTCACGCGTGTGGACGACGGCATGTTCGATGGGTCGCGCATGCCGTCCGAGGAGTGTTACGTGTGGGTCATCCAGTTCATCCGCCACAACTGGCGTGGGTTGCTGAGCCATCTGGAGTCTCTGGCGTGGCCGGATCCGCACTCCGTTCAAGTCCTCGTTCGCGACGAGGACGACGACTGCTTCGGCCTGTGGATGATCTATGACGGCAAACTGGTCGAGGTATCGCTGCCGCGCACCGAACGAGAACCCTTCTCAGCGTCCGTGACCGGAGTCCTTTCTCGGACTGACCGTCGCGCCGGAGAGCCTCTCTAAGGGTCTTCAACATGTCACGCCCACATCAGAAGTGACGCGAGGGTGACGGCTGCTTGGTAGGACTCAGCGGTCTTGTCATAGCGAGTGGCGATCCCTCGCCACTGCTTCAAGCGATTGAAGCACCGTTCCACCGCGGCATCGGAAACCTCCTGGGCCGCGTGGTGCCGACAGCCGTCGCCTGCGCACTGGAGCTGTTCACCAACACTGAACGTCACCGCTTCACGGAAGTGGGGGGGGGGGCGCGCCGCCCGGGGGGGGGGGGGGGGGGGCGGGCGGGCGCGGGGGGGGGGGGGGGGGGGGTGGGGGGGGGGGGGGGGGGTTTGAGGAGAAACAAAAAAAAAAGGGAGGAGGCGG
>NZ_JBVJPV010000030.1:0-50356 GCF_055609245.1 Streptomyces sp. NPDC036813 | reverse complement strand
ACGCCCGCCCCCCCCCCCCACCCCCCCCCCCCCCCGCCCCCCCCCCCCCCCCCCCCCCCCCCCCCCCCCCCCCCCCCCCCCCCCCCCCCCCCCCACTTCCGTGAAGCGGTCGCTTGGCCGTCTTGCTGATCGTTTCAGAATGAGGTTCGAAGTCGTCTCAAACCGATGATGCTGCAGGCGAGTTGGAGCAGTGCGAGGGGGACCGGCTCGTACCTCGTAGCGGGTCCGCAGGCGTTTGAACTGGTGGAGCCAGGCGAAGGTTCGCTCGACCTGGCCGGCACCACGGGCTCGTCCTGGCCTCGTGCACTACAGGTGATCGAAGACCGCCACCACCGAGGGGTGAGCGACCCTCACCGCCGCCCGGGCCTCACGCTGCATCCGCAAGAACACGGTGGGGCGCTCGGCCTCGCAGCACCACACCCGACTCGGTGAGCAGCCGGTACACCAGTCCGTGCGACCCGCCCGCGCGCGGCAGCAACGGCTACTGAGCTTGAACTGGTGATGTCGCAGGCCGGTTGATCACGTCGGCGTGCTGGCCAGCCCACGTGGGTCGCACCAGGCCTCGTAGTCGAAGGATTCGGGCACGCGAAGAAGGGCTCGGGTGCGTGCCGCCCAAGTGCTGACCCAGGCATCCCCGGTCGGCATCGCCTCGTCGATCAGCCAGCTCAGGCTCGCTTCGGGCATGGTCTTGAAGCGCGTGCGCACGGCGTCGCCGGCCAGGAGGTGAGGCAGCCGAGGAAGAAGTGGCGGTGAGGGCACTTCCTGTCAGCGGCGAGGTTCAGGAACAGCGGGCCGAAGGCTGGGCGCGTGGCGATGATGTCCCAGTCCTGGGAGACCGGGGGCTGCGCTTCAGCCGCGTAGGCCCAGGCGGTCATCTCCTCGGCCGTTGGATTGGCTACATCTTCGAAGGCGGGTTCTGGGCTCGCGGCGCCTATACAAGCGCAGCAACCTGATCACTGCCAGTGGCGCGCTGATCGACGGGAGGCCGGGACGGTGGCTCGCAGGGGTTCACCGGTTCGTCCACACCGAGGGCCAGGCCCGTGCCGGCAAGGCAGCCGTCGATCACTCGTAGGTGGGCAGTTGGAACACGGTGAGCCACTCGGCGTTCGCATCGATGAACTCCCGCATGCCCGCTGTCGGGTGGAGGCGGACGTTGTCCCAGACCAGCACGATCGGCCGCCGAGCTGGATGCGGGCGCGGACGATCAGGTCGCGGAAGTCGTGCCAACCGAAGCCCTTCGGTTCGTCCTTGCGGCCCCGGTATTCGCGGATCGCGTAGATCAGCCGCGACCGTTCGCCCGGCTTGTGGCAGGCCATGCCAGCCATCGACACCCGCCCGGAGCCCCGGCCTCTCACCTTCACGACCGGGGTCTGGCCGATCAGGCCCCAGGTCCTGACGCGCGTCGGAGTCATCGACTGCCCGGCCTCGTCCTCGAAGACAATCCAGGCGTTCCGCTCCGCCGCGACGCTCTTACCCGTGGCCAGGTCTCCTTCTTCCAAACCTCGACCGCGTCGTCGTCGCGCTCGATCGCCCGCCGGGCGGGTTGCTGCCAGCTCCAGCCGTGCCGCTTGAGCAGCCGCCAGGTGCCCTCAACCATGTAGGAGACATGGAACATCCGACCGATCAGCGTCTTGATCCGCGCCAGCGTCCACCGCTGGTCCACCCACCCGTGGGCCAGCGGACCGCGCTCCAACTCACGCTCCAGTCGCGCGATCTGGGTCTCACTGAGCCGAGGCTTGCCCGGCGACCCCTTCGACAGAACCCCGGCTTCTCCGCTCTCGTGCCAGGCTCGGCGCCACCGCTCGACCGACCGCACGCTGATTCGCAGGGCATCGGCGATCTCGGCGTTCTTCTGCGCTGTCTCGAAACGCTCCACGGCCTGGAGCCGTAGCCGCTCCCGCGTGGCCCTCTCGGCGTCGGTCAGCCCGCCGCCCTGCGCGTATCTCACACCCCAGGGCTACCTGCGCCGGCACCCAGCCGCCAGGCGAACGGCACCGACATCACTCATTCAAGCTCAGTAGCGCCTTCGGGCTGTCCACCCCGCCCCTGGAGCCGTGTCGGCACCGGCAGCAACGGGCCGGATGGCCGCCCACTCCGCATCGTCATGTCCGACGGATACCGGCGCACCCGATCGGGGTGATCGGCCGCGGTGCCGTAGCTGTGCGCGAGACAATCGCACGACACGGCAGGCGAGTTGAATGGACGGGCGCGGGCCCGTACAACAACGACAGTAGGGACAGGGCCTCCGGGAACGGCTCGGAACCGGGTAGCACCCCCGAGCCACCAGGAGGCCCTGCCTCCATGCACCTACCGCCGATCGACCCACGTTCAAAGGTCGGTTGACACGGCTTCTGACAACCACCCAGGGGGTTTGAAATGGCTGTTCCATGGGAGCTCTTGATATCCACCGCAGGTGGTGTCACCGCCACCATCGTGGGCGTCGTTGCAGGCGGGGTCGTTGGGCGGCGCAGCGAGAATCGAAAGTGGCTTCAGGAGACACAGACGTCCGCGTACGAGAGGTTCCTGCAAGCTTTCGGGGCCGTCGAGATGGAGCTGCGTGAGGCGTTCCTCGAACGGCGCAGACCTGAAGTCGCATGGGGACCGTTCAATGCATCGATCCAGTCGCTGAGCCTGGTGGCGAATCCCGAGGCGGCCGCAGCAGCTATCCAGCTCTGCGATGTCATCGAGGATTTCACCATTCTCTTCCACGATCGTCAGCCGGCGGATCTTGAGGAGCTCCGACCGATCCACGCCGCTTTGGAGCAGGGGCACTTGAAGTTCGTCAATGCGGCCCGACGCTCGCTCCATCCCTCGCAGGAACGTCTCACCCAGACACTCGGCGGTCCGTCGCCCTGGCGTGGTGTCGCCTTCGTGGACCAACTCCGACAGCAGTGAGGCTGAGTAGCACACCAAGGCTCTCCGTCGGTGCTTCTCCAGGGTGAGGACGGCCCTGCTCACCACCGGCAGGTCACTCAACCAGGACCCCTGCTCGACCTACACTTTCCAAGATCGGTTGAGATACGGCTTCTCACGGCGTCCGTCGGGTCGATGGCGATACTGGCGTGGTGATGATGGATGCTACGAACGCGTTGACTGTGATCAGGTCTCTTCAGGCGCAGGGTGTGGCGGTGTGGCTCGGGGACGGCGGCTGGGGAGTCGATGCTCTCCTCGGCGAGCAGACCAGGCCGCACAAGGATGTCGACCTGATCTTGCGGGTAGACCAGGTTCAGGACGCGGTCGGGGCCTTGCGGGGCCTGGGCTTCGCCGTGGCGGAGGGTCGCCTTTCCTCGTGCTTCGTCCTGCGCGATCAGGAGGGCAGGAGCGTTGACGTCCACCCTGTGGTGTTCGACGGGGAGGGCAACGGCAATTACACGATGAAGAACGGCGAGGTGTGGGTGTACGAGGCCGCCTGGTTCAGCGGGAACGGAACCCTTCAGGGCGAGCCGGTGCGGTGCCTGACAGCGCAGGGCCAGGTGGCATGTCACACGGGGTACGAGCTCGATGACGAGGACCGCCGGGACATGGCTGCCCTGCATGAGCGGTTCGGTGTGAACCTCCTGCCCGAGCAGCGGTTTCCGGTGCGATGAAGGGAGATCACGCCGCCGTGGGGTACTCGGTCCATTCCCGGATGGACGAGTCGGGAGCGAACCGGGCCTTGCCTGGCCGAGAGGTACGCCGTCGCGGCTGTCTGCGTGTCCGCCGGCGTCGGCCGTCTTCGCGGTGGGGCTCCGGCAGGATGCGGCGAGCGCAGCACCACGACGTCGTCCTCCACTGCTTGATCACCATCAACGAGCCTCACGGCGACCCAGCCCTTCGTTCCGGGCCGGATGCTGGCGTGTTTTCGCTAGCGGCTTCCGTCATGCCGTTATAGCGTGGTGATCAGCAGTCGTGGTTCCGAAGTTCCGTTCGCCCGTGATCGCGGTCACGGGCGTTCTTGCTGTTCAGCGCCTCTCCGGACCAGGGCGATCACCTCCCGGTCGCGCAGGGTGCGTGCCCGGTTTCCCCTCAAAGGAGACAGTCATGGCCAAGGGCACAGTGAAGTGGTTCAACAGCGAGAAGGGCTTCGGCTTCATCGAGCAGGAGGGCGGCGGCCCCGACGTCTTCGCCCACTACTCCAACATCGCCAGCCAGGGCTACCGCGAGCTGCAGGAGGGCCAGAAGGTAGAGTTCGACGTCACGCAGGGCCAGAAGGGCCCGCAGGCGGAGAACATCCGCCCCGCCTGATCGCGCGCCTCGGTAAGGGCCCGGCATCCCGGCTTCGGGACGCCGGGCCCTTGCCGTCTGCCGCAGTAGTCAGCGGGCCAGAGCCGATCGGTGTCTCACCTGTTCCAAGGAGCCAATCCCGCGGCGTGGTGCGGTCGCGGGTCGTGGTCATGGCGCAGACCCTCCCCCGGGCTGCCCGTCGGCAGCCCGGTGTTTGTTGATCGCCGGGAACGGCATCTGCGTGGAAGCCGGTGTTCGAAGTGCTCCCGGTCCTTTGACGCTACTCCCCGAAGTGGGCCCCGAACCGCTTTGCCGTCAGGCACTTTGGGCGTTCAGGCACAGCGGCAGCGGCGGCGCATCAGTCCCGGGAGTGCGACCCCGGCGCCTGCCGGCCACAGAAGGACAGGTTCGGGTTCCTTACGCAGGCCGGCCAGGGCCCCGGGCGCGTTTCCGTGCGGCGCCGGGGCCCTGGCATCAACGGGTTGGTCAGCGTTCGAGGAGGGCGATGCGGATGGCTCGTTCGACGTGTAGGGCGGTGTTCTCGTGGCCTGCGGCGTTGGGGTGGACCAGGGTGGCTCGCTTGCCGGTGGGAGTGCAGTCCAGCGGCGTGCCGGGGAGCTTGACGGGCCAGTAGTTCGCGGCGTCGCCGCAGATTCCCTCGACCCACTTGGTGTCCGCGCTCTGGCAGACGTCGTGGCCCACGCTGGAGGAGTAGACGTCGACGTAGCGGTCGCCGAAGAACGACGTGACTCGCTGGATCGTGTGGTTCAGCGGCTCGAGCACGTCGTCGCGGAGCCAGTCGATGTCGGCGTGGGTGATCGGGCCGAACTCGGTGAGGGCCAGGCGGTTGCAGTCACTGGCGTCCTGCGGCAGGACGGCCGGGTAGCCGACCGTGATCACCTTGGCGTTGGGCGCGGCCTGGTGGACCTGGGCCAGCATGTTGACGTACTCGTCCTGCACCCGGGCGAGCTTGTCCTGGATGCTCTCCTCCCCCGCGGGGGGATCGGTGTAGTAGTCGCGGCAGGACTTGCCGCTCGCACCCTGCTCGAGGCACTTCAGGAGCATGCCGCCGAAGGGCAGGCTGTTGCCGCCGACGCCGATGGTGACGACGTCTGTCTGGTCGTTGAGGTGCGCCCGCTGGATCTGCGGGCTCACTGCGGGCCAGCCGGCGGCGGGGGGTTGGACCGGGCTGATGGGCTTCTGCTCGGCCGTGGCGATGTCGGCGATGGTGGCGTTGCCGCAGCTGACGTTGGTCAGGTGGACAGGGGCGCCCGGCGGGAACTCGGTGAGCTCCCGGTCGACCACGCCGGGATAGGCGTCGGAAGTGCGGTCGCAGCCGTCCCGTGAAGGGTCACCCAGCGTGGGCTGCGGGTCGCCGACGAAGACGCCGGCGGTGTACGAGTCGCCCAGCGCAGCCCACTCGTACTGATCAGCCGCACCGGCGGGACCCGAGGACACCAGTGTGGACGCCGCCAGCGCGAGCCCCACGGCCAGTGCTCGCGTTCGTAAGCGAAAGACGGAGTGTCGCGCGGGCCCTCCCGGACCGGCCGGAGTTGTCGAGCCGAAGGCAGCCGCCAGTCGGCCTTTGGATGACGGACGCATCCGCGTTCTCCCCTCACTCAAAGTAGTCGTCCGACTACGTTGTGAAGGTACGTGAGGGCAGCCAACCGGCCGGCAGGTGCGCGGGGTAAACCACCCGGGCGAATTGCCATGGAGTGACGGTCATGGTGAGTGCGCCGGGTGGCCTCCCCTGAATCCGCTGACGGCATTGCATTCGTACCGTCTCGGCGCAGCGGCGGCTGCTGACTGAACGTCAAGTCGTTGGAGGGGGAGGCAATCGGCGCGGGCTGTCACGGGCCTGCACCGGCATCGGTTCCGTGGGGAGCCGGAGCATCTGGGCGACGTGTGCCTCTTGCACAGGCACCGCTCCGCCGGTTTCTGCCCGCGGCATGGTTCTGGCATGCACCAGTCAAATCTGTCACGCTTTCACCGGCAGTCGGCGCCCCTGTCCCCAGGAGGGTGCTGGCTGACCGTACCGATCACGCAAGCACCGTCCGTGGCCGCTCCGGCGCACCCCAGCCGGCCGGCGGTCTTCGAGCAGGCCGGGATCCCGGCCGCCGCAAAGGAGAAGCGTGTGAGATCGACCCCCCACAGGGCCCTCGGCGCCGGCGCGCTCATCGTCGCCGCGCTGGCCGCCCTCTCCCTCCCCACCACCCCCGCCGCCGCCCAGCCGACCGCGCGGCACAGTGCGGCAGCGACCTGCACTCCTGCCCAGGTGGTCGCCAACGGCGGCTTCGAGAGCGGGACTTCACCGTGGAGCCAGTCCGCGTCCACGGTGATCACCAGCCGGTCGGGTGAGAGTGCCCACGGCGGCAGCAGTTACGCCTGGCTGGACGGAGTCGGCAGCACCCACACCGACACCCTCAGCCAGAGCGTCACCATCCCCGCCGGCTGCTCCACCGCCACCCTCACCTTCTGGCTGCACATCGACACGGACGAGACGACCTCGTCCGTCGCCTACGACAAACTCACCACCAAGATCGGCGCCACCACGCTGGCCACCTACTCGAACCTCGACGACGCCACCGGCTATGTGCAGAAGTCGCTCGACGTCTCCGCGTACGCCGGGCAGACCGTGACCCTGTCCTTCACCGGCAGCGAGGACTCCAGCCTCCAGACCAGCTTCGTCCTGGACGACATCGCCCTCGCCACGTCCGGCGGCACCACCCCGCCCACGACCGACGCCACCCGCACCCCCGCGGCGCCCTCCTACACGGTGAACCTCAGCAGCGACACGAGCGGCACCGTCTGGACCGGGCACGAGAGCGTCAGCTTCACCAACGCCTCCGCCACCGCGCTCGGCGAGGTGTATCTGCGACTGTGGGACAACTACCACGGCACCTGTGACGCGATGCCCATCCGGGTCAGCAATGTCACCGGCGGCACCGCGGGCGCCCTCTCGGTGGACTGCACCGCGCTGAAGATCGACCTGCCGAGTCCGCTGAACCAGGGCCAGAGCGCCACCATCGGCTTCGACCTCGGCATCACCGTGCCCAGCGGCGCCGACCGCTTCGGCCACGACGGCGCCTACAGCTTCATCGGCAACGCCCTGCCGGTCCTCGCGGTCCGCGACAGTGCCGGCTGGCACCTGGACCCGTACACGAACAACGGCGAGTCCTTCTACTCCCTGGCCGCCGACTTCAAGGTGACCCTGGACCACCCCAGCGGCCTGCTGGTCCCGGCCACCGGCACCTCGACCGACACTCCCGGCTCCAGCGGCCGCACCGTCACCACGGCGACCGCGGCCAAGGTCCGTGACTTCGCCTGGGGCGCCGGGCCCTTCACGAAGATCTCCGGCAGCTCCGCGGCGGGCGTCCCGATCAACGTCTACTCCGTCTCGGGCATCAGCTCCTCCAGTGCCCAGTCCATGCTCAGCACCGCCAAGTCGGCCGTGGACGCCCACGCCGCCCGGTTCGGTGCCTACCCTTACGGCGAGCTGGACGCGGTGATCGACAACAACTACTGGTTCGGCGGAATGGAGTACCCGGGCTTCGTCCTCGACCTGGTCAGCACCACCGCCCTCACCCACGAGATCGGCCACCAGTGGTGGTACGGCATCGTCGGCGACGACGAGTACAACAGCCCCTGGCTGGACGAGGCGTTCACCGACTACGCCACCGACCTCGCCCTCGGCAAGACGGGCAGCAGCTGCTGGAGCGGCGTCTCCTGGGCCTCCAGCGCCGAGAAGATCACGAACTCCATGGCCTACTGGGACGCGCACTCCTCGCGCTACTCCACCGTGGTCTACGGCTACGGCAAGTGCGCCCTGCACGACCTGCGCCGCGTCCTCGGTGACACCGCCATGGCCAAGCTGCTGAAGGACTACGCGGCGGCGCACTGGTACGGCGTGTCCACCACGGCCGAGTTCAAGGCCGCCGCCCAGGCCGCCACGAGCACGGACCTGACCTCCTTCTGGTCCCAGCACCGCATCGAGGGCTGACCCGGCACCATCGGGGGCTGACCCCGCACACCGGCCCGGTCACGGCCGCCGCCACCCGTGGCCGGGCCACCCACATGGACCAACCCCGGCCCGCGACGGCACCGTTGGGCGGTATCCGGAATGCGGTACCGCCCGACTGCGGGTCAGATGGATTCCGTGCGACCTTCCATATCCCCCGGCTCCCGTGGCCCGCGCCTGGCCGTCACCGCTGCGCTGACCGGCCTGCTGCTGGCCCTGTCCACCCCAACGGCCCTGCCCTTGCCCGACCCCGTGACACCCGAGCGGGGCAGCGCCTTCATGGGCATGGGCGTCCTCGCGCACGACGGCGGCGAAGCCGTCGCCGATGACGCCCTCGCCGTCCGCGCCGCCCAGACCGAGGGCGTGGACGTCTCCAGCCACCAGCGCGAAGTCGACTGGCAGGCGCTGCGGGACGGCGGCGCCAGATGGGCGTACGCCAAGGCCACGGAGGGCACCTACTACACCAACCCCTACTTCGCCCAGCAGTACGACGGCTCCTACGACACCGGCATGGTGCGCGGCGCCTACCACTTCGCAACCCCCGACACCACCGGCGGCGCCGCCCAGGCCGACTACTTCGTCGACCACGGCGGCGGCTGGTCCAAGGACGGCAGGACGCTGCCCGGTGCCCTCGACATCGAGTGGAACCCGTACGGCGACGCCTGCTACGACAAGTCTCCGAGCGCGATGGTCGGCTGGATCCGCGACTTCCTGACCCGCTACAAGGCACGCACCGGCCGGGACGCGGTCATCTACACGGCCACCACTTGGTGGGACCAGTGCACCGGGGGCTACTCGGGCTTCGGCGCGAGCAACCCGCTGTGGATCGCCCGCTACGCCACCACGCCCGGACCCCTCCCCGCGGGCTGGACGTCGTACACCATGTGGCAGTACACCGCCACCGGCAAGACGGTGGGCGACCACGACCGCTTCAACGGCACCCAGACCCAGCTGGGCGCCTTCGCGACCGGCTGACGTCCCGGCCGGTGCCGGGACGCCGTCAGCTCCGGGTGCGGAGCGCGCGGGCCGGCTGCATCTGTCCGACGTAGCGCTCGTCCGCCGCCGGGCCGAATGCGGCCGGACCCCGAGCCGTCCATCTCCCGGCCCCTGATGTTCCGGCGCCCGTTCTCGGGGTCGGAACCGGGGTTCGATCAGGGCCGTTCCCCGATGGGCCGGGGTGGTTGTGCGGCGGAGACTCATGGCCGGGCGGTGATCATCCGTCCGGCCATCACGCACCCGGAGGGCACTGACGTGAACAGCTCCGCCCGTCGCACCCGTTGGATCACCCTGGCCGCCTGCGGCACGCTGACCATGACGCTGACCGCTGCGGTGGCCGCGCCCGCGCTCGCCGTATCGGGGCCGGTGGTGACGTCGGCGCCGGCGGCCGCCACCGCGCCGTTGCCGCGTCTGGACCCGGCCGTACTGCGGGCGGCCATCGCCGGGCTGCCCAACGAGGACGTCACCGGCGCGCTGGTGCGGATCACCGGCAGGGCGGGCCACTGGTCGGGCACGTCAGGTGTCGGCGACCTGGAGAACGGGGAGGGCGTCCCGCCCAACGCGTTCATCCGGATCGGCAGCATCTCCAAGGTGTTCACCGCCACGATCGTCCTCCAGCTCGCCGCCGAGCACCGGATCGACCTGGACCGGCCCGTGCAGCAGTACCTGCCGGGGGTCCTGCCCGCCGGCCTGCCGCCCGTCACCGTGGGCCAGTTGCTCAACCACACCAGCGGCCTGCCGCGCGGCGGTTCGAGCCCGGAGTTCGGCGACGGCAGCCCCGAGTGGTTCGCCGCCAACCGGCTGAGGAGCTTCACGCCGCAACAGGTGATCGACACGTTGGCCGGTCAGCCGATGCAGTTCGCGCCCGGCACGGCCCAGCAGTACAACGGCATGAACTACTACGTCGCCGGCGTGCTGATCGAGAGGGTCACCGGCCACACCTTCGCCGACGAGGTACGGACCCGGATCGCGCGCCCTCTCGGCCTGCGCGACACCTATGTTCCCGACGCCGACGACCCCCGCCTGCCCGGCCCGCACTCCCACGGCTATCTGACGGTCCAGTCCCCCGACGGCACCACACATCGGGTCGACGTCACCGAGCAGAGCCCCTGGCCGTGGGCCGAGGGCGGCATGATCTCCACGCCCGCCGACCTCGACCGCTTCATCACCGCGCTCTTCCGCGGCCGTCTGCTCCCGCGGGCGCAGCAGGCCATGCTCTTCGAGGTCCCCGACGTCCCCAGCAGTCACAGCAGCCAGTGCCGCACGGCGGCCGACGCCGGCCGGGCCTGCATGACCATGGGGCTGATGCGGGTCACGGCGTCCAACGGCGTGGTGGTGTGGGGCAAGACGGGCTCGCGCCCCGGCTGGACCAGCGGCGTGTTCGCCACCAAGGACCTCTCCCGCAAGATCGTCTACTCGGTCGACCCGACGAACCTCAACGGGACGGAGATGGCCCTGATCCAGCGCATCGCAGCGGCGTCGTTCGGAACGTTGGTCCCGGCGAAGAACTGACGGAGAAGGGGCGAGCGTATGCCCGTCGGCGGCGGCCCGTCGGCCGCTTGAGCCCCGTCGGCCGCGTCGGCCGTGGAGCTGTGTGAGCCTTGGCAGCCGGTCAGTGGCCCGTCGGGGGCTGGATGTAGTCCTCCAGACGGGCCACGGCGAAGCCCTGCTCCTGTATGTGCTTGAGCAGGTCGGCGAACATCTGCGTCATCGTGGTGCCCTTGAGCTCCGAAGGACCGCGGAAGTGGGCCAGGATGATGTCCCCGGGATGCAGCTTCTTGCCCGGGTCCTGGTACGTCATGTTGTGGATCTGCATGGACTCGCGCCACCAGACGATCGCCCTGGGCCCGCACTCCGCCACCGCCGCCTTGGTGCTGGCGTTGTACGCGCCGTAGGGGGGCCGGAACAGCAGCGGTGCGGTGCCGTACTCCCGGGTGAGGATCTTCTGGTCCCCGCACACCTCTTCCTTCTGGCGGGCCGGCGGGACCGTGTTCATCGGCGGGTGGTGCAGGGTGTGGTTCTGGACGTGGTTGCCCAGCTCCTGCAACTGCTTGAAGTAGCCGTAGTCGGACTTGATGACGTCGTTCATCAGGAACATCGTGAACGGGACCTTCAAGTCCCGCATCATCTCGATGAACCTGGGATCCTTCTCCTGCCCGTCGTCGATGGTGATGAAGACGACCTTCTGCGACGTCGGTATGTGCGTGAGGACCGGAACCGTACCGGAGGCGGAGAGCTTCACGGGCTTGTCGGCAGGCGGCTGCGGGGCCGAAGGCAACGGCGTCAGGCCCCACTTGCGCCAGAGCGTGGCCTCGGCGGCACGCGCGGCGGCGGTCGTACCGCCGGTGGCGGAGGGCCACGCCGGTGCGGGGGACGAGTGGGCTCCCGTGCCACCACCCGCGTCGCACCCGCCCGCAGCCAGGGCCGCCACGACCACACCCGCCAGCGCTCCGCAGAGCCTGCCCCGCTTGTTGTACCGCTTCACCGTGCCCGGTCTCCCCATAACTTCCGTGCTGCCGTGCCGCACGTGATCCCGTCGGGAAGGTAAGCCCGACTGTATGTAAAGAGGATCAATGGGGGAGGTTGGTTGCTGTCACACGGTGGAGGAGTTGCTCCGGGTCTCGGGCTACAGGCCCAGGTCGAGGGCCAGGCAGGAGTAGTACTGCCATGAACCCTCCGGGTTGTACGAGGCGTTCACGCCGCCGCCCTGGTCGGCCTTCACCTCTTCGGTCATGTCCTCGAAGCGGATGCGCTCGGGAAGGCTGCCGTAGCGCGTGTGCCGGGCTGCCGCGGCGGCGTCGCCGGGGAGTTCCTTGTTCATGGCCGTACTCCGCTTCCTCGTCCGGGAATGGCGTCCGCTTGTGTCTCCGGGGCCACTGTCAGCATCCCTTCGTTTGCGTCACCTGTCAAGGCGGTGACGCGGAGATGCCGGTCGCCGGGGCGGGGCGTGGGGCATGCCGTACGAGCCGGATCAGACGGTGATGGTCTTGTACTCGGTGTAGGTGCCGAGACCGACCGCGCCGTACTCGCGGCCGATGCCGCTGGCCTTGAAGCCGCCGAAGGGGCCGTCGAAGGCGATCGGGGCACCGTTGACCGTGACGGTGCCGGTGCGGATGCGACGGGCGAACGCCAGGGCGTGCTCCTCGTCGGCGGACCAGACGCCGCCGGACAGGCCGTACTCGGAGTCGTTGGCGATGCCGACGGCGTCGTCCTCGTCGTCGTAGGCGATGACGACCAGGACCGGGCCGAAGATCTCCTCCTGCGCGATGCGCATGGCGTTGTCGACGTCGGCGAAGACGGTCGGTGTGACGTAGTTGCCCTTCTCCAGGCCCTCGGGGATCTGCGGGCCGCCCGTGACCAGCCGGGCGCCCTCCTCGATGCCGAGCTGGATGTAGGTCCGCACCCGTTCCTGCTGGTCGGGGCGGATCATCGGGCCGATGAAGGTCTCCGGGTCGTTCGGGTCGCCGACCTTCAGCGACTCCACCAGCTCCTTCAGCGCGGCCACGACCTCCTCGTACCGGTTGCGCGGGGCGAGGACGCGGGTCTGGGCGATGCACGACTCGCCGTTGTTGAGCAGCGAGCCGAACTTCAGGCCCGCGACCGCCTTCGCGATGTCGGCGTCCGGCAGGATGACGGCGGCTGACTTGCCGCCCAGCTCCAGGCTGACCCGCTTGAGCTGCTCCCCCGCGATCGAGGCGATACGGCGGCCGGCGCGGGTGGAGCCGGTGAACGCGATCTTGTCGACGTCCGGGTGCGAGACCAGGTACTCGCTGGTCTCCCGGTCCGCGGGCAGCACGCTGATCACGCCCTCGGGCAGACCTGTCCGTTCCAACAGCTCGGCCAGGAAACCCATGCTCAGCGAGTTCTCCGGGGACACCTTGAGGACCACGGAATTGCCGGCGGCCAGAGCGGGGATGATCTTCGAAGTCGCCGAGGAGAAAGGCGAGTTCCACGGGATGACGGCGGCCACGACGCCTACCGCCTCACGGCGCACCACACTGCGCACCGGCGAGGACGGGTCGGAGGGCGTCAGGGTCTCCTCCCAGGCGAACTCCTCCGCCGCCTTCAGGTAGGCGTTCGCCTGCCGCGTCAGGCCGGGCTGCCCGGCGCGGGTGAACCATCTCGCGGAGCCGTTCTCCATGGAGATCAGCTCCGCGATCCGCTCGGCGTTCTCCTCGCGCAGGGCGTTGAACCGCCGCAGGAGCGCGATCCGCTCCGCCGGCGGGGTCAGCCGCCACTCCCCCGCCTCGAAGGACGTCCGTGCCGCGGCCACCGCGCGGTCGACGTCCGCCGGGTGGGCCTGCGCCGCACGGCCGATCAGCGTCTGGTCGTGCGGCGAGGCGATGTCCAGCAGGTCCGTGGTGCTCGGCTCCGTCCAAGAGCCCCCGATGAAGAGCTTGTTGTAGGTGATCACGCGCTGCCTCTTTCCCGGCCGACTTAATTGTCACTTCAATGTAGCACTTATGCTTGATAGCTACACGCACATATGCTCATTCTGGCGATCGTCACCTGCTTGACTGGTGACGATTGAGTGTGCGAAGGTCAGCGGGCCGCACAGAGGCGGCGTGGTGGACGCGTTCGACGGAGGGGTTCGAGATGATCAACAGGCGTGCCTTCAGCAAGGCCGTCGGCCTGGGCACCGGCGCGGTCGCGGTCTCACTGGCCGGGGTGCAGGCCCAGGCGTCCGCCGCGAGCGCCACGTACCGGGCGGGCGGCAGGTCCGCTCCCACCGTGCCCGATGTCTCCCCCGGCACCCGCACGAGCTTCCCCACGCTGAAGCACGTCAAGGCGGGCGTCCTGGACATCGGTTACGCAGAAGCCGGGCCGGCCCACGGCCCGGTCGTCATCTGCCTGCACGGCTGGCCGTACGACATCCACAGCTTCGTCGACGTCGCCCCGCTGCTGGCCGACCTCGGCTACCGCGTCATCGTTCCCTACCTGCGCGGGCACGGCTCCACCCGCTTCCTGTCGCAGAGCACCCCCCGCACCGCGGAGCAGTCCGCCATCGCGCTCGACATCATCGCCCTGATGGACGCGCTGAAGATCCACAAGGCGGTGCTCGCCGGCTTCGACTGGGGCTCGCGCACCGCCGACATCATCGCCGCCCTGTGGCCCGAGCGCGTCAAGTCCCTTGTCTCGACCAGCGGTTATCTCATCACCGACCGCAAGATGCAGCTGACACCCGCGGCCCCCGCCGTCGAGCACAACTGGTGGTACCAGTGGTACTTCGCCACCGACCGCGGCAAGCAGGCCATGGAGGACGTCGAGGACCGCATCGCCCTGTGCCGCTATGTGTGGACCCTCGTCTCGCCCAACTGGAACTTCGACGACGCCACGTTCCAGCGCACCGCAGAGGCCTTCAAGAACCCCGACTACGCCGCCGTCGTCCTGTTCAACTACCGCTGGCGCATCGGCCTCGTCGACGGGGAACGCCGCTACGACCGCTACGAGGCGCTGCTCGCGGCGCAGCCCCCCATCCACGTCCCGACCATCACCCTCGATCCGGCCCTCGACCCCTTCACCGCCCCCGGCGACGGCACCGGCTACCGCACGCACTTCACCGGGCCGTACGAGCACCGCACCATCGCGGACATCGGCCACAACCTGCCGCAGGAGGCGCCCAGCGTCTTCGCCCAGGCAGTCGTGGACGCCGACCACCTCGGGAGCCGGTGATGACTCGGTTCCGGCGAGGGAACCGCCCATCTGCTGGAACACCTGAAGGGAGATCTGTCGTGGTGAGCATCGAAGGCGGACGGAAGTCAAGGGTGGGGGGTGTGATCTCAACGCTGACGGCGGGGCTCGCGCTCGGCGCGCTCGCCCTCAGCGGCACCGCCGACGGCGCGACCAAGAACACCGAGCCTGCCCGAGCCGGCGGACACGCCAAGCCCACCATCGTCCTGGAGCACGGCGCTTTCGCCGACGGATCCAGCTGGAACGGCGTCATGGCCGACCTGCGCGCCGACGGCTACCCCGTCGTCGCCGCCGCCGACCCGCTGCGCGGCCCGTCCTCCGACGCCGCCGCCCTGCGCTCCCTGCTGGGCCACATCAAGGGCCCGAAGATCCTGGTCGGCCACTCCTACGGCGGCAGCGTCATCAGCGAGGCCGCCGCCGGCGACCCCGACGTCAAGGCCCTCGTCTACGTCGCCGCCTTCCTCCCCACCCCCGGGGAGACGGCCCTGGAACTCACCGGCAAGTACCCGGGATCCACCCTTCCCGACGCCCTCGATCCCGTCACCTACCGACAGGCCGACGGCACCACCGTCACCGACCTGTACATCCAACGGTCCAAGTTCCGGCACCAGTTCGCCGCCGACGTCCCCGTCGATCAGGCCGCCCTCATGGCCGCCGCACAGCGTCCCATCGCCCAGGCCGCCCTCGAGGAGAAGGCCACCGCCGCCGCCTGGAAGACAAAGCCCAGCTGGGACATCGTCACCACCGAGGACCTCAACATCCCAGCGGCCGTCCAGCGCTTCATGGCCCACCGCGCCCACGCCCACACCACCGAGGTGGCCGCCTCGCACTCCGTCGCCGTCTCCCATCCCCACCTCGTCGCCGACGTCATCGAACGAGCCGCCCGCACCACCGTCCGCTGACCCCGCACCTCGGGTCGGCACGGGGTCGTCCACGACGGCGGTCGTCTGCCGGTGCGCGACGTGCTCAGTCCGCCAGCGCGTAGAACCGGATCGGGGAGTTCGGCTCGAAACCGATCCTCGGGTACACGGGGGCTCCGGCGGCGGTCGCGTGCAGGGTCGCCCGGGTCAGTCCCGTGGCGCGGGCGCCCTCGTACAGCGCCTTGCGTGTCACCGCCTCGCCGTACCCGCGGCGCTGCTGGTGGGGTTCGGTGGCCACGAGCACCACGAACAGGCGGCCCTGCGCCTCGACGGTCGCGGCGCACGCGACGGGAACGCCGTCCCGCAGCGCCAGGTAGGCGTACGCGTCCCGCTTCCACAGCGTGGAGCCGGCCAAGCCGTCGCGGCCGTCCTCCAGGTCGAAGCCGTAGGCGCGCGCGTTGATGTCCGCGTAGGCCCGCAGGTGTTCGTCGGTGATCACCCGCTCGAAGGTGAGATCCGGGTGGCGGGGTTCGGGGATGGGCAGCAGGTCGCCGGCCATGCCGGTGCCGGGGAAGGCGTGGACCAGGCCCGCGCGCGGCGCCGCCTGTTCCAGCGCCGCGCGCGCCTCGTCCGTGAGGAGGTCCTCGAAGAGCCACAGGAAGCCCGGCCGCCCCTTCGACCGCATGATGTCCGCGGCCTGGCCCAGGCGTTCATGCAGCAGCGCCGCGTCCGTCCCGGTCTCGGTCAGGGTGATGGCGTTCCAGAAGGCGAAGCGGCAGTCGGCCCAGCGGACGGCAAGGCCCGGCAGGTCGCGTACGTCCGCTTGCTCGTCCCTGTCGAGCACCATCGCGCGCCAGACCGTGGACAGTTGGTCCACCGATTCGACCGCGGCCGCGAGATCCTTCACCGCTGCTCCTTCACGTTGTCGTGAGTGCGCACGTCCCACGCCATCCAATGATCGGCGTCCTACGCCGTCCAATGATCGGCGTCCTACGCCGTCCAACGATCAGCGTCCTACGCCGTCCAACGATCGGCATCCGGCGGGCGTGCCGGTCGCATCGGCCATTGGCTCGCATCGGTCTTTGGCTCGCATCGGCCTGTCGGTCGGGCACGTCTGTGTGACAATTACTGCCCTACGCTCAACAAAAGAGGGGTTCTTGACAGCGGAGGTTCCACAGTCTGCGGCTAGACTCGGTGTGGTGAGAGCTGACGCAGTACGCAACATCGAGGCCGTTCTGACCACCGGAGCGCGCATGCTGGCCGCCGACCCCGGCGCGAGCATCGCGAGCATCGCCGCCGAGGCCGGCGTGGACCGGCGTACCGTCTACCGGCGTTTCGCCTCCCGCGAGGAACTGCTCGCCGCCATCTACGCATCCCGCCTCACGGCTATCGAACAGGCCATCGAGGACGCGCGGTTGCGCGAGGCCCCCGTCGCCGTCGCGCTCCACCGCTACGTCGAGAACATCATCGTCGTCAACCGCACCTGGCCCGTCGACCTCACGCGCATGCTCGCCGACGACACCGTCCGCGCCCGCCGCGACGCGGCCGTCCGCGAGGTCGACGCCTTCCTGGAGCGCGCCGTCGACGAAGGCCTGCTGCGCCCCGGCCTCCCGCCGGGGTGGGCGAGCGGCCTGCTCCCCCAGCTGATGCACCTGGTGACCCGGCAGCTGCCCGAACTGAGCCCGGGGCAGGCGGCGGACGTCGTCGTCGACACCCTGCTGCACGGCCTCGGAGCATCCTGACCCGGCAAACCGGGACTACAGCGTCGGGGCGCCAGGGCGCGCCGGGCGCGGATGGGCGGCCGGCTCAGGGGCAGGCAGTCCCGTAGACAGGTGTGTGCGGCCCTCGGGCGGCGCGGCGTCAGGGCGTCGAGGTCGCTATGGCCACGTGGCCGCTCTGGGACCGGGGAGTCTTCGCTCCCGGCTTCTTCGGGGCGATCGTGCGCGGGTCGACCGCTTCGCCCGGCGCTCCCTCGCGGTAGAGACCGTCGGGCAGGCTGTCCCGGTCGTGAGGCAGCAGGAAGAACACCCTGCGCTTGTACAGGCCGCTGTCCGGATCCGGGGAGGCGTCCTCGTCCAGCAGCGCGTATCCGACCATGCGGCCGTCGCGCGCGTACGGCGGCTTGGTGTTGCGCCGCCTGGTCTTGTCCAGAGCCTGACGGACGTAGTCGAGCCCTTCGAGGTTCTCCAGCCACACCACCTCGGCCTCGTGGATGAGGTCGCTCTCGGTCAACAGCGAACTCATGGCTGCAGCCTCTCCTTCATCGGCGTACTCCCCGGCCAGGGCCCATGGCCGGGGGTCTCTCCCTGTCGTTCCGGCCCGCGCGTCGCCGGGGAATGGGCCACTTCGCGAGGGCCACCGCATCCGGAGGCCCGTCCACCATCGTAGAGCGCACCGCGACGACGGTGTAGGCCGCGTGACGGAGTACGCAGGGCCGTGGAGGTGGTCACGGGTGCTCCAGCAGGGCGATGCCGGGGTAGTACTTCCGGCCGTTCGACTTGATCATGTCGTTTGGGGAAGCCACGCCGACCTCCTGGCGGACACGGTTGGCGAAGGCCCGGGGCGTCGCCGGCCGGATCCCTTCCCCGGCGTTGCACCACGAGCTGTACTCCGCGTAGAGCAGCCCCTGCTCCACCCGCAGATCCTTCCCCGCCTCCCCGTCACGTGTGCAGCATTCGGCGAGGAAACGCCCGATGTGGTCCTCGGTGGTGGCGTACGCCGTCGTGGCGATACGCACCCTGTCCGGGCCCTCCAGGGGGTCCCTGGTGCGCAGATAGCGCTGCGCACCCTCGATGAGCCACTGGAGGATGCCCGGCCCTTCGTCGCGGACCAGCTCGAAGGCGAGGTTGTCGATCCTGCGGTGGGCCGGGACGGTCCGGGTGAAGGGCAGCAGACGGATGCGCCGCCAGAACGCGAAGCCGCCCGTGGAGACCTCCGGACGGTGGTTGCCCAGCAGCCACAGGTGGTGGGTGGGGGTGAAGGAGAAGTAGTCCTGCCGCATGCGGCGGGCCTTGATCTTGTCGCCGCCCGTCAGGAGCCGGACACGGGCCTCGTCGAACTTGTCGTTGGGCTTCAGCTCGCTGCACACGATCAGGCGGCGACCGTGCAGCTCGGTGAGCTCGGTGGAGTGCTCCGAGAAGGCGCCACGGTCCATCAGGAAGCCGGGCGGAGCGGCGTCGGCGTAGTCCCCGAGGATCTGGATCATGATGTCGAGCAGTACGGACTTGCCGTTCTTGCCCTCACCGTGGAGGAAGGGCAGCACCTGTGCGCCCACGTCGCCGGTGATCGAGTAGCCGAGCAGCAGGTGCAGGAAGGCGATCATCTCGCGGCCCTCGTCGTCGTCCCCGAAGGTGTCGGCGAGGAACCTGTGCCAGCGCGGGGTCTCCATCGCCTGCGGGGCGACACTGGTGGCACGGGAGTGGAAGTCACGTGTGGGGTCCGGCTTGCGAAGATGGCCACTGTGCAGGTCGACCACCCCGACAGGAGTGCACAACGCGTAGGGATCGCCGTCCAGTCGGTCGGGGTCCACCGAGATGTCCGGTGACGCCTTCGCCTGGGTCAGCAGGGCCTTCAGGCCGGTGGTCGACAGCGTTCGCCGCTTGTGGTGCGCGAGTTCGCGGTCGCTGAACACTCCGCGCGGGTCGCTGACGGCCATGTCCTCCGCCATCTCCCCCGCCGCCCACAGAGCGGCCTTCTCGCCTCCCCCGCGCTTCCACCGGTAGCCGTCCCAGGCGAACCAGCCCAGCCCTTCGACATGCCGGAACTGGTCGCGGTGCATCTGCACGAACAGGCGGGCGTTTCCCCGGTCCGAAAGGGACGGAGGCAGCAACAGGGGCGAGGGCGAAGGGGCTTGCCCGAACGAGGGGACGGTCTCGTGCACGGAGCCCTGGGCAGGCAGGCGGGCGGGCCCGGCGACCACACCCGCCGACTCCAGGTCGAGCATCTGCTGAGCGGCCGCCTGCGGGTCGAAACGCGGTGTGCCTTCGGCACTGCTGCTCATGGACGTCCTTTGAGGTGGAGAGGGCGAACGGACCCTACGGCAAGGGCGTCGTCGACGATCTTTTCATTCCGGGTCTGCTGCCACGGCCGGGCGTAGCCGGCGACACGGACAAGGCGATCACGAATGGCGGCGTGGTCCAGGTGCCCCGCCCCGACGAGGCCGCCGGCTGTGTAGGCGGCTCGATTCAACTTCTCGGTGAAACCAGTCCCTTCCGGAGCGGCCGCGCATTCGGCGACGACTGCGATCAGAGGCTCGATGAGCAGCTCGGCGGAGGCGGTACGGCGCTGTCGGCGCGCCGCGGGGATGGGGGTGGGCGCGGTGCCGGTCCCGTTGTCCGTGGGGAGAGGGTGGGTCGGGACGGCGGCTGCCGAAGCGGGGGCTGTCGGAGCAGGGGCTGTCGGAGCGGCGGTGGGCCGGGGCTCGATCACGTGTCCTGTACGCCGTAGCTCGCGCTGGAGCCATTCCGGCAGGGGGGCGGGGCGGCGAGCCGTCCCCTCCGCGCGGTAGACACCCTTTGGGGTGCGGGTGCCGGGGGCCACGATGTAGCCGCCGTCGGCGCGTACGTCGACCTGCCAGGCCAGGGCTGTGTGCCGGGCCGAGCCGGTGGAACACCTGTAGCGCGTGGTGGGGTTTGGGTTGCGGTACCAGACGTGCAGGCCGCCCGAGGGGGTGCGCACTCGCAAGGTGGTCTCGTCCTCGGCGGGAGAGGTTTCACGCCGGTAGGCGGCCAGCAGCGCAAGGGTGTCGAAACCTGAGGCCAGGCCGGCCAGCTGGACCTGGGCGGGGATGACGACCCCGGGGAGGAGACGCCCCCTGTCGGGCACGGGGGCCTCGTGGGCGTCGATGTCGATGACGAGGAGGTCGGCGGGACCGCAGGCGACTCCGACTCCCGCAGCCGGGATCTCTGCCCACCAGCGCTCGATGCGGTCGGAGTCCGTCGTCGCAGAGTGGAAGCCGTGGCAGGGGCGTCCTGCGGGCAGGCAGGGGCAGGATGCGGGTTCGTGTCTACGCCCTGCGCACGCGGGGCAGTTCGCGACAGGAGTTTTCCGCCCGGGAGTGAGGGGGTGGACCGGCCAGCCCTGCGCGGCACACCAGCGGGCGACGGCTCTCGGCGACCCGGGGGCCACTCCGGCTGCACTGCTGCGGCTGTCGTCTTGGCGCGGCACAGGGATCGTCCTCGTCACTTCTCGTCTGCCCGATCACTTCACACACCTGGCACGGAGGTTGGCCCGGCCAGGGACCGAAGGGACTCTGATGCGAAAGGAGTCTAAGGCCCGCTCATCGAAAAGGCGGTGTCTCTCCGACCCGCGTGCCGTTCTATCAGCTTCGTGGTCCCTTGGGTCCCTGGGGAGGGGCGGGAGACGGCAGCAGAGGGAGCAAGGGGGAGGGACTGACGGAGGATCGGCCCGGGACCGGCCTGGGGCGAGGTTCCGGGCTGCAAGGGACCAGGCTTCGAGGGACCAAAGGGGCCAGGGACCGAGGCGCAGGGGCTGGGAAATGGGGCAGTCCCTGAGGGGGTGGCGGGTATCTGTGCAGGTCAGAGCGTTTTCCTCAGATCAGCCAGGGACTGGAGGGACTTAACTTCGCAATTATGAGCTGTAGTAGAGAGTTGTGTTGTATGCGCGCGCGTGTACGAATACATGTCTTCTCTACGTCATAATTGCGGAGTTGAGTCCCTACAGTCCCTACCAGCTCCTGCCGCAAGCCTCTGACCTGCGGAAATAGCAGGGACTGAAGGCCAGGGACCGAAAGAGCGGCAGTCCCTCGGCCCCTGCAGTCAGGCCCTGTCAGGGCTTGGGTCCCTCCCTGCTGGGGCGTTCCCGTGCGGGCCGGTCCTGCGTGTCCCCCTGGCAGGGGCCAGGGACCGAACGGCTTTGGTCCCTGGCGTTGCTTTTCCCGGGCGGACCGGGACTCTCGGCGTGCATTTTTGGACGAGCTCGGTGTGGCTTGGGCGCCCCGGCTATTACGTCGTAATAGGTCGACAGGTGGTCGTTCTCGGCTCGGCAGCGCAGAGAACAGGTGCGGGCTCTCGACGATCAGCGTCTGACCTGACGCCTCTTCCCATCCGAGGGCAGGGGGCTGAGCATGAGTCGATCACTGCACGGTCGGTTCGTGGACCGCCGACCGTCCCCTCAGGGCTGGTCTCACCACCCGGCCCCTCGATTCTCCTGCCGCCGGCAGGACCGCGACCAGATCCCTCACCCCGCTCACCACCAAGACGACGTATGCCCTCTACGGCTGGACCAAGGACAACTCGTGGTCATCGAGGAGCGTCTCCTTCACTCCGAGCGACCGGGACCGGCTCTCCCCAGGGAAAGTCCGCTACGACAAGATCTCGGACAATGGCGATGAATCGGCAGTCACTGTCCCCATGGCGGAGTTCAAAGCGAGGGCTTGCCAGAACGGGTAATGCCACGGTGGCTACGGCCAAGTGGAGGCCCTCCTCTCGCAGTGGCTGGTGTGATCACGGCGTCGCAGTCGTCCTGGACAACCCCGGTTCACCGGGCTGGCACTCGGCGTTTCGGGAAGCTGGTTACGATGCCGCGTCGTGAGGGCGCGGACGCGGTCCGCAAGGGCCAGCTGTCAGGCCTTCCGCTGGAGGACCGGCGCTTGCTGGTTACGGCGTACTGACGAACGGACTTGACGATGCGCCAGCTCGCGCCGCTGTTCGGGGTGTCGAGGGTCGGCGGGCGGACTGCATCATCGACCGCCTCGGACCGACGCTCAGCCGTCCAGCCCTGCAAGCGTTAGCCATAGGCGCCGTGCTCACTGTGGACGGCACGTTGGTCCCCACGCGCGACCACACCAGTGCCGTGCGGTCGCAGAACTATCGGTACTCCCCCAACCACCAGGTCGTCATCGACGCCGGCCCCCGTCTGCGTCGGGGAGCCGCGGACCTATTACGGCGTAATAGCCCAGCCGGGCACTCCCCCGGTGCTTTGGACCGGATGCTGATGAGGTGGGCTCGGTGTCTCAAGCTATTACGGCGTAATAGCTTGGTCTGTCTCCGCGCAGATGGGATGCGATGGAGCCGCCTTGAGCGCGCTGAGCCCGGCGCCGGCTCGAGGCAGCTGTGCCGGAGAATCGTTCTGAGCGAAGAATCGAACTGTTCGAAGAACGGTACCGGTAGGAGACGTCGCGCCTCGTGTGCGGAGGTCGGTCGTTCAGGAGTGCTGCGGATCTGCGCGGCCGTGGCGTGGCTTCCAGAGGTTGGACCCTCGCCACGGGACCCCGGCACGTTTGTCTGGACGTCAGTCGAAGGCGTCCCACGGATCGCCCCTCATTGACGTGACGTACATGTGGTGCGATCCGCAGAGCGTCTCAGGTGGCCCTCCGGAAAGGAACCACGACCCGCTCCCCCAGCTGCCCCGGGGTCAAGCGGTAGTACTTGATGTGACCGATCTTCTCCGTCTGCTCGAGCCAGCCCAGCTCGATGACCTGCTTACGCGTTCGCGAGAAGACGGGCGGTGCCATACCGACCAGCTTGGCAAGCTGAGCAGCCGTTTCCAGAACGGCACCGGAACGATCGGTCGGATGCAGAGCGTAGAGCATGACGACGAGGCGCTGGTTGGCGGTCATGCCGGCCGTGGCCTCCAGCAGCTTGAGGTTCTGCTGCCTGTCGTCGCTGGTCACTTTGCCTCCCACCGTGCTGGCGTGTTCTCGTCGAAGCCCGGGATGTCTGGTGGATTACATGATTTCACCGCTTCACGCTGTTCCACGCCTGTGCCGTGGAACGCGATGTAAGGACTGATGCGGTAGAGGTTGTAATTGCCGATACGACCACGGACGACCAGGATGCGGTGTTTGGTCAGCTTCCTGTTGATTTTCCCCACGGCATCGGTCGACATGCCCACCCGTTTGGCGATGTCCGCTCCCGTGGCCCTCAACGGCTCCATCCCTTCCGGGGAGACACCGATCCACCAGAGCACCAGGAACTTCTGACTGGGTGTGAAGGCCGTCGACTCGGTGATGGCCTCGACCCTGGCTTTGTCGACCTGCGTGTGCTTACCGGAGAAGGCGTATGGCGCATAGAGGACCGGCTCGCCCGTGTCGGCGTCGACCAGTCTGCGTGCTGCTCCCAACAGGCCCTCCGTGCATGGGTCATTGCCGCACTGTTCGTTGAAGGCAGCACCTTGAGCTGCCTTCATGAACTTAACGTACATGAGCAGGAAGTCAATCAACTCCGCCTGTCGGCCGTGTCGCGTGCGCCGGGGACACGACCCACTCACTCGGGCACTGGGGCGTGAGCCCCGTGAGACATGTACGTGACGTCAATCTACCGCTGCTGCAGAACAGTGGTACTCAGTTCCTGTGGACGTGGTGGCAGTCCCTACGAACCGTGTGGCAGTTCCTTCGACAGTGGTGGCAGTCCGACAGAACCGACTGCCACGATCTGCGGAACCGGGACCCAGTTCCGCAGATCCGCCTCTGCTGTCACAGGAACTGCCCGGCAGTTCGCACGGACTGGGGCACCGGCCCTGTTTGCGCAGGTCAGAGTGGGTTCTGCAGGTGTCGCTCTCTCTTCTTACAACCACTGCCGGACCGGGGTTCCTGTAGTGGCCTCAGGCCCGTCGAAGGCACGGACACATTGATCGGGCACCCCTTCCTCCCCTGCTGCTCCCGCACCACAGAAAGTCAGCCACGACGTGCCGGTACGGGCGCGGGCAGGCGCGCGTATGCCTCCATCAGCCCCCACCGGCCCCAGCCACGCCATCCCTTCTGTGCGGCCAGGTGGCGGGACAGCGGCTGTTGATGCCTCAGGTGCGGCACTGTGACTGCCCAGGGTGCGAGTGCCAGTCACCCGGCGCCTCACCGAACCCCGTCGGCGCGCCCGAGCCGGAGAGCGCCCCATGAGGCAGCCGGCGATCTCGGTCGTCCGGTGTGCGCCCGACGCCGAGCCTCCTCACTTATTACGCCGTAATAGGTGAGCAGATCCAGAGCATGCCGCTGTGGCGGCACGATGCCGGTCAGTGCACCAGTAGGTCGATCACGCCCGTCAGGTCCTCTTTGCCGCTGCCCTCGGTCAGGCGGCGGCGCATCAGCTCGAAGTAGGGGCTGAGCAGTTCAGGGCTGACACTCTGCTGCTCGGCGGTGCTCAGGAGAGTCGGCGTGCCGGCCACCTGCATGGCGAGGTTGGAGACGACCCCCTTGGTGTAGTCGCCGCTCCGCAGTTGGTCGGCGGTCTGGTGAACGGCCGGGGCCATCGCGACGAGCCAGTCGGCGAGCAGCGGGGCGAGCGCCGCGGGGTCGATGTCCTCCTTGCGGATCAGGGCGAAGGCATGCGCGGCACCGGCGAACATGCCGTACATGGCGCTGAGCAGAGCCACGTCGTGCAGGGCCGCGAAGCCCGCGTCCTCGCCGACGTAGGTAGTGCCGGCCGGGACGAGCAGAGTCTCCTTGTGCCGCTCGAACAGCTCTGGCGAGCCGCTGTAGAAGACGTAGCCGCCCGCTTCCGGGACGCCGATCATCGGAGGGACGGCCATGATTCCGCCGTCCAGGTAGCGGGCGCCGCGCTCGCGGGCCCACTCGGCGCGGGCACGGGCCTGGGCGGGAGTGCTGGTGGTCAGGTTGACCAGGTCCCGGCCGGACAGGTCGGTGCCGGCCAGCACCTCGTCGACCGAGGCATCGTCCAGCAGACAGACGACGATCAGGGTGTTCGCTGCGACCGCATCAGCGGCATTGGCCGCGACTCGTGCGTCCTCGGCGGCGAGAGCCGCGGCGCGGGCCGGGGTGCGGTTCCAGACGGTGAGCGGGTGACCGGCGGCAAGCCAGGTGCGGGCCAGTGCGGTACCCATCGCGCCGAGGCCCAGCAGTGTGACGGGAGTCTTCTCAACAGTGTTCTGCGTCATGCCGATTAGGCTGGTCACAGGCCCGGAGATGATCAAGTACGCACTTGGTGGTGGGTGGTTACCCCGGGGTGAGCAAGCACGTCGGAAGGGTGGGGCATGGCGACGCTGAACCGGCCGGGCACGCCAGACGGACACGTCTGCGGGATCGACACCGCGATGGAGGTGATCGGCGGCAAGTGGAAGGTGCTGATCCTCTGGGCGCTCCACGAGCACCCCTGCCGTCGCTTCGGGGAACTGCGTCGACTGCTTCCGGGGATCACTGAGAAGGTGCTGGCCTCTCACCTGCGTGAGCTGGAGGCGGACGGTGTCGTGCACCGCGTCTCCTACGAGGAGGTGCCGCCCCGCGTCGAGTACTCGCTGACCGAGGACGGCAAGCGTCTCAACGACGCACTCCAGCCGCTGGCTGCCTGGGGTCGCGACCGGCCGACCACTCGGGGGCTCGAGGAGAAGGCGGGCTAGGTTCTGTTGTGCCCCTGCTGGTCAGAGTCAGTCGTTGATGGCGGCGACCAGCAAGGTGGCTTCCAGCGGACGGCGGTTTCTCGTATCTCGAGCCCCGGCCGGAACTGCGGCTGCCATCGGCAGAACAGGTCGTAGACCCTGTCCCGCGGGCCGTATCGCTCGGCCACGTCGCGCCAGGGCGTTCCGGCGCGGATGCGCCACCGGATGCCGTCGATCAGCTGCCGCCTGCCCATATCGGCGGCCGCCCCGGTTTTTCCCGCGTGGCATCCGCCTTCACAACAGACAGACCCCCCTGGACCCCTAGGCCTAGTTGACCGGCCGCCCGTCCCGGACACCGCCTGGGGCGGGCGGAGCTATTACGCCGTAATAGCTCGAGCGACTCACGTCCAGATTGCGTCACCGTCTTGACCGGTGACGAACAGCACTGCCATGATTGCGTCACCGCCTCCACCGGTGACGCAACGAGCGTCTCTCGGTGCGGGATGTGATCTGATTTCTCGACCCAGATGGGGAGCACCAGTCATGGCAGTCAGCTACACCGCCGCCGTCGACGTCGACGGAGAGGGCCGCAACGGCGGTCACGTTCGGTCTTCCGACGGTCTGTTGGAGACCGGTCTCGCCCTGCCCAAGGAGCTCGGCGGCGCCGGAACGGCGACCAACCCCGAGCAACTGCTGGCCGCCGGCTGGGCCGCTTGCTTCCTCGGTGCCCTCCGCCGCGCCGCCACCCTGCGCAAGATCCGGCTGACCAGCACCACCATCACGGCCGAGATCACGCTCACCCACGGCGACGACGGCGAGTTCTCCCTCTCCGCGGTCCTCAGCCCCGTTCTGGGCGGCGTGGACCAGGCCACCGCCGAGGAGTTGGCGCACGCCGCCCACCAGATCTGCCCGTACTCCAAGGCCACGCGCGACAACATCCCCGTCACCATCAAGGCCGGCACGGCCTGATCCGCCGAGCGAAGAGTGAGGGCATGACATGGCCTTCGAGGCGTACGCATCCCCGTGGCAACGCACACATCGTCGTGCGGCCGCACACCTACCCCTCCCGGTGTACGCCGAGCAGCCGGCCCCGCGTGCGGACAGCACGGGGGAGTGGACATGGCCCGACGACACGCAGCTGTGGAGTTGGGCGGGGAGCGCGGTGCTGTCGGGACACGGCCCGGCGGCCTCGGCCTTCCTGTGACGGCCGGCCCGGGGCATAGCGCGCACCTTCCCCAACGGAATGAGAGCAGCGGGGAGACGGCGGGGGAGAGGGTGGGGGACCGGAGTGGGGGAGACCGTGGGCTCAGGACGGTCGCTGGGCGTTGTCCATCAGTCGGCTCTCCCACGCCCAGGCCGCGATCTCGACCCGGTTGCGGACCTGAAGCTTGTTCTGGATCGACGCCAGGTGGCTTTTGACTGTGCTCAGCGAGACGAACAGCTCGGCGGCGATCTCCTGGTTGGTGCGACCTCGCGCGATGGCTCGGGTCACTTCCATCTCGCGCTCCGAGAGCGGTTGTTTCGGCTTCGGCACGGTCGCCCTCCGGGCCGGGGCGAGGTTGCGCAGCAGCCGCAGGGTGATCGACGGAGAGATGAGGGCGTCGCCGGCGCTCGCCGCGCGGACCGCCTCAAGACAGCGGAATCCTCCGCTGCCTGAGTCCGAGGGGCCAGGAGCGAGAGCAGGGTCGGCCGTCCGAGCGGGCCCAGGTCGCGCGTGCTGGCAGCGATCATCTTCGTGGCGACCTCGGGCTGTACGTGGAGCCAACTCCCTCCGGGCTTCCGGCTGTCGGGGGTGAACCGCCTTCCGGGTTCACCAAGTGAACCAAGGTCAGAGTGTGGGCCGACTCCACCGGCCTGGTCCTGGACGACCTCGGTGCCCGGGGCGGCCTGGACTGGTCGCGGTGCATGTTCGATTCCGTCAGCGTCCGGGCCCCCAAAGAGGACAGGGCTCCGAGCAGGACCACGCCTCGCTGTGTCCGCGGACGCGGGGCAGTCGGCCGACTGCGTCGGAGCGTCCACGGGGGCGCCGTGGACGGGGGCGGCCAGCCAGTCGGCGGGTTCGGCGTCGGTCATGAGCAGCGCCTGAGCCGGGTGGGCGTCGAGTCCTGAACGACGTGGGCGCGGCCCGGGCGGCCTCCAGGAGGCCCGCGTAGAGCGTCTGCCGGCCTGGGTTCCGCAGGCCGCCCGCTCGCTTATTCGTAGACCCACAGCCGGGGGGCCACCCCTTCAGGGGTGTTCCGGGCTATACGGATGCGTGCGAGGCCTCCGGCCCCTACCGTCGAAGCAGGCGGGCCGTGAGCCAGGCGTCTGCGCTGCGCCTACTCACTTGTCAGGCTGTGGGCGGCCCATCGAGAAGGAAGCGTGACGCCATGCGTTCCCGACGTACGAGGGTAGGTGCCGCACTGAGCGCGGCCGTCGGGCTGATTCTGCTCGCCGTCGGCTGCTCCGGCACAGCGAGCGCGGAAAAACCTGCCAACAACACGCAGGACAGCGGCACCGGTGGGCCGGTCGTGCTGTCGCTGGCGACGCCGATGGGCGCGAGCGACGAGTTCCGCGCGTTCCTGCAGAACGTGAGGACACTGTCCCACGACTCGATCCAGATCTCCGCCGAGTTCAACGCCCACCATGAGGAGGGACCGGACTTCGAGGAGCAACTGCTTGCTGACGTGCAGTCCGGACGGGTCGACCTGGCCGCCCTCGGCAGTCGGGTCTTCGACATCGGTCGGGCGCCTTCCCTGGGCGCCCTGACTGCGCCGCTGCTGATCAACAGCTTCGACGCCGAGGAGAAGGTCCTCGGCGCACCGGTCGCCGAGCGCATGATCCGCGAGGTCGACGGCGACGGTCTCACCGGCGTGGGCCTGCTCCCGGGCAGCCTGCGCCGCCCCTTCGGCGCAGGGACACCCCTGCTGGGTCCGGCGGACTACAAGGGACGCACGATCGGCATCCAGGAGTCCAAGGTCGCCGACTCCACCGTTCGCGCCCTCGGAGCGAAACCGCAATGGTTCGGCGCGGGCGCCTCGGTGGCCGGTTTCGACGGATTCGAGCAACAGCTCGTCTCTGTCAACGGCAGCCGTTACGACGAAGCGGGGATGATCGGCACCTCCAACGTCGTTCTGTGGCCGCGCCCCATCGTCCTGGTCGCCAACACCAAGGCCATCGAGCGGCTCGGCGAGGACCAGCGCAAGCTGTTGCAGGACGCGGCGCGACAAGCAGTGCACGGCGCCGGCGCGGACTTGCGCGAACAGGAGCACAGGGCCCTGGAGAGCCTCTGCGCCCGGGGCCAGAAGTTCGCCGCCGCGAACCCGGCCCAATTGGCCGCACTGCGCAAGACGGTGCAGCCGGTGTACGACCAGCTCTCCCGCGACCGGCGGACCAAGGAGTACCTCGACACCGTCAGCGCCCTGGTGCGGGATGTACCGGCCGAGCCGCCCCTGTCCTGCAAGAACTGACGCCTGCGACGAAACGGCTCGGACCTCTGGGTTGGCCCCGATTCTTTCGGCCCGGGACACCGTGCAGACCTTCTGCCGCGGCAGCTACGGCGCCGCCTGGCGGGCCGGGCAGAGCGACGACCACCGGTCCGTCGAGAGCGCGGTCAGCCTCGACGGCGCGCTCGTCGGCCGGCCCACGGCCGCGCTCGGGCAGGACGGGCGGCTGAGCCTGTTCGTGGCCGGCACCGACAAGGCCCTGTGGGTGGCGGGGGCGCCCTCGCAGGGGGAACAGACGAGGCTGTGGGCGTCCCTTCCCGGCCGGTGTCACATGCTGCCGGGCCGAGGGAGGGGGCTGTCAGCGTGGGGGAGCGGCGGGGGCGGTCTTCTTGCGGGCGCGGTAGGCCTTGGCCTTGATCTTGTTGCCGCAGGACTCCATGCCGCACCACTGGCGTCGCATGCCGTGGGAGCGGTCGATGTAGATCCGGGTGCACTCCGGGTTGCCGCACTCCTTCAGCAGGGGGACGTCCGGGCCGCTGAGCAGTTCGATGGCCTGGCGTGCGACGGTCGCGAGGGCCTGCCCGGGGGTCGCCTCGTTGTGCCGGCCGGTCCTGGTGAGCTGCGGCGTCACCGGGGTCTCGCGGGCGGCGCCGTTGACGACGGTGAGCGCCTCGGCGTCGAACTCCTCACCGAGGCGGCGGTCGGTGACGAGGCGGTAGACGGCTTCGCGCACGGTGGTCGCCGCCCGGACGTCTTCGTCGTCGGCGGGCGTGATCGTGTCCACGAGTCCGGATTCCAGGTACCAGGCGTTCAGCCGTTCCGGGGTCACGAACATCTCGAACCGGGTCGAGCGGCGCGCCCGCAGGGTCGCCGCGAAGTCGAGCGCCGGGTGGCCGCATACGAAAACATGGTCGAGGTTCACGTCACCATCCTGACAGGTGACTGTCGAGGGAGCAAGAATCGTCCACGGCTCGGGCAGGAATACCTGGTCAGCCTGGTCACCTGGTCAGGCGGGCCGCCGTGCCGGGTCCACAGCCCGGCTGGGCGGGTGTCCGGCGCGGCGGCTTTCGGTCGTTCAGTTCCGGGGACAGGGGGTGCAGCTGCGGCCTGTTGACCTTCGCTTGCCGGTCCGGTCCTCTGCGCCGAGCTCACACCGCCGGGGCCCCGGTCTCCTTGAGTGTGCCGTCGGCCAGGCGCAGCCAGCGGTCGACTCCGATCGCGGCGAGGAACCGCTCGTCGTGGCTGACCACCATGAAGGCGCCCTGGTAGGAGTTGAGCGCGCTCTCCAGCTGGCCCGCGCTGACCAGGTCGAGGTTGTTGGTCGGCTCGTCGAGCAGGAGCAGGTGGGGTGCCGGTTCGGCGCACAGCACACAGGCCAGGGTGGCGCGCAGCCGTTCGCCGCCGGAGAGCACGCCGACCGGCAGGTGCGCCCGGGCGCCCCGGAAGAGGAAGCGGGCGAGCAGGTTCATCCGCTCCGCCTCGGGCCGCCGGGGCGCGAAAGCGGCGAAGTTCTCCGCGACGGTGCGGTCCACGTCCAGCAGGTCCAGGCGCTGCGAGAGATAGGCGATGCGGCCGTCGTTGCGCTTGATCTCCCCGCTGTCCGGGGTGAGGTCGCCGGTGACCAGCCGCAGCAGGGTGGTCTTCCCCGCGCCGTTCGGCCCGGTCAGCGCGATGCGCTCGGGGCCGCGGACACTCAGGTCGACGCCCTGGCCGGCGAACACCGCCCGGCCGGCGTGGTGGACCTGCATTCCCTCGCCGAGGAAGAGGTTGCGTCCGGCGGGCACGTGGGTGTCGGGCAGTTCCAGGGTGAGGCGCTGTTCGTCGCGTAGGGCACGCCCGGCCTCGTCGAGGCGGGCCTTGGCCTCGCCGACCCGGGAGGCGTGCATCGTGCCGGACCTGCCGGCGGCCTCCTGAGCACCCCGCTTCATGGTGCCGGCGAAGATGCGCGGCAGCCCAGCGTTCTTGAGGTTCTTGGCGGCGTTGCTCGCGCGGCGCTCGGCGCGTTCGCGGGCCTGCTGCATCTCCCGCTTCTCCCGCTTGAGTTCCTGCTCCGCGTTGCGGACGTTCTTCTCGGCGACCTCCTGCTCGGCGCGCACGGCTTCCTCGTAGTCGCTGAAGTTGCCGCCGTACAGGCGCAGTTCGCTGCTGCCGAGTTCGGCGATGCGCTCCATGCGGTCGAGCAGCGCCCGGTCGTGGCTGACCAGCAGCAGGCAGCCGTTGAAGTCCTCGAGCACGTCGTAGAGCTTGTGCCGGGCCTCCAGGTCGAGGTTGTTGGTCGGCTCGTCGAGCAGCAGTACGTCGGGGCGCTTGAGCAGCTGGGCGGCGAGGCCGAGGGAGACGACCTGGCCGCCGCTGAGCGTGCTCAGGCTGCGGTCCAGGGCGAGGCCGGCGAGGCCCAGGCGGTCGAGCTGGGCGCGGGTGCGCTCCTCGATGTCCCAGTCGTCGCCGATGGTGGCGAAGTGCGCCTCGCTCACGTCCCCCGACTCCACGGCGTCCAGCGCGCGGATCACGTCGGCCACGCCGAGCACTTCGGCGACGGTGAGGTCCCCGGTCAGGGGGAGGCTCTGCGGGAGGTGGGCGAGCGTGCCGTTGACCGTCAAGGAGCCGGTGAGGGGCTTGAGTTCGCCGGCGATCAGCTTGAGCAGGGTGCTCTTGCCGGAGCCGTTGGGGGCGACCAGGCCGGTGCGGCCGGTGGTCACGGTGAAGGACAGGTCGTGGAAGACGGGGGTGTCGTCCGGCCAGGCGAAGGAGAGGGTCGAGCAGACGATGGCAGCGTCGGACATGAAGGCAACCTCGTGAGGAACTGAGGGCAGAGCATGGCGAGCATGCACCTCTGCCCTGGGCAGACGTGGAGAAGGAAAAGGGGTACGACGAAAAGGACCACGTCGGCGGCGCTCCTGCGCACCGGCCGGTGGCCGTCAGGTCCGGATCTCACCCGGAGATGTCGTCGTCACCCACCACGTCTGCGACTCCTCGATACACGGTCTTCGTCGCTCCGAGATTAGCAGTTCGCCTCTTCCCGTCCCGTCGGCCAGGGTGGGCGCGCCATTCTCGTCACCGTTCAAACAGGTGACGATCACACGGCATCGATGTTCGCTCCACACGCTTGGTAACGTCTGTTACCATCCCGGTATGGCCAAGACACAGCTGGGCGCACGAGTCGACGACGAGATCGCGGAGCTGGCCAGGGCCCGCGCCAAGGACCGGGGGCTGAGCCTGGGGGACTACATCGCGTCCCTCGTCCGGGACGACGCCGACGGCATGCGCCGGCGGGGACTGGACGCGGCGCGCCGCTTCCTCGACGAGCACCAAGCGCTGTTCGATGAGGCGGAAGACGCCGGACAGCGTCCCGCGGGAGCCCACGCCGCCTGATGGATCTCCACATCGACGTCCCCTGGATCCTTCAGGTCGCCGAACTCGCGGGCGCGGACGACCCGGCCCCCGACGACTACGGCGTCCCCGTGGCCGCCGTCGCCTGTCACCGGGCCGAGCTCCTCGACCAGCCCGTCTACGACGGCCCCTACGCCCGTGCGGCCGCCCTGGTGCACGTCCTGGGCCGTTGCCGCTGGCTGGAGCGCTCCAACATGGCCGTGGCCGCGGCGACGGGCGTCATGTATCTGGAAGCCTCCGGCATCCCGGTCAAGCCCACCCGCGAGGACGCGATCGCGCTGCGCGACCTCCTGCGCGACCCCGCCTGCACCGCCGGGAGGATCGCCGCCCTCCTGCGCACCTGGTCGCCGTCCCGCTGACGGCACTGCCCGCCTCACCGGCCGCACGCCGCTCGTGCGCGGAAGGGCGCCGAAGAGTCCCCGCACGCCCGGGTGGCGGACATACGGCAGAGCCCCGCTCCGGCACGTGGGAGGAGCGGGGCGGACGGCGGCCCACCGGTCAGTCGACCTGAGCGGCGATCTGGTCCACGAGGCGCTGCGCCAGCTCGGCGAGCCGGGCGGGGTCGCGCTGAAGCGCCTTGACGCTCAGGAAGTCGATGAGGTCGAAGAACGTGTCGTCGCTCGGGATCTTCTGGTCCAGCAGCATCGCGATGTACCCGGGCTCGTCGTACGGCAGGGGTCGGGCCGGGCGCGCGTTGGCGGCCGCCGACTCACTGCCGCCGGAAGCGGACTCGGCCGTGCGCGGTGGGGCGACCGGCTGAGACGCCTTCGCCGGCACGGTCGGTGACACGGTGTCGGACGCCTCGAACGGGGCGGCTTCCCGGCCCTGCTCAGGCACGTCCACCGGGGCAGGGGAGGCCTGGACCGGGTCGACGGTGGCCGCCTGGGGCTGTGGCGCCTGCACCGGGTCCGCCTGGGGCTGCCGTGCCCGGACCGGGTCGACGGTGTCCGCCGGGGTCGGCGGCGCCTGCACCGGCACCGTCGGCGGTTGGGCCTGCAAGCTCGGGTCGGCGGCCTCGGTGGTCTGTGCGGCACCGGACGAGGACGCGTCGCCCTGCGCGGCCGGGCCGGGACCGGTCGGCGGTTCCTCCTGGCGAGCAACCTTGCGGGCCGCCTTCTCTGCTTCCTTGCGGGCGCGTTCGGCCTTGAGCGCTTCGAGGGCCGCCATCTGCTGGTCGGCCGGCTTGTTGCCGACGGCGCGCAGCAGGTCGATGGGCTCCTGGCCGATCAGGGCCTGGAGTTCGGGGACGAGCGTGAGCAGGGCCAGCCGCTGGGAGACCCAGCCCTGCGAGCGGTGCAGTCGCTTGGCGAGGGCCGTCTGGCTGCCGTGGATGGCAAGCAGCCGCTGAAGAGCACGGGCCTCGTCGAGTTCCTCGAGGTCCTGCCGGTGGATGTTGGCCACCAGCGCGGACTCCAAGAGCTCCTCCGACGTGCTGCCCTGGTCGTCGCTCACCATGACCTTGACGGTGGCGAGGCCGGCTTCGCGGGCGGCGGCGAGGCGGCTGCTGCCGTCGATGACGACGTGCGTGGCGTTCGGCTCGAGATCGTTCGCACGGTCCGGGTTGGCCGCCAGATAGGCGTCGCGGTTCATGACCGTGATGGCCTGCTTCTGGCCGTGCGTCTTCAGGCTTCCCGCGAGATCCGTGAGATCGCCCAGCTGCGAGCGGGGGTTGTCGGGATTGGGGCTGATGCGGTGGACGGGCAGTTCGCTCGGGGGAGCGACTCCGTCGGTCGGTACGCCGGTCGCCGCCGCCACGGCCTGCCGACGTGCGCTGACGGGCCGGGCGCCGAAGCGTCCGGCGCCCAGCTGGTCGGCCTTGCTCATGAGATCTCCCGGGCCAGTGCGCGCATTCCGATGGCCTGCTGGGACCTGGGGGCGTAGGACAGCAGTGGCTGCTTCATACGGACCGCTTCCTTCTGTTCCTTCAGGTCGCCGATCAGTCCCACCACCCTCGGATCCTTTATGTCGACCCAGCCCTGGAGCGAGGAGGTGGCGATGTAACCGCGGCGGGAGTCGTAGAGGTTGACGACGATGCCGAGGTAGCCGATGTCGATCTGGAGGTCGTCGCGCAGGTCGTCGATCTGCGTGGTGAGCAGCTCGTAGGCATCGGCGGAACTGTCCTCCGCCTGCACCACGATGAGGGCGCCGGACTGCCCGGGCTTCTCGCCGTCGCGGCGCCTGCCGTAGTAGGCGGCGGCGTCCATGCTCAGGCCGAGGCTGGGCGGGCAGTCGACGATGATGACGTCGTAGTCCGCCTCCAGCGGGGCGAGGGCCCGCTCCAGCGCGGCCTCACGGGCCCGTACGGCGGACAGGCGCACGTCCAGGAGGAAGGCGTCGTTGCAGGCGGGCAGCAGATGGAGCCGGCCGCCGAAGGTCTCCTCGTCGATGGACACGATGAGGTCGCGCAGATCGCCCTTGGGGTCGCCCGCCATGTGGTTGGTGAGGCTGTCACCGTTCATCGGCAGGGGAGCGGCGCCGAGTTGGTTGGTGAGGTGGCACTGGGGGTCGAAGTCCACGAGCAGGACCCGCATGCCCAGGCCGGGCAGGTTCTCCACCTCCAGGGGCTCGTCCTCGGCCTCCTCGCCCTCGTTCTGCGCCTCGCTCGCCCGCAGGGCCTTGGCGAGCGCCTTGGACACGCGGACGGAGTGCAGGGCGTTGGGGGACTCGGCGAGCGCCTCGCCGACGCCGGCCGTGATGGCGGTCTTGCCCACCCCGCCTTTCTGGTTGCAGACGATGATGCGGCGGGTGACGGCGGGCCGCTCGACGTCGGGCGCGGGGTTGGAGTCGAGCCACAGCTTCACCGACTGGGCGAGTCCCTGGATGAGGGAGACGTTGCGGTCCGCGGCCACCTGGCGGAAGGTCTCCCACTGGCCGGGCGGAAGGAAGGTGGAGAAGGAGTCGGCGCCCGCGGTGTCGACGGTTTCGGTGGCCGAGGCGAGCGCGCACCAGTCCCTGATGCCCTGTTCGACGGCCGCCTGGATCTCGACGCCGTGCTGGGCGGCTCTGATTTTCAGGTCCTGCCGGATCTGGCCCGGCAGCTTGGAGACGACCTTGTCGCGATCGCCGGAGGAGGCTGGAGAACTCATGGGGATACCTTACTAACGCTCGTGATCGTTTGTGTCATTGACGCGTTAGTTAGGTCGACTTCCTTGTTCCTCGGCAGGGTTGCGTCGTGCTCATCGTCGCAGCCGCGGTGCCCGAATCGACACCAGTTGTCCCAACTGTGCGGCGCGTGGCGGGCTATTACGGCGTAATAGCCCGCCCGTGTCGGCCGGGTTGCCGGCCTCCGGGTGCTCCACCGCGGCGGGTGTGCCGGGCATGGGCAGCGTCTGCCCGCTGCGACTGCCGAGCGCCCGTCCCCTGGAGGGACCGCCCGGTGGTCGAGCCCGGAGAGGCCCCGGTGCGCCCTGTACTCTCGGACCGGCAGACGTGTGCGTGAGGGCCTTGCCACATGTGTACGGGGTGAGGAGTCGAGGTGCCGGATAGAAACATCGAGTTCGGCAGATACGGTGCCCGCGGCATCAAGGGCCACGAGGCGGTCGCCCGCCAGCTGGATGCGCTCGCCAACTTCGTCGCCACCCCCGTCACAGCGCGTCGGGGCCTGCTGGCGCGCCTGCACTACCTGACGCGTACCCCGCATGCCCGGCAGTCGGCGCGCGAGGCCGGCCTGACGGTGACGGACCGGACCCTCAAGGCGTGGCTGGACGGCAGGCGCAGTCCGTCGAGGCAGAACCTCGAGCGGATCGAGACGGCGTACCGGGCGGTGCGGCGGCACAACGTGGCCCGCTACCTGCTGGCGCGCCTCAATCGTGCGGGCCGGGGCACGCGGGTGGAGTTCCACCCGCTCGATCAGTCCCAGGTCCTGGGGCCCCGTCAGCGCGCGGTGTCCTTCCGCACCCTGAACGTGCGTCACTGGGACCGTATCGTCCAGGCCTGGGCCGACGACGACATGACGGCCCTGGACGACGCCTGGATCAACGACGCAGTGGTGGACCTCGGCTCCGAATGGGGCCAGTACGAGTACGTCACCAACATCGGCTTCGCTGCCTGACGAGGTCCGCGTTCGCCGGTGTGGGCCCGGGCCGGGAGCCGGCGCGGGGCGTGACTCCGCAGTGGCCCGCCAGGTCCGCGGCACGACGCCGGAAGGCGGCTGCGGCGGACGGCTCGCCGAGCAGGGCCAGAGCCAGGGCCAGGGCCTTGCCGAGATCGGCGTAGGCGCGGGCCGGTTCGACGCGGTCGCCCGAGGCCCGCAGCAGCGGCACCGCCCGGGACAGGGCACCGCCCGGGACAGGGTCACGGGTCGGCGCGCACCTCACCCGGCGGTGATGGCGGCCATGACGCCGCACGCTCCTGTCCAGCATCGGTGCAGAGTCGCTTGAGTCGCTCGGGGTGCCCCACGCCGGAGCCGGATTCATGAGCAGCGACCCACCACGAGCTACCGGGTCGAGCCCCGGTAGCTGCCTGGCAGCAGGAAAAGCACAGGTCAGGACCGGCATCGGAGCCGTGCAGCGACTGAAGCGACTCACGGCCCGGTATATGAGGACGGTCGTGGAAGCATGCGTGTGCGCGTACAGACGTCATAGGTGGGACTTGAGTCGCTTCAGTCGCTCCTTCGTCGGCGGCAAGGCTGCGACCTGGGGTTTTCTGAAGCAACCGAGGAGCTACCGACGGGTGCTCGGTCGCCGTGGGCGTTTCTTGGGTCGCTGGCGTCAACTGCCGGTGCCGGATGGCTTTGTCGCTCACTTGGCCCCACCTTTGTCATCGTTTCGCTACTGTGTTCTCATCCTTGAGTCGCTTCGGTCGCTGACGGGGGAACACATGACCGATGAGCTGCGGGTTTTGCGCAGCGACTCACTGCGGTCCGCTGCTGCCGGAGCGGGCGCCTCGCACTCCCAGGCCATCGCGCGGTGGTGTGCCGGCCGCGGCTGGCCGGTCCATCCGCTGGCCCCGGGACGCAAGACGCCCGCGGGCAACTGCGGGCTCTGCCGTGAGCCCGGGCACACGTACCGGGGATGCCGCTGTCCGGCTGCTGGGCGCTGGTGCCACGGATTTCGGGCCGCCACGGCGGACCTCGCCCGCATCGAGCGGTGGTGGGACGACCATCCGGAGTTCGGGGTCGGGGTCGCCTGCGGGCCCGCGGGGCTGGTCGTCATCGACATCGACGCCCACCCCCGGCCGTTGCCCGGACGTGACCGTCTGCTGCCCGGCATCGACATCGCCGAGACCGTCGACCTGACCGGGCTCGCCGACGGCTTCCACACGATCGGGGTCCTGGCCGCGCTGCGTGGTGCGACGTCGCCCGCGGACGACGAGACGACGCTGCGGGTGCGCACGCCCTCCGGCGGCCTGCACGTGTGGTACCGGGCCGTGGGCGGGCGTCGATGGCAGTGCTCCTCGGGCTCCGGTGGCGGACGGGCACTGGCCTGGCAGGTCGACGTACGGGCGCACGGCGGGTACATCGTCGCTCCGGGCACCGTGACCGGGGCCGGCACGTACGAGGCCGTGGGCACCGCACGCGAGCCCGCACCGCTGCCCGCCTGGCTCGCGCGGGAACTGGAGCGCACCGGCCATCTGCCGCCCCCCGGCCGGTCCGTGAGCCGGCCGGTGCCGCCCCGCGCCCGGCAGGCCGTCGTCGCCGCAGGAGGCGGCCGCGGTGGCGCAGGCCGGATCCTGGCCTCCGTACTGGCGGAGGTGACCGCTTGTGGTGCCGTCCCGGAGGGAGCGGGATTCACCGAGAAGCTCAACCGGGCGGCGTACACCGCCGGCGGGCTCGTCGCCGGGGGCCTGCTGGACGACGACGAGGCCGAGCGGATCCTGTGGGTAGCGGCGCTGCAGGCGCGGCCCGGGCAGGAGCGGCGTTGTCGCGCGGTCATCCGCGGCGGCCTGAGCGCGGGCCGCGCCCGCCCGCTCTCCCCGGGAGGACGCCGGTGACGCGTGGCCACGGCGACACCCTCTTCGACGCCGCCACGGTCGCCGCCCAGATCCTGGCCCAGTCCGCGCCCCGGAACCGTATGAAGGAGCAGGGCGCCGGCGGACCCGCCGGTGAGGCGACCACCGACGGGCTGCTGCCCGACACGCTGAGCGATCGTGGCAACGCCAAGCTCTTCGTGCGTCTCTACGCCAACGACTACCGGCACGTGCCGGGACTCGGCTGGTTCCGCTGGGACAGCACCCGCTGGCAGGTCGACGAGGACGACACGGTGTTGTGGGCCGCCGGGGACCTGGCGGAATCCATCGCCACCACGGACCCGCGCGGCGTGTTCAGCGCGACCGCGCTGCAGCAGCACCGCCGCCGCGCCCTGAGCACCAGCGGCATCAACGCGATGCTCACCCAGGCCAGGTCCGCGCCCGGCATGGTGCTCAACGCGACGCTGCTGGACGCCGATCCGTACGCGTTGTGCACGCCCGGCGGGATCGTCGACCTGTGCACCGGGCTGCTGCGCGCGCCGGACCCCGACAAGGACTTCCACTCCCGCTCCACCACCGCGGCCCCCGAGTCGATGCCGACGCCCCGCTGGGACCGGTTCCTCACCGACACCTTCGGCGGCGGCCCGGAAGGCGCCGAGATGATCGACTTCCTGCATCTGCTGCTGGGTTACTCCATCACCGGCGATGTCGGCGCGCAGGTGATGCCGTTCCTGTTCGGCTCCGGCAAGAACGGCAAGTCGGTGCTGCTCGACGTGGTGATGAGGCTCATCGGCGACTACGCGGACGCCGCGCCCCCCGGGTTCCTCATGGCCCGCCCCTACGAGGGACACCCCACCGACCTGGCCGAACTCCACGGCCGCCGGATCATCATGTGCAGCGAGGTCAAGCCGGGGGACCGGTTCGACGAGGCGCGGGTGAAACTGCTGACCGGCGGTGACCGCATCAAGGCGCGCCGCATGAGGCAGGACTTCTTCAGCTTCCGGCCCACGCACAAGCTGTGGCTGCTGGGCAACCACCGGCCCGAAGTGGGCACCGGCGGCTTCGCCTTCTGGCGCCGGATGCGGCTGATTCCCTTCGAGCGCGTCGTCGCCGACCACCGCAAGATCGACAATCTGGCGGACGTCCTCGTCACCGAGGAGGGTCCCGGCATCCTCAACTGGCTCATCGCGGGCGCCCAGCGCTACCTGAACGGCCAGAAGGACCTCAGCGGGCCCGAACGGGTGCGTATCGCCACGACCGCCTACGCCGAGACCGAGGACCACACCGGCCGGTTCCTCGGTGAGTCCTGCACCCTGCGGCCCGGGCTGCGCGTGGAGCAGGCGCAGCTCTACGCGGTGTACCGGGCGTGGTGTCAGCAGGAGGGTGCGCCGGCCGTCTCGGCACGTGCCTTCGCCGCCCGGGTCCGTGAAATGGTAGGACTGGTGTCTCCGAAGGGGATGATCCTTTCCAACCAGCGGAAGTACTACCCGGGCATCGGTCTGGTCGCCGACGAGGAGACGGTATGAGTGCCCTCATCGCAGAGGACGAACTCGCCCACGAGGTCGACCTCGTCTGGCTGGAGGACGTCGCAGGGCTCGACTACGTCCGCCAGAGCCTGGACCGGCTGCCGACCCGGCGCGGCAGGCCCGCCTACCATCGCGACGGCCGTATGGTCGGCTACGCCCTGCTGGGACCCGAGGCCAAACCGTCCCGTTCCTCGGGGACCTTCCGCCGCCGGGTCTTCTGGCTGCTGCCGCACGATCGCGACACCGACCCCGAGGGGCTGTACGCCACCGCCGCGCCGGCCGAGGCCGTGGACCCGCGCACCGTGGCGCCGGGCAGCAAGGGACGCAAGACCGAGCGGTCCGAGGGCGGCCCGCCGTCCTCCGCGATGCGGGAGCTCGGCATACGGCTGCCGCTGTGAACGTCGCGTGGGCCGCGGTGCGTCGGTACCGCGGCCCACGCCGGACGTGCTCAATGTGCGTGTCGTCTGTCGTCCCTGAAGGTGCCTGCACTGTCGTCAGGGTGCTCCGCCCCTCCGCCGGGGAGCCGTCCTGACGGACAGTGGTGAGGCGGCGCCGGAACGCCGGTCGTGGTCAGCTGAGCAGACCGGTCAGGACGGACGTGAAGACCGGCTCGCCGTTCTGGCGTCCCGTCACTTCCACGGTCACCTGGTCGTGTTCCTGGGACGCGGCGAAGACCGCTTCGATGACGCACGGCTCGTTCAGCTCCGCGTAGCGGTGGAAGACGGTGGAGATCGCGGACGGCACCACCGTCATGGGAGCCACCAGCGCGCTCGCGGCTTGCCGCGCCGCCTCCAGCAGGACCATGCCGGGGTGATGGTCGCCGGTGTGGTCGAACAGCACCGGGTGGGTGGGGTCCGGATTCAGCAGCCATCGGTGCGGCCCGTCTGCCGGTGACAGCACCACGTCTGCGGCCCGGGCCCGCCCGACGGCGGACGGCGGCAGCGTTTCGCGCGGGATCCCGCGCGGCGCGCTCGCGTCGCAGGTGAGCCGGGTGCCGCGCAGCCGGCGGTAGACGGCGGGCGAGATGACGGTGAACCGGCCACCACCGACGGCGATCGCCTCGCCGTCGCGCCGTATGGACAGCTCCATGCGGAACCCGGTGGCCCTGCTGCCCCGGCGGGTGATGTCCGTGCAGGTCGCGGTCAGTTCCACGTCGGTGGGGGAGTGGCCGATCTCCAGCCGGTCGAGCTCCGTGCTGAACCCCAGTTCCCACATGACGAAGTGATGGCCGAGGGGTACGCCGAGTTCGGCGTGCGCGAGGAACAGCCCGGCCTGGCGAAACGTCTCTGCAGTCAGCAGCGGGTCGTGTCCCGTGCCGTCGGCGGACTGGAAGAAGGTGTGGGCCCGGGGCCACTGCCCCGAGAGGGCGAAGTGGGACTCACTCTGCTTGGTGCAGCCGGTGAGGAAGACCTCGGCCAGGCAGGCCCGGTGAACGTACTCCTTGGGAACCGTGGTGGTCAGGCGGGGCAGAGCGGGTCTCAGTTGGTCGGTCTGAGGCCAAGTCAGGTACATCTGCGTCTCCCGGAGCGAGTGCTGGGAACGGCGGGAAGTCAAAGAGCCGTCATGTAAGATACGGACCTACCGGTTTTATTCTCAATCGGAACCCGGGCAAAAGAACGGTCAAGGGGTTCGGATTCCGTGGTTCCGGAAGTGAGGGCCAGAGATGCAGGGCAGCGGCGCACTGGATCCGTTGATCTGAAGCCGACCGGCGTCACATTCTTTGGAATTTATGCTTCCGGTACGTCCCGCCGTGGCAATATCTCACGCGACTCGCACAGCCCGCTTCGAAATCCGCATCATCCGACCGGCCTTCAGGGGGAAGCCGAACGATGGAAGAACCAACCGTGCCTGCTGTCCTGGACCCCAGTGGTCGGGACGTCCACACCGAAGGTGCCTGCCTCAGAGCGCGTGGCCCGGCCGCCCGCGTCCACCTGCCGGGCGGGGTGCCGGCCTGGGCGGTCACCCGGCACGAGCTCATCAAGCGCCTGATGACCGACCCGCGGGTGTCCAAGGACGCCTACCGGCACTGGCCCGCCTGGATGAGCGGAGAGGTCGACGACTCGTGGCCGCTGGCCATGTGGGTCTCGGTACGGAACATGCTCACCGCCTACGGCGAGGAGCACAGGCGGCTGCGCCGGCTGGTGGCTCCGGCCTTCACCGCACGGCGTACCGCACTGCTCCAGACGAGGATCACGCAGATCGTCGCAGAGCTGATAGAGCGGCTGGCGAACGTCCCGCCCGGCCATGTCGTGGACCTGCGCAAGGAGTTCTGCTTCGCCCTGCCCATCCAGGTCATCTCCGAGCTGCTCGGCCTCGACGAAACGGGCTGGCAGGACCTGCACCGGGTGGTGGACGTCCTGTTCACCACGACGACCACCTCCGAGGCGGCACAGGCCAACCAGGCGGAGCTGTACGCGCTGCTCACCGGCCTCGTGGACGACAAACGGCGCTCTCCCGGAGCGGACATGACGAGCGAGCTCATCGCGGTACGGGACGAGGAGGGTTCGGGGCTCACCGAGAAGGAGCTCGTCGACACCCTGCTGCTGATCATCGGCGCCGGTCACGAGACCACCGTCAACCTCCTGGACCAGGCGATCACCGCCCTGCTCACCCACCCCGAACAGCTGCGTCTGGCCCGGCAAGGCGACGTCTCCTGGGAGGCGGTGGTGGACGAGACCCTGCGCTCCCAGGCGCCGGTCGCCAACATCCCGCTGCGCTTCGCGGTCGACGACATCGACTACGGCGACGTACGCATCGCCCAGGGCGAGGCCATCCTGCTGTCCCTCGCGGCTGCCGGGCGCGATCCGGAACAGCACGGGCCGGACGCGGACAGCTTCGACGCCACCCGCCCGACCAGCAGGGACCATCTGGCCTTCGGACACGGGGTGCACCACTGCCTGGGCCGGCCCCTGGCGATGACCGAGGTGACCACGGCCCTGCCGGCCCTCTTCGCCCGCTTCCCGCACATTCGGCTGGCCGTGCCCCCGCAGGAGCTGCGCCCTCTCGAGTCCTTCATCTCCAGCGGCCACCGCGAACTTCCGGTGGTCCTCACCCCGGGTGCCCCGCGATGAGCCGCGCCTTCGAGGAGGACAACGACATGCCCGCCACGCTGCCCCACCTTCGCCTCGCCGCGGTGAACATCGACGGCGTCCTGCTGAACGACACCTTCAGCCCCGTCATCCGGCACATGGTTCTCGAACGGGGCGGTGAGTACACCGCCGAAGTCGAGTACGGGCTGTTCTCCCAGTCCCAGCTCGTGGCCGCCCGGACGTTCGCCGAGGCCGCGAAGGTGACGCTGAGCCCACAGGAACTGCTGGACCTCTACCTCCAGGAGCGCGAGCGCTACCTGGCCCGCACCCCGGTCCGGGTGCTCGACGGCGCCGCCGACCTGCTCACCCGGCTGAGGGGGCTCGGACTGCGGGTGGTGTGCTACGGCGGGCTGGACAAGACGCACTTCGACCGCCATCTCGGCCACCTCGCCCACTTCTTCGACGGTCCGGGCTATGTGTGCACCGACCGCTTCCGCCCCGGGATCCGGGAGATCACCCGGGAGATCTTCCAGCTGCCCTACGACCGGGTGCTGTTCATCGACGACGTGGCCAGGGTCGCGGAAGAAGCACGCCGGCTCGGCGTTCCCTTCATCGGCCGTCCCGGCGACTTCGAGCACGGGCACCAGCACTCCCTCATGCGGCGGATGGGCGTACGGCACGTCGTGCGCGGCCTGCGGGAGATCGACGAGGAACTGCTGCGGACCGTGGACGGCGAAGCGGCGACGGGGATCTTCCGACCGGACGGTGAGCCGTGCGCCGCCCCAGGCCGGGCGGGAGCAGAACATGTCTGACACAGCCGCCCCCTTGAGGGACAAGGTCGTGGTCATCACCGGTGCCAGCAGCGGTATCGGCGCGGCCGCCGCCCACGTCTTCGCCCGGCAGGGCGCCCGCCTGGTGCTGTCCGCGCGCCGCGAGGAACGGCTCCGGGAACTCGCCGACTGCCTGCGTGAGCAGGGCGCGACGGTCAGTCACGTCGTCGCCGACGTCTCGCGCGGCGACGACGCCCGGGCACTGGTCGAGCACGCCATGGCCCGGTACGGCAGGCTCGACGCGGCTTTCAACAACGCCGGGACCGCCATCGAGAAGACGCCCTTGCACCTCACGGACGACGACTCCTACGAACAGGTCATGGCCACCAACGTGCGCGGCGTGTGGAACTGCCTGCGTCACGAGATCGCCGCGATGCTCACCTGTGGGGGAGGCGCGATCGTCAACACCAGCAGCGTCGGCGGGCTGATCGCCTCCTCGGTGGCCGCGCCGTACATCGCTTCCAAGCACGCCGTCATCGGCCTGACGAAGGCGGCCGCGGTCGAGTACGCCGCCCACGACATCCGGGTCAACGCGATAGCGCCCGGACTCGCCCGCTCCGAGATGGTCGACGAGTGGTTCACGCGCCACCCCGACGCCGAGGAAAAAGCCCTGCGTTCGGCGCCGCAGCAGCGGGCGGCCGATCCGGAGGAGGTCGCGGAAGCAGCCGCGTGGCTGTGCAGCGACCGGGCGTCCTTCGTGACCGGCGCGACCTTGGCCGTGGACGGAGGACGGACCGCCTGGTGACCGCCGGGGCGGCAGCGGCCGTCCCGGACGGGCAGGAGGGCCGGGGCATCCGATCGTGGCTGCCCCGCACGCCCCTTGACACGCGCGTTTGCCCTTGTCCCACCAAAACGTACCCGCTCTGCTCTTTTCCGCGGCGCTATGCGGTAAGGTACGAGCTGTTTGGTTTAATTTTCAGCTTGAGGAGGGTCCATGGCGCAGCAGGAACGAGCTGTCCGGACCCGGCGCGCTGTTCTGGAGGCTGCCGCAGCAGTCTTCGCAGAGCGTGGGTACGCGGCAGCCACGATCGGCGAAATCCTCAACCGGGCCGGGGTGACCAAGGGCGCCCTGTACTTCCATTTCGACTCCAAAGCGGCCCTGGCCCAAGGGGTGCTGCAGGCGCAGATCAGCAACGACTACCACGTGTCCAGGGAGTTGAAGCTGCAGGAGTGGGTGGACGCGGGCATGACCCTGGCCAAGCGCCTGCCGCAGGAGCCGATGCTGCTCGCGGGCGTCCGGCTCTCCGCCGATCTGCAGAGCCGTGACGCCTTCGGCAGCGCATGGCCCGCCTGGACCGAAGTCACCACGTCTTTCCTGACCGAGGCCAAGGAGCGCGGCGAGGTGCTCCCGCACGTCGTGCCCGCGGAGACCGCGCAGGTCTTCCTCGGGGCGTGGATCGGCGTGCAGTACGTCTCGCAGGCCATGGCCGGCTGGGCGGACCTGGAGGTGCGCATGTCGGCGCTGTTCAACCACATCCTGCCCGCCATCACCGCGCCGGCCGTCCTGGTCAGGCTCGACACGGCCCCCGACCGGGGAGCCCGCGTCATAGCCGAGGTGCGCGAGCGGTCCTCGTCCCTGGCAGGCGCCGGCAAGTGACGCTCCCGCCGGTGTCGGAGCAGCATTCCGCTTGTCCGCCCTGTCCGCCTCGGACGTCGCAGCGCGGGTAGCCGTACCCGTCCCCGTCCACCAGCCCGGCAGGGCATCTTTCCCCGCCTAAAACAAACCATCTATGCGGTTTGATAAGGTAGGGTGTGTCTCCGATGAACGGCGCGCCATGCGTGAAGAGGTGAGCCGTGGGCTGCAAGGCCGGTCCCCGAAACCGACCCAGGGAGGATCGGATGGTAAAGCAGGAGCGTGCCGCTCGGACACGCCGGGCGCTGATCCAGGCGGCGGCGGAGACCTTCGCCGGCGAGGGCTACGTGCCGGCGTCTCTTCCGGTCATCAGCGAACGGGCCGGCGTGAGCAAGGGGGCCCTGCACTTCCACTTCGAGAACAAGGACGCGCTGGCCCGCGCCGTGGAGGACGAGGCGGCGCGGGCGGTGGAGCAGATCATCGACTCCGCGCAACAGCGGCCGGGCCTGACGCGGCTGGAGCTGCTGGCCGACGTGGTGCGCGCACTGATGTCCCGCATCGCCACCGACGTGGTCGTGCGGGCCGGACTGCAGATGGACGGCGATGTCACGCGCAAGGGAAGTCCCGCCCTCTCCCGGCACTGGCAGGCCTGGGTGGATGAGGTCCTGCAGCAGGCCGAGGAGGAGGGTGAGTTGGCCCAGGGCGTCTCCTGGCGTGCGATGGCGACGACCGTCGTCGCCGCGACGGTCGGTCTGCGCGTACTGGCCGCTCAGGACGAGGCCTGGCGCTCTGCGGACCGGGTGGAGCAGGTGTGGACCGTGCTGCTGCCCGGACGGGCTCACGACGGTCCGCCGGAGTCCGAGGGGTTTCTTTACTCCCCGTGAAAACATCTTGTGCATGCTGGTTCTTCGTACCGGAACCGAGCCTGGCTCTGTGCATCAAACCGGACAAATTGGGTGAAGAGTAGCTATATAGATCCGCTCAGGGAAATTAAACAATCCAGCCGGTTTGATATTGACAAACCGCCTGGATTGTTTTTCAATCGTTGACCTACCCGCTTTTCAGGCGAGATCGACTGCGCCGACGGGACGACAGGGGGATTGGCGTGGACATTCAGGTACTGGGCGCCCTGGGAGTGCGGGAGGGTGGAGTCTCCATCACTCCCACCGCGCCGAAGGCCCGGCAGGTACTCGCTCTGCTGGCGCTGCACGCCGACCAGGTGGTGCCCGTTTCCGCGCTGGTCGAGGAGCTCTGGGCGGACCGACCGCCGCGCAGCGCACGCACCACGTTGCAGACGTACGTGCTGCAGCTGCGCGAACTCATAACCGCCGCCCTCGCTCAGGACACCACCGACCCGGTGACCGCCAAGGACGTCCTGGTGACCTGCCCGAGCGGGTACCGGCTGAACACCCGGGGCGGGGCCAGCGACGTGCGCGACTTCGAACGACTCGCCGGTCTCGGCTACCGGGCCATGGACGCCGGCGACCACCCGCGTGCCGCGCGGCTGCTGCGCGAGGCCCTCGGCCTGTGGACCGGCACTCCCTTCGCCGACGTCCAGTCGGGCTCCCAGCTGGACATCGAGTCCAGGCGCCTTCAGGAGAGCCGGCTGTGCGCCCTCGACCAGCGCATCGAGGCGGACCTGCGGCTGGGCCGGCACCGCGAGCTGCTCGCCGAACTCACCGTGCTGGTCAGCCAGTACCGCACCCACGAGAACCTGCACGCCCAGTTCATGCTGGCGCTGCAGCGGTCGGGACGGCGCAGCGAGGCGCTCGACGTGTACCGCAGGCTGCGCACCACGCTCGTGCGCGAGCTCGGCATCGAGCCCTCCGCGGCGCTGCGCCGCTTGCAGCGCTCCATCCTGCTGGCCGGTCCGGAACAGACGGCGGACACCCCCGAAAAGGCGCCTCGGCTGGCGTCGGCGGTGGGATGAGCTGCTAAGCACTAGCAGATCGCCCGAGCGCCGCAACAGCGCCCCGATGAATCGAGTGCAGGCGTGCTCGACAGGGGCTCAAGGATGCGGGTGCCACCGATTTTCGGCCGTTACGGTGCCAGTCAGGCGCACCCGCCTCTTCGAACACGCAGTCGGGGAGAAGAAGACGCTAAGGGGGAAAAGAAACCATGAGGATTCAGGTACTGGGCCCATTGAACGCCGAGATCAGCGGTGTCTCAGTGGTGCCGACGGCGAGCAAGCCCCGGCAGATCCTGTCGCTGCTCGCGCTGTATCCCGGCCGTGTCATGCCCGTTCCGACCCTGATGGAGGAGATCTGGGGAGCCGACCCGCCGGTCAGCGCCCTCACCACACTGCAGACGTACATCTTGCAACTGCGCCGGCGACTGGGCACCGCAATGGGACCCGACTCGCCGCGCAGCGCCAAGGAGGTGCTGGCCACCCGGCACGGCGGCTACCTGCTGCAGATCCCGCGGGAAAGCGTGGACGCCCACGTGTACGAGCGGCTGGTCTGCGCGGGACGGGCGGCCTTCGAGGCCGGTGACGACGCCCGCGCCGCCGAAACGCTGCGCCAGGCGCTGGACATGTGGCAGGGCCCGGCACTGGTCGACGTAAGGGTCGGTTCGATCCTGTCCATCGAGACCCTCCGTCTGGAGGAGAGCAGACTGGTCACCGTGGAGCGGCGCATCGACGCCGACCTCCGGCTGGGCAAGCACACCGAACTGCTCGCCGAGCTCAAGGACCTGGTCGTCCGTCACCCGCAGCACGAGGGTCTGCACTCGCAGGCCATGGTGGCCCTGTACCGGTCCGGCCGGCAGGCCGCGGCACTCGACGTCTACCGGCAGCTGCGCATCCGGCTCATCGAGGAGCTGGGCGTGGAGCCGTCACCCCAGTTGCAGCGCCTGCACCAGGCCATGCTCACCGTCGACCCCGCGCTCGACGTGGCCGCAGGTCCCCGCCGCGGCTCGACCTTCGATCTGTACGCATCCTGACGCGCGCGGCCGCCTGCGACTGTCGAGCCTGCCTCTAGCACCGTCGGCAAGCCTGATGGGGCCCGTGAACACACCAGGGGGCCAAGGAGGGGCGGACATGGCGGACACAGCGCCACCCGTACGGCTGTACTGCTTCGCACACGCGGGGGCCGGAGTCTCCGCCTTCAACGGCTGGGCCCGCACCATCGGCCCCGACGTCGAGACCGTGCCCGTTCTGCTGCCGGGCCGTGAGCGGCGGCGCCGCGAACCGCGCCTGACGGACCGGGCGGCACTCCTCACCGAACTGCTGGACCAGGTCAGGCCCGAACCCGGCCAGACGTTCATCCTGTACGGGCACAGCCTGGGAGCCATGGTGGCCCACACCCTCACCCAGGCCCTGCACGAACAGGGACGCCCCCTTCCCGCGCTGCTCGCCCTCGGGGCCTGCCCGCCGCCGGACGAGCCCAGCGAACTCTCCGACGCGTGCGGCACCGTCGACGACCGGCTGCTGCGCCGGCTCCACGCCATGGGAGCCGTGCCCGACGGAGCCGAGCCGGACGGCTACTGGCACCGGGCGGCGCTGCCGGTGCTGCGCGACGACCTGCGCCTGGCGCACGCGCTGCGGGTCTTCGCCCGCAGCACGGCCGGCACCCGTGGCCGGGTACCGGTGCCGCTGCTGGCCGTCGCGGGGGACCGCGACCCGCTGGCGCCGCCCCCGGTGGTCGACGGCTGGCGCAGATGGTCCGCCGGGCCGGTGGTGACCCGCACCGTCCGCGGTGACCACTTCTTCGTACGAGGTGACGTGCTGCCCCGGCTCATCGGCCGGGCCGGCCGCGTCGTACGGCGGCTGGCCACCGTGCCCTTCCAGGACGGGCACGCCACACCGGCCACACCGCACGGCGGCCCACTGATGCCGGGCCGGCGAGCCGTCCCGGTCGGGTGACACCGCCCGAGCCCCCGCACCGATCCACTCACCCGCTGAATGTGTCCGGCACGAGAAGAGAGAGAGTCACCATCATGCAACCCCTCGACATAAAGGACCTGGTCGTTCTGCTGCGCACCAACGCCGGTGACAGCGACACCTTCGACCTGGACGGCGATGTGCTGGACGTGCCGTTCGACGAGCTCAACTACGACTCGCTGGCGCTGCTGCAGGTCACCGGTGCCATCGAGCGCGACTACGACGTCGCCCTCGACGAGGAGGCCCTGGAAGAGGCCGAGACCCCGCGCCAGTACCTGCAGGTCGTCAACCAGGTGCTCGCCTCGTCCCAGGCGGCCTGAGCCCGGCATCCCCGGATGCCCTGCCGCGATCCGCGACGCCCGTAGGGGCGGTCCCCTCCAGGACCGCCCCTACGGGCGTCGCCCGTGCTGCTGCCTGCCGTCCGGGTCAGTCGATACCGCGGACGATGTGCACTTCCGTGGCGTCGTCGTCCTCGTCCGCCCCTGCCAGAAGCAGCGGTGGGGCGAGCACCGGAGTCAGAAACCGGGCGTGACGCGAGGGGGCGAGGCGGAGGTGCTCCTCGCGGCTTTCGTGGCGGGTGTCGTACACGCTGTCCTCCTTCTGCGGCGGCAGCCCGGGCGGTCGCGTCCGGCCCGGGCCGCGCCCTTTCAGTAGCGGTAGTGGTCCGCCTTGTAGGGGCCGTCGACGTCGACGCCGATGTACGCGGCCTGTTCCGGGCGCAGCGTGGTGAGCTTGACGCCG
>NZ_JBVJPV010000029.1:6433-57786 GCF_055609245.1 Streptomyces sp. NPDC036813 | reverse complement strand
TTCACGCGCCCACAGCCTGACATCGGAAAGGTCCCCACCCATAACCACACCAACGACCGACCTGGCCATCAGTCACGACAAGCACCGTTGCAGTACTAACGCGCTACGCGTAGTGCGCTCGGGGTTGGTCGTGCGGTCGGAAGGACGCCGGCCACGATCAGGCGGGGAATTTCCGTCGCGCTCCGGGCGTGCCGGATGATCCAGATGCTGTCATCAATGTCGCGGTATCCGGCGGAGTGGTCACTGGCGTCGCCGACGAGGAGCAGGGCGAAGGGCGGCCCGGTCGCGGTGTAGTTGGCGGCCTGGGCGAGGTAGTCCCGTTCGACAGTCTCATGGGTTTTCCACCGTTTGGTGCGCCATTTGATTTCTGCGACGAAGCGGCTCGCAGGATCGGGCGTATAGATAACATCTGCCCGCCCGCCTGCGACGTCCCACTTCTCCCGTGTCACGGTGCCTGGCGGGAATAGGGGACTGATGTGCTGGTGGAAGTCGTCCTGGAGGTGTTTCTCGTTCCATGCTGCGACGGTGCTGTCGGCGTTCTTGCGCGTCGGCCCGAGGTAGGCGGTGCGCTCGCCGTAGAGGTTGGCTTGGGCATCGAACCGGTCGTAGAGGAATCGCAGAAAGTGCTCCAGCAGGGGAGTGAAGTAGTGGCTGTCGCGCGGCTTCCAGGCCGGGCTGGTCTTCAGGATGCCCAGCAGGGTCTCTAGGTGGGCGTCCACGCGGGCGTTGCCCGTAGGGCTGTAGCCCTTGGTGAGTTGCTGGGCGAGCTGGTCGAGCCGGTCAAGCTGGTCAGGGTCGAGGTCGTCGCGTAGCCCGGTGGCATCAGAACGGAAGAGCGCGGCAAGTGCGGGACGACCCTCCAGCGCTTTTCCCGGCACCGCCTCCTCCCGTGCCGTTTCACCAGCCAACTGCTGGCGCCGCCGGTGCACGGCGTCGTACAGCGTCTGGGCGTCGGGGTGGCCGGTGAACTGGGGGTCGTGAGCGAGGGCTTGTTCGAGCTGGTGCAGCAGGCCTTGGCTGCGCACGAACGGCGCTTCCACGGTCGGGCTGATCAGTGCCGTGAGGCCCGGGGAGTCATTGGCGGGGGCGTGGATGCTGCGACTGGCGAGATAGATCTCCAGGAGGTCGTTCAGGGCGTCGGCGGGGTTGTACCAGCTGGGCTGGTCCAGGTGTGTCTGTGCGGCGTTGAGGGTGGTGACGAGTCTCGACCAGGCGGTTTGGGTCAGACTCCGGGCGCTGAGCCAGTCGAGTTGGTGCATGCGGCCGGTCCAGGCGGCGAGGTGCGCGGCCGTGGTGTCCAGCTGGTCGGCTGCGTCGGCGAGTCGTTGCCGGGCGCCGTGGTCACCCGTCGGGTTCTGTTCAAGGTCGGTGAAGGCGAGGACGGCTTCGATGGCGGCGGCGTGGGCGCGGGCGTCCAGGCGTGCCTCGTGGGTGCGGTCGAGTTCGGTGAACCGCATCAGGGCTCGCTGCAGTTGTTCGTCGGCGGTGGTGCGGTCGGCGGCCTCCAAAGCGGTTCGCTCATCGGCCAAGGCAAGTTCGAAGCTCGCGTCGGCTCGGGTCGCCGGGTTCAGGTCGGGCTGATTCTCCAGGGCGTTGAGGACGTCGAGGAGGTGGTCGGTGTCAGCGAAGTGGTCGCGGGCGATGCCGATCAGGACCGGCAGACGGTCCAGGGCGTCGGCAGGCTCCGCGCCGGTGATCTCGGTGAGCAGCGCGAGCAGACGGTGCGGGGAGCCTCCCGCCACCGCCAGGCGCAGTAGGCCGGCGATCGCTGGCTGGGCGAGGGCCGCGTCGCAGTCACCGGCGAGCGCGTCCTCTGCGAGCGTCGCTAGATCTCGTACGGTTCGGTTGCCTAGCCGGCCGGCGAGCTCTGGCCGAGTGCACACGACGTCGAGCGCGTCAGCGAGAACCCAGGCCGAGTGAGGTTGGCGTAGGCCCCGAGCCGCAGCCGCGAGTAGGGGCGCAGCCTGTTCGGCCGGGATGGTGTCGAGGCCGTGGGCCAGCGCGGTGAGAAGATAGGGCAGCTGAGGCCCGGCGACCAATGTGTCCGCCTCAGCCATGACGGCGTCTGCCCCGCCGAGGTCCTCCAGGCGGGGTCCGGCGTCTAGTTCTTCATCGCTTGCCCGGCTGGCCCACTCTTGGAGGGCTTGGTCCACGCTCGGAGCCACTGTCCTCTCCTCTCTAATGGGCCCTGCCGGAAGCGAGCAGCTTAGAACAGGTGTTCGCTAGCGCGGGTGATGATGTGGTCCTTGGGCAACAGGCCTTCGACGAGGTCCGGCTGGGCGGTGGTAAAGACGACCTGGAGTTCGGGCAGTTCCCGCGTCAAGGTCTGCAGTTCTCCGATCAGCCTGCGGGCGGCGTCGGCCGTCATCTCTTCGGCGGCGATGGAGTCGATGAACAGGATCCCGGGGTGGGAGTCGATGTGCCGGGCAGCGCCGGCCCGCAGCAGGGCGATGACGGTGGCGACGCGCATACGTAGGCGGTCGCCGCGGCTGAGCTTCTTGAAGGGGTGCTTGATGCCTTCTTTGACGGGGTTGACGTTGCCATTGCGTTTGAGCGCGACGGAGTTCAGGTGCTGCACGCCGAACTGGTCGGAGAGGCTGACGATCTCGGAGTCCATGGTCGGGAAGAGGTAGTCCGCGGAGGCCTTCACCGTCGCCTCTACGAGTTGGTGCACCGCGCCGAGGACGTCTGGGGCGGCGGAGCCGGTCGGCATGTCCGGGGACGCGGTGCCGGTCGCAGCCAGTCGTCCCTTCAGCTCTGCAGCCTTCAGCTCGAGTTCACGAAGCCGCACGTGGGTGGGGGAAGCGGCGAGGGCGTTGTTCACGGCCTCGGTGGCCTGCTGGTGCGCGGTGGCGGCGGCGTCCGCGGCGGCCTGAACGGCGATGTGGTGGGCGTTCGCGGCGGACTCGGCTTCCTGCGCGGTGGTGATGGCGGTGGTGAGCTGTTCGAGTACGGCTTCGGCGATGTCCTCGGCGACCTCCGGCAGGGGGCGTGTGCACACCGCGCAGGTGGCTCGGTCCCGTTCGGCTGCCCGGCGCTCGTCACCTACCGGCTCTTCGCAGCGCGGGCAGCAACTTGGATTGAGACGTCCTAGCACCCGGCGCGCCTGCCATGTCTCCTCAGCGTCGAGCTGAGCCTGTTCCGCCCCCACGCGTGCGGCGATTGCATCGGCCAGGCCCTGCGCGGCATCGTTCAAGCTCATGCGGAGTCGGTGCAGTTCGTGTGCCGCCTGATCCGCCCGCTGCAGCAGCGGGGCGATGTCGGCCTCGGGAGCACCGCGCAGCTCCTCGATCTCCTGCTGCAGCATATTCAGCTGGACCTGCCACTGGTCGCGCTCGGCCGACCGCGCGTGCAGATCTCCCTCCGCCCGGCGCTTCGCCTGCCGCGTTGCCTTTGCCCGTCCCTTCACCGCGACGGACAGCTGGGCGTGGGCAGTGCTGTACGGGATGTCGACGAACAGCTCCAGCAACTTGGCGGGCAGGCCGGGCGCACTGACATCGCCCAGCAGAAGCTCGTCACCGCCGGCGTTGAGATAGCACGCACCGAAGTAGGCGGGCCATCCGTGAACCTGGGGCGCGCCCTCTCCGTCAGCACCGCCGGTGGCGCTCCACAGGCTGGTCCGTTCCATCCGTAGGGCATCCAGGAAGAAGGAGCCGATCACACGCTCGACGTCGTCGGCTCCCGAGCCCTTGGCGACCAGACGCAAGGGGTTGTCGTCCGCGGCAGTCAACAAGGCCTGGACGGTATCGGCGGTCAAGATGTCGACGCTGATCGGCGGAAGCAGACCGGGGATCTGCTCCAGAGTGATCCGAGTGGGCTTGCCCGCCACCACGAGGTCCAGACGCAGCGTGCGTACCCAGGATTGGACGCCCGGCGGCAGATCGCGCGGGGCGCCGCGCAGCGGCCACACCAACAACTCCAGCAGGCTGGTCTTACCAGCGCTGTTCGACGGGTGCACGATGGCCCAGATTCCCGGCTCGAAGGGCCAGTCGATGGTAAACGGCGCACCGTCGTACTTGGTCCCGTCGACGCGCAGGCGCAGAATGCGCAAACGCCGGTCCGCAGGGGCGGGCGTCGTCAAGGCGATGTTGGCCTCGGCAAGGGACCGCTCGACCTCGTGCTTGGCCACGTGCAGTCGGGTGGCGGCTTGGGTCAGAAGATCGTCGGCGGTTGGCACAACCGGTGGCGAAGCCTCGGGGTCCGGCTTGGTCACGACGCCTCCTGTCCGTCGGCTGGTGCACTGGGCTGGGGGGGTGCAGCGATGGCCCGCAGCGCTCGCAGCCTGGCCCGCGCCTGATCAGTGATCGGTGTGATGTATGACCCGATCGGGGTGTCGGCGTAGTCCCGCAACAGGTACTGGCGTTTCTTCAGCTGTGACCCTCCCAGCCCGTCAACCAATGCCACCACCTGCTGGGTCCGCTTCACGTACCAGGCGAGCGCTGGAGCCTCGGCCACGATGTTCACGGCAAGAGTGCGGCCCGCTTGCAACAGGTAGTAGCGGTGCTCGGCGACCTTCCGCTCCCGCAATACCTGCGTCTTTTTCAGCAAGCCCCGTTCGACCAGTACCGCGAGAGCGTCGTCGAGTTCCTCGAAGGCGCCGAAGCGGTGCCGCAGCATCGGGAATCGACGCAGGTCCGGCTCCTCGGAGGAGAGGATGTCTTCGGCCAGATCAAGCAGTGCCGGCTCATCCGGAGCCTTCTCGTACTCCGTCATCAGCTCATATGCCAGGTAGTCGGGGTAGCGCACCCAGAAATCGAGCTTTTGCAGCCGCACCTGCGCGCGCACCACACCCACGCACTCGGTCGGCACCTCACCGTCCACACCGGGTCGCGGTTCAAGGGCCGCCGCGTTGATCAGCAAGAGCATGCGCACCGCGTCCTGCCACCGACTCGCCCGCCGGATTCGCGATCCGCGCGTCATTCATCCCCCTCAAGGCCCGTTGTCCCCCATGACCGCCCGACGGCCCGCCCATGCCAAGCCCGCGCCCTCATGGCCCATTGGAAAGGGCTGGCAATGACCCTTCCCTAGTTGCGTAACCTTCTGCACACGCAGCGTAAAGCAAGTTCGATCACTGCGTCGACAGTGCGCACATTGTGGATCATCTCAACGGAGGCACTTTTCGCCAATGCTGCGAGAGTACGAGACCCCGAACGTCTACGCCCGGGGTCTCTCTGCGCTCTGGGATGTTCGACCGGTTAAGCCACCCGCCGACCCGAGCGACGTGGGCACAGGCCCTGGACGCGATGGAGAGCGTCCAGTCGGGCAGAGCACGCGAGGCAGCCGTGAACATGCGCCGAGTGCTGTCCCTCGCCGTGCCGCGAGCGGAGAAGGGGAACACGTGTCCACACAGTCCATCGAGGTGCCGGTGATCGCCGAGGTGGTCGGGGGCCACAAGGGGCGCCTCGACGACTTCAAGGGCGGTGTGGAGTCGATCATTCGGCTGCGCCCGGAGTACCCGGAGGAGACCCTGCAAGGAATCGAGGAGTTCTCTCACCTCCAGGTCACCTGGTTCTTCAACTTCGGCTCTCCCGAAGACGTTGCCCTCCATGCGCGCAGCCCACGGGACAACCCGGCATGGCCGGCCACAGGCACCTTCGTGCACCACAACCATCGGCGCCCGGCCCGCCTCGCGACCTCCTTCCCGCGGTTGCTCCACGTCGACGGACGGGACCTGCACGTCGCCGACCTCGACGCGGACGAGGGTACGCTGGTGGTGGATCTGGTGGCGGTGTTCAAGGAGTTCCTGCCGCGCGGCGCCGTTACCCAGCCCGCGTGGCCCAGTGAGATGCTGCAGGACTACTGGAGGGACGCCGCCGAGCGTTGACTCGGGGGACCTTCCGCAACCGTGACTGACGGCCGGGCCGTAGGTGTCCGAGCGGGCGCCAACGACAGCTGCGCGCAGTGCCGTACCGCGGACCGTCATCGCTCGGCGCCTTCGTCGGCGACCGTCTGCCGGGCTCTCGGCGGCTGCAGCCCAGGCCTCCGAGGCTGTTGCCCGGCCAGAACAGCCCAACTGCCGTCATCAGGAAGGCGTATTCAGAGGGCCCTGAAGAACTCAGTCGGTCGGCTGCCTGGCAGCTTTTTCACACGCCGCCTGAGCGGGATCCGAACGAACTGGCTGAGAGTTCGCCCTGGCCAACATCCGCGAGTTCTTCATCAGCGACCGTGACCTGAGCAGCGTCGCCAGTACGTACGATGAGTTGATAGCAACCCCGCGGATGCGGGGACGACACCGGCATCACCCGGCTCGGCGACAAGCACGGTGAGCAATCTCCGCGGATGCGGGAACGACAGTTCGTGCAATCTCCCGAATCTCCGACGTGCGGAGCAACTCTGCGCGTGCGGGGACGGCGCCGCGGCGACGCCTTCACGATTGATCTGGCAGGAGCACCGTCCCCGCGGGTGCAAGGAGGACACGGTCGTGGGCGGCTCCGCCCACGCCTTCGGGCCGCGGGGGCACGACATCGGCAGGACGTTGACGAAGAATCCGATGAGGGAGCAACCCCGCGGGCGCGGCGATGATCCGGTCCTGCTCGGGATCGGCGTCCGGCTCGGCCTCGCACCACCGTCAAGACAGCCTGAACCCGGTCGATCGGGGCCTGGCCGAGCTCGCGGTAGAAGGCCATGCGGCGGGCGCCGCTGAGCGGCTCGGCGATGCCGGGTTGCTCGTCGGAGTGGCTCTCGGCGCGTTCCCGGGCTACAGCAGTAGGGGCGCAGTCAGAGATACTGCCGCAGCCAGTCGGGCATGCTCGGCTCGTCAAGTCCCCAGGACTCCACGATTGATTCGTCCTTGTCCCAGACGTTCTCATCGCCATCGAAGAACTTCTGCCGGTGGCACTTGTACTTGACGACGGTGTCGCCTTCGAGCCGGTACTCGTGCCAGTAGTAGTTCTGCTTCCCGTAGCCGTTCCACTCCCGGGTCGTGTAGATCTTCGTCATGAAGGCGGAGTGTAGCCGGGGCGCTGAGGCGGCTTGCTCAGCGGCTGAAGCCGGCCGTGGCCTCTTTGGGCGGAGCTGTGAAGTACGGGACAGTCTCGATCTCCGAACCGCACTCCTCGCAGACCCGGGTCTCGACCGTCTCGGTATCGTTCAACGTGCCGGGCGGAAGTCATGGCGTGGTGCCCGGTCAAGGCGTGATCTTGACCGGGCACCGGGCACAGGCCTGCTTCAGTTGGTCTTCGTGTTGGTCAGGTGGGTCCCGATGTAGCCCACGATCACCTGACCTGTGATGCCTTGCGTGTCGTCCAGGAAGTAGATCCTCGGCGAGGTGCTGCCCTTGGAGCCGAGTTTCAGGTGGGCCTGCATCTCCTTGCGCCCCGAGGGGTCCACATCCTCGGGCACCGCGAAGATCCGTTCCGCGCCCCACCGGTTCATCGTCGTGTCGGACTCGGCTGGGGCAAACTGCTTGAGCGGCCAGTTCACCGCCCCCGGCCGATCCGACGTGCAGTGCTGGTAGAAGCCTCCGTTGAAACCCTCCCGGGCAGCCTGTGTGTAGGAGTCCAGCGCCCGGAGCGCGTTCCACGCCTTCGCCGCCCACACACGAGCCCGTTCCCCCTCGTCCAGTTCGAGCGCCTTGCTCCTGTCTGCAGTGACCAGGACCCCCTCGAAGTCGTCCAACCGCTCCCACAACTCCTCGAACGAGTCCGGCACTCCCCGGGGCTGGTCGACGACGACGGTGTCGTCGTAGCGGCCTGCATCGCGGAGCCGACGCCGCAAAATGTCCGCCTCAGCTCGCGCTCGCTCCACGTCGTCCAGGGCACGCAGGGCCTCCTCCATGTCCCCGTCCGCCCGTTCCATTGCGGCGTGAAGCTGCTCTTCCAGCGAGGCCACGGTCAGTGTCGACAGCTCGGCGGTCCGTGCTGCCTCCTTCAGCTCCTCGTCCGCTTGGGCGAGTAGGGCCTTGAGGTCTTCGACGTCCTTGCGCATCACCGTCAGCTCGTCGGACGGCCGTACCGTTGCCAGCGCGGCCTGCCGCTCCTGGCGGTGGCGCCGACTCGCGTCGTCGGGGAACGCGAGGGTACGCAACGCGTCAGGCAGCGGGGCCTCGGTGGAGATCCGCTGGACGGTTCGGGCGAGGCCGCGCCAGGCGTAATCCTGGGAGTCGCTCATCCGGGCCACGGTCAGGAACCGGTGACGGGAGGCATCCTTCGGCCATGCCGGATCCACCTCGGTCAGAAACGTCCGTACCGCGCCCGGGGCGACGCGGTGGTACTCGCCGATCGCCGCACGGAACGCATCGACGGCTTCTGTGTCCACGAGGAGGTACAAGGCAGCAGCGCCGGCACAGTCGCGCATTGCCTTCGCCATCCGCTCCGACCACAGCGGATCGGGGCGGAGGGGCCGAGCCGCGACGATCACGGGCATGTGCCGCGCGGGGTCGCAGAGCACGTCGATCAGAGCATCGACTCCTTCAGCGCTCACACTCTGGGCATCCAGGGTCAGCGGTGCCAGACCGTCGATGGGCTTCAGGTCCCGGACAATGTCGCGAACCAGGCCCGGTCGTACGGGGGTCAGTGGCGTGTCGTCGTTGGGAAAGACCTCCAGGCTGACCGAGAGCAGCGCAGAGGAGTCCTCGGACGCAACGGCGGTGATGGTAGTGCGCCACGTGGCGTCGGGCTTGTCCTCGCGCAGCTGAAGGCGTATCGCGTGTTCCGCGCCGTCTGCAAGGTAGGCGGCATGGTTGGTCAGGACCGACATCTGGTCGAGATGGTGATGTCCGGACGTGAGGGGAGCGCTGCCGAACTTGCGGGTCAGCCATCGAGAGCTGATTCGGCGAACGTCCCGGAAGGGGTTCTCGGAGTGCGGGACGGTGAGGATAGTTCTGTGGGCGAGTGGGTTGCCGCTGAGGTTCATGACGGTTCAGTTCCTCCTGGCGGAGACGCTGGCGGGTCAGCGAACAGACTGATCGCGGGGCTCGGGCGCATGGTTGTGCGGTCGAGCCCCGCGAGTGGGTGAGGACAGCGTCGGCACCATGACGTGGTGCCGACGAACCGTGTCAGAGCTGGATGGTCTCCGCAGGGGAGGGCAGGCGGCTCTGAATCAGCAGGCTCAGTCGCCGACGGCCGGCGTCTCCGCTGAATCCGGAGGCGACCGATCCCACGCGCCAGAAGTCAGCTCCCGAGCGGATCATCCGCTGACCGTCGTTGTCGACGGACTCGCCTTCGAGCGTGGGCAGTTCGGCCATCACCTCAGCGTAGCCCTCGGGCTGGCCGAGCCGTCCGCCAGTGCTCCGGACCACCTCGACCACCTGCGGCAGTACGCGGTGCAGGGCCACGGCCCCGTTGCCCTTCTGAAGGACGAAGTCCGACGCCTCGTCGAAGGGCTCGGGCATGACCTGCTTGATGCCGGTCCAGTACGCGTTGAGCACGGCGGCAACCGTCGCGGCATCCGCCCGCTTGAACGACGGCATGTCGAGCACGGGCTTGAGGGAGCGCGCGAACTGCGGCTTGGGGATGGTCACTCCGTCGCCGCGGGTCTTGCGCCGGTTGGCTTCCTGGAATCTGCCCTTCCAGGGGCCGTCCAGCTTCTCCAGCTCGTCCACCACGGCGTAGGCGCGGGTGATCCAGTCCTTGTCCTCTGCCGCGAGCATCTCCCTCAGCTCGGGGTCGTCCTCCGCCATCTTGGTCAGCAGTTGCCAGGCGAGGTCGGTCTTGACGCTTGCCGCGTTGGTGTTCACCTCGTAGAACTCGCGCATCTCCTCGCCCGGGTCGAGTCCGAGCGTGAGGCTGATGGGCACGGGAAAGTCCTCGAAGTCCTCCTGCTCGCTCAGCAACTGGTTCAGGCCGCCGGCGCGGTGCTGCCCGTCGTAGATCCACAGGGAGAGGTCGTCGGTGAACTCGATGCGCCCGGTACCGATCCAGTTGCCGCCTTTGAGGACCGCGTTCTCGTACCCGGACTGGTCGGCGTCCACAACGACGACCACACGCTCCGCGTCCATGTCGTCCTTGCGGATGTTGACGAGGAGCGGGTTGGGCATCCGCCCCCGCTTCTCGTCGTAGTACCGGGCCGCTTTGCGAACGCGCGCGGTGACCGGTGCCCGCTGGTAGCCCTCTCCGGTGTCGGGGTCGAAGATGTCGACCTCCTGGTGGTCCGACACCGTGACGGCGTCGGCGAACGCCTGGAGCATGCGCGTGCCCCGCTGCACACACAGAGCTCCCGCGATTCGAACAGTTGCCTTGTCCTGCTTGTCCATGCCGCTCCCCAGAGACCCACGAACGAAGATGACAATCCATCAGTCAAATCTAGATGCTAGATCTGAACTATAGATCCGTCAAATAGATCTGACGAATAGATCCGGACAGCGGCCCTCGCCGATCCTCGCTCTCGCTGCGCTCTCGACCGGGGATCGCCCGGCAGACGGTTCGTGACCGTCGGAGGGCACGCAACGGTGCCGACCGGATCAGCCACCGGAGCAACACCCCGCGGATGCGGGGACGACGGCGGCAACGTGGCGTAGATCATCGGTGCCGTCGAGCAACCCCCGCGCCCGCGGGGGTAGCTCCGCCATGTGGCGGGCGATGTCGTGCGCCTGCTCGTCGTCCCCGCGCCCGCGGGGGTAGCTCCTGAAAAACGATCGGCCCGGATGATCGGATGATGTCGTCCCCGCGCCCGCTGGGGTAGCTCGGCGGGCAGCGCGCCCGACCGCGTAGGTGCACAGTCGTCCCCGCGCCCGCGGGGGTAGCTCAACCACCCTGATCAGGAACTTGCTTGATCGCCGGTCGTCCCCGCGCCCGCCGGGGGTAGCTCCGCCACGATGGCCGTCACCGCCTCCGTCGACATGTCGTCCCCGCGCCCGCGGGGGTAGCTCCGCATATATGCACGTGTTGGGCTGACCGGGCCGGTCGTCCCCGCGCCCGCGGGGGTAGCTCGGCGGCGCGGCGCCGGCCGGGTTGGTACGTGGCGTCGTCCCCGCGCCCGCGGGGGTAGCTCCCAGGCCATCCGCGAGGCGGCCGGCGACGTCCAGTCGTCCCCGCGCCTGCGGGGGTAGCTCCGACCTGTACGACGAGGCGAGCCTGGCCCACCTGTCGTCCCCGCGCCCGCGGGGGTAGCTCCGACGTCACGCAGGCCATGACCGCGACGTCCACGTCGTCCCCGCTCGCGGGGGTACCGGCCTCGTCGCGGCCGATGGCCTGTTCTGACCGACCCCCCGTACGCACAACCCCTCTGGAGAGAGCCTGATGGAAGCGAACACCTGGGAGACCGTCGAGCGCCTGCGGAACTGGCTGGATTCGGAGAGCCCGGTGACGGGTGACACCGCGAAGGTCATGCGGGTGCTCAAAATCGGCGAGGAATTCGGCGAGGTCGCCGAGGCCCTGCACGGGGCGATGGGCGCGAACCCGCGGAAGGGCACCAGTCACACGTGGCACGACGTCCACGAGGAACTGTGTGACGTTGCGATCACGACACTCATCGCGCTCGCCTCGCTCACGCCGGACGCGCAGAAGCTGTTCGAGACCCGACTCCAGCGCATCGCTGACCGCTCGCTGACCTGAGCAGTCCCCTCAGCGGCCCCGCTCGTCTGCTTCCCCCGAGGCGGATGGGCGGGGCCTTTCGTCAGCGGGTGAGGGTGGAGACGCGGGCACCGAGGACGTCGGCGATCCTTAGCAGGTCGCCGTAGCGGGTTTCCTGGCATTACGTCAGAAGCTCTGGACGCCGCCCCGTTAGGGCGTGTATCGGAAGTGGATCTCGAGTGGAGAAGTAATGGGTGTGGGCGCCTTATGCCCCTATACTCTGACGGATGCAGCCCACGACGATCAGGCGCGCCGTCGCGCAGGATGCGCAGCGGCTTAGCTCGCTGATTCAGCAGTCCAGCGCCTATCAAGGGCAGTATGCCTCGATCATCTCCGGATACCGGGTCACAGAGGAGTACGTCGCCCGCCATGGGGTTTTCGTGGCCGTCGATGCATCCGACCAGATACTGGGGTTCTACTCCCTCGTGCTGGAGCCGACGGAGTTGGACCTGGCATTCGTCTCCGATGAGGCGCAGGGGCTGGGTATCGGTCGGCATCTGGTCGAGCACATGATCGTTCAGGCCGGGGAAGCCGGGCTGACCAGTGTGCGCGTGGTGGCCCATCCGCCGGCAGAGGAGTTCTACCGACGCATGGGCGCGAAGCGCGTGGGGACAGTTGCTCCATCGCCCCCGAAGGTTGCCTGGGAACGCCCGGAGCTGCAGTTCACCATCCCGACGGCGTTGCAGGCAATCACAGCCACTCGTTGATGGCCGCGACGATGACAGTCCCCTCGTAGCGCACCGCGAGCTTGTCGTACCTCGTGGCCACGGCCCGGTGCCTTTTGAGGCGATTGATCCCGCACTCGACCGCGTGCCGGGCCTTGTAGTCCTGCGGGTCAAACTTCGGCGGTCGGCCACCGCTGGAACCGCGCTTCTTGCGGTTGCGGACCTGGTCGACCTTGTCCGGGATGGTGCAGAGGATTCCGCGCCGCCGCAGGTAAGCGCGGTTCTTCCGGGAGGCGTACGCCTTGTCGGCGCGCACCCGACCTGACCGGGTGCGCGGCCTGCCCGGCCCGGGACGTGGGACATGGACCTTGTTCAGGACGGGCTCGAACAGCGGGGAATCACCCCGCTGCCCGGCCGTGATCACGATGGACATGGGAGCGCCCGAGCCCGTGGTCGTCCGGCTCGACGGCGACGCCACCGGGCGGCTCCTTCTGCAGCTCCCCCTTTTCCTCGCTCCGGCGGCGTGCTGGTGGGCTCGGCACACCGCGGAGTCGACGTTGATGTCCCAGGTGATCAGCTTTCTCGCATCGGCCCGGGCTGCAGCGCGGTGAAGATTCGATGCCAGGTGCCGTCCCGCTGCCACCGGCGGAACAGGTCGTGCGTCCGGCCCCACGGGTCCGTACTCGGCTGGCAGGTCCCGACAGGGGATGCCGGTGCGAACCCGGAACCGTATGCCGTCGATCAACTGCCGCCTGGCCCACGTCAGCGGCCGTCCGGGCTTCTTGCCCTCACCACGCCATGCTCGGCATCGCCCGCCTGCACAACCCCGCCCCGGCCAGGTAATGAGAAACGGCATGAAAGCGGCTCCACCGAACGCTGATGGAGCCGCTTTCATGTGCTACTACGCGCCACTCAGATGCACGGGACGCCTCCGGTGTACCCCTGGTACTTCAGCTGACCGGACCGGATCGCGTCGTGCAAACAGAGGTCGATGTTGGGTTTCGGAGGCTTCGGGGCGGCGGCGGTAGCAATCGCCGAAGGAGTCATCATGACTGTCGCTCCCACGATCACCGCCCCCGCCAAGGCTTTGCCGAACGTGTATTTCCACGGTTTCATGCCGTTCTCCTTGGGCCGAGACGAGAACGTCGCACGGTCCAGGACCAGATCAGCCCTCGGATGACAAGAATCACCGCGACGAAAGTGCCGCGCGTCTATGGCGACTGTCAGCACCCCATCTTGACAGTGGCATATGCCGAAACATGCCGTCAACGGTAGAGGCGCCCTCAATGGCGATCTCGACCGCCTCTAGACATCAGCCCGGAGCCAATGGGGCTTGCCGCAAGTGAGCGGATGCCCCGGAACACTGCGTGGGGGTGACTGGGGGAGACACGTGTCTCCATCTAGCTGCAGCCAGCAATTCGGCACGCTGAGCGTGGTGACCGGAGGGAGCTCGACGAGCTCGCCGTCAACATCGTGCAGCATCCCAGAGACCTGGATGGTCGGCGGAAGGCCGACCACCTCGGTCTGGGCCTCGGTGAGCTCCAACGTGAGGCCCAGCACGGTCCGGGCGGAGGCGTCGACCAGGCCGCAGCAGGTAGGGACCGCGTAGCCAGAAGCCGCCCGTGGCCTGCGGCCGGTACCGACCGCCGCACCGGACGCCAACGGCCGGGCCGTGTCCCGGCGCCTGAACACCCAGCCGTGAACATCCGACCCGCCGGCAGCTCGCAGTCCTCTACCTCGCCAGCCTCCAAGTCGCGGCAATCTTCCTCTGGGTCCGAACGTCACGGTACGGCCGGATCACCTATGTCTCAATTGATGCGATGTCACCCGCCGCCAGCAGTCCGAAGAGCTGGAGTATCTCCTCGCGGGCGACATCGTGCATTTCCCCCGGAGTTACCGAGTCCTCATCCGGGTTCTCCCAGACCAGCAGACCGCCGCCAAAGGCGCTGAGGCACCACCCGCTTTCATGGGTGAGTGAGACATCGGGGTGCTCGTCATCGGCCTGGGCCAGACCGTCCAGTACTCGCCTCATCGTTGCCGAGTCAGGCTCGTCGACCGTTGCGCCCATGACGTCGTACATGAAGTAGCTCATTGATCAATCCTCATGTGGTGATCCACGGGACACTGCCTAATCGTTCTTGGCCATGTCCCGGATGCGGCCGAAGTGGAGTTGGTGGGCCACGGTGACCGTGGTGGTGGGCCCGTTGCGGTTCTTGCCGATGATGAGGTCGACCTCGCCCGCCCGTGGGCTTTCCGGCTCGTGGGCGTCCTCGCGGTGCAGCAGGATGATCGCGCTGGCGTCCTGCTCGATCTGTCCGGAGTCGCGCAGGTCCGAGTTCTGCGGCCGCTTGCCCTCGCGGTGCTCGCTGCCGCGGTTGAGCTGGGCGCAGCAGATGACGACTGAGCCGGTTTCCTCCGCGGTGATTTTCAGTTCGCGGCTGATCTCGGAGACCCGTTCGTAGGGGCTCTGGCGGCCGTTGCGCTGGTCGGTGTCCATCAGTTGGAGGTAGTCGATGATCACCAACGGTGGTTGGCCGTTTTCCCGGGTGAGGGCCTTGATGCGGTGCCGCACGCGGCTTGGTGTGACGCGGGGGGCGTAGTCCGTCCACAGCGGCAGTTCCGACAGGTCGGGCAGGGCGCGCATCATGCGGGTCCAGTCGTCGTCCTCGAGGGCCGGGCCGCCGTCCATCAGGCGGTGCAGGCCGACGCGTGCGCGGGCGGCCATCACGCGGTTGAGGACTTCGGCCTTGCCCATCTCCATCGAGTGCAGAAGGGTCGGCCGCCCGGATGCGGCGTTGGCGAGGGCGACGCCGAGGGTGAGGGCGGATTTGCCCATGGCGGGGCGGCCGGCCACCACGATCACGTTGCCCGGCCGCATCTTGACCACCATGTCGAGGTCCGCCAGCCCGGTCACGGCCGCAGCCTCGATCGGTTCTTCCAGCGTCTTGAGGTGGTCGAGCAGGTCGTCGCCGAGGCGGCCGAAGTGCGCGTCGGCCTCACTCTCGCCGATGGCCAGGGCGTCGAGCTCGGCCTGGTGGGCGCGGATCGCGTCGGGCACCTCGATGGGCGCCACCTGCCGCGCGGTCTGCTGGGCACGGGTGAGAGCGGCGGTGTAGCGGCGCACCGCGAGGTAGCCCTGCACCAACTCGGCGTACTGCTCGACCAGATCCGGGCCACACGCGTCGGAGGCCAGCCGGGAGAGGCGGACCGGACCGCCGGCACGCCCCAGCTCACCGGTACGGCGCAGCTCCGCCTCGACCATCGGCACACCCGTCGCCCGGCTCGCCCCGTGCAACCGGACGATCGCCGACCACACCAGCTGATTCGCCGGCGACAGTGCCTCGCCGTCCTTCAGCACCCGGGCCGCATCGGCCACCGCGTCATAGGCCCCGGTCGCCATCAGGCAGGCCCCCAACACGCGGGCCTCGGCATCCGGACTCTCCATCAGCAGCTGATCGCTCATCGCGCCGCCCCCGCCCCCACCGTCACGCCCGGGTGCGCGCAACGGCGCATCGGCCCGTCATCGTCGTCGTCCAGGACCCAGCCCTTGGCGTCGCAGGCCGGGCAGGCGGCCACCAGGGCCAGACGCACCGCGGCCTCGCCGGCGCCCGGCGCGTTCTCAGCCTTCGGCTTGACCACGCTGTACAGGCGCAGGTCGTCGATCCAGCCCGGCAGGCACTTCGCCCAGGACGTCGCCCCGGCCGTGTTCTTCAGGATGTCCGCCTCCAGCAGCGCCCGCTCGGCGTCACCCATCTCCGCCAGCCCCGGCCAGCCCTGCGCCCGCATTGCGCGCAGCAGGCGCGGCGCGCACCGCACGGCGGTCGCCCGGCCGGCCTGCCAGCGCTGCATCCGCTGCAGGAAGCCCGCGGCCGCACCCAGCTCCTCGTCTGTGAACTCCGCAGCCGTCTTCGGCTGCTGCTTCCTCTGTGACGGGAGTGACGGCTCGGGGGCAGTGAGGGGGTTGGGGGAGGAGGAATCCTCCTCCTCCGGGGGGTGTGGGGGGTGGGAGACGGATCGCGGGTTTTCCGCCTTCCGGCTCTGACCAGGCGAATCGCGGGTTTCCAGATCGCGGGTTTTCCGCGATTCGGGTCCGGACTGCTGGTTCTCCGCGATTCGGCTCTGACCAGGCGAAACGCGGGTTTCCCGCGATTCGGTGGCGTCCGAAGTGCGGGTTTCCCGCACTTCGGGCCTGACCTGCTCTGTTGCGGCGATGCCCAGATCGATGTACTGCGCGTTGTTCGCAGGATTGCGGTAGACGCGGGTGACCCAGGTAGGGCGCTGAGAGGACTCATCGAAGACGGAAACGCGGGCCAGGTGGCCGGCGGCCGTCAGGCGTTTCGCGATGGCGTTGTAGCGGTCCTTGCCCATCTTCCAGCCACGGGACTGTAAGTCGGAGCGGATCGCCTCCATGGTTGATGGCAGGCGCGGGTCACGCAGCAGAAGTTCAGCCAGGACACCTAAGTCTTCCGGCTGGAGGCCAGGCGTGCGGACCAGCTCACGCCGAAGGATGACCTCCTCCGGCGGCTCCCAGCCCCGCTCAAGACGGCTGGCGCCGAAGTCATCGGCAGTCATCAGTTGGTACATCTCCCCAGGTAGGGGAGCCGCGAATAGCCAGTGTGACCTGTCCATATCCCAGAGTAGTGGCGTTGCGCGAACTGCTGCGCATACTCTTGGGTATAGGTGACCACGCGGGCCGCATGGCCCACGGCATCACCCGGCAGTCGAGGTCACCTCGCTGCTCACGACTCAGGCTTTCTCAGGGCTGGTGAGTCGATGCTGAGAAGCGGTCCCCGTTGTGGCGACGGGGACCGCTTCGGCATTTCCGGCCGTCATTCTTCCGCGGTCCATCGCCATCCGGTGGCGTGGAGTGCTTCTGCCTGCGCCCTGACGATGACGCGCAGTTGGTCCACGCCCACGGTCTCCTCGTAGTCGGCCTGCGCGGTGGCTTGGGCAGAGTGCTTGCGGTAGTAGCCGCCGGGCGTGGCGATCATCCAGCCGTCGGAGACGGCAGCGCACATCAGTGCCACCGCGATTGTCTCCCAGGCAGCCACGGGGGGCCACGCTCCAACGGCCAGGAGTAGCGGCCTGCGCACCGTCAAATGCTGGGCCAGGACCGGAAACCGATCTTCGTCATACGCGGCCAGCAGGGTCTCGTAGGTGAGCGGCCCTTCCGGCGGATCGTAGGGACCAGCCACGGTCGAGCCGTCTGGTAGCAGATCCAGGCCAGCCGAGACGCACCATCCCGCAGTGGGGTGCTCTTCCATGGCGAGGATCTCGCGAGTAAGGGTGCCCTCGGTGACCAAGTCGTCGGCGTCCAGGGCACGGACCAGTTCGCCCGTTGCCCGCGACAGGGCGAGGGTCCTCGTCGCGCCGGCGCCGCTCCGGCTGCCCATTCCCGGGGAAATCCACGGCTCCTTCGGCAGACGGTTGAGGGGCTTGCCAGTCGTGCCGTCTTCCTGCACGAGCCATTGCAGATCCCACCCCTCGGGCAGGTGCTCGCGTTCCGCCCGCACGGACTCGTAGGTCTCCAGCAGATAGGCGTCGCCGCCGTCGTACACGGGCGTGATCACGCTGATGATTCGCATTACCAGGGCCTCAAAGGGGTCACGTAGTGGAGCTTGATGCGGTCGGCCGGAAAGGGGATGTCCGTGACCTCCACGGCGTCCCCGCTGGTCGAGTAAGAGATCTTGCGGACGTGCATGATCGGCACACCGAGCGGGATGTCCTGCCTCTCCATCTCTTCGGCCGACGGCATGTACGCCGTGACCGTGTCCTCGATCCGCTCCACCTCGACGCCCAGGGTGTACAGCTGGTGCAGTGATCCACCGGGCCACGGCTCACGGTCTGGGTCGAAAAGCGCCGGGTTCTGCACGGCGAGGTCATGGGGCATGTACGACACGGACCGGCTCTCGCCTGCCCCCTCTCTGTGCCGCCGGGTGCCGATACGCCGCAGGACGAGGGCCCCGGGCTCCAGGCCGAGCACCTCGGCGACGTCGGCCGGCGCGGGCAACACGTCCAGCTTGACGTGATTCTCGTACATGGCCGACACCGGGATCTTGGAATCCAGCTCCGCGACGCCCGCTGTTCGACGCTCCTCCTCCGGCAGCAGAACGCGATCCTTTTCGATCTGGTACCGCGTGGTGCTCCGGACCTGATACATCGGCGGCACCCGCACGCGCGTCGTGCCACCAGCCTTACCGGAAAGCACGCCGCGCTCCTTCAGGAGCTGGACGGCCCGGGAGGCGGTGTTTTTGTTGACCCCGAAACGCTCAGCCAGGTCTGCGGTCTTGGGGATGGGATCGCCGGGGCTGAGGTCGCCGTTCTCGATCAGCGCCATGAGCCCAGCGACGACCTTCTGCGCACCTGTGGGGGCGCTGCTCGTCTGCTTGGTCATGGAGTCACCTTCCCAGATTCGACCCGTCACATCAACACCTTCCTAGGAAGGCGTTGACGACCCATCATCGATGTGCCACGATCACTCTACCTTCCTAGGACGCACCTTACGCACTAGGAAGGAACGCCCTCGGTGTGTCGGCTCACGTCCTGATCCGGCTCGGAGAGGAAGCGATCGTGGCTTGAGAACTCAACAGGGAACATCCGGATCTATGACTAGCCGACGTCTTCGAGTAATCGAAGCCGTCGTAGGTGAGTCCTCTGGTCAAACCGGCCCAAGTCCGCAGGGTGATGCGGACCGCCAGCCCGCAGGCGAGATTGCGGGACAGGCAACAGCGACAAGCCAGCCCTGCCGCGCTGCGCAGCATCGACTGCAATGAGCCAGCACCTTGTCCCATGCCGTCCTCACGGGCGGACAAGTGATCCAGCACGCGGTGACACAAGGGCAAAGATCGCGGACCCCGGGGGAAGCATCACGACCGGTTCGAGTCCGGTCCGGGGTACTGCGGCAACCCGCCGCATCGTGGCCGGCGATCCGGCCGCGAAATGGGTGACGGCCCCGGAAGGTCGGAGCTCCGGGGCCGTCTGAACACAGGAAGCGGAGCCACCTGTGATCACTAGCATGACATGTCCCGCGCCCAACACGGCCGTACGGGAGGCCGAGCGTCGTCTCGGCCAGCACCTCCTCGCCGTCGTCCACGCCCAGGACGCCGTCATCCCCGCCCACCGCCGAGTGCCGCGCACCGTCGCGGAGATGCGCGCCCGGCTGACCGCTCGGATGGCGGACGACGCGTGCCCGCTGTGCATGCGGTGGCAGTGCGACCCGAGCAACTGCCCGCCCGCGTCGGCGGCACCCGCCCCGGCCACGGTCACCGCGTCCGGGGGCGGTCAGTGCTCCGCCTGCGGGACGTGGTTCCTCGGCTGGAGCGGCGGTGTCTGCGGCCCCTGCCAGGCCGCCGGCCGCGGCTGATGCCCCACCTCATACACACGGCCCGGGCCGCGCAGCAACGCGCCGCCCGGGCCGCCCTCACCGTCGGCCCCGCGCACCCTTCCTTCTGCTGCCGGCCGCCGCGCTCGCCGCGGCGGCCGCGTGGGAGACAGGGCACCGCGTCGCCGACCTCCACCCCCCATTCCGCCTGAACGGAGACCACCGTGGACCGCTTCGAGGAGATGCTCGCCGCCGCTGAACAGGAGCGGCGCGAGCTGGAAGCGATGGACGCCAAGTACGAGGAGATGGACTTGGCCGAGTACGCGGCCGAGATGGCCGAGCTGGACCCCCGGGAGAACGGCACGCGGGACTGACCGCTCGTGCCGGACGACCTGTACGACCGCTACCAGCGAGCCGCCCGCGCCTACAAGGCACACCGCGAGGCCTGCGCCCAGTGCACCGACATCGCGCCGTGCCCCGACGGGATGCGCCTGTACGCGCCCCTGGAACGGCTGCAAGACGCCTACCTGACCGCGCTGCGCCGCCGCACCGGCCGCTGACCCACTGCTCTTTCATCCGCGAGACGAGGCATCGATGGACAACCAGGCCAGCCGGACCGCCGGCACGCACCACTTCATCCTCACGCTCCAGATGGCCACCGGAGGCGGCTTCTACATGGCCACCTTCAACGGCGACGTCACGCCGCCGCCCGGCTGGACGCGTGCCCAGATCTACACGGAGCTGCGCGCCGACTGCGCACGCTCCAACCCCCAGCTGAAGGACGCGAACACCGTCTTCTTCGCGCTGGAACGCAACGAGCTCTGACCGACGCACGAAAGAGAGGAGAAAGAGCGTGCTCAACACGTCGAAGTTGCCGACACTGAGCGGCCGTTCCCCGCGCGGGCTGGTCCTGGTCGTGCTCGGGGTCATCACCCTGGGCGTGGCCCTGCTGTCGGTGTACGTCAGCTACACCATCCTCGAGCCCCGCTTCGGCGCCTGGGCGGTGCCCACGGTCGGCGCGCTGGACGCCCTGTGGTGCGTCTTCCAGTCCACCGAGATCCTCGCCGGGAACAACCTCAAGCGCGCCCGCCGGGTGCAGGTCGCGGGCCTGGTCCTGACCCTGGTTAACGCCGCCATCCCGACTGCTGATCTGGTCCAGGCCGGGCACGGCGCGGTGGACCTGGCGGTGGTGCTCACCCCGGTCGCCATCGTCGCCACCAAGCTCGCCTGGTGGATCACGCTTCCGTCGCTGGGACGCAAGGTGTCCGAGCAGACCCGGCAGACGCTGGGCGGCGAGCGGCAGCAGGTCGCCGACCGCCTGGAGGCGATGGAGGCCGAGGCCGCCAAAAAGATCGAGTTCCTGGCGGCCGCGACCAACCTGGAAGAGCGCGTCGCGGCAGCGGAGACCACCTACCGCCTGTCCGTGCTCAAGCGGCAGCAGCGGATGGTCGAGAAGCTGCACAAGCAGGCCGAGGCCACTGCCAAGACGGTGGCGGACAAGCCGCTGCCCGCAGCCGTCGACGAGATCGTCTTGCCCACCCTGGAGTCCTGGGCACCGACCGTGCCCGCCCTGCCCGTCACGGCCCACCGTGACGCCTCCGGCTCCAACACCCTCGCTCTGGGCGCCGGGCGTGACGCCTCCGGTGACGGCGCCGAGGGCAGTCACGCAGGTCAGGACGCATCCGGCAGCGGCCGTCACGGTGAGCGTGACGGCGAGCGTGACGAGGACCGTGACGCCGTCGCGCTCGCCGACCTCGCAGCCGTCGCGGGCGTGCCCACCCCGCACGTTGGCGAGCAGCTGAGCGACGGCCAGCTCGACGTCGTGCTGCGCCACCTGCGCTACCGCGACGAGCCGCCCATGTCCTACCGCCAAGCCGGCGCAGCCTTCCGTGACGCCGGGTTCGTCGCCAGCGAGAAGCGGCTGCGCAAGGCCTGGGGCGCGCTGATGTCGAACGAGGAGGGCGTCCAGAGCGACACGGCCGGCGCTGCGGCCGGCGGCGAGGACGACCGCGACGAGCCCGAGGACGCTGACGCGGACGCCACCTGACCCCTGTCCGGCACCACCGGCGAGGGCCAGCCCGCGCGTGCGGTCTGGCCCTCTCCGCGACTGCCGGAAAGCGGAACGGAGTCGAGTCCAGCGTGCAGACCCGGTGAGTGACCCAGCGAGCGGACAGCGCGTTCGCAGACCTGGGGAGCAGACCCGGCGAGCACCAACAAAACCCCACGAAACAGAGCGCGCGCTCGCGTGCTCCCGATTAGGGAAGGGAGGCGATGTGGGGAGCAAGAAGAACACCAAGCAGCAACAGGAGGACTTCTACGGCGAGATGGCCGGCGCCATCGGCGGCCTGGTGATCATCACCGGCATCCTCGGTGCCATCAAAATCAAGCTGGGCCTCAACTGGCCCGTCACGATCCTGCTGGTCGTCGGCGTGCTCGTAGGCATCGGCTACGGCATCTTCAAGGCACGTGCGGCGCTGCAGCGCCGCTGGTCGGGCCAGAGCACGCCCGCCATGCAGCTGAAGCAGAAAGCGCCCGCCCAGGGTGGCGCCGCAGCGGAGACGGCCGTCGAGAGCGTTTCCGCCCACCCGGAGCTCACCGCGGCGCTGCGCACCGCCGGTGCCATCGGCCGCGACGAAATCATCCGGGCCGACGAAGTGACCGTCTCTCCCGTGCCGACGGGCAAGCAGTACGACTTCGTGCTGCCCGCCGCGCGGACCTACAGGGACGTCGAGTCACGCCTGGAGAACGTGGCCGGCTACCTGCACAAGACCCGGCTGCATCTCAGGATGGACCGCAGCCGGGACAGCGAGCGCCGCGTCCGGCTCCTGGTGCTGGACAACGAGCCGTTCTCCACGGAATTCCCTCCGCCCACCCGAGAACAGATCAAGGCCTTCCAGGGTGTGCCACTCGGACACGATGTCACCGGCCAGCTCGTCGGTGTCCGGACCTTCAGCAAGGCGTCCATGCTGGTCGGCGGCATGAGCCAGATGGGTAAAAGCACGCTCATCAACGGGCTTATCACCTGCCTGCTCATCGCATACGGAGATTTCGATCTCTATCTGCTCGACGGAAAACTGTGCGCGCTGATCAAGTACGAGAAAGCATGCGTTCGTTACGAAGCGTCCGATGACCCGGTGGTCTTCGAAAGCATGCTGGACGAGCTGAACCAGCGCGTCACGGAACGCTACGCGGAGAAGCAGGAAGCGCTGCGTAACCGGCAGCCGGAACCGAAGTTCCGCCCCGTGATCTTCATCGCGGACGAGGTGGCCGACTTCTTCGCCGACGACAGCACGCCCAAGGGAAAGGAGCGGGCACAGCGAATCGAGGAAAAAGCGCGCAAGCTCGCAGCTAAGTCCCTCGAATCGGAAATCTCCACGATCTTCCTGACACAGCGCCCGGACAAGGACGCAATTCCGGTAAAGGTCCGCTCTCAGTTCAACTACCGGATCAGCCTATACGTGGAATCAGCGGGAACCGCCAAGGTTATCCTCGGCGACTCGTACTTCAGTACCGTCGCCCCGATCGATCCCACGCAACTCAACCCCGAAATCAAGGGGCAGGGAGTACTATTCGCAGGCGGCAGGTCCACGCTGATCCGCGGATTCAATTTTCCGGACGCGTTCATGTGGGAAGTCGCGGACGAAGCACAGGCACGCCAGCAACAGAAGATCGAAGCCGACCCGGAATCTCCTCTCGCGAAGGCAATCAGCTTCATGCAGAGCAAGGGGCTTGACTTCATCTACACGGCCGAGCTGGCACCTGTGCTGGGCGTTGAGGCGAGCACTCCTCAAGATGCGGGAGAAAAGGTCGCCGAGCTGCTCAAGGGAGTCAAGCGCGGCCGCAAGTCGAACGGCCGCGGCTACCAGCTGGCGGACCTCATCGCCGCTGCCAAGGCCCGGTCGTGACCGTCACCGGCCCCGTCACAGGCCCCGTCATCGCCCCCGTCACCACCCTGTCATCCGGGCCTGCGGATTGACGGGTCCGGGCACGTCGATGACGGCCCCATGACGGGGGCTCTGACGGCTGGCATGACGGCCCTGAACAGGGATAACACCCAAAACAGCCAGGAAGGGGGGAAGTAGCGCTTGCGCCCCACCACACCGGTCATCGTCGGCATAGGAGCGAGCGCGGCCGTCGTCGTGGCCGCGCTCGTCCAGGCCGCTGGCGACGACCCCCTCAGCGCGGGCTCGGCAGCCCTGAGCCTGTCCGTCCCCGCCGCGTACAAAAACCTGATCGAGGAAGCAGGTCACACCTGCCCCGAGATCAGCCCGAACCTGCTCGCCGCACTCCTCAAACAGGAATCCGGATTCGTCCCGGACCGCACATCCCCGGCGGGCGCACAAGGCATCGCTCAATTCATGCCGTCGACCTGGGAAACTCACGGACTCGACGCCAACGGGGACGGAAAGCGTGACATCTGGGACCCCGAGGACGCCATCCCGTCCGCAGCCAAATACCTGTGTGACTCCGCCCAGGACGTAAAAAACGTTCCCGGCGACAGGACGGCCAACATGCTCGCCGCCTACAACGCAGGTGCCGACCGCGTAAAAAAGTTCGGAGGCGTCCCGCCCTACAAGGAAACTCAAAACTACGTCAAGGTGATCACCGCGACCGCCAACGCGGCGCCCCCGACCGGACCGGGCGGAACACCCGCCAATTCGGGGCAGGCATCCACCGCCCTGGCAGCCGCACAGAAAATGCTCGGCACCCCCTATTCATGGGGCGGTGGAAGCGCGAGCGGCCCCAGCAAGGGAACATGCTGCTCCCCGAATGGCCGCTCCGGTGCCCCTGTTACCGGTTTCGACTGCTCCGGGCTCACGCTCTACGCCTACGCGAAAGCCGGTATCAGCCTGCCGCGTACAGCAGCAGCCCAATACGCAGCATCCGAACCGGTCGACCCGGAGGATATGCGGCCCGGAGATCTCGTCTTCTACGGCTCCAGTGCATCGAGCATTCACCACGTCGGCATCTATGTCGGCGGCGGCTGGATCATCAACGCGCCCCGGCCCGGAACCGAAGTCCGATACGACCCCATGGACATGATGAGCGACCTGTTCGCCGTCGCCCGCCCCACTCACACACAGGAGATCTGAAGATGCGTAACCCCATCATCCTCGCCGCTGACGCCAACGGTGATGACTTGTCCGGCGGTTTCGCCAAGTTCTTCGCGACTATCTCCTCGACGGCCGGCGGACTGGTCACCAAGGCCATCGCCGCCGTGATCGCCGTCATCGCCCTGCGGATGATCGGCCAGCTGATCAACCACCCCCAGCAGGCGCTGAAGAAGGGCTCCCTGGCCGTCGGCACCCTGTTCGTCGCCGTCGTCTTGGCCCTCTACGGCGACGTCCTCTTCTCCACCGTCACCCAGGCCAAGGGCTGAAGGGACTGACATGCCTGATCCCTGCGCGAAAATCCACGGCCCTGGCAAGGAGTACTGCCTCAAGGGCCGGCAGGACGGCGGAGGCCCACCCACCACCGGCCACAACGACGGCAGCATCGTCGGCGGCGCCTCCGACCACGTCAAGGACCTCGCTGAGACTTTGATCAGGAAGATCAACGGCTTGGTGGCGCCGAACGGCACGTGGGCGCCGAAGAAGCCGGACAACTCGCTGTACGAGCCGCTGCTGTGGCTCGGCCAGCACCTCGCGGTTTCGATCTTCCTCTGCGTGGTCGTGGTGTGCGGCCTGACCGCCTGGCAGGGCATGCCGCGGCTGCGGCAGATGGGGATGTCGCTGGGGTGGACCCTGGTGGCGGTGGCCAGCATGGCCTCCGTACCCGGCGTGGTTGTGCTGCTGAACCAAGCTGTGAGTGCCTCGTTCACAGCCGCGTTCAACGGCAACGAATCATCCCTGTTCAATGTCATCCGCCATGACCTCGCCAAGGCGGACAGCCTCGGTCCCCTGGGCTCGCTGCTGATCATCTCCATGTTGGTGGTGGCGCTGGCGTTCGCGGCGCTGGTGTACATGACGCGCCAGCCCGGGATCTTGGTGTTCGTGTGTCTGGCGCCGCTGGTCCTGGCCTCGCTGGCGCGCGGGGGTGACACATCGGCGGTGTGGCGGTGGGCCAACAGGCTGTTGGGGCTGATCTTCTGCCCGTTCGCGCTGCTGGTGCTCACGCCGTTCACCGGCCTGGCCAAGGGCAACCTGATCCTGGACGGGGCACTGCTGGTTGCGGCGGACGTCATCATGCTGCGGATGATCGTCCACGGCGTGCCGTACATCGGGCCGCGGATGGCCCGCATGGCACGGACGATGGTGGAGCGCAACACGGACAACTGGCTGGCGCTGGGCGTGGTGCGTGCGGGTGTGCCGAACTTCTACGAGGAGGAGAACGCCCCGCGCGAGCCGCGCACCGTCGCCACCCCCGGCCGGGCCGTCACCAGGGATCGGGACGTGTTGTTCGCCGCCTACGGCGCCGCCCGGCCGTCCCGGCCGGGACGCCCGACCGTCGAGTCGGCGGTCGCTAAGGCGCAGGCCCCACGGGACGCGGAGCGTTACACGCGGATCATGCAGGCGCGCCAGCAGGCACGTCAACAGGCGCGGGCCGCGGCGACCCCGCAGAGCCCCGCCGCTCCCAGGACAGCAGCCCCCAGGCCGCCGGCCAATCGGCCGACGCCCCCGCCGCAGCGGCCAGCCACGCCGCCTACGCCCTGACACGGGGAGCACACAGGCTGCGGCCCCGGCCACCGCACAGGCGGTGCCGGGACCGCAGCACCGTCAGACATCAATCGCCGGACCTTCACCGCGAGGTCCGGCTCCGTGGGCCGGGATCGGCCACCTACTTCGAGGAGGATTCCGTGTATTCCCTGATGCCCGGCTACCGCGTTCCCGCGCTGCAGCGCGGTCTGTCCCCCGCCGAGACGATCCTGACGAAGGTCAACGCCGGTGTCGGCGGAGCCGTTCTCGCCTCGGCGGTGGTTTCTCCGCCGCCGCTGTGGGCGTTCGGCACGGTTGGCGCCATCGGCGCCCTGGTCAACGTCGCGCCGGGACCGCGCTCGATCGGCCGCTGGGCGGCCGTCGGCTACCGACGTCTGCGCGAACGCACCGCCCCCGAAGGCGCGTTCCACGCGCCCGGGGAGACGCGGACGTGGTCGCTTTACCCGGACCACGGCACCATGCAGGACGCCCAACGCCGGGTGGCGTTTCACGAGGCGTTCTCCCGCTCGCTGGTGTTCGCCAGTGGCCAGGCCCGCCAGGCCGGGGTGCAGGTGCACGTCACCCATGACGCCTGCAGTCAGGGCGAGTTCACCGAGCACACGCAGACGGTGTCCGTCCACGTGCCCAAGAACCTGGCCGGCCCCCGTGTCCTGGACACGATGGAGGACGAGTTCGCCTCGCTGGGCGTGCTCGACCAGGTCGAGCTGAAGCCGATCCCCAAGGTGGTCGAGCGCGGGCCGGGCTGGGTGGTCCTCGAGGACGGCCGCTACGCCTCAACCGCCCGCATTACGGCCTGGCCGGACGAGACCGACGGCGACCTGATGCCCCGCCTGCTGCTCGGCAAGGGATTGACGATGGACCGCTCGCTTGCCGTGCTGTACCGGCCGCTGCCGGCGGCGCAGTCACGCAAGTCGGCGAAGTGGTCCGTGGCGGCCGGGGAGGCGTGGACCAACGACGAGATCAAGGCCGCGGCCTTGCAGACGGCTGCCAGCACCGCGCGCAGCGCGCTAGTGCAGGGCGCCACGCTCGTCGACCTCGACGCCTACCTCACCGTCTGGGGCGAGAGCCCGGAGGCGGTGACGGATGCGCGCTGGCAGGCCTCGCTGACCGCCGACCGCCAGCGCATCCAGCTCGACTGGCTCGCCGGACAGCAGCACCGCGCGCACGTGATGACCACCCCCCACGGAGCCTCCACCAGGAAAGGGGCCATCCTCTGATGATCCGCCTGCCCTCCAACCACGCCGCGATCACGGCGCCGCTGGTCACCTCCAACGCCTCCTTTCCTGGCATCCCGATCGGCCGCTCCCTACTGGACGGCCGCCCGTTCCACCTTTCCCCCGTCCTTGTGGACGACCGCCTGCTGCCCTCGACAAACAGCCTTGCGCTGGGCGGCCTCGGCTCGGGCAAGTCGACCACAGACAAGATCCGCCAGCGCCGCGAGATCCTTAGCCACGGGCACCAGACCGTCGTCATCGACTCCTTCGGCGAGGACACGACCAAGGGTGAGTGGGCGCGGCTGACGCTCGACCTGGGCGGGCAGGTCATCAAGGCCGGCCCGGGTGGCTTCGCCCTCAACCCCTGCTCCCCGATGTTCCCGCCCGAGGTGCGGGAGCAGCTGGTGCGCTCGCTGATCGCCGCCGTTGAACCGGCCGCGCTCACCCCGCAGGCCACCCATGCTCTCCAACACGCGTTGAACCACCCCAAGGCGACCTCGCTGAATGGACTGGTCGACGCGCTCGTGCTCCCGGAGGCGGGTAGGTGGCCGACGGAGAAGCTGACCGAGTGGGGTGAGGGCGTGGCGATCGCTCTGTCCCGCTACACCGAAGGCAGCCTCCGAGGGCTCTTTGATGGCCAGGACGCCAGCCTCCCGCCGACCGATCTGCCGATCCTGTCTTTCGACTTCACCGAACTGGACCGCAACTCACCGGCCATCCCCGCTCTGATGGCCGCGGTGGCGTGCTGGGTCGAGCACGTGTGGCTTCCCCAGTCCACCGCCGTCCACCGGCACCTGGTCCTCGAGGAGGCCTGGCAGATCCTGCTGTCCGCGGCCACCGCTGAACTGATCCAGCGCCTGCTGAAGAACAGCCGCAAGGCCAACCTCAGCATGGACGTCGTCATGCACACCCTGTCCGACCTCGGCGACGGCCCGGCGCAGGACTTGGCCCGACTCTGCGAGGTCGCCCACATCGGCCGCCTCCTTCCCGAGGAAGCCGCCGCCGTCGGCGCACTGCTGGGCCTGCCTGCCTGGGCGATCGAGAAGATTCCCAAGCTGGGCCAGGGCGAGGCGGTGTGGAAGGTCGGCCCCGACTACGTCGACGTCGTCAAGACGGTCATCAGCGAACACGAGGCCAAGCTGACCGACACCTCCAGCCGACGCCGCAAGGCCCGACAGGCCCTAGCCACCGAACAGGAACCGGCAGCGACCGAGGCCAGCATCGACGCTGATGCCGATGACGCCGTTGTTGAGCGCGAGTACCTCGATGAGGACCAGGGCGATGTCATGCCGGCGTTCATCGAGCAGCAGCTCGGCGACGTCACCGACGAGGGAGACGAGGCTGACTGGGACTGGGAGATGCCTCCCAATGTCGTCGACGTCCGGCACCAGGAAGTCGTCCAGGCCGCGATGGCAGGCAGGTGCAGTGAAGCCGCCCAGCTCGCCGCGATTGGCGAACGCGAGGACATCAACGCGCACGGGATCAACAGCAACGAAGCGATCTCCTGGCTGGTGACCCGCGCGCGCGTGGCGGAACTCTGCGGAAGCCCTGACCAGGCGACGCAGCTCCGCGCTACCGTCGCCCGCATGGGCAAGGACGTCGACTGGTTCCAGAAGATCCCCGATCGCAGCACAGACAACGCCGTCTCCGTGCCACCGGCCCGGAACAGCGCTCCGCAGCCGCCCAGCCCCGCTCCGGCAGCCGGAGCGAGTGGTGAAGACGCGGCTGCCGCAGCGTCGTCGCCGCGTCGGCGGACCTGGCCCTACGTCGCCACCGTCGCGGTCCTGGCCATAACGGTCGCGGCCGTGTGGAAGAGCGCTACCCTCCAGCAGGACCACGACGAGCACCAGGCGAAAGCCGCCGCCTACAAGGGAAGGAGCGGGGCGAAGCTCAACATCGATGGTGTAAACGCCGACATCGTTGCTCACTGGATCAATCGGGAACGCGTCATCCTGGAGCTGAGTTCCTACGATGATCGAGACGCCAAGTTCCTGAGGATGGACGTGGGCGATAAGAACGCCAGCAGCCATCAGGAAGACGGCTACTTCCCCAAAGATCCACAGATCGAGCTGCCGGTCAACGATCCGCTCGCCGACGTTACGGTCCGTGTGTCGATCGGGGGGAAGACCTGGAAGGAGGGCATGCGGGCGTATCACCGCACTATCCGCCTCTCCCCTTCCGGAGTCGCGTACGACGCCGAGACCGGCCAGCGGCTCCCCTCCGACCTGTAGCCGCTGCATCCCCTGACCGATGGCCCGCACCCCGAGGCCGCTTCTTCAAGCACGTGGGTGCGGGCCATCGCCATGCCCACAGCAGTGACGTCCGGCTGCTCCGCCCTGCCCTCACTCTCTGCACCCCCGGAGCGAGGACGGGACAGGCCAGCCGGCCATCCCCCGCACACCCCCTGCGTTTGAGAAGGAGATCGTCGTCTTGTCGAAGGCCCCGGCTGTCATAGGTGTTCTGACCGAACCGCCCGCCCCCACCTGGTGGAGGGCCAACCGCCACAAGGTGCTCGGCGTGGCCGGCCTCTTGCTCGGCTACTGGATCGGCACCCACACCACCGGCAGCGTCGTACAGCAGCCGGACAGCTCGCGCCCGGGACACACCGCACCCGTCAGCCCGGGACCGAGCGGCACACACACCCTCGGTCTCGCCGCCTGACCCTGTCCTATCCCCACCGCGCCCCGCCGATCGCATCCGCGACGTCGGCGGGGCGCGGCGTTGCTTGACCTGTTGGGAGGAGATCCGTCGTGCTCACGTCCCGCCGTCCATCACCCAGACCGGCGCCGTTTCGGCCGCCACGACCCCGGCTTCGAGGCGGTGATGCGGCAGCACCCCCGCCGGCGGCACTGCACGCAGGAGCGGACTCCACGGGGAGGCCAGGGCCTTGCTGAGTACGACCGAGGTGCCTACCCCGGTCACCTGCTCACCCGCCGCCAGTTACGCGAGAGCGAGGTCAGCCCCGGAGGACACGATCTCGTCGGCATTCTGCGATGCAAGCGATGCCGCACCCGGCCGCTGTGGTCTTGCAATCACCCCGGCCGCGCCTGGCTGTACGACCTGCGACAGGCCCGCCCAAGCGGGTGCCCACGCGCGCCCAGGAATGGGAGCTGGACCGCGCCATGGCCGCCCGGCAGACCTGTCCCGCAGGAGGCCAGGACCGCGCTCAGCCATCGCCGCGGCCGCGTCGCGTTGCTGTCCCTCCAGAAGGTGCTTGAGCAGATGGAGGCGGATCACCGAACGAGCGAAGAGTGGTCCGAGCTCTGCTCAGGATCCGCGCGCCGGTGACCAATTTCGTCGGCGGCTCGAAAGGCAGTGAAGCACCCTCTGCCGCGTGACCGGCCCTGCGTAGTGTTGCGGCCGCGGCAACTGGGGTCCTGACCACGCATGTGGATGGCCGGGTCGCCGCGTGTCGACGATCTGGAGCTGACCTGGCTCGGTACCGGGATGAGGGCCGCTCGATCAGCTCGTCCAGGTCTTGATCTGAGCGGCGACTTCGCGCACCGGGAGCCCATCGCGGGCGGCGCGGGCCAGCGGGAGCACACTATCCAGGCCAGGGCTCACAGGGAGGCCGCACGCCGACAGGTAGGCCGCGGTCACGGTTGCCGCAAACAGCAGGTTCCTCATCTCCAGGCTCGGGTTTCTCGCCAGCTCGCACAGCAGCGCCGCGGCCTTGTGATGGGGTTCGGGGTAGACCTCGTGGTCAAGGATTTCGGCCCGGTGACGTGCTTCCGCCGCCACGGGCACGCCGTAGTCGACGACTTGAGGGTCCCCCGGGATCTGCTGCGCCACGGCCAGGATCCACGCCAGATCGATGCGGAGGTTCACGCGGCGTCCCTCGGTGCCGTCTCCGCCGGGGCGTCCGGGAGGCCGGGGTACCGGTCCTCGCCGACCTCCGCATCGAAGGCGTCCGTGTACGCGGCCAGGAAGGATGCAGCTCCGGCCATGAAAGCGGCCCGAGCCTGGTTCACGTCGGCCTGGATGAGGTCAGCCACATACCCCTGAAGGCTCAGCCCGCGGCGCTTGGCCCGGTCCTCGGCAGCTGCTTTCAGATCTTCGTCCAGGCGGATGTTCGTCTGCTTTCCCATACCAGCGCTGTAGCTATGTGCCGGTACCAGTGCCTAGCAGCTCAGGGAGGTCGGTCCTCTCTGCCCGGACCCGACCGGGAGCTTGGGATCATGCCGGGGCAAGTGGGACGGGCACGCCGGGAGGGGCAACACCATCGACCTTGAAGACCGCGTCAACCGCGTGTTCAACCCGGACCTGCGTCCCCTCGTCAGCGAGGCCTACCGCTGCTACGTCTCCGGCTCGGCCCGCGGCGCGATCGTCCTGACGTGGACAGCTGTCTGCGCCGACCTCATCGCCAAGGCCCAGATCCTCCACGAAGAGGGTGAGAGCCAGGCCCTCGTCGCCGACGTCGAACGAGCGCAGGGCAGCGCGGAGACCGAAGCGATACCGATCATGCTCACCCTGGAGAGGACCCTGCTCGACACGGCGGAGAAGCTCGAACTGATCGACTTCACCCAGTGCAAGCAGCTCGAGCGCATCCGCGATGACCGCCACCTGTGTGCGCACCCGTCCGACTCCTGGGCGAACTTTACGAGCCGACGATGGAGTACGCCCGCGCCCACCTCGCGGCCGCTCTGGAAGCCGTGCTCATCCATCCTCCGAGCCAGGGGCGCAAGATCGTCGACAGCTTCCTCAAGTACGTCGTGGACCCCGGCTTCGTCTATGACACCGAATTTCTCACCCATACCTTCTTCGACCGCGTCCGCCCCAGCGCCAGGTCCAAGGTCGTCGAGGCCGCGGCCAAGTTCGCCGTCCTCGCGCTCGAGGACCCCGCGATCCAGATCACACCGGAGGCCTTCGCCGACCGGATGGCCAAGTGCCTGCGCAGCTTCGCCGAACGCGATGCTGACCTCGTCAAGAAGGCCGCCGCCAAGCAGATGGCTCGCCTAGAGACGGCCGAACCCTCCGTCCAACTCCTGGCACTCGGCCGGCTCGGCGACCTCCCCGCCTTCTGGGCCTCCCTCGGCACCCCCGTGCGCAACCTCCTGAACGCAAAGATCGAGCCGATCGGGAAACGACCGCCGTACCAAGAGATCACCACCGCCGAGACCAAAGCCCTGGCCCTGGTCGCGCACCCCGAGCTCCGAGCGACGCTGCCCGCGCTCACCGAAGCGTTCGTCAATCTCTGGTACATCCCCCGCGCCGACATCATCGAGCAGCGCCCTGACCCCTACTTCGCGCCATTCCTCCCAGCGCTGTTCAAGGACGTGGGCTCCTTCGACCAGAGTGGAACGACAACGGCCAGTGCTGGGGTCGTGCCATGCCCCATTTACCTCGTCGAGCTCTACACCCTCACCAGCCATCTCGGCGACGGACGTAGGCGCCTGTGGGCGCCGATCCTGGAAGACGTCCGGGGCGATGAATGGCTCTTCAACCTCATCGCCTCCAGCATCGGATCGACTGAGAGCCACACGGTCTGACCGGTCCCTGTCGGACTGAACGGACTCAGGAACCGCTCCTGACGGACGGAGGCCCCCTGCGCTGCCGATGGGGCAGCGCACGAGGCTTCGCCGGCGGACCGCCGTGTCGCCCGACGATCCGACTTCCCGATGATCAGGCGCTTGAGCTTGAGCTGGGTGCCTTTTCTCGATGTTCTTTTGCTTGAGCGGGAGGTCCAGGGCCCGGCACAGATCGCGGGCGCGCATCGGTCCAGCAGCGTCGGCGAAGACGTCGAGGATCTGCTGGTAGACCGGGTGGGCTGGCAGGACGGGCGGCTCTTCGGCTGGCTCCGGGGTCGCCGGCGGGAGGGCGAGGAGCGTCTTGCGGGTTCACCGCCAGGCTCTCGATCTCCTCCTCGAGTTCACGCAGGCGCACGGTGAGTTCGTCCATCTGCGCACGGATCTGCGCTGCATCGCCGACGTCCTCGCGTTCGCGTGCGTCGATCCGCTCCACAAGCGGCGTGACCTGGGCGTCCACGCGGTCACCCGCGCCAGGTGGGCGTGGTCTGGCCAGTGAGGCGGCGCGCTATCACCGCGATCACCGGCTCGATCAGCGCCCACCGCTCATCGGACAGGTCGCTCTTGTAAGGCTTGCGGTCGCTCACACAGACAGCCCAACAGGACCAATCAGCCCGACCGGGCCGAACCGCCCAAACCCGCTCGATCAGGCGACCACAAGACCGCCATACCAGCTCAGAATGACCTCTCATAGGCTCCGAGTCCCAACTGAAGCAGGCACAACGACTTGTGGTGCTCAAGACGCCTCATTCGAACCTCGACTCACGCATGCCTCCTCAGCGCAGGGCGGCCGACGGGTGCCGCCCGGCATCACGGCCAGAATCTGTGCAAGAACGTCCGCGGCCGCGCGACGGCGTGCGGGCTGCGCTGACCAGATGGCCGGTAGCACGACGCCGACGAAAAGGCAGGCGAAGACGGCGACTAGCAGGACAGGAAGACCCCAGGGGATCCCGAGCATTGAGACTCCTCGCGTACTGACAGCGGCGCGGACACTCCGACACTGGCATTCGTCCGGGCTTCGCCGGTCAGACGCTGAATAGTTCTGAATCTCAGAGTCGTTGACGCAGGTCAGAACCTACGCTGGGAAGCATCGCGGTGAAAACGGGGTTAAGGACGGAGTGAGTGATGGCAGCGGGGGAGCCGCCTCAGGCGGTGGTGAGCTTCTGCAGACAACTACGGCGCCTGGTCCGCGAGTGCGGCATTGCCCAAAGCGACGTGGCCAGGGCCCTCCACCGCAGCAACGGCGCAGTTTCAGCTCTCCTCAACGGGCAGCGCACCACCCCGCCGCCCTGGGACGACGTGGCACGCATCGTGGAGTACTGCGGGAGCCACCGTGCGGGTAGCCCTGCGGCAGTAAGCCTTGACCTGTCGTGGTGGCGGCATCGCCACCACGAGATGCAGATCAGCGCCGAAGAGCCGCGGAGTGAGAAGCGTCCCCGCCCCTTACCGTTTCCGCCACCACCGGAGCTGGTTGAAATCCCCGACGACTTCGCTAGCGCTGTCGACGTACTGACCGCCGGCCGAGAGGACTTCAAAGGACTTGCGGCGGAACTGCTGGAGCCGCTCACCCTGAGCGGCGCTGCGTCCAATGGCCTGCCCGCAGTAATGGAGGGATTCGGTGACAGAGTCCGCTCCAGCCATGGGATTGCACGTACCGCACTGCTGGTCGCAGCCGACCGGACCATCTTGATCACAGCGTTCTGCGACGCCGTGGCCGGCTCCGGCATCCACTACGGACCCGAGCTCGGATACCAGCAAGGAGACATGACCACCCAGATCGTCGCCGAACTCGAGCAGGTAGTCCTCGGCACGGACCGGGTCAGAGACGCCGGCGAACTACGCCGGGAGATCACTGCCGCTTATACCTACGCTGCCAGCATCGTGCATGGCGAAGGCAGCCCCCAGGACCAGTATCCCGAAGACCTGGCGCACCAGGCCTGGCAACGCTACGAAGCCCTCATGGCCTCGGCTACATGGGACTGTCCTGAGCTACGCCTGACCTCCAACACCGAAGACCCGCCCGAGGTCGCCGAGGAGGGGCTTCAGCCGCCCGGGCCCAGCTGTGCGCTGCAGCCGCTGTCGCACTGGTTAGGTCAGTTCGCCGCCGATCCCGCCCCTGCCCACCGGTACCGCAGACTGCTCCGCGCGCCTGTCGCTGACGCCGACGATGACGGCCCGGTGATGCCCACCCTGCAAGACGGATACGTCGACCCGGCCTTCCGCCTGGCGCACGAGCATTCCAGCAGCCGGCATCTGTCCAGCGACGAGTGGTGGCTCGCGCAGCCTGAGCGTGAGGACCTCGGTGAGTTCCTCGCCGCCCACCTCCTCACCGCCCACGCCATCAGTGCCCCCTTGGTCATCCTGGGCCACCCGGGCTCGGGAAAGTCACTGCTGACCAAGCTCCTTGCCGCACGGCTACCTGCAGCAGAGTTCTTCTGCCAGCGTGTCGAGCTACGCCACATCCCCGCGGACCTGGACATCCAAGAACAGCTCGAAGAATCCCTCAGACGCTCCAACGGCACCCTCACCCCCTGGCCCGAGGCCGCCGAACCCGGCACGGTCCGGGTCATCGTCCTGGACGGTTTCGACGAACTCCTGCAGGCGGCTTCTGCCGACTACACCCGTTACTCCAACTACCTGCACGACCTGGCCGCCTTCCAACGACGCGAACATGAACTCGGCCGCCCCACGATTGCAGTCGTCACCAGCCGTACCGTCGTCGCCGACCAGGCCCCCACCCCACGACTGAGCACCGTCATCCGCCTGGAACCCTTCGACGAGGCCCGCATCGAACACTGGATTCGAGTCTGGAACACCGTCAACCGCCGCTACTTCACCGCACGCAACCTGCAGCCCCTGGATCCTGAAGTACTGCAGCTGCACGGCGACCTCATTAGCCAGCCTCTACTGCTGCTGATGCTCGCCCTCTACGACGCCTCATCAAACGCCTTACACCAGCTGAAAGGCGAGGGCATCGGACGACTCGGCCTCTACGACAGGCTCTTGACCGAGTTCACCCGCCGCCAGGTGGCCAAGCACAATGGCGCCCAGCCCCCCGCAGCAGAAGCCGCCGTCGTCGCACACGAACTGCAACGCCTCGCCGTGATCGCTGTCGGCATGTTCAACCGGCGAAGCCAGGGCATCACCGCGTCCGAAGCGCACGCCGACCAGATCGCTCTCCTCGACGCAGACGTTGCCCCCTCACCGCTGCTCTTCGGCCGCTTCTTCTTCATCCACGAAGCCCAAGCCGTCGTCACCGGCCAGCACAGACACTCCTACGAGTTTCTGCACGCCACCTTCGGCGAATACCTCACTGCCCGACTCATAACCGACGAACTGAAGCACCTCCTGCACGCCGACTCCGCGCAACGCACCGCTGTCACCGTGGACGACCGGCTGCATGCTCTGATGTCCCACGTGCCGCTCGTCGACCGTGCCGAAGTGGTACGCAACCTCAGCGATCTGATCAGCGGCCTCAGTCAGCAAATGCGCAACCAGCTCACCACCCTGCTGATCGGCCTGTTCGAAGCAGCCTCCGACAACACCACCCGACCCAACCAGCTGCCTTACGAGCCTCTCCCCGCTCGCCGCGCTGAACGAGAGGCCGTCTACAGCGCGAATCTGCTCCTGCTCGCCGTACTGGCAGAGGGCAGCGTCCGCGTCTCACGCCTCTTCGACTCGCGCGACCCGGTCGACTCCTGGCGACGCCAGAGCATGCTGTGGCGATCCCAGCTCAGCGAGGCGTCCTGGACCACCCTGACCGGCACCCTCACCACGGAGCCGTGCACGGACTCGCACACCCGCAACCCCGACGTGCTCATACGCCTGATCCCTGCCGACCGCGCCGACCACCTTGTCTGGCCTGCGCACCATGATCCTCAAGCGCCGAACCCAGTCCCCTACCGGCATCACGAGCCGACCAGTCTCCTAGACCTCCACAGGACCGCAGCCTTCACACACGACATCAGTTCGCTGCATGTCCTGCACGCCGTGGCCCCCCTTGCGCAGCACTTGCCGACCGCCCTGGAGACCTACCACGTCACTGACAACCAACACACCCGCTCCCTCGCACACACGCTTCTCGCCCTGCTCGATCCGCCCACCCCCACCCCGTTCGCTGCCCCTGAAGCGCTAGTCGACCTCCTTAACGCTTTGCCCGCCCAGGAGCGCACGGCGGCAGCGGATATCCTCGCGCGCCTGCTCTTCCACGCCGTCCCGCACCAGTCCGCCCACGCTGTCACCGGTGTCCTGGACCAGCTCACGTCCCTACGAGCCACCGGCTCACGCGGCCTGAAAGCAACCACCTGGCTGATCCTCGCCCAGTGCGCCCAAGCCATCGTCGGACACCCAGACGCCCCTCACGCGCAGCTCGACGCAGTCACCGCACGCTTCGGCCCCCAAGCCCCGGCCCTCGAAAGCGCCACCGCCCTGCAGCGGCTTCAGTGCCTGCTCATCGAGGCCGGCACAACAGCCACTTGGAACGCCGTCGAACGCCCGGCCGCCACCACCGTACTCACTACCGCCCTCGAACTCCTCCAGGAAGTCCCACCGGCCAGCAGACCTGCACACACGGTCGTTGAACTCCTTCGCCTCGCACAAGACCTCAACGCCGCAGACTGGCTGGCTGAACACGCAGAGCCCCTGCTGGAAACGCTCTCCACCGAGGGACTGTACAGACTGCGTCCGACAGACATCAGCTGGCTTCGTCCCACCATTCACAGCGCGAGCCTGCTCACTGAGCTCGACGAGATCCGCAACTGCTGGCACCGGACGTGATGCCCTCTGCCTACCAAAGGGCACTGCCCCGGTACTCGGCCGATCCCCCTGATGCAGACACAGAAACGGCCGCCGAGGTTCGACTGTGAGTGGACCGACGAGCCAGAATCTTCGACGTGAACAAGACCAACAGGTCAGGTGTTGGCGCATTCGTCGATGACGGCACAGGCGAGGCGGATGCCGCCCAGGTAGGTGGAGATGCCGTCATCGCCGTGCATGTGGGGCGCGTCCTGAAACCACTGCCGCCACAGGCCCCCCTCCTGGAGGAGGCGGCTGGCCCGGTCGCCGTGCAGGACGGAGTCGGTGTACGCCAGGGCGCCCATGGCTGTCGGCTGGTCGTAGGCCAGGTCGGGCCGACGCAGGTAACGATCCAGGTAAGCGGCGAGCAGGTCAGCGTCCCGTGCCGTGCCGAAACTCGCCAGCGCCACGCAGTAGGCCCCGCCCGCGCAGCAGACCTCGCTCTCCAGTAGCAGCGCTCCCAGACACTCGCGGAAGTGGTCGCGGCGCGAGACGGCGGCGAGCCACGCCGCGGTGCGCCGCTCCCGCCAGCTGCCCTCGAAGAGGATGGTGAGCTCGGCGTCGGTAACAGCCCTGGCATCAGCGGCCAAGGCATGAACGAACGGCTCGTACTCCTCGCGCGGCATACGAAGTACCGCTCCGCCGAGCTTCAGGTAGCGGCGCGCCGGGAGGCAGTAGCGGCGGTACAGAGCCTGTATCTCGGGGTCGTAGCGGATCACCACCCCATCCTCTCGCGAAGAGCACGCAGCTGAGGGCGTGGGGCGGACTACGCCAATACTGGGGCTTGCCTTCGGTCTCACGGCCGCCGCTGAGCGGCTCCGGCAGCGTCGGCTCAAGCGACTGCTCGCCGAGTAGCCCAGCCGCCGCCGCAGCTGCTCGCGACGCTCCCCGCCCCCTGCTCCGCACCGCCTGAGCAGGGGGCGGTCCTGCGTCGCAGACATCCAGCCTCGCAGTGCGCCAGACGCCCGCGCCCGGTCGCGCTCGCCGTGGTCGGGCCGTAGACCGGATCTATGGTGCTGCGGCCGCCGGTGGAACCGATGCTGGCGCAGGCCCGTGACACGGTGCCTGCGCCCGGCGCGCTGCCCGGCCGTCTGATGTTCCAGCCGAAGTTCGATGGCTACCGCGCCCTGCTGTTCACCGGCCCGGTGCGGCTCCAGTCCCGCCGGGGCAGTCTGATCCAGGCCCGTTTCCCCGAGCTGGTGCGCGGCTGCGGTCCTGCCCGGGGGCCTGGTCCTCGCTGGCGAGCTGGTCGTGTGGGCGGGGGAGGGGGGGTTGTTCGAGGCGTTGCAGCGGCGCGCGGCCGCCGGCCCCCCGCGGCGCGCCCACGGCTCGCGGAGGACCTGCCCCCCCACCTGATCGTCTTGGCCGTCTGCCATGTCGAGGGCCGCGAGTTGCCGGATGTCCCGGACGCCGGGCGACGCGTCCAGCTGAGGCTGCTCTTCACTGGTCACGAGCTGCTTGTCCCTGGACGCTGTGTTTCGAGACGGGCGACCCTGCGACATCTTCGCGGTGGGAAATTGCCAGCGGAAATGCGCCAGTTACCTCAATTCATCCTCTGAGCTTCATTCTTCGCTGTGAAACCACGAGGCGCCGCCCATAGTCTTCACGCGTTCGACCGTCCACGGGGGGCGGTTACGACAGAGAGGGTGCTACCTGTGAGCATCCGCACCAAGAGAAATCTGCTGGCTTCCGCGGCGGCAGTGATGCTGTGCGTGGGGTTAGCCGCGCCGGCTGCGGCCGCTTCCTATGAGGAGCCGACGCCGGCGGAGGACACGCAGATCCACACCGCTCCGCCGGCGGAGCCGGAGGAGGCCGTCACCGACGTGCCCAGCGGGGGCAACGGGCTGCCGGACGAGCCCACGACCACGCCGGCTCCGCCGAAGGACTGGCCCAATGCCGAGTACTGCGGCCCGTCGCACGGTGTCTACCTCCCCTCGACCCAGGGGCCGCAGTATCACGTCGGCGTGGGGCCCACGAACTCGAACTTCAACGGGACCTCCCGCACGGCCCGCTCGACGTTCACCTCGGAAGTGACCAGCGAGGTGGGTATGAGCGTCTCGTACGGCCTGCAGGTGAGCGTCGACACGCTGATCTCCAAGGTTGAGCAGAAGTTCGACGTCAATGTCTCCGCGAAACTCACGGCCAGGCTGGGCAACTCCATCAGCGTGGACACTCCGTCCCACAGGACCACGCACGCGAAGTACGGCGTGTACCGGCTGAAGCACACCGGCGTGAGCTACATCCTCTACAACACCTGCAAGACCTCGACCCGCAACACCGTCACCAGCTACACCCCCTTCCGAGTCGGCTGGTACCTGTGGGAGTCCTGATGCGCGCATTGCGGCCGACGTGGACCCGGCGTTGCGCCATCGCGGTGGCAGGCGCTGCGCTGTGCGGCCTCGGGCTGGCCGCCTGCACCGGCTCAGACACGGCAGACCACCCTTCACCGAGCAGGACCACGGCAAGGCCGTCCGCCACCGGCACACCGACTGGCCAGCGGGCTGAGCACATCGAAGGGGAAACCGTAAGCAGCGCTCCGAAACTCGCATCTGGCAAGCCGCTGGCCCAAGTTGCCTCGTCCAGGGGGAACCGTCAGATCGAACTCGGCAAGGTCGCGGCAAAGCCCCTGGCAGTGATGGTGAACTGCCAGGGCAAGGGCACGCTGACCGTGACGGTGCAGCCCACGAATCTCAGCTTCCCTCTCGAGTGCGTGGCAAAGGAAGTCAGCAGCACCTACAACGAACTACAGCTCAGCCACGCGCGCCCCAACGCGACCGTCTCCGTGACGGCGCCATCCTCCGTCACCTGGTCACTCACCGCCGGCCAGTAGAGCTGAAGCAGACGGGCTGAGGAGGGGGAAGCAAGAGGCCGTCCTCGCTTCCCCCTCTGCAACGCGGCGGCAGGCCGCTCACGAGTCCTCGCCCAGGCAACGCGAGCAGACACCAGTCTTGCCACTGCGGTCAAGGGAGCACCGGGCGGGACGGCCGCCCTCCCGGCAGACTGGCCGGAACAGAGCTGATCACCGTGCTGGCAAACCTGCCGGCGTTCGGTGGGGACGCACCATCGAACGCCGGAGGAGTCGGCCGGCTCCCTGCCAGAGTCTGTTGTTACTCACTTTCGGGTGAACGCGTTCCGGCCGGTGGGGTGGCGGGATCTGGCGGTCCGCCACCTCGGCCCAAGCGCTGCAACGCCTGTGATCAGAATTCGGCGTCAACCAGGTGCATTCAACGCATTGATGGTCATTACAGTCGAGTGTCACAGAAGTCTGTTGAAACCGTAATGAGCCTTCTCATTTCCCACACATGCCCGGGGTGTGGCGGCACGGTGTGCGGGTGCGGCCGACCGGCCTCACACCAGCACAACGCACCCGCCGGACCTGCGGTAACGCCGCCTGTCTCCGGTGTGGGGTGCGCACCCTTGAAGGGGGACCTTGGTGTCCGTTTCTTCTTCCGCCCGCCGTCTGACCGCCGCCACTGCCGTGGCCGCCGCCCTGGTCGGCGCGGCCGCGCTGCCGGCCATGGCCGCCGACCACCACCACGACGGCTGGCGTGAGCGCTCCGCGGTGTCCATCAGCGCGGTGCAGTACGACTCCCCGGGACGCGACGACCGCTCCAACCGCTCCCTGAACGCGGAGTGGGTGGAGATCACCAACAGCACCCGCCGGGCGGTGAACCTGGACGGCTGGACCCTGTCCGACGAGGACGGCCACACCTACACCTTCCACCACTACCGCCTCGACGGCCGTTCCACCGTCCGCGTCCACACCGGCGAAGGCCGCGACAACCGGCACGACCTGTTCCAGGACCGCCACAACTACGTCTGGAACAACGACCGCGACACCGCGACCCTGCGCAACGACCGCGGCCGCTTCATCGACGACCTCTCCTGGGGCCGCCACCACCGCGGCGGACACCACCACTGACCGCAGCGGCGTGAACTGACGCTCAAGGCCTGCCTAGGCGTCAGCACCTCGTGGGGCCACCCCTGGTCGGCGGGGGGTGGCCCCACCTGCGTGACTCGCCCTACCACGGGCGCAGAGCCGCCACAGCCCCATTCGCTCCTCACGGCATCCAGGCTCTACCGTCTGCCATCGGTGGCGGATCTGAGGTGAGGGTGAGGCATGAACGCGCGGCAGGCACGGCTGGACGCCCTTCGCTCCCTGCGTGATCGCGAGACGGAGTCTGGCTACGGCTGGGTGCTGTCCACCGATGTCCCGCCCGGCCTCCAGCAGTCCCTGCAAACGGCGGCCGCCCAGGGCCTGGTCGAACTCGCCGACCGGGAGATGCGCGCGGAACTGTCCGCCTACGAGGGGCGCCCGGTGCTGTGGGCCGCCCGCCTCAGCGAGCAGGGCCACGACGTCCTGACCTACCTGCACGCCGCCCCCGACCCCACCCCACACTGCACACCACCCGCAGCCACAGAGCAGGTGATCGCGCTGCGGCCCGCGCAGATGGACGCCCTGCGCGTCTACGCGAACCTCGCCCCCGACCTGCGCGTACCGCCGGCCGAAGGCCTCGTCGAACGGGTACGCACCGCGTGCTTCGACAGGCCGGGCAACCGCTGGCGCATGACCCTCACCCCCGCACAGATCGACTCGGTGGCCTACGCCTTCTACCTGCGCGCGCTGACCGGCTCGGTGGCGGAGGCCAACTGGTTCGCCCGCGAGTACGGCGTCGCCTACCGGGTCGATGCGGCGACCGGCCGCCCGGGCACGGTACGCCTGCCGTCGGCTACCGCGTCGCCGTGATGGCGGCTATCGCCTGAAGCCGCCTGACACCCAAGCCCTTGATCCGGTCCTACCCCCACACCTCCGGGCCGCCGCCGCGCCATTCGATGTCGTCGGAGCGGATGACGTCGAGGTCGTCGATGCCTTCCATGCCGGCGTCCTGGAGGAAGGCGACGACGTCCCGGAGCCGGTAGGCACGGCCGAGGATCGTGCCGTCCGCACGGACGCGCCGGCCGCCCTGGTTGTCGGGTGGATACACGATCACCTGCACCATGCCTCCAGCCTCCCGCCGTGCCCCATGGAGCGCATGGTGTGCTGCGTCGGCCGCGTGGGCTTCGTAGGCTGGGTGTTGCTCGGGGCTACCACGGAGGACTTGTATGCCCCGGACGATCTGGAGCGGTGCGATCAGCTTTGGCCTGGTCACGGTGCCGATCAACGTGGTCGGTGCGACCGAGGACCACAGCATCCGCTTCCACCAGTACCACCGCGAGGACGGCGGCCGCGTCCGCGTGAAGAAGTACTGCGACCTCGAGGACCGCGAAGTCTCCAGCGCCGAGATCGGCAAGGGATACGAGGTCACCCGCGAGACGAAGCACCAGCCGGCACAGATCGTGCCGATCTCCGACGAGGAACTGCGCGACCTGCCCCTGCCGACCGCGAACGCGATCGAGATCGTCGCGTTCGTCCCCGCCACGGACATCGACCCGATCCAGGTCAGCGACGGCTACTATCTCCAGGCCAACGGCCAGGTCGCCGCCAAACCGTACAAGCTCCTCGTCCAGGCCCTCGGCCGCTCCGAGAAGGTCGCCATCGCCAAATACGCCTGGTCCGGCCGCGAACGCCTGGGCATGCTCCGCATCCGCGACGACGCCCTGGTCCTGCACGCGATGCGCTGGCCCGACGAGATCCGCAACCCCGCAGAGCTTCTCCCGCCGCCCGTCCAGGTCTCCGACGAGGAGATCGATCGGGCGCTCGCCCTCATGGAGACCATGACTATCGAGGACCTCGAGGAGCTCGACGCACACGACGCGTACACCGAGGCCATCGCGCAGATCATTGAAGCGAAACGGGACAACAAGTCCCTCCCGCAGGCGCCGGAGGTAGAGGAGCCGGCTCAGGTCCTTGACCTGATGGCTGCACTGAACGCCTCGGTGGAGAAGGCCCGTGAGTCTCGCGGCGAGCACGGCACGCACGCCGAGGTCCACGAACTGCCGAAGCCGAAGAAGAAGACGACCGCGAAGAAGACGCCCGCCAAGAAGACCGCAGCGAAGAAGACGGCCACTAAGAAGGCAAGCACCCGCAAGCCACGCAGCGCCTAGCTAGAGCCTGTCCCTTCGACTTCACGTTGATCAGACCACGTGCCAGGGTGGTGGCCATGCCACAGCTTGGTCACCGCCTCCGGTCCTTGAAGTTCACGTTCGGGCTCGCTCCGACGAGCTTCCCGGCATGTCTGGAGACAGGTGCCCCGCCTCTGGAACATGCCCTGTCAGACAAGGCGACGCTCTGCGGCATCCCGCGTGACAAGCTGACGACGTATCGGCACCTCTTCGTTCCCAAGCGGTCCGGGACGTGCTCGGAGTGCCGAACGAAGGCAGTCGTCGCCCTTGTCCGGCCTCTGATGGAGGATCATCCCCGATGAGCGGGCGTTCTTCCGTGGGCGCGTCCAGATCAAGAGAGCGGCGAGGCGGCGTGCAGGCTCGTAGGCAATGGCGAGCTCTAGCTGGGATCCCGTTCGGCGGCGCGGCAGGCCGGGCAGACGACCAGAGCGTGCGGGCCGTAGCGCACGGTGAGCCCTTGGCAGCGTGCGCAGTAGCCGACCTGGTTCGGCCGGCACCCGAGGAGCACCGCCGCGGTGGCTCGGTCGGTGGTGGGGTCGATACGTCGGGGCGCATCGTGCATGCTCACGACGCTACGGCGCCGCCGCCCCCACTGCTCGGCGGCACCGGCCGGGCCGGGGGTCTCACTCGCCTGGCGGGCGGGTGCGGCAGTCCGCCGCCTTGCTGCGCGTCGCGGGAGGGAGCCAGTGCGCTGCGGTGCGCGATGCGCAGACCGTCTTGCGGCCACTGATACGCGACGGTGCCCTTCGAGCCGGATCCTTCCGCGTCCACGAGCACCTGGTAGATGACGCGACCGTCGGGCCAGTCCTGCCTGGCCCGTACCTCGGCCCACCGACAGCGGCCCGCGACATGACCCACAGGGCGGGCGGATCAGACGAAGGCCAGGTCCGTCCTCCGGGCGCCAGGGTGGGGCCGGCACCGCATCCGGAACTGCACCGCTCATGAGCGTGCTCTGCGTGGGATCAGGAGGCGGCCTGGGCGTCGCGGGCGCGATGAACGGCTGCATACAGCGCTGATGCGGCCGGCGTGCGCTGGCCGTGCCAGTGGGGATGGAAGAACACCTCGCCGGACAGCTTCACGAGCCGTCGGCGCAGCACGGTGCGCGGCTGAGCGGCGAGCTGGCGGTAGGTGGCGTGCCACTGTTCAACCGCCCGGGCAAGGTCGTCGGGAATCGGTCGCATGGCTGAATTCAATCATATGTTCGATTTTCTTCGCTTCTCGACACACGCCGCTGCGCCCGAGTCGACCATCGGACTTAACCGCCCATCGAGTGGAGCCACCGCTGCTTCCCGGGCGCGTCGGCTTCCGGGGCCGCTACGAAGATCACGCCCAGTCGGTGATCTTCGAGAGGACCCCTCCTCGTGCGCTTCCCCCGTACCGCCGCCATCGCCGCCGCCTTCACCGCCCTCCTCCTGCCCGCCACCGCCCACGCGGCCCCGGCCGGCGCCGCCCTGCGCGATCCGGGCCAGACACTCACCGCCCCGGTACGCGACGTCCTTGCCCAGCTGCCCATCGCCGCGGAGGACCGCACCGGCTACCAGCGCGACGCCTTCAAGCACTGGGTCGACGCCGACAAGGACGGCTGCAACACCCGGGCCGAGGTCCTCAAGGCCGAGGCCGTCATCACACCCGAGCAGGGCCCGAGCTGCACGCTGACCGGAGGCGAGTGGTACTCGCCGTACGACGACCGGTACATCGACGGCCCGCGCGGCCTGGACATCGACCACCTGGTCCCGCTCGCCGAGGCCTGGGATTCCGGTGCCTCGCAGTGGTCGCCGGCGGAGCGGGAGGCGTATGCCAACGATCTGGGCGATGACCGTGCACTGATCGCGGTGTCGGCGGCGTCGAACCGGTCGAAGGCGGACCAGGATCCCACCACCTGGTTGCCGCCGGCCGAGGGCTACCGCTGCCAGTACGTCACCGACTGGATCGCCGACAAGATGCGCTGGGGACTGAGCATCGACGAAAGCGAACAGGCCGCCCTGTCACAAACCCTGAATCACTGCTCCAACGTGCCGGTCACCGTAGTGCTCGCCCGCTGAACGGCGGCCGGGCGTTCGCCCCGGCTCGCTAATCAGCGACGGCGTCCATCAGGTGGCGTAGGACCACGCCGCCGACCTGTGCGGCCAGATCGGCGAGACGGCCGCCTTCGACCAGGCGGTCAAGGTCGCCCGCGCCTACGCCGCCAAGCACCCCGACACCCTGGTCGTCACCACCGCCGACCACGGCCATACCAGCCAGATCGATCGTGCCGCTGGAGGCCCCTCCACCCGGCCTGTCCTCCACCCTAGTCACCTATGAGGGCCAGCAGCTGAAGGTCAACTACTCGACCAACACGCCGGGCCAGTCCCCGGAGCACACCGGCACAGAGGTCCGCATTGCCGCCCAGGGCCCGCAGGCATTCCGCGTCCTCGGCGTCACCAACCAGACCGACCTGTTCACCACGATCAGCGAGGCCTTGCGCCTGCGCTGAACACGATGAGGCAAAAGGAGGGGGAGGCGCCACGCAGAAGGGCGGGGGAGCAGTCCCGGGCGAAAGGCTGCTCCACCGCCCGTCCGCCGAGCCCGGCAGCGGGGCACGGGCAGACGGTTGGGCCGTGTCAGGCGAGGGCGACCAGGTCGCGGTAGTCCTCGCTCCACGGGTCCTCGTCCGCATCGGGCGGGAGCCCGTATCCGGGCGCGTGGTCAGGATTGAGTCGCCGGGCCATGGACACGCCGCTCGCTGCGAGCGCCAGGGCCCCCCGCGCGCTCCACGACCATGGAGGCGAGCGCGGGGAGTCGTGTCGCGAACGCGCCGGCGAGTTCCTCGACCATGGCCCGGTCCGGGGCCTTCGCCGGGAGGGGTACGTTCGCGCATGCCACCCACGAAGCTGGGGGAGTGCCCAGCTCTTCGCTCGTAGCGACCGTTCCCCGTCCTCCGGCGCGCCGAAGGATCGCGGCGATGATGCGTGCGCAGCATCTGTCCGTGGGACACGGCGGCGAAAGCCAGACCGTTGGGCTCGTGGTCGTGGTCGTGGTCGATGTCGTGGGTCTTGATGAGGTCTTCCGCGAAGCGCACCGATCCGGAGCGCATGCGACGCAGCTCCCCAGAAGTCGGGTCAACAGCCCGATGTCGAGCAGTGCGAGAGGAGGTCGGTGTCGGACACTGCGGGCGCTGAGGCGTTACATGGCTTCCTTGATTCCGGAGCGGATCAGCCAGGTGTTGACCGGCCAGGCGGTGAAGAAGCCGGCGATCATGCCGATCTGCATCAGGAACCAGTACACCGGGTCGTTGGGGTGGAGGTGGTGCGGGGCGGGGAAGAGCACGAAGGACATGAGCGCCATCCAGCCGAACAGGCCGACCTCGAAGGCGGTCAGGGACAGCACGTCGGCCTTGGCCGCCGCGATCAGGCCCTTGCGCAGGCCGAGGCCGCGCATGGGGGCGATGGCGAAGTACTGGAAACCGATCCCGAGGGCCAGGGCGAGCACGTAGTCGCCGACGTACTCGGCTGGCAGGGCGCTCCCGCCGATGGTGATGCCGAGGCGGAAGACGGCGAATTCAGCGACGATGTCGCCGAGCGTGCAGCCGGCGCCGCAGTGCGAGACGCCGAGCGCGGTCGTGGCGTAGGGGGGGATTGTCGGACGGCTCGCCGTGCTCCTGCTGCCAGCGATGCGTGCGAGGACGGCCCCATGCCCGGTAGGCGGCTACGGCGGCCGGGCCGAAGTAAAGGGCTGTCACCGGCCAGACAGCTTCCATGACGCCCATCTGCTGGCGGTAGCCGCGACCGTAGATGTCGAGAAGGATCCACCCCGCGCCGGCGAAGGCGACAGCGAGGGCGACCCAGGCCAGGGCGGTCAACCAGCTCGGTGGCATGGTCGGGGGCCTTTCCCGGCGCCCCGAGGTGCCGGGCGGCCGACGGTGATCAGGCGTTCTGCAGGGATGGCTCCCCGGTTACCCCTGGGACCCACGGCGTAACGCTGCGGCTCGTCCACCCGCCGACCCCGGACGCAGACGTCCACGTGTGACCTGCGCCCACCACATGCCCAGTGCACTGAGTGCCGCGCGGCCTTCTGGGGTGAGTCGGTCGGCCCTCCGTCGGACGTCGTCCAAGAATGATCCCGTGCGTGGTATCCCAGGCGGCGCGCTGGGCGCGTACCCGCGTGCCCAGGTCCTCGTAGTGTGCGATGACCTCGCCCGTGGCCGTGGGAGGGGCTCCGCCGACCCTGCACGTGGCAACCCGGCCAAGATCAGCCAGATGGCCGACGGTGTCACCCGGACCACCGTCACCACCCGTGATGCTGCCGGCCGCGTGACGCAGCCCCGGGTCCCCGGTGGAGTCGGCACGGCAGTGCCCGCGCAGACATCTCGTGACGGTTGACATCCATGTGGTCCGCGCCGGCACCCCTCTCATCGCTCTCACCGTCCCATGGCCGGAGGCCGGACTTGACGAGCTTTGCATAATGCAAAAGTAAGGGAGGAGAACTAGATGAGCACAACACCGGCAACCGAGGGGACGCGCGTGCCCATGACAACCAGCAGCGGGGCGGCGACCGACCCATCTCTCGGAGGGCTGCGCAGCGCCCCGTGGGGACTGATGGTGCTCGCCGTCGTGATCGGTGCCGGAGCGGGGGCGGGATCGATCGTCTTCCGCTGGTGCATCCAGACCTTCACGCGTCTGTTCTCCGGTCATGCCGACTACGCGGCCGCACCGGGCGCGGATCACCCGTACCTCTCATCCCTGGGTCCGTACTTCGTGCTCCTCGCCCCGGTGGCCGGCGGACTGCTCTACGGGCCCCTGGTGAACCGGTTCGCCAAGGAGGCGCGCGGCCACGGTGTGCCGGAAGTGATGCTGGCGGTCGCTCAACGTGGCGGACGGATCAGTCCGAAGGTGGCAGTGGTGAAGACGCTCGCCTCCGCACTGACCATAGGCTCCGGCGGCTCGGTGGGCCGGGAAGGGCCGATCGTGCAGATCGGTTCCGCACTTGGCTCGACGCTCGGCCGGGTGACGAAGGTGTCCGAGGGACGCATGAAGCTGCTGGTCGCCTGTGGTGCGGCCGGAGGCATCGCCGCGACGTTCAACGCGCCGCTGGCCGGCGTCTTCTTCGCCATGGAGCTCATCCTGGGCACCCTCTCCGCGGAAGCATTCGGCGCCACCGTGCTGGCCAGCGTGACGGCGAGCGTGATCGGCCGGGCCGCGTTCGGGGACGTCGCGTTCCTTAACCTGCCGAGCTTCCACGTCGACCACCTCGCCCAGTACGGCCTGTTCGCCCTGCTCGGCGTGGTCGCCGCCGCCGTCGGCGTCGGCTTCACCCGGGTGCTCTACCTGATCGAGGACGCCTGCGACTGGGCCTGGCGGGGCCCGGAGTGGCTGCGCCCGGCAGTTGGCGGGCTCGCCCTGGGCGCCGTGCTGCTCGCCCTGCCGGAGATGTACGGCGTGGGCTACCCGGTGCTGGAGAAGGCAACCGAGGGCAAGTACGCCGTGACGTTCCTCATCCTGCTGCTCGTCGGCAAGATGGTGGCGACCAGCCTGACCATCGGTATCGGCGGATCAGGCGGGGTGTTCGCGCCGAGCCTGTTCATCGGGGCGATGCTGGGTGCCGCGTACGGCGTGGGTGTGCAGCACCTTCTCCCCGGCGCGGCAGGCCCCGCCGGGGCGTACGCGCTGGTCGGCATGGGCGCCGTGTTCGCGGGAGCCGCGAGGGCGCCTGTCACGGCCGTGGTCATCCTGTTCGAGCTGACCGGCCAGTACTCGATCATCTTGCCTCTGATGCTCGCCATCGTGCTGGCCACGGCCATCAGCCGTCTGCTGACCCGCGACACGATCTACACCCTCAAGCTGCGGCGGCGCGGCATCGACCTGGAGGGACCGGCGCCCGGCGCCCGAATCGGCGGGCAGCGGGTCGGCTCCGTCATGGACCCGGTGCCCTCTCCCCTTCCGGCATCCACTCCCTTGACCGACGCCGCCGACCTGCTCAGCCTGTCCGGTCATGGTGCCCTCCCCGTGGTGGACGCCTCGGGCCACTACGTCGGCGTCGTCACCGCCCAGGCCGTCGCCGAGACCCTCGCCGAGCAGCCGTCCGGCGCCCCGCTGGACGTCGGCCGGCTCGCCCAGACCCCGGACCCTGTCACGGTGGACGAGCCGCTCGCCCGTGCTCTGCGCCACCTGGTCTCCGCCCCCGGTACCGGCCTGCCGGTCCTCGACCACGCCGACGGCACGCCCGTCGGCTGGCTCAGTCATCAAGGGGCGCTCCGCGTGCTGCACACGACGTCGTAGACGCCGCGGCGGACGGACGAACCGCGTACGGCGGCGTCGCACCCAGAACACGCAGGCACAATGGCGCAAGGGTCCGCTCCGCCCGGCTGTGGACGTGTCCCACCGGGACGAAGGACGATACGACCCGGTGCGACACATGGGACAAAGGAGGCCGGTGAGCAGGTGATCATCGGCCGCGCCGGGCTCGACACACCGTGCCGCAGAACCACCCCGCGCCGATGGCTGCCCCACGCCTCGGTCCGACCCGAGGCGTGAGCACACGGTTCCCAGCCCCGTTCCGCGGTCAACTGTTCGGCCAGGCACCACGGGTGGCGCCGGCTGCCGCGTCCCCGGCGACGTGGATCAGGGGGAACTCGACCGACCGGCACTGATCCGGTGCGAGCGGACGACCGCGACCACGCACACCGTGACGAGGGCAGCAGCGGTCGTGCCCAGATCCGTCAGCGGGCCGGTCCACAACAGCGACCCCTGCGCACCGCGCGGTGGGATCACTCCTTCGGGGTCGTAGACGACGGCGATCGTGTCCCCGGGCTGTGTGGCGTCCTTGCACCCCCGCCAGATGCGGACATCGGGCGGGACACCGTCCGCGCCGGCGACCGAGCAGAGGTTGCGTGCACGGTCCTTCGGGCTCCCGCTTTCGCGTTCGACGGACGTCACTTCGGTGAACTGCAGGCGTCCCCGTTCCGCCAGAACCACGCCTGCCGCGGCCGGAGGAGCCTGCAGAGCCAGACACACGCCCAGCAGGGCGGCGATCCCGACCAGAGCGCGCCCGGCTCGGATCAGGGCCAGATACAGGGCGGTCGCGGCGGCGCACACGAGACCGGCCTCACCACCGGCGAGGGCCGGCCGGCCCATCCACGCGCCGGCGACTGTCAGACCGACGATCCCGCCCGCTGCCGCACACCCGGCCACGACGCCTCCCACCACCAGGCGCCACGGGGGCGGCCCGACGAACTCCGCGGGCCCCCACACCGTCGTCCTCAGATGTGCCAGAAGATGCGATTCAACCGTGACCGGGCGCCGACACCACCGACGCGTGTGGCCTTTCCTCATCCTTCGTCCCTCCGAGCGAGCCACCTGGCCGGGCCGTTTCGCGGGGGCACACACCCTCTCACGCCGGCCTTCCGTCGCTGTCCGCCAACCTTCCGTCGCTGTCCTGAGGACCGTGCCATCGCAGAAGCAGCATGGCGGCATCGTCGTGCGGAGGCCCTCCGCAGTGCCGGACCACGTCCGCGCGCAGCGCCTCCAGGGCGCTGCGCGCGGGCGGGGGTTTGAGCAACTGTGGCCGGTGCTCGAGCGGGTAGTACCGGCGGGGGGCGCCACGGGCGTCGGGGACGCCGGCTGTGTACAG
>NZ_JBVJPV010000029.1:0-6423 GCF_055609245.1 Streptomyces sp. NPDC036813 | reverse complement strand
ACCGTGGGGGGGGTGCCGTGTGCCCGGTCCCAGCGATTTCGCGGGGGGGCGCGGGGGGGGGGGGGCGCCCGGGGGGGGGGCCCCCCCCGCCCGCCCCCCCCCCCCCCCGGGGCGCGCCCCGCGTCCGGGTGTTTCAGCAACTGTGCCCGGTGCTCGAGCGGGTAGAACCTGCGGGAGGCGCCACGGGCTTCGGTGACGCCGTCTGTGTACAGCAGCAATTGGTCGCCGGGGCCGAATGCCACCGTGTAGGGCGACGGCGGTTCGCCTTCGAGCGCGCTGAGTCCGAGCGGCAGCGCGTAGGTGGGCGGCTCCGGGAATTCGGCGGTTCCGTCGGTTCGCACAATCATGGGGGCCGGGTGTCCGTGGTTGAGGAAGACGGCCTGATGGTTCGAGCCGATCTCGGCGAGGATGGCGGTGACGAACTTCTCCCCCTGCAGTTCCCGCATGATGCTGCGCTCGAGCCGAGCGCCGACACCCGACAGATCCGGTTCGTCGTGCGCGGCCTCCCGGAAGGCGCCCAGCACCACGGCGGCCGTCTCCACGGCGGCCAGCCCCTTGCCCTGCACGTCGCCCACGATGACGCGCACACCGTGTGGTGATGCCACCACCTCGTACAGATCGCCACCGATCCTGGCCTCGGCCACGGCCGAGGTGTACGACACTGCCGCCTGGAGCGGGCCGGCCGTCAGCGGGACCGGACGCAGGAGCACACGCTGTGCGGTTTCCGCGATCGAGCGAACACTGGCCAGCTCCGCATCGCGCTGCCCGCGCATCACGGCGGCGGCGACGCCGGCGCCGGTCACCCCGGCGACCGAGGCCATCGCGGTGATCACCCGGCGTCTTTCCAACTGTCCGTCGTAGGATCCCAGTCCCAAGCACAGCAACAGCGCCGCCGAACCGATGACCACGGTGCGCCGCCAGCTGCCGACCAGCCCGGCGAAGGCGGGCCCGAGGGAGACCAGCGGCAGGAACCCGATCTCCGGGCCGGCCGAGACGTCGACGACGGCCACGACGGCCATGACCGCAACCGGCATCCAGGCCAGCATGGTGGAACTCGACGGCGTTCTCTCCACGGACATGGCGTGCTCCAGCAATTACATTCACGAGGTGGTCCTGGAGGTCGTGGGCCGGGGACCGGACCGGGGTTCGTGGATCGTCGCCTCCGGTTTCGGGCCGTCGGCGGACTGGTATCGCAATCTGCGTCGGCAGCCTCATACCCTGATCCTGGTCGGCAACCGTCACATACCCGTCACCGCCCACTTCCTCCCAGCGGACGAGGGCGCCGAGATCATGGCCCGCTACGCGCCGCGGCACCCGCGCCTCGCTCGCCGTCTGTGCGCGTTCATGGGTGTCCCCGTCGACGGCAGCCCGTCCTCCTACCGCGAAGCCGGCCGGTACATTCCGTTCGTACGCTTGCAGACGGCGTCTCGGCCCGCGCAAAGGGGCCGTTGAGCGGTTGCGAGCCTGCGACCTCAGGACAGCCCCCGGCGTGATGACCACACCGGCCGACCCCGTAGGCGGGTGTCGCTGCCGGAGTGACACCTCGGGGACTGCGCTGAAACTCGCTTGTGGTCAGGCGTCGCGTCTGGCGGCGGTGTCCGTCCAGCCCAGCGGATACACCTCCAGGTCGTCGGCAGCCGGAGCCGGGGGCTCTCCGCCGGCCTCGTTGAAAGCCGTCAACGCTTCCACCAGAGCAACCTGCTGGCCCGGGTCCAGCCGTTCCACTATCGCGGCGATCTCCGAACGGCGTCGCGCCGTGACCTCGGCGACCGTGCGCCGCCCCTCTTCGGTCAACTGCAGCAAGGTCTCACGCCGACTGTCCGGGTTGATCTGCCGGTCCGCCAGTCCCGCGGTTATCAGCCGGTCGACCATCCGCATCGCGGTGGAGGGTGCCACCTGGAGCAGCTCGGCCAGCCCCACCAGCTTCATGGCTCCCCGCGTGGACAGCACGACCAGCATGCGGAACTGCGGGACGGTGATCTTCTCCTCGACTGCGGCCAACGACCGTGCCGACACTGCCACCAACAGCCTGGACGCAGTCAGCACCGCCCGGGTGACCGCATCAACGTCATTCACACCCTCGGTGAGGGTCTCACGCTCCCGCATGAATCCTTTCTATCGCGCGACGCGGCACCGACTCACCAGTCCTCCCGACTCTGCTGCCGTCCGGTGTGGCTCCGGTGACGCTGAGATCTCGCTGTGCAGCCGCGGACAGCCGGACGTTCGCGTCGGCAGGCAAGGCATGCCGCTAGGACCTGCCAGCCGTTCAAGCCGCAGGAGCACGAGCCGGACGGCTGCACGCGCCAGGACCATGATCAGGCACACAGGTCGCTAGTGAGTTGTCCGAAGGGGGCGACGACGTCGTCGGGGTCATCCGTACCGACAACCTTGGTACGCGAGGCCCTCTCGGGGGAGCACAGCGCGCGGGTGAAGGCCTCCGGGTCTGCCGGGCCCCGGCATGGTCGCCGCCGTCGCCGCACTCCATGGTCGGCCGTGTCGCACGGGATTTCGCGACACGCGCCCGGACGAGAGGAGGAACGGGCTGTGCACGGCAACCCGCTGCACCACTGGCCGGCTCTGGCGGTCTCCAGCGTGCCCCTGCTGCCGCTGTCGATTGTGATGCTGAGCAGATGGGTTCCGCCCTGGATGCGTGAGTGCGCCGGCGGATCGAGAATGCGATCCGGTGCGCTCCTGTCCCTCTACACGGCCACTCCGGCCAATGGCGTGCCCCGGTTGGTCAACGCTCGCACCACGCCACCTCTCCTCGCTGCCGCGCTTGTTGCGGCGGATTTCATGATGGCGGCTGCTGCGCGGACAAGGACATGCCAGTGCTCGGCGGTAAGAAGGCGTCGGTTGTTGCCGTCGCTGCAGTCAGGGACGTCCGCAGGCAGCCTTGTTTCTCCGGTCCCGGTCAGAGGTTCTTGGCCGGCCAGTCGAGGAGCCGGGCGCCGATGACCGCGGTCTGCAGCATGTAGCGGTGGGCAGGTTCGGTGGGGTTGGCGCCGGTGAGTTTGTGGATGCGTTCGAGGCGGTAGGTCATGGCCCGCACGCTGAGGGAGAGGCGGCGCGCGGCCTCGGCGGCGACGCAGCCGGAGTCGAAGTAGGCGGTGAGCGTGTCGAGGAGTGGCTCGGCGCCGCCGCGGGCTGTGGTGAGCGGGCCGAGGGTGCCGAGGACGAGGTCGGCCATGGCCTGCCGGTCGCGGGTCAGGACCGGGTAGACGAGCAGGTCGGCGGCGCGCAGTACTGGGTCGTCCAGGCCCAGCCGCTCAGCCAGTTCGAGGGCGTTCAGGGCTTCCTCGTACGACTGGACGACCCCGCCGGGTCCGGGCTGCGGGCGGCCGATGGCGACCGTGCCGCCGTCGGTGGCGGCGTGGGCCTGCTTGGCGAAGTAGGGGAGGACCTCGTCCTCGTGGCCGGGGGCGATGCACAGCAGCCGGCCGTCCTTCGTGGTGAGCAGGACGTTGCGGTTTCCGAAGCGGGCCAGCAGCGCCTGTTCCACCTGCCGGGCGACCTGGGTGCCCTCGTCGTAGGTCACCGGGCCCTCCGCGACGGCGACGGCGTGGGCGTGGGAGAGGCGCAGTCCGAAGCGTTCGGCGCGTTCGGCGAGGCGGCCGAGGTCACTGCGGCCGTAGAGCAGGTCGTCGATGAACTCCCGGCGTACGGCCTCCTCCTGGCGCACGGCGAGGTGCTGGGCGCGTTCGTAGCCTTCGGCGAAGGCGTCTATCACCTGCTGCAGGGCGGCCAGGGTGCTGTCGAGTGAGCCGGGGCTCTGCGGGCGGACGGTGCGTGCGGCGGTCAGGTGGGCGCTGACGAGGGCCCGCAGCCCGTATTCGGCCTTTGCCGCCTGCTCGCCCAGGCTCCGCCGGGACTCGATCTCTTCCCGCGTGAGGCGGCGGCCCGTTGCCGAGACATCGGCCAGGATGGGGGCATAGCCGTCCAGATACTGCTCGGGAATGTCCCGCCCCGTCACGCCGCCCCCAGAATCTTGACGTGCCGATGACGTCTTCTTAGCGGGTCACCGGCATGCAGACCCTAGTGAACACTGCCGGACATCGGCAATGCGCGGACGTGCACCGGTCGCTCATCATGACTCGCGGGGAGCACTGCGGAGGGTTTCGGTGCCGGACACCGGCAGGTGTCCCGGCACCGGAACCCGCACCTAAGCGGTGCACCGTTCACTGACGCGCGCCTGTCTCGTCGACCGCTTCTGCCTCAAGGACGTATGCCATGTCTGTCATCGGCGTGCTCGCAGCCGCCTTCCTCCTCCTCGTCGCCGTCGTACTGATGGTCGTTTCCCGGCTGTTCCGCAAGGTGGAGCAGGGCAAGGCGCTGATCGTCTCCAAGATGCGGAAGGTCGACGTGACCTTCACCGGGCAGGTTGTGCTGCCGGTGCTGCACAAGGCCGAGGTCATGGACATCTCGGTGAAGACGATCGAGATCACCCGGGCCGGCAAAGAAGGGCTGATCTGCAGGGACAACATCCGCGCGGACATCCGGATCTCGTTCTTCGTCAAGGTCAACCAGACCGTGCAGGACGTCATCAAGGTCGCCCAGGCCGTCGGCACCCAGCGGGCGAGCGACCAGCGGACCCTGCAGGAGCTGTTCCACGCGAAGTTCTCCGAGGCGCTGAAGACCGTCGGCAAGCAGATGGACTTCACCGACCTCTACACGCAGCGTGAGGAGCTGCGGTACAAGATCATCGAGTTGATCGGTGTCGACCTCAACGGCTACCACCTGGAGGACGCGGCGATCGACTACCTGGAGCAGACGCCGCTCACCCAGCTCGACCCCGCCAACGTGCTCGATGCCCAGGGTATCCGGAAGATCACCGAGCTGACGGCGATCGAGCATGTGCGCACCAACGAGTACCAGCGCACCGAGGAGAAGGAGATCACCCGGCAGAACGTCGACGCCCGGGAGGCCATCCTGGAGCTGGAGCGCCGTCAGACCGACGCCGAGATCAAGCAGCGCCGGGAGATCGAGACCTCCCGGGCCCGTGAGGAGGCCGAGACCGCGCGGGTGGTGGAGGAGGAGCGGCTGCGCGCCCAGTCCGCCTTCCTGCGCACCGAGGAGCAGCTCGGTGTGCAGCGGGAGAACCAGGCCCGTGAGGTCGCCGTCGCCGCGAAGAACCGCGAGCGGGTCATCGCCGTCGAGAACGAGCGCATCGAGAAGGACCGCCTGCTGGAGGTCATCGCCCGGGAGCGGGAGACCCGGCTGACGCAGATCGCAGCGGAGAAGGAGGTCGAGGCCGAGAAGCGGGACATCGCCGAGGTCATCCGCGAGCGCGTCGCTGTGGACCGCACGGTCGCCGAGCAGGAGGAGGCCATCAAGAAGCTGCGTGCCGTGGAGGAGGCGGAGCGGCAGCGGCAGGCCGTGGTCATCGCCGCCGAGGCCGAGGCGCAGGAGAAGCTCGTCAAGGACATCAAGGCCGCGGAGGCCGCCGAACAGGCCGCCGTCCACCGCGCCGCGGAGGAAATCACCCTCGCGGAAGCCCGGCTGAAGAGCGCCGACCTCGACGCACAGGCCAAGCTGCGGCTCGCCGAGGGCGTCCAGGCGGAGTCCGCCGCCGAGGGGCTGGCCACCGTGCAGATCCGCGACAAGGAGGCCGAGGTCATCGAGAAGGCCGGCCGTGCGGAGGCCGAGGCCACCCAGGCGCGGCTGCGCGCCGAGGCCGAGGGCGTGCGGGCCAGGGCCCTCGCCGAGGCGACGGCCATCGGGGAGAAGCTGAAGGCGGAGGCCGCCGGCCTCACCGAGAAGGCCGCGGCGATGGCCGCCCTGGACGAGGCGTCCCGCGGACACGAGGAGTACCGGCTGCGGCTCCAGGCGGAGAAGGACATCCGGCTGGCCTCCCTGGAAACCCAGCGGCAGATCGCCGAGGCGCAGGCCACCGTTCTCGCCACCGGTCTGGAGAACGCCGACATCAGCATCGTCGGCGGCGAGTCGGTCTTCTTCGACAAGCTGGTCGGATCGATCGCGCTCGGCAAGGGCGTCGACGCCTTCGTCCAGCACTCCGAGACCGCGCAGACACTGGCCAGGCCCTGGCTGGACGGCACGTCGAGCTTCACCGACGACCTCGCTCGCATCCTGGGCTCGGTCTCGACGGCCGACGTGCAGAACCTCACCGTCTCGGCCCTGCTGATGCGGCTGATGAAGTCGGGCGGCACGAACGCCGGGCACCTCCAGCAGCTCCTCGACAAGGCGGGTGAACTCGGCCTCGCCGACACCCCGCTCACCGCCCTCAACGGCACGGCCAGGGTCTGACCAGGGCCAGGTGGTGGGGGGGGGGGGGGGGCCGGGGGGGCGCCCCCCCCCCCCCCCCCCCCCCCCCCCCCCCCGCCCGGGGGGCGGGGGGGGGGGGGTTGAGCAAAATGATAAATAATAAAAATAAATAATTTTTTGTTATTGTGGTGGGTGTGGAAGGGG
>NZ_JBVJPV010000028.1:0-66523 GCF_055609245.1 Streptomyces sp. NPDC036813 | reverse complement strand
CCGGGCGGGGAACCGGCGGCGCCCCCCCGCCCCCCCCCCCCCCCCCCCCGGGCCCGGGGGGGGGGCCCCGGGCCGGGGGGGGGGGGGGGGCCCCCCCGGGGCCCCGCCCCCCCCCCCACCACCCTCGTCCGTCACCTCCTCGAAGGGATGAACCGTCCATGGCCACCGCCCTGGAGACCGGTGCGTACGACGCCGTCGACGCAGGCACCTACGAGGTGCTGCGCGACCGGCTCGCCGCGCAGGCCGGCGAACTCGCCCGGCGTGCCGAACACCTCAACGCCCGCCGCGTCGAGGAGTTCGGGACGGCACGGCTGGAGCTGGCCGGTACCCGGCACCTGCGGACGGAGCACGCGTGTGTGCCGCGTGACGTCGTGGCCGTCGGGGACGTCCTGCTCGTCGGCGCCACCGACCGGCCCGGCCCGCGCCCGCAGACGGCGGTCGCCGACGTGTTCACCCTCTATGACCGCGACCTGAACCCGCTGCCCGAGACGGCGGTACCGGGCCTGCTGGACGACCCGGCCTTCGAACGGGAATTCGCGGATCTGCACCGCTACTACCGGCAGGCCCGCCTGCTGCGGCTGCGCCGGATCGACGGCAGGCTACTGGCGGTCTTCCGCACCGGCGAGAAGGCCGACGACATCCGCGTGCTGCGCTGGGCCCCGGACGAGGCCGACCGGCCGGCGTTCCTGGACGCGCGCGGAGAACGCGACGACACCTTCCCGGCCTCCCACGACTTCACCTGGACCGAGGCGACCCGCGAGGACCACGTCCTGGGCCGCCACCCGCATGTCTCCGTCAGGGGAGAGCTGTACGTCGCCACCACCGGCGGCGCGCTCACCGTCAAGCTGGAGAACGACACCGAGACGGGCGAGGGCGTCTACAGCGAGCCGGTGGACGAGCCGCTGCAGGCGCTCGCCGACGCGGACATCGCGCACGCGCGCGTGGGCGCCCTGGTCCTGCTGCGCGTGCGGCCGTACAAGGAAGACGCCCACCGCTACCTGGTGTTCAACACCCTCACCAAGGCGGTCGTCCGCCTGGACGGGATCGGGCAGGCGTGCCGCCGCCTGCCCGACGACCAGGGCATCGTGTTTCCCGGGGGCTACTGCCTGGCCACGGGCGCCCACAAGTCGTACGGACTCGACGCGGCGGGCTTGGAGTTCGAGCGGGAGATCCCATCACCCAACGGTGAGGACGTGCTGTACGCGTTCCACGCGCGCGGGGAGAGCCGCGGTCTGCTGCTGTCGTACAACACCATCCGCAAGGAGATGGCGAACCCGCTGCCCTGCCGCGGCTGGGCCCTGTTCGACGACGGCACGTTCGCGGTGCTGCGCGCCGACGGCGAGGAGCCGGCGCAGGTCCATCCGGTGCAGCTGTGGCACTCGCCCTACGTCTCCGACGCCCACACCGCCACCGCCCCGGCCGGGAGCGGCGCGCTGGGGCGCGTGGGCAACGCCGACCTCGTGCGCGGCATCTCCGCCTGCCTGTCCGTGGCGGGCCTGGTCCGGGAGGGCATCACCACCAGCGAGGGCTACCGGGCGCTCGCCGCCGCCTGTGTGCGTGCCGCCGACGCCCACCACTGGCTGGCCGAGGCCGACCTAGGCGACCTGCTGGGTGCCCTGGAGGCGGTGCGCGGGACGGCCGAGCAGGTGCTGGCCGAGTTCGAGACCGTGCAGGTGCTGACCCGGCAGGCCACCGACGCTCTGGACCAGGCCGCCGAGCGGATCACGTCCGTCGTCCGCCGCCTGCGCGGTGAGGCACCGCGGGATGCCGCGGCCTGGGTGCGGGGACTGACCGAGCTGCGGCACGCCCACGGCCACCTGCTGACCCTCAAGGAGATGCGGTACGCGGACGGTGCCCGCATCGACGCCCTCGCCGCCGAGGCAGAGGCCGGTCTTGCCGCCCTCGGGCAGCGGGCCGTGGTTTTCCTGGCCCGCGAGGACGCATTCGCCGGCCAGCAGAGGGACGTTGAACGGCTGGTCGCCGACGCCGAGGCCATCACCACCGTCGCCGAGGCGGCTCCCGTGGCTGCCCAGCTGGACGAACTCGGCGACGCTCTCCGGACGGTCACGGACGTCGTCGCCGCTCTGGACATGGGTGACGCCACCGTCCGTACGTCCATCCTGGGACGCATCGCCGGAGCACTGGCCGGCGTCAACCGGGCCCGCGCCACCCTCGACGCCCGCCGCCGCGCGCTCGCCGACCGGGAGGGCCGCGCCGAGTTCGCCGCCGAAAGCGCGCTGCTCGGGCAGGCCGTCACCGCGGCCCTCGCGGTCGCCGACACCCCGCAGGCATGCGACGACCAGCTCGCCGGGCTTCTGGCCCGGCTGGAGGACCTGGAGCCCCGCTTCTCGGAGTCCGACGACTTCCTCGGTGCGCTCGCCGACAAGCGCACCGAAATCTACGATGCCCTCACCGCCCGCAAGCAGGCGCTCTGCGACGCCCGCGCCCACCGCGCCGAACAACTCGCCGCCTCGGCCGGCCGCGTCCTGGAGACGATCACCCGGCGCTGCGCCGGCCTCGCCGACGCCGACGCGATCGCCACCTACTTCGCCTCCGACCCGATGGCGGCCAAGGTCCGCCGTACCGTCGACGACCTGCGCGGCCTCGGTGAGAGCGTGCGGGCCGAGGAACTCGAAGGCCGCCTGAAGTCCGCCCGCCAGGAAGCCGTCCGCGCCCTGCGCGACCGCACCGACCTGTACGCCGACGACGGCCGCACCCTCCGCCTCGGCACACACCGTTTCGCCGTCAACACCCAACCCCTCGACCTGACCCTCGACCCCCACGGCGACAGCCTCGCCTTCGCCGTCACCGGCACCGACTACCGCGCCCCGGTCACCGACCCCGACTTCGCGGCCACGCGCGCGCACTGGCACCGCACCCTGCCCTCGGAGTCACCGGAGGTCTACCGCGCCGAACACCTGGCCGCCCGCCTGCTGCGCGAACACGGACCCGCCGCCCTCGCGGCGGCAGAAGACCTCCCGGCCCTGGTGCGCACATCGGCGCAGGAGGCGTACGACGAGGGCTACGAGACCGGCGTCCACGACCACGACGCGACACTCATCCTCACCACGCTCCTGCCCCTCCACGAATGCGCCGGGGCTCTGCGCCACGAACCCGCCGCCCGCGCCGCCGCCCACCTCTTCTGGACCCACGGCACCACCCCCGGGGCGCGCCAGACATGGACCCGGCGCGCACTCTCGCTGGCCCGCGCCCGGGACACGTTCGGTCTGGCGCCCGCGATCGCGGATCTGGAGCGTGAGCTGGCGGAAGAGATCGGCGGGGAGTACGCCGGGGCCGCCGCCTCCTACCTCTTCGAGGAGCTGACGACCGCCCCCGACGGCTTCGTCCTCAGCGCGAGCACCCGTACCCTGCTGGACAAGTTCCGCCGCTCGGCCGGCACGAGCGCCTACGCCGACGACCTGACCACGCTCGACGACCTCCCGGCCCGCCGCCAGCTGGCCGAGGCGTGGCTGTCCTCGTACGCGGCAGCCACCGGCACGGATCTCGCCCCGGGCGACCTGGCCGAGGCCGTGGCGGCCGAGCTGTGCCCTGACCTGCCACGCTACGACGGCGACGCTCCCCTCACTGCGACGGCCGAGGGCCTGCTGGGCACCCACCCGCGCATCCCCGCGCGCCGACTGCCCCTGCGCCTGGACGAGTTCCTCGCCCGAACGGCACGCTTCGCGGAGCGGGACGTACCCGCCCACCGCGCCTACCAGCAGCGGCGCACCGCCCTGGTGACCGCCGAACGCGCCCGCCTGCGCCTGGACGACCACCGCCCGCGCGTCATGTCCTCCTTCGTACGCAACCGGCTCGTGGACGAGGTCTACCTGCCGCTCATCGGCGACAGCCTGGCCAAGCAACTGGGCACCACAGGCGACACCAAGCGCACCGACACCGGCGGCCTGCTGCTGCTTCTCTCCCCGCCCGGCTACGGCAAGACGACCCTCATGGAGTACGTCGCCGACCGCCTCGGCCTGATGCTGGTGAAGGTCAGCGGCCCGGCACTCGGCCACGCGGTCACCTCACTCGACCCCGCCGAGGCCCCGAACGCCACCGCCCGCCAGGAGGTCGAGAAGATCAACTTCTCGCTGGAGGCGGGCAACAACACCCTCCTCTACCTGGACGACATCCAGCACACCTCACCCGAACTGCTCCAGAAGTTCATCCCGCTGTGCGACGCCACACGCCGCATCGACGGCGTCCGCGACGGCGAACCGCGCACCTACGACCTGCGCGGCAAGAGGTTCGCCGTCTGCATGGCCGGCAACCCCTACACCGAGTCCGGCAGCCGCTTCCGGGTGCCGGACATGCTCGCCAACCGCGCCGACGTGTGGAACCTCGGCGACGTCCTGACCGGCAAGCAGGACGCCTTCCGTGTGAGCTTCATCGAGAACGCGCTCACCTCGAACCCGGTCCTCGCTCCGCTCGCCGGCCGCGACCGCGCCGACCTCCACCTGTTGCTCCGCCTCACCGAGGGCGATCCGACCGCCGGAGCCGACAGACTGAACCACCCGTACGCGTCCGCCGAACTGGAGCGGATCCTGGCGGTCCTGCGGCACCTGCTGACCGCCCGGGAGACGCTCCTGGCGGTCAACGCGGCCTACATCGCCTCGGCGGCCCAGTCGGACGCGACCCGTACCGAACCGCCCTTCCAGCTCCAAGGCTCCTACCGCAACATGAACAAGATCGCCCAGCGGGTCCAGCCGGTCATGAACGACACGGAGCTGGCGGCCCTGATCGACGACCATTACCGAGCCGAGGCCCAAACCCTGACGACAGGTGCCGAGGCCAACCTGCTGAAGCTGGCCGAGCTGCGCGGCACGCTCACCGCCGATCAGGCAGCCCGCTGGGCAGAGGTGAAGGCGGCGTACGTCCGCACGCAGACTCTCGGCGGCTCCGAGGAGGACCCGCTCGTCCGCGCCGTCGCCGCCCTCGGCCTCCTCGCCGACCGCGTGGCCGCCGTCGAGGCGGCCATCACCCGCGCCACCGATCCCCAGATGGTGCTCGCCCATCCGCAGGGGCGGCACGCCGCCGGACATCTGGAGCAGCCGTGACGCCGTTCCTCATTCCGCTGGGCGTCGCCCTGCTGATCGTGGCGGTCAGCAGCGCCGTTCTGGCCCGCCGCGACCGGCGCCGCATGGCGGCGAGTACGGACAGTTTTCGCATCGAGGCGGCCGCCACGCGCGGTGTCCGCGAGGCCCGGCGCAGGGCGCACGCTTACCGCAACGCCTTCCTGCGCGAGCGGGAGTGAGGAGGAGTCCTCGACAGACGGCGCTGTGCGAGCAGCCCGGCTGTATCGTGCCCGTACCGCGTACCGTCCCTCGGGCGACGTCCCCATCGGGACCCGCCACCGGTTGTGCGAGCGCGTGACTTGGCGGTGGCGTACGAGACGGTCGGCCTCGACAGCGACGCCCTGGACGCCGCGCGGCAGATGGTTGAACACCGGCTGCCCGCGCTGCTGGTCGTGGACGAGCTGGGCGCGCCCAAAGCGATCCTGCCCGCATCCCAGATGGTCAAGGTTCTGGTCCCTGAGTACGTCATCGAGGACCCGACCCTGGCGGCGGTCGTCGACGAGCGCCACGCCGACCGGCTCTGCGAGGCACTGGCCGGCCGCAAGGTGCGCGACTGCCTGTCGAAGAAGACCCCGGCCCCGGTAGTCGCCGCGCCCGACGACACCGCGCTGGAAGTCGCCGCACAGATGGCTCAGGTGCGCAGCCCGCTGGTGGCAGTGGTGGCCCAGGACGCCTCCGGCCCCCGCCTGCTCGGCGTCATCACCGCCTCGCACCTGCTGGAACGCCTGCTCGCCGTGACCACCGAGTGAGCCGGAGCGAGGATCGTTGCCGGAGACCGGCAACAAAGCATGTCCCCACGTTCCCGCGGCCAGCCTATTAGAGACGCGTCAAGGACATGTAAAGTTCCCTGCGGTGTGCCGGGAAGCCTGGTCGGCGAAATGAGGAGAACTCTCTTTCCGATCGGGGACCCGTCATGGTGCTGGTTGTGGTGTTCGGCGTCGCGCTGCTGGTAGCGGTGCTGTTGTCGGGCCTGGCGGCCCGAACCGTGCTCTCCACGTCCTTCCTCTTCCTGGTCGGCGGAGCGCTGGTCAGCGACGGCTTCCTCGGGCTGATCCACATCACGCCGGACAGCGAGATCGTGTCCGTGACGGCCGATCTGGCTCTGTTCGCGGTGCTTTTCAGCGACGGCATGCACGTGTCGTTCGCCAAGCTCCGGGCGAACTGGCGCAACCCGGCACGCGCGCTGGGCCTCGGCATGCCGCTGGCGTTCGTGTTCATGGCGCTGGTGACCCACTTCCTGGTGGGCCTTGACTGGACGACGTCCTTCCTGGTGGGCGCGGTGCTGGCGCCGACGGACCCGGTGTTCGCCTCGGCGATCGTGGGCCGCAAGCAGGTGCCGGCCAAGCTGCGCGAGCTGCTGAACGTGGAGAGTGGGGTCAACGATGGTCTCGCCCTGCCGGTGGTGCTGCTGCTGATCGCGGCGGCGGGACCCGCCGCCGGTCACGTGGAGGAGGCGTCGTTCGGGAAGATCGCCCTGGAGCTGCTGCTGGGCCTCGTGTTCGGTGTGGTGCTGCCGCTGATCGTCAACGGGCTGGTGCGGTTCCGGTTGTTGGGCGCCGAGCCCAAGCTTCAGCCGCTGCTGCCGCTGGCCACCGGGATCATCCTGTACGCCACCTGCCACCTCACCCACGCCAACCCCTACCTCGGGGCGTTCTCGGCCGGAGCAGTATTGGCCGCGGTGTCCCCCGAGGCGAAGGAGGCGTTCGAACCGCTCGGTGAGGCGCTGGCGGAGCTGGCGAAGTTCGCGGCGCTGCTGGTCTTCGGCGCGCTGCTGACCCCGGCACTCTTCGGCGGTCTGTCACTGGGCGGGTATGCAGCGGTGGTGCTGGCCATCGTGCTGATCCGGCCCGCCTCGCTGCTGATCTCGCTGGTCGGGACCAAGTTCAGCCGGCGTGAGAAGCTCACGGCGGCCTGGTTCGGGCCCAAGGGATTCGCCTCGGTCGTCTACGGGCTGCTGGTCCTCCAGTCCGGCATCCCGCAGGCCAAGGAGGCGTACACATTGATCGCGGTGTGCATCGCCTTCTCGATCATCGCCCACAGCTCCACCGACGTACCGATCGCCCGCATGTTCGACGTGGAGGACCTCGTCGGCATCCCGGACGACGACCAAGACGACGACCATGACCGTGCCCTGGCGCCGAGCAGACCGACCGGACCGACTGAGCGACCGACCGGAGGACCGTGAACGACTGGCACAGCTGGGCGGCGATCGTCGTTTTCGTCGGCGCCTACGCCCTGATCATCAGCGAGAAGATCCACCGCGTCGCCGTCGCCCTCGGCGGCGCGGGCCTGATGCTGGCGATCGGCGCGACTGACGACGTCTCGGCGTTCTACTCCGAGGACTCCGGCATCGACTGGAACGTCATCTTCCTGCTCATGGGCATGATGATGATCGTCGGCGTGCTGAAGAAGACCGGCACGTTCGAGTACCTGGCCATCTGGGCGGTCAAGCGCGCCCGCGCCAGGCCCTTCCGGGTCATGGCGATGCTGGTTGTCATCACCGCGCTCGCCTCTGCCTTGCTCGACAACGTGACGACGGTCCTGCTGATCGCCCCGGTGACCCTGCTGGTGTGCGAACGCCTCGCCCTGCCCGCTGCGCCGTTCCTGATCGCCGAAGTGTTCGCCTCGAACATCGGCGGCACCGCAACCCTCGTCGGCGATCCGCCCAACATCATCATCGCCAGCCGGGCCGGCCTCACCTTCAACGACTTCCTCGTCCACCTCGCCCCCCTGGCTGCCGTGCTGGTCGCTGTTCTGCTGCTGCTGTGCCGGCTGATGTTCCGCAAGTCGTTCGTCTACGACGAGGAACGCGCCGCCGAGATCATGGCGCTGGAGGAGGGCGAGGCCATCAAGGACCGGCGCCTGCTGCTCCAGGGGTTGATCGTGCTGACCCTGGTGGTGGCCGGCTTCGTCCTGCATCCGGTCCTGCACTACGAGCCCAGCATCGTCGCCCTCCTCGGTGCCGGACTGCTGGTCGCCCTGTCGGCAGTGGAGACCCACGACGTGCTCGCCGAGGTCGAGTGGCCCACCCTGGCATTCTTCGCCGGCCTGTTCATCATGATCGGCGGCCTTATCGACACCGGCGTCGTCGGCGAGATCTCCTCGCAGCTGGCGAGGGCCATCGGGCACAGTGAGCTGGGCGGCTCGATCACGCTGCTCGGCGGATCGGCTGTGCTGTCCGGGATCGTCGACAACATCCCGTACGTCGCCACGATGGCCCCCATCACCAGCGATCTGGTCCACGACATGGGCGGGTCCTCCGGCCACGTCCTGTGGTGGGCGCTCGCCTTGGGCGCCGACCTCGGCGGCAACGCCACCGCCATCGGCGCCAGCGCCAACGTCGTCGTCCTCGGCATCGCCGAACGAAACCGGCAGCCCATCTCCTTCTGGCAGTTCACCAAGTACGGCCTCGTCGTCACGGCCGCCACGGTGGCCATCGCCCTGGCCTACGTGTGGCTCCGCTACTTCGCCCTCGCCTGACAGCTCGGACGGACTGCGGCGGGTCCGCGCCCCACGGGATACTTCCGCCACCGTCTGCCCGTTCCCCCCGGTGCGCCGCGCCTCGTATCTCTCGCGCTTCCCGTCCTGCCGCTACGGGCGGCATCCGGGCCCGGGCCACCGGCGGGGATGGTGGCTGGCGTCAGAGTCCTGCCAAAACGTTTGCACGGTGACCGCTCAACCGCTTCCCTGGAGGGAACGGTCCCGACAGGGGAGCGCGCAAGAAGGCCATCGGGGAGCGCGAGGAGCTGAGTATTCGGTGAACGCCGCACATACCGTGGGGTTGATCGTCGCGGTCTGCCTGGTCGGATACCTCATCCTGGCGATCAAGTACCCAGGAAGGTTCTAACGATCTCGAGCACCCGATCGGCAGATCCAAGCCCAGAACGACCCGACCGGGGCTGAGTCACGCTCCACGCGCCCCGTGAGGGCGTGTCCGCTGCCGAGCCAGGCCGCCGTCCCGGTGACAGGCTGTTCACCAAAGGCCCGCGGCCCACGACCGCGGTGCCGTAGGCCCACCAGCAGGACGACGCCGATGCTCCGCCTGAATCACCTCGCCCGACCGGGAGTCGACGATCGGCTTAGGGTGGCTGTCGCGCAGCTCTTTGCTGAGTCGTCGATCTTGTTGTTGCCCGCGGCCTAAGGAGCGGTCAGCGGCCCCCGGGGATCTGACGTCCGGCGCCGTCGCTTCTCACGGCCACAGCAGCCAAGGTGTGCTGGATGGACCGTCGCCAGATCAGCCTGTCTCTGCCTGTGCCTCGACGTCCTCTATCCCCGTGGGCCGTCCGGCCCGGTTCCAGCGGATGTACAGGCCGCCGGCGATGAGAAGCGTGGCCACCATCGACAGCACCGGCCAGCCACGCAGCAGATTCACCACGAGGGTGAACGCGACCGCTGCCGCGGCGATCCCGTTGGCCCATGCCAGCGCGGTCTTGCTCTCGCTGCGGGCGAAGCGGGTCATGGCGAGCAGGCCGACCAGGAAGCTGACGAAGACGGCGACCGCATAGAAGAGGACGAGTTCCTGCTCCTGTCCTGCCGCCGCGACGATGATGACTGCGGCAGCCCCCAGGTAGACCACCACGGACCAGTACGGGGTGTGGTGGCGGTTGGTCCGGCCGAGCACCGGAGGCAGCACGCCAGGCTGCTCCGGGCTGCCGGAGAGGGCCTTCAGCAGCCCGGGTCCGGCCTGGAAGGAGGAACTTGCGGCGGCGAGCAGCAGCAGCGAACTGGTGAGCTGGAAGGCGCCGTAGAGCCAGCCGGGCCCGGCTGCGGCGCGGGCGATGTCGGCGATCTGTGTCGAGTCGGCGCCCGGGACGCCGATGTGCAGCCGTACCGCCAGCACGGTCAGCGCCAGGGTGAGCCCGCCTACGATGACCACCAAGAGGGCCAGCGTGCCACGGCCGAAGCGTCGGCGGTGGGTGTCGCCGAGCTGGCCGAGCTGCGCGATCGCGGTGGATGGTGCTTCCACGCCAGTGGCCAGTGCCATGGCGACCGGGAAGGCGAGAATTACAGCGAGCAGGGCCGAGTGCCCAGGTCCGGCGGTCGGGGCCGCGGGGCCCGTGCCGTCGGGTGCCGCGAAGCCGAGGATCAGCACGGCCACGGATACCGCTACGAACGCCACGGTCATGACGGCGAACAGCAGCCGCCCGACGTGTCCGAACCAGGTCATCCCGGCCACCAGCAGGAGGAGCACCAGAGCAAGCGGTATGCGGACAGGAGCAAGTGCCGGGAAGAGAGCGATCACGGCGCTGGCCGCGGCGGAGATCGAGATGCCGATGGTCAAGACGAAGTCGACCACCAGCGCGCCGATGGGCAGGAATGTCCAGCGCGGTCCGAACGCCCGGGCCGCTGCCGCCGCCGCGCCGCCACCCTTGGGGAAGCGGCGCACCAAACCCCAGTAGTTGGCGGTGACCACGACGACCAGCCCCATCACCAGGCTCATCGTGGGCAGCAGCAACGCGAGGTTTCCGTTCAGTGCCCGCAGCGCAGCCTCGATCGCGTAGGCGACGGAGGACACCGGGTCGGCGATCACAGCGAAGGCGAACGCGAAGAAGAGAACGGAATGGCGCGGAGCGCGACCGCGCGGAGGGACGGGGAGCTCCGATGGAACGGCAGCTCGGCTGGTGGCAGGCACGCGAAGACCTCTCATTGGAGAATCAGGAGGGACCTCGCCGACCAGACTTCCCGGCACACCGCTGACGACACTACGTCAGGGCGCCGTCAGCGGACCATCAAGGAAGCGTCAATGCTGGTAGGGGCTGCGTGCTGCGCTCCCTCACATTACGGCGACATCGCTCCCCGCCGAGGCGCCGGCCGAAGAATCGGCAGGCCGACGGTAAGAGCGAGTTGGCGGTGATCCAGTCCTCAGCACATGCCTTCTGCACGGGCTCGCCGACTTGGGAGGGCATGGGGATGGGCTGACCGCACAGCGTACGGGGGAGGTCCTACGAGCGGTCGAAGTGCTGGCCGTCGCCCCGGACGAGAAACTCGCCGGGAAGCCGTGGTCAGGCCCGGCTCGAACGGCGGCTTCTCCATCGTGCGTGTGCGGGCCACGTGGCGGAAGGCGGGCAGCTGCTGGAAGACGCGGTTCAGCAGCTCTTCGGTCGGCTTCCCGAAGCAGGTGGAGGGGCGGCCGCGTGTGCCGGACCGGCAGGCCCTGTGCGGGATCCTGTTCGTCCTGCACACCGGCATCAGTGGGAGTGCCTGCCCCAGGAGCTCGGCTTCGGGTCGGGCATGGCGTGCTGGCGCCGCCTGGCGGCCAACGGGGCCGGTGTCTGGGACCAGCTCCACCAGGTACTGCTGAACAAGCAAGGGCAGGGCCGAGGAACCAGGGTTTTGGTCGATCAAACTTCGATGGCACGCACTCAAAGTTCGTTGTCACAGGACAAGGGAGGAAAGGCCGTGGACGACCCACCACGGACAGACGTCGCCGTGAAGCCGCGCTCTGGCCGCTATCACCTCGCCATGACCGCGAACGGGCAAGTCATCATGCACGGCTGACAGTCAACCGATCACACGCAGCAAGTTCACCCAGCTCGTGGGCGAGCAGGGACGGCCAGGCGTCCGCATCACCCTCACCGATGAACAGACCAGCACCTCGTTGACGACCTGGCCGGCTGACGCCTAGACCTCTGCCAAGCTGGGGATCATGGCCCACCGTCCGTACCCCCTGCGCGAGCGCGCCCGCCGGCAGATCGACCGCCACTTCGGCCCGGTCCCGAGCTGGTCGACACAGCGGCCGCGACCCCTGTGGCTGCCTGCTGCACCTGCTGCGCAGCAGGGGGCCGGTGTCTACCGGATCTCAACACGCTGACCCGCGAGCAGAGGCTGACGCGTCCGCCTCCCCACGCAGTTCATCCGGTCTGCGTCTCTTCATGTGACGCGGCTCCCGTCAGAAATCACCAGCGCATGCCGAAGGTGTCGAGCGCTGGGCGCTCAGCTAAGTCACGCGCGGCGCAGGCAGGTCTGCGGGATTGCCCGCCCGGCACGATCCGCCACAGGTGACCCGCGGCGCCGCACGCCCGGTAGGCAGGACCTCCGCCGGTGCGCCCGACGGCGACGATGCAGGAGCGCACCAGCTCGCCCAAGCGCAGGTAGTGGTGGACCGGCGTGCGCATCGTGGCGACCGGACCGTCGTATGGGCCTGGCCGGCGCACCGCCACACGCTCCACGGCGCGCCAGGTCGTCGCGCCCGGCCTTGCCGACGCGGCGGGCGCTGTCGTGGGAGCTGCCTCGGCGGCGGCCGGGGCGATCAGGGCAGCGAGCACTCCGGCTGCGAGCGTGGCTGTCGTCAGTCGTGTCATACCTGATCAACCCCCGGCGCATCGGTCGAGGCACGGATGATCACTCGCAGGTATGCGGTGCGGCGCGTAAGAGGGCGCAGGCCCCGGGGAATCGGCCATGCCCCGGGGCCCGCTGTATGGAGTTGCCCGTTCAACGACCCGATGCCGCACACGTCACCCATGGCGAGTGAGGACATCCGCCGGCATCACTCCCACCATGGCCGCCATGAGCGTCCCGCGGCCCGTGACCGTCGGCCCGCCCGACAGCGAGGGCGGCCGGCTGGTGCGCATTCACGGTGTGCCCGCCGGCCGGGCCTACGACCTCGGGGACCTGGTCGTGTTCCTCTACCGGGCAGGCTTGTGTGAAGGCCTGGCGGACGAGGATGAGATCGCGGCGTCCCCGCTCGTCGAGTGGCTCGGCGCAGGCCCCGACCACTGGCAGCCCTGACCCTCACCACACCCCGGGACGGACAACCAGGAGCACTGGTGCGCGGCGGCTGGGTGGCGGTGTTGCCGGTGACCGCAGGCTTCGCGGAACCTTCCGGCGGACCGTCGGGCGTTGCCACCCAGACCGCATTGCTCATATGGGCCTGGTTTTAGCCGATGACGATGCCCAGGAGCCCCAGCAGCACTCTTACGGGCTCGAGGAGTGACTCAAGGCCGATGCCCTGGGTGGGAAGAAGCATGTCGATACCTCTCGTTCGGGCCGTCGGATCGGCCGGAGGTACGGAGAACGACGCGCTGTATGGACAGACACGGCGGCCTGGGCCGGTGGGGTGGGCCGCCCGGCGTCTTCTCCTCGCAGTATCGGTTGGTGCCTGCAGGGGCTCGCTCGGCGGGCACTGGTGATATCGCGCGCAAGTGGAGGCCGGACCGGGCTTCGGCCTGCCGAGGACCCCTTGACGAGTTGGCCGGGCGATGCCTAGTGCTCTGCCAACCTGAGGATCACAGCTCACCGCACCTACCCGATGCGCGAGCGCGCCCGCCGGCAGATCGATCGCCACATCGGCCCCATCCCGCCATGGCCGACGGCGCGGCCTCGCCCCCTCGCGGAGGGCGTCCCACCTGCCGATCCCGTGTGGATCGGCACGGATCTCAACGCGCTGACTGGGCCTGCTCGCCCGCCTCTGCCGTGGCGGCCGCGGGGCCCGTTCTGCGGGGCCTGCGTGCTGCCGGGGGCTGGTCATTTCAGGGTCTGGAGGATGGCGATGGCGATGCCGGCGAAGATGCCGAAGGCGGTGAGTGCGATGCCGATGGGCTGGGCGAGGGTGGGCCGGCGGTGGACGGCGTAGCCGAGGCCGGTGGCCAGGCCGACGCCGACGACGACCAGGAGCAGCGCGACGGCCAGGACGAGCGCGACGATGACGGACATTGACTCTGTTCACGAGTATGGGTTCTGGCTCACTTTCCGTGGAGCTTGCACGCTGAGTGACGGTTGCCGGGTGAGTGGGGCCCTGGGGAAGTTGCCTAAAAATGGCCCGTACCGGATGGGGTGTGGCTGACAGTTCGGCCCGTGGAAGAAGTGGTGCTTCGGCTGGAGTCGTTACTGTTCCCGTCGATCGCAGACGTGGCGGTGCTGTCGGTCGACGTGAACGACGAGACGGTACGCATAGAGGCTCGAAGCACGGTGGCTGAGGCCGTCTGTCCCGAATGCGGAAGCTGGTCACGGCGGGTTCACAGTTCCTACCTGCGCTTTCCCGCGGATGTGCCCAGCGGTGGCAGACGGGTCGGTCTCTGTTTGCACGTCCGCAGATTCCTCTGTCCGGTCACATCGTGCGGGCAGCGGACCTTCGCCGAACAGCTGCCAGGGCTGACACGTCGGTACGGCCGGCGGACCGAGCGGCTGCGGTCGACGCTGGCCGCGGTCGGGCTCGCGCTCGCCGGCCGGGCCGGTGCCCGCTTGGCGAGCGTGATCGGCGTTTCGGTGAGCCGCAGCACGGTGCTGCGGCTGGTCGAAGCGTTGCCCGACCCCGAGGTTCCTGCCCCGCGGGTCGTCGGTGTCGATGAGTACGCGACCCGCAAAGGGCGTCACTACGGGACTGTCCTGGTCGACGTCGAAAGCCGGCGTCCAGTCGATTTGCTGCCCGACCGGGAGGCGTCCAGCCTGGCCGCTTGGCTCGTGAAACGGCCCGGGGTGGAGGTGGTCTGCCGCGATCGGGCACCGTTCTTCGCCGAAGGCGCCACGGCCGGGGCACCACAAGCGGTGCAGGTCGCGGACCGGTGGCATCTTTGGCACAACCTGAGCGCGGCCGCCGAGCGATGCGTCGCAGACCACCGCGGATGCCTGCAGGTCCTGGCGCCAGATTCAGCCCAGTCGGCCCCCGAGCAGAAGAAGCTCGGCTACTCCTCCGACTCGCCTTGGCCAAGGGGACACCGCTTCGCTGACCGCACCCGCGACAAGCACGCGGCCGTCCGCGAACTGCTGGCGGCCGGGCTCAGCCGGAGGGCGATCGGCCGCCAGCTCCGCATGACCTCCCGCACCGTCAAGCTCTTCGCAGACGCAGCCACCCCGGAGGACCTCTTCCGCGGGCAGTGGCAGGGGCGGCCATCCAAGCTGGACGCGTTCAAGCCCTACCTGGATGACCGCTGGAACCAGGGCTGCACCAACGCCTGGACGGTGTGGGAGGAGATCGTGCCACTCGGCTATCAGGGCAGCTACCAGCGCGTTCGCGCCTACTTCCGGGAGAAGCGGACCTCTCCCAACCCGATCACAGCTCGGCCACCGTCACCCCGCGTCGTCGCCGGCTGGATTCTCCGGCGCCCCGAGACCCTCCCAGAGATCGACCGCCTTCGACTCAGGGCCGTCCTGGTCCACTGCCCCGAACTCGACGCCCTCACCACTCATGTCCGGTCCTTCGCCCAGATGCTCACCGAGCGCCAGGGCGAACGGCTGGCGCAGTGGCTTGATGCCGTTCGGCGCGACGACCTCCCCAGCCTCCACACCCTCGCCGCCGGCATAGAACGTGACCGCGATGCCGTCATCGCCGGGCTCACCCTGCCCTGGAACTCCGGCGTGGTCGAGGGACACGTCAACCGGATCAAGATGCTCAAGCGCCAGATGTTCGGCCGGGCCGGCTTCGCTCTCCTGCGGAAGAGGGTTCTCCTGGCCATCTGACCACAGCCACTCGTAGGGTGACGGGGACGAGAGAAGAGCACGATGGATCCCCGCATACCCCGCCTGCGTCGCAAGCTGGCCGCGATCCCTTTCCAACCCCTGCGCAGTCACTCCTTCGGGGAAGAGGAACACGAGTTTCGCCTCGGTCCGAAGCTGGCGGAAGCGCGCGTCGCTGCGTTCGAAGCCGAGCACGACATCGTCGTGCCCGACGCCTATCGGCAGTTCCTCACGCAGATCGGCGGCTCAGGCGCGGCGCCGTTCTACGGCCTCATGCCGCTGGAACGATGTTCCCTGATGGTCATGAATCCGCGCGGAGAACCAGGGACGCCCCGCGGCTTCGGCGGCAGAGAACCCAAGGCCCACGGACGCGATCTCTTCCTCCACATCATCGAGATGGGCTGCACCGACGTATGCCTCATCGCGGTGACCGGTCCCCTCACCGGCCGCGTCCTCATCGGTAACAGCGACGGGTACTGGGGTCCCAACGTCTCCTCCGCCACCGACTTCCTCGACTGGTACGAACGCTGGCTCAACCACATGAGCGCCGGACGCGACAACCGGGCCCTGGAACTCACCTCGCCTCGGCTTCGTGCTCATCCAAACCGCCACCGCCTGGCTCCGAAGATCTGACTCTTCGTAATCACTCCACGGAAAGTGAGCCAGAACCCGAGTATGAGCAGCAGTTCATCAGTTCGGGAGACAGCGCTTCCCGCGGCAGACGGTGGCCTGACCTGCTGGTCCCCAATTCACGTCTTCCAGGCGGCTCCCCTTGGTGTCCCACCGTCGGCCCGTCGAGGCTCCGCAGCTCGGCGTTCGCGGCGTGCTCCCGCCTCGGCGTGCCGGCGCCGGCAGCAGGAAGCACGGATTCCGCGTTAGGAGTCTTTCGAGACGACCACGCGTTGCGTCGTGATTGATCGCAGGTTGAGGCCCTTCAGCGCCAGGATGGACGCCATTCCCCATGCGATGGTGGCGAGGCCGGCTGTTACCTGGCGGGCTGGCCCGGGCGTGCCGGACCACACCATGACGATGGTGGCGGCACCCCACATGACCCAGGTCAGCCGTGCGCCGAAGCCGCCGAAGAGGAAGCTCCAGCCCAGCAGCGCCGCCCCGCTGGCGACCCACAGCAGATGCAGGGTGTCCACGGGCAGCGGCAATCCGGCTGAGTCGACCAAGAGCACCAGGCGAAGGCCGCCGCTTACAAGGGAAGGAGCGGCGCGGAGCTCACAATTGACGGGGTCAAAGCAGACGTTGTCGCCCGTTGGATTGACCGCGATCGGATCATCGTTGAGCTTCGAGCGCCGTTCGAGACTGACTCACGGTTTTTGAGGCTTGATGTGGCAGGGAAGACCGCCAGCAGTAAGCGAGAAGACGGTTGGTTCCCTCAATCGCCAGAGATCGAGTTGCCGGTCGATGATCCGCTCGCCGACGTTACGGTCCGGGTGTCGATCGGTGGGAAGACCTGGAAGGAGGGAATGCGGGCGTATCACCGCACTGTCCGCCTGTCCCCTACCGGTGTTGCGTACGACGCCGAGACGAACCAGCAGCTTCCGTCTGACCTGTAGCTGCTCCACCCCGACCGATGGCCCGCACCCCGAGGCCGCTTCTTCAAGCACCTGGGTGCGGGCCATCGCCATGTCCGCAGCAGTGACGTCCGGCTGCTCCGCCCGGCCCTCATTTCCCCTGCACCCGCGGGGGAGCGAGGGCGGGACAGGCCAGCCGGCCATCCCCGCACACCCCCGCTTGAGAAGGAGATCGTCGTCTTGTCGAAGTCCCCGGCTGTCATAGGCGTTCTGACCGAGCCGCCCGCCCCGACGTGGTGGCGGGCCAACCGACACAAGGTGCTCGGCATGGCCGGCTTGCTGCTCGGCTACTGGATCGGCACCCACACCACCGGCTCCGCCGTACACCAGCCGGATACCCCGCGCCCGGGACACACCGCACCCGTCAGCCCGGGACCGAGCGGCACGCACACCCTCGGTCTCACCGCCTGACCTGCCCCACCCCCACCGCGCCCTGCTCGACCGCACGCGCGACGTCGGCGGGGCGCGGCGTTGTTCTGTCCTGCTGGGAGGAGATCCGTGCTCATGTCCCGACCGTCCCTCACTCGCGCCGGCGCCGTTCCGGCCGCACCAACATCGGCTGCGAGGCGGTGATGCGACAGGGCCCCCGCGCCCGGCGCTGCGCGCAGGAGCGGATTCCACGGGGAGGCCAGGGCCTTGCCGAGTTCGACCGCGGCGCCTGTCCCGGCCACCTGCTTACCCGCCGCCAGTTACGCGAGCGTGAGGTCAGCCCCGGCGGGCACGATCCCGTCGCGATCCTGCGGTGCAAGCGGTGCCGCAACCGGCCGCAGTGGACCTGCAATCACCCCGGCCGCGCCTGGCTGTACGACCTGCGCCTGGCCCGGCTCAAGCGGGTGCCCACGCTCGCTCAGGAGTGGGCGCTGGACCGCGCCATGGCCGCCCGGCAGACCTGCCCGCGCTGCCTGCGGCGGTACGTGTTCGTGCTGCCGCTCAAGACCATCGGCAGCTGCCTTCTCCGAACTACCAGGGGTGTCCCGTACTTGGGCGGTAACCAGCCCAGCCCGAGCTGGAACGGCCGATGCTACGGCCGCTCGGTCGCCGTCGGCAGGTTGTGCCATGCATGTCCGCAGGCGCCTTTGCAGTACCTCTCGCGGCGGCGAGTGTCCGCAACGGCGAACACGGAAACGAGGACGCGGAACGCCTTGACGTGTTCGGCGGAGGGCAGGCCCGCGAACCCGTAGCGGGGCGGGTCCATGCAGATCATGACCGAGGGGTTAGCCGTGGACTTCACACCAGACCGCGCCACCCCCGCACGGCCGTCCGCAGCTGTAATGCGCGCCTGCATCGCATAGCCAGCGACTTCCTGCAGAACCATCTGCTGGCCTGTCGGGGCGAGGTCGGAGAACCACCTCACACCAGCGTCCAACGTGCGGAGCCCCTGGGCGATCTCGTTGACGACCCGCTCGGTCTCGCGCCGGAAGGTCCGGCCGTCGTCGCTGCTCGGTTCAGTCATCGCTGGATGATTTCACGACGCTGATTCCGGGCGAGGGCCGGCTGTCGGCGTATACCCGAACGTGGCCAGTGAGGTACAGCGACACGCCCCCACCCTGAAGGTGGCCGTGCGCATGTCGGCAGCCAGGGTCGCCCGACTTCTCAGGCCCGCGGGGGTCCCAACCACCGTTCGGCGCGTGGGCGGGTCTTCCAGCCCACCAGATGGCGCACGGCTCCGGCGTCGTGCCGCTCCTCGGCCCGCGGGTCGGCCAGGGCGGCGAGTAGGTCGGCGATCGGCACCCTGCCGAGCAGCTCGCCGGGCACGCCCTCGTGGACGGGGTATCCGGAGCATCGGCCGCTACCGGATCCGTACCAGTCGAGCAGGGCCAGCACCCGCTCCACCGGGTCGGGGAACATCAGATGGAGTCGGTCTGTGAGTTCCGCGAGCAATTCGGGGGAGGGACTACCGCCAGTGCGGGTGAGGCCGAGGATCCGGCCGGCGAGTCCTTCCAGCCCGGCGGGCATCGCAGCCAACCAGTTGCGCTCCTCTTCGGTCCCTCTCTGTGCCCGTAGCCGGGCGGCCTCGAACTGCTGCATGGGGCCGGGCATGCCGTGCCCGTCCAGCCAGGCCAGGAGCAAGCGGCCGTCGGCGAGGACAGCGTCGCTCTCCCATGCCTCCCACCTCAGTGTCGCCCCGTGGTGCAGGACGACGACTGCAAGCCGCTCACCGCGCCGGTCGAACACCTCGAAGCGGACGTCCCCGAGGCACATGCAGTGGAACCCGGGCAGCGACTCCACGGCCATAGCCGTCCTGAGCTGGGCCGACTCCGCCGGATCGGAGAGATCCACCCGGATCTCCCCGCCGGCCCCGACCCCGTTCACCGAGCTGACCTGAACCACATGTGCCTGATGCAGCACGTCGTCCAGCGCTGTCGCCTCATCCATGAACCGATCCCTCCCTGCCCGGGCGGCAGATGCACAGGCGGCCCGATTCGACCGCAGCTTTCGACCGTCTCGCAACCCGGTTCCTACGCGCCCGCAGTTCAACGTGTGCGCCAACAAGCCGACGTCGCCGCACGACGGGGCCACGCCCCACCCTTGTCCGACCGCCCTGCCTGAGGCCGGCTGGCTATCCGGTTGGCCCCGGCCATGCGGTGGCCAGGCAGCCGAGGACGTTCGCTTGTATCGGGCTGAGGAGATAAGCCCGTACGCCGACACCGGCACCAGCACCCGACACAGCACGGGCGACCCCGGCCACCGTTGCCTCCGGCAATCAAGCAGGGAGCGAAGAGCAGCATTGGCCCATGTCACACAGATCCTCATCAGTCACGCAGGCTCCGGCGGGGTGGCCGCCGCAGTGGTGCGAGCAGCGATCTCCCGGAAGGTAGGGATTCCCAGGTCGACGGACTCCTGCTTCCGGGAGATCTGGGCGTCGAGTTGGGCTAGCTTCTCCTCGGCGTGGGTCAGGCTGCTCTGCAGCCCCTCGATCTCGCCGAGCCAGCCTTCCCTCTCGGCTTCCAAGATGCGTGCGAGGAGGTTGTCGCGGATTTCGACAAGCCTGGGACGTTCTGTCGCGTGGACGATCAGGGCGGGGCATCGGACGCAAGCTTCTCTGAACTTGCGGAGGTGACCTCAGTCTGAGTCCGTGGCATGCCACCCGGCGGTGACGCACCCTTCTTCCCAGTGCCACCATCCCTTGGCCTCGCCGTGTTCCAGCAGCTTGCGGATCCGGCGAAAGTCCGCGGACGGCGGGACATCCAGCGCGACCATCCTGAACTGCTCGATTCCCTCGCCCGTGGTGCCGAATCGATGGAAGGTCTCCAGCACGGTCTGCCGCGCAGCCTCTGACCCACCGTCCTTCAGCACGATTAGCCGAATGGTGCAGTTGTTCGAGGCCCGAACCGTCTCTCCGGCCCACCACAGGCCGTCCTCGTCGACCTGCACTCGGATGATGTCGTCGCTGGCGACTCCTCGGACGAACCACGGGGTGTTGTCGAGGCGGACGGTTCCATCGCCCAGGTCCACCGCCCACAGGCTTTCGACGCTTGCGGGCGGCCAGCCGTCCTCGTCCACCTCCAGCCGGAAGTGGAGCTTCACGTGGTCGTCGCTGATGTTGGTCACCGCGCCATCATTGCTGGCAGTCGGCAGGATCGGAAGCGTCAACATCACGAGCACGGATATGATCGGGAGACGGTGTTCCGAGGAAGACCGTCGGCGAGCTGCGGTCGTGCCGGGCGTTGAGCTGGGCGAGCTTGTCCTCGGCGCCGGCGAGGCTGACGCGGAGCCCTTCGACCTTGCCGAGCCAGCCTTCACGTTCGGCCTCGGCGATGCGAGCGATGAGGTTGTCCCGGACCTCCTCGAGGCGGGGGCGTTGCGCAGGGTCTGGCCTGAGGAGTGAACATCTGACACAAGCTTCTTTGAACTATCGGTAGCGGGTGCGGATTACGTCTCGTCGGGGCCGATTGCGGCGTTCAGCGTGCGCAGGGCGTCGTCGTATTGGCGACGGTCGAACTGGAACGGACCGAATGCCGTGTACTCGCGGGTCACGCGATGGGGTTGCTCAAAGGAGTGACAGGGGCGGACCTTCGCACAGCCGACATGCTGTGCACGGGCACGCTCGTCTCTCTGGACGGGAAAACGGTCGAGTGGATCCCAGATCACGGAGTCGGTCGTCGCAGTGATGCGGGCCCTCGGCCACCTCATCGACCAGGGTCTGGTCGACGGCCTGGTCTCGGCAGCGCGCGTCGTTCTTGACGATCAGCAGTTGGGCGAAGCCGCCTTCCTGCCTGGCGAGGAGGAGCAGGTCGACGCCGGGCAGCACCAGCGTGGAAGAGATTGCGAAGGCCCTACGTGGATTCTAATGGAGGTATCCTCGAATTCCTGGTCGCTCTCGGGCGCCGGGGCCTTGTGGCCATAGTCAAGATCGACGGCGAAAGACCCGAAGCCGATCAGCGGTGGACATTCGTCGTTACTGGCCAAGGTCTAGCGGACACCCCGGTCCGCGTCGACGCCAGTACCCCATCTGAAGGCCTGGAACAGACATTGCGGATCCTTCGAGACCGCGGCGTCGACCTCAGCTAACGGCGGGGTTTGGGCGAGGCAGGAGTGCCTGCCTCGCCCAACAAGCCACTGTTCACAGATCGCATTACCAGCCTCAAGGTCACGCCGCAAAATGCCCAGAAGGCCTGGAACATCCAGTTACGGGCCTTATGCGTGTCAGAACCTGGGTCCCAGGGTCCCGAGAACAGTGCTTTCCCTGGTGGCCACGGGACGGGCTGGAAGCTGGGCCCACCTGGCTTCGGGGTCCGCACCCTCGTACGAGCCGATTCGTCCGGAGTGGTCCCCAGGGCCCGGAGCGGCCGATACCGTTGGAGCAGACACCAGTTCTGCCCTCTGCCCTCTGGAGCCCTCGATGAGCGAACAGCCGGCCCCGGCCGACCACGCCCGTCAGCAGCTGGAGCCTGCGGCCGCCGACGCGGTCCGCGCGTACGCGGCCAAGACCCGCGAGAACGCCGACCAGCTCGCCGCCGTCCTGGAGGACATCGCCACCAACGGCCTGCCGTCGGTGGAGGACTGCGCGCCGTGGGAGGAGCTGCGCGAGGCTCACCTCGCACGGCTCGCCTCGCAGCGCCCGGCCGTCGCCTGATGGCCCCGCGCCGCGCCCGGATCGCCTTCTCCGGTACCGCTGCCAAGCAGCTGGAGAACGTCACCAGCGAGGCGGACATCCACGCCCTGGACCGCGCCCTCGTCGTCATCTCCGTCGACCCCGACGCCGGCGAGCCGATCCCCGGCGATACCGCCGGCCCCCAGCTGCGCCAGCACACCGATGACATCGAGCAGGTGCGGGTCCTGTACTTCGTCACCGCGCTGCGCACCGTCGTGGTCGTCGCCTACATCGAGGTCTAGCCCGCCCAGGCCCCGGTGCAGCACACCGGTCTTGCACCCTTGCACCCATCACCGCGCCGCCGGCCCGCCCGACGCTCACAGTCGACGGCGGCCACTTGCAACACGCGCTGCAACGCCAGGGGGTTAGTACAGGTAGTGCCCGCGTGTGGGTTGTAGATCTCTCCCTCTGAGAGCTCCTAACAAAGACGTCGGACGTGGCGGTGGGTGATCAGGCAGGTGGCGAGGCCGAGGAAGGCTTCGTGGATGTCGTCACGTCGCTCCCATCGAATCCGGAGGCGGCGAAAACCATGCAGCCAGGAGATGGTGCGTTCGACCACCCAGCGGAAGACGCCCAGTCCAGAGCCGTGCTCTTCGCCTCTTTCGGCGATGACCGGGCGGATGCCGCGCTGCCATAGCAGTCTGCGGTACTTGTCGTGGTCGTAGCCGCGGTCGGCAAGCAGGGCGTCGGGCCGGCGTCTGGGACGGCCGACGATGCCGGCGACTGCTGGGATCTTGTCGAGCAGGGGCAGGAGTTGGGTGACGTCGTTGCGGTTTCCGCCGGTCAGCGACACTGCGAGCGGGATGCCCTGGGCGTCGGTGACGACGTGGTGCTTGCTGCCCGGCCGAGCGCGGTCGACCGGGCTGGGTCCGCTTTTGGGCCCCGTCGAGCGGCCCGGACGTGGGAGGAGTCGATCACCGCCCGCGACCAGTCCAGCTTCTTTGCGGCCCGCAGCTTCCTCAGCAGCACGAGATGCAGTTCGTCCCACACGCCGGCCTCGTTCCAGGCAGCCAAGCGTCGCCAGCAGGTCATGCCCGAGCCGAAACCCAGCTACTGCGGCAGGTACTCCCACTGGATGCCGGTATGCAGCACGAACAGGATCCCGCACAACGCCTCCCGATCCGGGATTCGAGGTCTGCCTTCGACCAGCTTCGGACCCGGCTGAGGCAGCAACGGTTCGATGAGGGACCACAGTTCGTCCGAAACGATCCAGGACCGCGACTCACGTTTTCCCACGAGCGGACCAACGACCACTCAAGCCGAAAGTCACATGATCAACAGCTTCTGTTAGGGCCTCTAAGGCCAGGGGGGCCGGGCTGGGAGACACCGCCTCCCGCCCCGGCGCAGTGCGCGACTGGTCGCTGCGACGGCGCCGTCGTACTCCATCAGTCGCCAGGCGGGCGGTGCGACAGAATGAGTCATTGCGCGTTGCTCTGCGGTGCTGGCCCGGTGGATGTGGTTGATCGGCTTGTGTCGCAGCTCAGGCACTGTGATGCACACGTGGTCGAGGGGTTCGGTCGCTCGTGGTGGGACGCGCGAGTCTCGGTCATCCTCGCCGAGCTCAGGCCATGAACAGGAATCGAACACTTATCGTGTGATCGATTTGCGCGATGACTGTGTGGTCGGTGGTCCTTGCGCTCAGTCATGTGCCTTGGGGGGGAACATGGGTTCGCGCACTGGATTTCTGCCTGCGTTCAGACGTGGCCGGCGGCGGCGCACAGTGGCGACGGTGGGCGCGTTGATTGTCGCGCTCACCGCAGGGACCGTGGCGGCCCAGGCCGAAGCACCATCGCCGAGCCCGTCCCGGGATGCGCGGTCGAAGAGCGCGGCGCCGGTGAGCACCGTGCCACCGCAGAAGCCCGCGTCTCCTTCGGCCACGGCTGCCGCCGAGCCCACCACCAGCAACGCGGTCTACGCCTACGACGCGGCGGGCCGCTTGGTGGGAGTCACAGATCCCGCGGGGCAGACTGCCCGTTACCGCTACGACGAGGCCGGCAACCGGCTCGGCATCGACCGTTTCGCCTCCAATACGCTCTCTGTGTTGTCGGTGGTACCGCTGCGGGCGAGACCCGGTGCCGAGGTCACCGTGTCCGGCACCGGATTCTCGGCGACGCCCGCCAACGACGCGGTGTCGTTCGGTGGTGCGACGGCGAAGGTGACGCGGGCATCGACAACGAGGCTGGTGGTGACGGTCCCGGCCGGTGCGGGCGACGGCCCGGTGTCCGTGGCGGTCGGCGGCAGCACGGCCACATCCGCGGAATCCTTCACCCTGGCGCCCGTCGGTCCGGTCGTCCAAGCGGTGGAGCCCGCGGCCGGCCCGCCGGGAACCCAAGTGGTCATCACCGGCACCGGGTTCGCGGCCGAGGCTTCGGACAACGTGGTCCGCTTCAACGGCGGGACACTCGCCGAGACGGTCGCCGCCACGCCCACCTCGCTCACGGTGAAGGTGCCCGAGTCCACCACTACAGGCCGCATCACCGTTGAGAGTCCCGACGGCAGTACGACCTCACCCGGCGATTTCACGATCCCCCTCACGGAGGGACAGGCGGACTTCGAGACCACGGTTCGCACCTCGGCGACCGACGAGAATCCTCCTTCCGTCGCGATCACCCAGCCCGGCAAGCGGGCACGGGTGCTGTTCGACGCCGAGCAGGGCGAGGACATCGGCGTCGGCTTCACCCAGTCCACCTACACCTCATCTCCCACGGTTCAACTTGTCGACCCGCGAGGGGAGATCGTGGGTGACACCGGCCACATCTACCCGGGCTCGAGCGACTTTGAGGTGAGGGACCTACCGGTCTCGGGCACCTACACCCTCGTCATCGACCCCACCGGAGATGTCACCGGGGCCGCGACTGTCACCCTTTCCCACCCGGCGGGCGGCGAACTGCACCTCACGGACGACCCGGCTGCCACCGCTATGAACCGGCCCGGGCAGGACGGAGCGTGGACCTTCGCCGCGTCGAAGGGCGAGTCGTTCAGCCTGGGCGTGGACGGCGCCCGGATGACGGACACCACGTCTGTGCGCCTGTACGGGCCAGACGGGCAGCAGGTGGATTCCATATCGCTGTCCAACGCGTCCGACTCCTCCATGGACATCGATGCGCTGCCCACCAGCGGCACATACACCCTGTATGTGGATCCGGCGAACGGTGCAACAGGAACCGCGACCGTGACCATCTCGCACTACGCGCAGGCCGGAGTGCTCGACCCGGTCGGCCCGGCCGCGCAGATGGTCATCACCCGCCCTGGACAGGACGGCACCGCGTCCTTCACCGCAGCGACCGGCCAGACCGTCTCGCTCGGTGTCACAGCGACCGCTTTCGCGTCCTACACGTCTGTGCAGGTGTACGCCCCGGACGGCACCAAGGTGGACAGCTTCACCGTGTCCGCAGGCAGCACCACCGAATGGGACAGCAAGCCGCTTCCGCAGACGGGCACGTACCGGGTGAAGGCTCAGCCTGCCCGTATCGGCACCGGAAACCTGGCTGTCACCCTGTCCACACCCGTGGACGCAGGACGAGCGAGCAGCACTGGCGCTGCCATTCCCGTCAGCGTGACCCGTTTGGGTCAGGACGCCACCGTGACGTTCAACGCTTCAGCTGGGGACGATCTGTCACTCGGCATCACGAAGAACACCTTCGCGAGCTACTTCTCCCTCACCGTCAACGCGCCGTCCGGAGGCAAGGTCGTCTCGACGACGGTGTCCTCCCTGCAGTCCGACACACAGGGCCTTTCGGATCTGCCGGAGACGGGCACGTACACCGTGACTATCGACCCGGCCAGCGGTGCACAGGGCAGCGCTGAGCTGACCCTGTCGGCCGACCGGTTGACGGACATGACCGTGGACGGCTCTTCAGCTCCGGTCACCGTCTCGCGTCCAGGGCAGCGGGTGCGTGCGAGGTTCACCGCCGCGGAGGCGAGCCTGGGTCTGGGACTCACTGGGAACAGCATCGACCAGAACACGTCCGTCCGTCTGATCACAGCGGCTGGCGGGGACGGTACGTCCGTCGGCCTGATGTCGAAGAACACCGCCCAGGCTCTCCAGCTCAGCGGCTTGACGAAAGGTTCGACCTACACGCTCCTGTTGGAGCCGCAGTACGCGGGCACCGGCAGCGTGACGTTGTGGCTGTCCTCGCCCGTGAGTGCGGGGGCCTTGTCGCCGACCGCCCGCACAGGCAGCATCACTCGCCCCGGTCAGGGGCTGGAGTACACCCTCGACGCGAAGGCCGGCGACGGTGCCGCCGTGGTGTTCTCGGGTACGACGATTACCGGCACCACCCGGATCGGCTGGTGGGAGCCCGGCGCGACCCAGTCGGACAGCCTAGGTTCCCTGTCGTCGTCCACGACCGACGCCGACCTGCGCGCACCGCTCAAGGCGGGGACGCACCGGCTGACGCTGCAACCCGTCAACCCGGTGACCGGCAGCACCACCGCCACGCTCGTCCCCGACGTCAACGCCGGCACCCTCACGACAGGCGGCGGAGCCAAACCCGCCACGATCACCACCGCCGGCCAGAACGCCCGGTACACCTTCACCGGCACCAAAAACAGCAAGCTCACTCTCACAACGGGCAGCACACCACCGTCCACCTGGTACCTGTCGGTGTACGGACCGGACGGCAAATGGCTGATCGACGCGAGGTCGATGTCCACCACCACGACCTCCTACGCCCTGCCGGCCCTGCCCGCCGACGGCACCTACACCCTCACCCTCGACCCGGCGTCACTGAAGACAGGCACCTACAGCATCGGCCTGTCGACCACCCCCGCTGCCGGAGCCTCGGCCACCAGCCGCGCTGAGAAGAACGCCACCGCCCGCGCCGGGAAGGTGGCCCCGGAAGGCGGCGCCGCAGCGGCGAAGGCCGGCGGCGGCACCGTCCCGACAGGCACCGATGCCTGGCAGCCCGACCGGCACAACCTTGCGGGCCGCGACTGGGTGACCCGACGCGGCGCACAGCCGAAAACTCCGGCGCCGCTGCGCGCCCCACCCGGCACCACCGCCCTGACCGGCCGCGTCCTCAAACTCGACGGCAAGCCCCTTGCCAAGGTCACCGTCCGCGTCGGCGCGCGGAGCACCCGCACCGACGCCCAGGGCCGCTTCCTCCTGACCGGCATCAGCGCCGACGCCACCACCCTGGTCGTCGACGGCTCCACCGCGGCCACGAAGCAACGCACCTACGGCCGCTTCGACATCCGTGTCCAACCCAAGGCCGGTACGGCCGTGGACCTCGGCTTCCCGGTGTGGATGACACCGCTGGACACCCGCCACACCGTACATTTCGACGCCCCCGCACAGCAGAACGTGGTCCTGACCACCCCGCAGATCCCGGGCCTGGAGGTCCGCCTGCCCAAGGGGTCGGTGGTGCGTGACGAGAACGGGCGCGTGGTCACCGAGCTCGGGATCACCGCGATACCGATCGACCGGCCGCCCTTCCCGCTGCCGAAGGACGGCGTCGTACCGGTCTTCTTCACCGTGCAGCCGGGCGGCACCTACGTCTTCCCTGCCGGCGCGCAGATCGTCTACCCGAACTACACGCACGAACCTCCCGGCACGCGCGTGGACTTCATGGACTACGACCCCAAGGACAAGGGGTGGTATGTCTACGGCCACGGCGAGGTCAGCGCCGACGGCAAGCAGGTGGTCCCGGACGCCAAGACGAAGGTGTGGGCGTTCCACGGCGCGATGTTCAACACCCGCTCCCTGCCGCCATGGCTGACGTCCTGGCTGGACGACGCCCTCGACTGGCTCTCCGGCGACCCGGTGGACCTGTCCACGGGTCTGCTCACCGACTCTCGCACCGACCTGGCCGTCGACGACGGCCTCACCCCGATCGAGGCCACCCGCACGTACTGGCAGGGCGACACCGAGCAGCGCGCGTTCGGAATCGGCCGCGACCTTTCCTACAACGTCTTCCTGCACTCCCGGGAGCAGTACAAGGAAGTCGACCTGTATATGCCGGGTGGACATACGGTGCACTACGTCCGCACCTCCGCAGGCACCGGTTTCAGCGACGCGGTCTTCGAACCCACGGCCTCGGGAGCGTTCCGCGGCACGAGGATCGCCTGGAACGGCAAGAGCGGCTGGGACCTGACCTTTCCCGACGGCACCGTGTGGGTGTTCCCCCAGTATTCGGCGTTGAAGGAGATCCGCGACCGCCACGGCAACACCCTCACCCTCACCCGCGCCGACGGCAACCGCGGGCCTCTGACCCGTCTGGCCACGGCCGGCGGACGCTGGATCACCTTCACCTATGACACGCAGAACCGGGTGACCCAGGCGCGCGACAACTCCGGGCGCACGGTGGCGTACACGTACGACGGCGCAGGCAGGCTCGAGACCGTCACCGACCCTGCGGGCAAGGTGAGTTCCTACACCTACGATGGCGCCTCCAACCGCATCGCCACCGCCAAGGACGCCCGCGGCATCGTCTACATGACGAACACCTACGACACCGACGGCCGGGTGAAGAAGCAGGTCCTGACCGACGGACAGCAGTACTCCTTCGCCTACACCACCACCGGCACGGGTCAGATCACGGCAACCGAGGTGACCGAACCCGGGGGAGCGGTGCGACGGGTGGAGTTCGATGCCGGCTACGGCGTCTCCGACACCCAGGCCTATGGCAGTGACCTGGCCCGCAAGACCGTCTACCAACGCGGGCAAGGGCACCGCATCGACGCGGTCACCGACCCCTACGGGCGGCGCACGGAGCTGTCCTACGACAACCAGGGCCGCATCACCCGTTCCGTGGAACTCGTCGGCACAGCGGATGCCCGTTCCAGCGGCAGCATCACCTACGGGCCCTACGACCAGCCCGCCACCGTCACCGACCCCCTCGGCCACACCACGACCTACACGTACGCGCCCGACGGCGACCTGAACAAGGTCACTGACGCTGAAGGCCGGGCAACGACCGTCGCCCACAACAGCGCCGGACAGGTCACCACGGTCACCGACGCCGCGGGAGCGGTCACCACCTACACCTACACCCGCTCAGATCTGACCGCGATCACAGACGCCGAAGGCCGCACCAGCACCCAGTTCACGGACACAGCCGGCCGGCCCAGCGTGCTCACCGACCCCTCCGGCGCGGCGACCACGGTGACCTACGACAAGCTCAACCAGACCCGCACGATCACCGACCCGCTCGGCCACACCACCGCCCTCGCCTACGACGCCGGCGGCAACCTCACCACCCTGACCGACGCCCGCGGCAACACCACCACCTGGACCTACGACGACTCCGACCGCCCCGCCACCGCCACCGACCCACTTGGCGCGCAAGCCCGCTTCGAGTACGACACGGCCGGCTACCTCACGCGGGCGACCAGCCGCTCCGGCACCGCAGCGGTCGCCGAACACGACCTGCTGGGCCGGCCCACCACCACCCGCTACGGCGTCAACGACCTCAACCAGGCGGAATCCACCGCCACCTACCGCTACGACGCCCACGACCTGCTCCAGCAGATCACCGACAGCCAGGCCGGCAACCAGTCCTTCACCTACGACGCCTACGACCGCCTCACCTCGACCACCGGCCCCACAGGCACGGTCGACTACGCCTACGACGCCGCCGACCGCCGCACCCAGATGACCGCCGCCGCAACGAGCACCACGTACGGCTACGACACCTCCGACATCCTGACCTCCGTCACCTCCGGCAGCAGCACAGTCTCCTTCGGCCTCGACGCCGTGGGCCGCGAGAAGACCGCCACCCTGCCCGGCGGAATCACCCGCACCACCGGCTACGACGCCACCGGCGCCATCACGTCCATCGCCTACACACGCGGCACCCAGACCATCGGCGACCTGACCTACACCCGCGACCCGGCCCGCGCCCTGCAAACGGGCCTGACCGGCTCACTGGCCAAGGTCGCCCTGCCCGCCGCCGAAAGCGGAACGCAGTTCGGCAAGGACAACCGCATCACCACCTACGCCGGCCGCAGCTTCACCTACGACACAAACGGCCAGCTCCAGAACGACGGCGTCCGCAACTACACCTGGAACGCCCGCGGCGAACTGACCGGCCTGACCAAGGCCGGCACCGCCTCCTCCTTCGGCTACGACCCGCTCGGCGGCCGCACCACGAAAACCACCGCCGGCACCACCAGCCGCTACCTCACCGACGCCACCAACCCCCTGGTCGAGCAGGACAGCTCAGGCACGACCAAGGCCACCGTGGCTACTTCCGGCCTGGACGAGTTCCTCACCCGCACCGAAGGCGGCACCACCCAGGTCTACCTGACCGACGCCCAGGGCACGGTGGTCGGCCTGGCCAACCCCGACGGCACGGTTGCCACCACCTACGCCTACGACCCCAACGGCACCCCCACCGCATCCGGAGCAGCGACCACCAACCCCTACACCTTCACCGGCCGCGAAGACGACGGCACCGGCCTGCTCTACTACCGCAACCGCTACTACGACCCCCAGACCGGCCGCTTCATCTCCCAGGACCCCATCGGCCACGCCGGCGGCACCAACCTCTACGAATACGCCCTCTCCTCCCCGACCACCTACACCGACCCCTCCGGCAACAACCCGATGATCGCCGGCTGCGTCATCGGCGGCCTCATGGACGGCGGCCTCGACTGGCTCACCCAGCGCCTGTCAGGACGCAAGGTCAACTGGGGACAGGTCGGCATGGCCGCCCTCACCGGCTGCGCCAGCGGCATGCTCGGCGAGGGCCTAGCCGCCTTCGCCAAGGGCAGGACCGCCGCCCGCGCGGCCAGCTGCGCACGCAACAGCTTCACCGGCGACACCCCGGTCCTGATGGCCGACGGCACCCACAAACCCATCAAGGACGTCGAACTCGGCGACACCGTGATCGCCACCGACCCGCAGACCGGCGACACGGGCCCCCGCAAGGTCACCGCCCTCATCCACGGCCAAGGCAACAAATCCCTAGTCAAGCTCACCGTCGACACAGACGGCCTCACCGGCACAAAAACGGCCACAATCACGGCAACCGATGGCCACCCATTCTGGGTCCCCGCCCTGCACCGCTGGATCAGCGCCGGCGATCTGGCACCGGGCCAGTGGCTGCAGACCAGCTCCGGAACCTGGGTCCAGATCACAGCCGTCAGCCACGGCATCCGACCTGCTTCGGTTTACAACCTCACCGTCGAGGACTTGCATACGTACTATGTGTTGACAGGCGAGCAATCGGTACTCGTTCACAACAGTGGGCCTAGCTGCGGCTCTATTTGGGTCGACAACAATCGAATTGAGCACCACTTCAAGCACGCCGAGGACTTCGGGGTGTTCGGGAAGTGGGGCAAGGATACGAGGCTAGAATTCCTGGCGGCCCTAGAGCGGTTCGTTAAAAATCCAGGTAACGTACGACTTTCCGGAGACTATCGCGGCATCCCCGCTATTCATTACGTAAACATAGAAACGGGGCAGCATGTGTCGATGGATATGGCCTCGGGTAAGCTTTTGGCTGCCTGGAAGAATGATCGAAACGATCAGCAGTTCTGGAGGCTCATGATGCTGGGCAGGTTGAAGTAGTGCGCAAATTCGAGGCCCTCCTCATCCTTGCGGAGGCGGTGGCTGAGGGCAGGTTGACAGTCCATGAGTTTTCGGCACTGTGCCTGCCTCTCTATAAGTACTACCCCGCTGAGTACACTTCGGAGCAACACTATGAGGCGGCGTCGGATCTGTTCGTCATCGCAGACGACTACTGGGCGGGTGAGGGGGAAGCGCCTGCCGGTACGTTAAGCGAGGAAGAAGTCAAGGTGGCGGCGGCCCGGATCGCCGCGAGGATGCGATCGCTGCTCGAATAAATTGTGCTTGATCGGCAAGCGTTTTGAGGTGAGCGGTCGGGTGGCGCTGGCCGAAGCGGTCGGGGAGTTCCGCTCTCAGGATGTGAGCGGATATCCTTTGATTCACTCACGGGAATGCCTCGCGGCCCAGGGAGTCGCCCACGAAGTCCTGGTAGTGCGTCAGCTCCAAGCGGCCTGTGTAGGGCGGGCGTCGGGCGGAGGTGACCGGCGCGTTTCGGGAAGTCAAATACGGAGGCAGGTGTGGCGCTGACTTCAATGATAGAGCGTTTCTTGCGGGCGGGCGCGCTATGGTAAAGAGAAGCAGGCGCGCAGTTTTGGGTGCTTCTTTAGTCGCTGCCGTTGGAGCGGTCGGGGTGGCCACCGCTCTGGCAGGGGCGGCGGCAGAGGATGAGTCACTTCCCGAGAACGTAGCCCCGGCTCATCTGCGTGGTGTGGCTCCTCTCCCATATGCCCACGTCCTGAGCCTCGATCTTGCTTCACATACGGAGTCGCGAGTGAGGGCGCTGCGCGCCGCGTATGGGGTAGTCAAGGCGTTGGACGGTGGCCGGATGGATGCCTGGCTGGGGCTCGGGGCGAATGTGTTTGCCGACGGGGCTTACAGGCCTCGCCGACTCCGGCAAATGCCGGTGTTCGCAGGGGATGTCCTCGATCCGCTCACATCGCACGGGGATCTTCTGTTGCAGGTCACCGGTACATCGGCCGACGCGGTGCGGGAGGCGACGGTACGGGCGATCAGCGGCTTGCCGCAGTGGCGGGTGCGGTGGCGGCTGGAGGGAGAGCGGCCGGAGAACCGTACCGAGCACGGCAGGGGCCTCGCCCGTAATCCCTTCCATTTCACTGAGGGGTACGGCAACCCTGCCACCGTCAGCGAGATCGCCGGCCGCGCCACCGTTCAGCCTGAGGACGATGAGCCCTCCTGGGCAGTCGGAGGCAGCTATCAGGTGATACGGACCATTCGGCTAGCCACCGACTTCTGGGACCGTGAACCTGTGCACGAGCAGCAGCGCATCATTGGGCGCCGCCAGGACGGGCGCTGGCTGGACGGGAGCAGCAGCGATGAGCGGCCTGTTTTCGCCACCGACCCACGCGGCCACATCACTCCGCTCGACGCGCACGTCCGCAGAGCGGCACCGGACCCGCGTAATCCGCCGCCCGTGGTCCGTCGCAGTTACAACTACGACCAGGGCTCCGACGACCGGGGCCTGATCTTCTGCTGCTTCCAGCGCGACACGGCCACGGGCTTTGAAGCGGTGCAGCGCAGGCTGCAAGGTGAGGCGATGGCCAAGTACACGCTCACCGTAGGAGGCGGCTACTTCTTCGTCCCACCGCCCGGCGACGCCTGGCTCAACGCTGTTGAATGGGGATGACGCTGCCTCGACCGCGTCTCCACCGCTCCGCCGAACCTACCCGAGTGTTACGCGACGACGGCCGGCGCTACACGGCGGCTCCGGCTTCGGCAAGACCCTCGCCGTCAACATCTGCCTGCGCGAACTCCGAGCACGAGGACGTCCGCAAGATCACCTTCCGGGCCCGTCCACCGCCCGCGCGGTGCGCTACGAACTGTTCACCGCGCTCGACCTGGCCGGTGAACCACCGCGCCACCCCAGCGAGTTCGACCGCCTGCCGAAGACCGCCCTGGCCGAACGCCCCCGCATCTTCCTCGTGGACGAGGCCCAATGGCCAGGCGGGGAGGTATTCGAATACTTCCGCTACCGGTGGGACGAACCCTCAACCCAGCTCGCGACCATCTTCGTCGGCGGAGAGGGTGGCCTGTACGAGCCGAGGGCCTCAGATCACATGGAGGCCATGCGGTGCGGTTCGTCTGCCGAAACTTCGGGCTTTCGGATCTGCCCGCGGCGCGGGCTCACCCCCCAAGAGGCCCCCCTGGAAGTGCCTCTCCTCGACGTCGAGGCAGAGCTCTCCATCCAGGAGCAGGGACGGGTGGTGTGGTCCGAAGAGGCGTTCCCCGTGGCCGAGCTGGCGTACCACTCGGCGCTCTGGATGCAAAGGCCGGCTGCCGGCCTTGAGAACTTCGAGCTCGACTCGATGCAGGCGGAGGAGGGACGGATTCGCATCGTGAACTCCATCGACGGCTGGCGGTCGGCTCCCTCCTCACGCCGAACTTCTGGACCTCTGCCGTCACCTGGGATGTCTTGGTAGCGGCGATCAAGCAGTTCGACCGCTCCGTTGCGCGAGGGTGTTGCCGCGATGGGTATCGATCCTGCCTTCATCCCGAAGCCCTGACGGCCGGGACAGGCCTGTTACTCACAGTGGAATGATCATCGCGTGGCTGGTGGCCTTCTCGGTCACGGCGCGAGACGGCAGCCGCTCTCGTGGACAAAACCAAGCGGGTTGGCTGTCTGCCACCGTTTCGAGACGCACCAGGAGCCGGTGGGCAAGCGGATCGTGGCGTTCGTGGTCCAGGCCGACGATCCGGCCGGAGACGAGGCCGGTGATCAGGTCTGCTGATACTGGGCGGCCCCCCGGCGAAGGGAAGGGGCCGCTCAGCACCCCGCATTCACGCAGGTGACCAACCAGGCTAGACCGAGGAAGCTTGGGCAATGTGCCCGACCGGCGTGGCGCTACCACGCCTTGGGTGCCTACTAGCGCATGCCCAAGGCGTCCCAGTGCTGCGCGATCTCCCGGGCCGGGCCGCGCGCCGGCGGGCTTCCCGGCGGCGCGGTAGGCCGGGTGGTCGCCTGGCAGTGTCCGCCGTTACTCACTTTCGAGTGAACGCTTCTCGGTCGGTGGGGTGGCGGGACCTGGCGGACCGTCACCTCGACCCGGGCGCTGCAGCGCCTGCACCCGAAGCTGGGCGTCAACCTAGTGCATTCACTGCTTTCGATGGCCATTACAGGTGAGAGTGAGAAAACTCTGTTGAATTCGTAATAACGACCCGAATCTCCCACACACGCCGGGGGTGGCGACTGCATGGTGTGCGGGTGCGGCCGACCGGCCTCACACCAGCACAACGCACCCGCCGGAGGTGCGGCAGCGCCGCCTGTCTCCGGCTTGGGTGTGCGCACCCTGAAGGGGGACCTTGGTGTCCGTTTCTTCTTCCGCCCGCCGTCTGACCGCCGCTACCGCCGTGGCTGCCGCCCTGGTCGGTGCCGCCGCGCTGCCGGCCATGGCTGCCGACCACCACCACGGCTCGCGTGAGCGTGCGGCAGTGAAGATCAGCGCGGTGCAGTACGACTCCCCGGGACGGGACGACCGCTCCAATCGCTCTCTGAACGCCGAGTGGGTGGAGGTCACGAACAGCACCCGCCGGGCGGTGAACCTGGGCGGCTGGACTCTCCGCGACGAAGCCGGCCACACCTACACCTTCCACCACTTCCGCCTGGAGGGCCGTTCCACCGTCCGCATCCACAGCGGCGTAGGCCGCGACAACCGGCACGACCTGTTCCAGGACCGCCACAACTACGTGTGGAACAACAACCACGACACCGCCACCCTGCGCAACGACCACGGCCGCTTCATCGACGACCTCTCCTGGGGCCGCCACCACCGCGGTGGACACCACCACTGACCCCACCCGCGGCATGAACTGACGCCCGGCAGCACGGGCGCCAACACAGTGGGGCCACCCTCGTCGGCGGGGGTGGCCCCACCCGCATCCTCCCGGCTCCTACCACGAGCGCAGGACGGTCGTGGAATCATTCGCCTCTCTTGCTCTCCAGGCTCTACCGTCTGCTCGGACATCGGGCGAGGGCGAAGGGTGATCACGAACGCGCGGCAGGCACGGCTGGACGCCCTACACGCCCTGCGCGAACGGGAGACGGAATCCGTGTACGGCTGGGTGCTGTCCACCGACGTGCCGCCCGGCCTGCAGCAATCTCTGCAGAGCGCGGCCGCCCACGGCCTGGTCGAACTCGCCGGCCGTGAAATGCGCGCGGAACTGTCCGCCCACGAAGGACGCCCCGTGCTGTGGGCGGCCCGCCTCAGCGACCAAGGCCACGACGTACTGACCTACCTCCACGCCGCTCCCGCCCCCGCCCTCAACAGCAAACCCCGCGCGGACGAGGAGCGGGTGATCGAGCTGCGGCCTGCGCAGATGGATGCCCTGCGCGTCTACACCCACCTCGCCCCGGTTCTGCGCGTGGCGCCGGCCGACGGCCTCGTCGAGCGCGTGCGCACCGCCCACTTCGACCGCCCAGACAACCGCTGGCGCCTCACCCTCACCCCGGGGCAGACCGACTCGGTCGCCTACGCGTACTACCTGCGCGCTCTCACTGGCTCGGTGGCGGAGGCCAACTGGTTTGCCCGCGAGTACGGAGTCGCCTACCGGCTCGACCCGGCTACAGGACGCCCCAGTGCCATGCGCATGCCGTCGCAAACCGTCTCCCCCCTGCTGTCCTGAGCTCGACCCAGGGGGGCTCTGACGGTGGGCGCCGATGACATTCGCGGAGGGATCTTTCAAGATGTCTTCTCACCTGGCGCTGCCAGCCTGGAGTGGCCTTGTAGGCAGGGCAAAGTGAGGGTCCCGGCCGGGAGCCTGGGACCGCGCCCGGGAGGAATCTGCTCTCACTCCCGGACGCGATGACACGCTCGCGGTCCCGCTACGAGGCGACTGTGCGGTTGCAGCTATCCCGAACGGCTACGAACCCATTTCGCGTGTCATGAGGTATGTGTTTCCGATGTCGGGATCGCCGTAGAAGAAGAACAGCTTCAACTCGTCGTGCTGATCCCGGTCCACATAGAAGGACCACGCGTATGTCGATGGTGGTCCAGGAGCCGACGTGTCAGGGACCGTCGGGGACCGGCTCTCCACTCGGGTCCGGGCTGTCAGCGCGAGTCGGACGACCTGTCCGCCGTCGTCGTCGGTCAGTTGCCAGGTTCCCGTACCGGAGAGGCGCCAGCCGTCCTCGAAGTCGAAGTCCTGCCCGTCGAGTTTTTCGACGAGAGCCGTTCCGTCTGTGCGAAGCACCACGTGCGTCCCCTCGACGTTTTCCCAGCCCCCAGCGACTTCGGCCGCCGTGGTGTCGTGGATCCCTGTTCCCCTGTAGTACTGATAGGGGCCGGCACACGCAGTCAGAACAGCCAGAATCGCCATCCCGCCACCGAGGGCCGCCACCCGCGCACGCAGCCCGCTGCCGCTCGCCATCAGGACCTCCCGCCGTCCGCCCGTTTCGGCCAATCGATAGGGCTATGCCGAGGAGAGGTACCTTGTCAGACTAGTTGAACGCGTTCAACTCTGTGGCTGGAAAGGCGGCACGAGCCTCCGGCGGACTCATACATCCGGCGCCGCCCGCAACCAACGATGAGCACCGCGAGCACAGCATTTCCGAGACCGGCTAGCTCCATACGTCCGGACCGCCGCCGCGCCACTCGATGTCGTCGGAGCGGATGATGTCGAGGTCGTCGACACCTTCCATGCCGGCGTCCTGCAGGAAGGCGACCACGTCGCGCAGCCGGTAGGCGCGACCGAGGATCGTATCGCCTGCTCTCACGCGCCGGCCGCCCTGGTTGTCGGGTGGATACACGATCACCTGGACCATGCCTCAAGCCTCCCGCCGTGCCCTGGGCGGCGCATGGTGCGGTGCGCCGGTAGTGCGGGGTTCGTAGGCTGGGGGTGCTCGGGGCTACCACGGAGGACCTTTCATGCCCCGGACGATCTGGAGCGGTGCCATCAGCTTTGGCCTGGTCACGGTGCCGATCAATGTGGTCGGTGCGACCGAGGACCACAGCATCCGCTTTCACCAGTACCACCGTGAGGACGGCGGTTCTCTGGGGCAGCACCCGTAGTGCGAGGCAGGCTCATTCGGTTTTGCGCAGCTCAGCGTCGGTTGGGTGGACGCTAGCAGGTGCAACATGTGTGGTGGTATCGCCGTTTCAGGTGAAGCCCCGAGCATCGACGGCGGACGGGCAGCATCTCCCTTCCCGTCGTCGCGGACGCCTTTCTGTGTCAAGTCCCGCGTGTTCGGCTAGCGTTCCGCCGTCGGCGCTTGCTCCGGGTGTGAGTAGTTGCGGTACAGGAAGTGCCGTTTGAACCACTCAGGTTTTTGAAGGGTTCCTTGAAGGCCCTGCAGGGTCCGTGCGGCCTCGCAGTCCGATCTTCAGAAAACGTTCGTTTCCTGAAGGCCGTGCTACTCCGCGGAGAGGGTGACGGGTGATCTCTCACAGCGGAGATTAGAGATCCATATCGAAGCTTGAATGGTCGTCAAGGCCGGCTAGCTCAGTTCCTTGTTCGAACTTCTGAGGGGATTTGAGCTCCTCGGCGGAGATACGACCGTACGGGGATCGCCGTGGCCGTTCCTCTTCGTCGTCAGACAGCACGTCCAATTGCCGCTTCTCGCGTGGTTCCGGGACGGTCGCCTGCTGGCCGTCCACTGGAGTGGCATCAAGGTCCTCCAGCAGAGCGGCGAGGGGGTCCTCCACTGGAATGGCGAGGGGCTCGGCCAGATCCCCGGCACAAGCCCGCAGCTGGTCGGCCAGTTTGTGTAGGCGATCGACGTTGCTCTTGTGCATGGCTTTGCCGAGCATGCGGGTCAGATCGTCGACGAAAGTGAGGAAGGTGGGGTGCAGGATGTACTTGCCCAGCTTGACCGCTGCCTCCAGTGTTTCGCTGCCGCGGGCCCAGTCGGTGACGAGAGTGGCGGTCCAGCCTTCGGGCGAGGCATGCGGGAGCATCAGCCGTCCCAGAACGTCTAAGGCGTCGGCCGCCTGCTGCTCCCCGGGGTGCGGTACGTCGGACGGGTTCTTCACGCCGAGGTCGGCCTGTGCCCAGCTGCGCGCCCGTACGTGCACGGCAAGCGTGAGAGCGGTCCGGACGAACTCCTCCTGTTCCGCAACCCCGGTCGGCGGAGGGCATGGCTCATCGGGGCCCAGCATCGCCCGGACGTGTCCCGCCAGGACACCCAGAGCCCATGTCTGCTTGTGCGGGTCCTCAGGGCTGCGGCGTAGTTCCCGGGCCGCGTCACGAGCAGCCCTCAGTACCCCATGTGCCAGTCGGTCGAGCTCCGCAGGCGATGTAGTGGACCAACGCGGCTCCGGACGGTCATCGTTGTCCATGCTGCACCATCTCCCGTGGCCGGACCACAGTATGAGCACGAATAGCCGGCAAGCCAAGGACGCCCTGTATGGGCACCGCGGTTCCATGCCTACTACCGAACGCGACGGTGCCGAGACCACCGTGGACCAAGCTTCCGCGCACCGTACGTCCAGTTGACGCGGGTTACGGTTCAGCTGGACCAGAAGACTCGAACATGTCCTCGTCCTTCACCACCGTCATGGTCACGCCCTCGACCGGGAAGGCGAACCGGGCCTCTGCTGCTTCTGCAATTCCTCGTTGGCCTTCTCAGCGGTGGCGCGGGCGAGGCAGCAAGGCGAACGCGCTCTCCGCTATCGAGGTCAGGCGGTCGGGGCTGTGGCCGTACGCGCCGACGACATCGCTGCCGCGGATGATGGTCAGCAGAAGGTACGCGAGGTCGTCGGGATCCGCGTCGGGGTCGATGTCGCCGTTGCGCTGTGCCGCTCGCACACACTCGGTCACCGCCGCCAGGACCACCGAGAAGCATTCGCCGGCCAGGCGTTTCACCTCGGGGTCGGAGGCGCCGATCTCCAGGGCCATCTTGGCGGCGAAGCAGGCCGATCCCGCCCGGTCGGGGGCGGGGGGTACGTCGGCGGCGAGCGGCACCCCGTGGACGGCGCGAAGCAAGTACGCGTGCAATCGTTCCAGGGCGCCCTCGTCCGGTCCGTCGAGCATTTTGCGCGGACCCTGCGCCAGCCGGCCGAAGTAGCCGGTCATAGCCTCCAGCAGCACGCCGTGCTTGCCGTCGAACGCGCCGTAGAGGCTGCCGCGGCCCAGGCCGGTGGCGGCACTGATGTCGTCGACGCTCGTGCCGTTGTAGCCCGCGGTGCGGAACTGCCGCTCGGCGGCATGGAGGACGTGGTCGCGGTCGAAGCTTCGTGGTCTCGCCATGCACAGAAGGTAAAGCCGACCGACCCTTCTTGACAACTCAGTACAGAACTGCCTAGGTTTCGGACTGTTCAGTAAAAAACCGTCCTGAGCTCGCCGGACAGGCGTGGTCCGGGCTTGCAAAGCTGGCGCGGACCGTGTCGGCCTCAGCGCGGGCGACGCCGCGCAGCGCCCGACGAAGCCATGCCCACAACCGAAGGAACCACCATGCAGACAGCTCACCGAGTGGCCCTCGTGACGGGCGCTTCCTCCGGGATCGGGCGGGCGGCCGCGCTCGCCCTGGTGGGCGCCGGCTTCGCGGTGGTCGGCACGAGCCGCAACGCAGCGAAGGCCGAGCCGCTCGCCGGGGTGACGTTCCTCGATCTCGACGTGTCAAGCGATGAGTCGGTCCGCGCCCTCGTCGGGGAGGTCATCGATCGGTTCGGTCGGATCGACCTCCTGGTCAACAACGCCGGCGTGGGCGCGGTCGGCGCCGGCGAGGAGAGCTCTATCAGCCAGGCCAAGGAGGTCTTCGACATCAACGTCTTCGGCCTGATGCGGATGACCAACGCAGTACTGCCCCACATGCGCGCCCAGGGCAGTGGCCGCGTGCTCAACGTCTCCTCGGTCCTCGGTCTGATCCCGGCCCCCTTCATGGCCGTCTACGCCGCCACCAAGCATGCGGTCGAGGGCTACTCCGAGTCCGTCGACCACGAGCTTCGCGAGCACGGCGTCCGGATGCTGCTGATCGAGCCGGCCTACACCAGCACAAGTTTCGAGGCGAGCAGCATGGCACCCGACTCGCCCCTGCCGCTCTACGCCGCGCAGCGAGAGGTCTCCCGAGACGTGCTGGCCACGGCCGTGCGCAACGCCGACGCCCCGGACGTTGTCGCGAAGGTGATCGTCGCGGCCGCCACCGATTCCAGGCCCAAGCTCCGGTACACCGCCGGCTCGATGGCCAAACGCGTCAGCGTCCTGCGCCGGATCGTGCCCTCGCGCGCCTTCGACGGGCAGATCCGCAAGCTCAACCGACTAGCCGGCTGACCCTGCAGTACGGGGCAGCGCAGGCCATCCGGTGATCCGCAGTGACGAGCCGGGGGAAGCCTGGTTCTGGAACTTCGAGACGTCCGAGCTGCACGATCCCGGTCCGGCCCTGGCTCCCGGCCGCCCACCGCGCCGACCGGCCCACACCGGGACCGGCGGGGCGTGTCGGCGAACTGGGCGGACACGCTGCGCCGAGTGTGGCCGACCAGGGCTGTCAGGGGTGGATACCAGGATTCATCTGTGCCGCAGAACCCGTTCGGTACTCCACTCATCGGCCGCGACGACGAGCCGACCGTCTCGCCGGTGTGCTGGGCCAGCCCCGTGTCTGCGACCGGGCCGTACGATCCCCGCATCGCCGAGGTCGGAGCACCATTCGACGCCAAAGTCGCTGAACTGCTCCGCCTCATGACATGGCTGGTACCACCGGAGCTGATCACGGCCTGACCACGAGTCTCGATGAGAGCGTGGCATTGCGGTCTTCTGTTGTCCGCCCAGGCGAGGGCATCACCGGCATCTGCGGGCCCGAAACCATCGAGCGGTTCGGGCTGCTGCCCGGCGACACGCTCACGCAATGGGCGTCGTGGCGGTGGGTGGTGATCGTGAACGCCACCTTCGTGACCCCGTCCTGAACGGTGCCCCGCTTCCGGCCAAGCCTGCGATCACCCAGAAGCCCAAACTCGACATTCTGTACATCGTCGCAGTGAGCGAGGGGTGACCCGTCGTACTTGACAACTCAGTACAGAACCACCTAGGTTTCTGACTGTTCAGTCCATAACGGCCTTGGGTTCACCGGACAAGCCGTCTGGACGCCTGGCGCGACCGAGGGCAATCCATGCCTTTGAACTCCTCCGCGCCGTCCGGCATGGCGATGCCTTGCTCACGAGCAAACCGGGGCCGGACTCTCCACCACAGCCCACGACGGTCGTCGACCTTTTCCCGGGCTTCTTGAACAGCTGCCCCCCTGCAACCACCCAGAACTCGAAGGACTGACCGAACCATGACTGACAAGGAAAAGCAGGAGGCCACGGCTGTGACCACTCCTCCATACGGGAGCGACGCACTGGCCGAGGGAACCGTCGACGCGGTGGTGATCGGCGGGGGCGCCGCAGGGCTGAACGGTGCGCTGATCCTCGCCCGCTCCCGCCGCTCGGTCGTCGTGATCGACAGCGGCTCCCCGCGCAACGCGCCCGCGGAGGCCGTTCACGGCCTCATCGCCCTGGACGGCACCCCGCCGTCCGAGATCCTTCGACGGGGCCGGGAGCAGGTGCGCCAGTACGGCGGACGCGTCGTCCACGGCACGGTGGTCTCGGCCGAATCCGCGGCCCCGTTGCTGGACGGGGACCTGCGGTTCACTGTCACCCTGGCCGACGGCCGCAGCGTCACCGCCCGCCGCATCCTGGTGGCCACCGGCCTTAGGGATGTGCTGCCCGAGGTGCCGGGGCTCGGCGAACACTGGGGACACGGTGTGGTGCACTGCCCGTACTGCCACGGCTGGGAGGTGCGCGATGAGCCCATCGGTATCTTCGCCACCGGCCCTGCCTCCATCGGCCCCGCGTATCTGTTCCGTCAGTTGACCGAGGACCTGATCTACTTCACCCACGGCACCGACCTGGACGACGACAGCCGCGCCCGCTTTGCCGCCCGCGGCATCCGCGTCATCGACACCCCGGTCACCGAGGTCGTCAGCGGCGAGGACGGTTCCCTCGCCGGGGTGCGCCTGGCCGACGGCCAGGTCGTGGCCCGCCGCGTCCTCGGGGTCGTTCCGCAGATGCAGGCCCGCACGGAGGGCCTGGAAGGTCTGGGCCTGCCGGTGCAGGACCTGCCGACGGGCCGCACTTTCGCCTCCGGCATGGACGGCACCACCGAGGTGCCGGGTGTGTGGGTGGCGGGCAACGTCACCGATCCGGTCGCCCAGGTCGGGGCCTCCGCAGCGGCCGGCGCACTGGCCGGCATCGACATCAACAAGGTGCTGGCCGTCGCGGACACCGAGGCAGCGCTCCAGGCGATCACCGAGGGAAGCCCCAAAGCGGCCACACGATGATCTTGAAGTCCTGAGATCTCAGCCCGTCGCCCGCTCGTCTCACGGGCAATTGAGTGATTCCGCTCGTCCGCCCCTCCCTCTCAGGAGCTACTGATGTCCTTCCTTGTGAACACCCCCGTGGAGAAAATGGCCGGGCCTTATGCGCGGCGCTGGTGGGCGCTGCTCGTGCTGTGCCTGAGCCTGCTGATCACGGTGATGGCGAACACGTCGCTGATCGTGGCCGCCCCCGACATGACCACCGATCTGGGCCTGAGCAGCAGTGATCTGCAGTGGGTCGTCGACGGCTACACCGTTCCGTACGCGGCGCTGATGCTGGTGCTGGGCTCGATCGGCGACAAGTACAGCCGGCGCGGCGCGCTGGTGCTGGGTCTGCTGATCTTCGCCGGCGGTTCGGTGATGGGGAGCATGGTCGACGAGACCTCGCTGGTCATCGTGGCCCGCGCGATCATGGGTGTCGGTGCCGCGGTCGTGATGCCGGCCACGCTGTCCCTGGTGGTCGCGACCTTCCCCCGCAGCGAGCGGACCAAGGCCATCACCGCCTGGGCCGCAACCTCCGGGTTGGCGGTAGCCGTCGGCCCCCTGGTTTCCGGCTGGCTGCTTGAGGACCACGCCTGGGGCTCGACCTTCCTGATCAACGTGCCGATCGCCGTCCTCGCCGTGTTCGGCGCGCTCGCCCTGGTGCCGCCGTCCAAGGCGGAGGGCATGGGCCGGATCGACTACGTGGGTGGTCTGCTGTCGATCGTCACCGTCGGCTCCCTGATCTACGCCGCCATCGAGGGCCCGCACTTCGGCTGGGGCGCCGGCCCGGTCACCGCCGCCGTGGTCGCCGGTGCCGGTCTGATCGCCTTCGTCGCCTGGGAGCTGCGGCACCCGCACCCGATGCTGAACGTCCGAAAGTTCGCGCTGCGGCCCTTCACCGGCTCGATGCTCGCGGTGATGTTCTTCTTCTTCGGTATGTTCGCCGTGCTCTACTACTCGACGCAGTTCCTGCAGTTCGTCCTCGGCTACGGCGCCCTGGACACGGGCCTACGGCTGCTGCCGCTGGGCGGTGCGGTGTTCCTCGGGTCCGCCGTGACCGGGATACTCACCCCGAAGCTGGGGGTGAAGGTGATGGCCGTGACCGGCCTGGCCATCGGCACGGCGGGCATGTTCCTGCTCACCCAGATCGACAAGGGTTCGACGTACGGGGACTTCCTGCCGCCACTGATGATGCTAGGCCTCGCGCTCGGCCTGGCCATCTCCCCGGCGACCGACACGATCATGGGCTCCTTCCCCGAGTCCGAGCTGGGCGTCGGCGGCGGCGTCAACGACACCGCGCTCGAGCTGGGCGGGGCGCTGGGCATCGCGGTACTGGGCTCACTGCTGGGCACGGCCTACCGCGACGAACTGACCGACCTGGTGGGCAACCGGCTCCCGGCGGAGGCGATGGAGACCGCCAAGGACTCGGTCGGCGCCGGCCTGGCCGTCGCGCAGCGGGTCGCACAGGATCCCTCCGCCGGGCCCCAGCAGGCCCAGGCCGCCGTGGACGCCGTCCACCAGGCCTTCGCCCACGGAGTCGCCCAGACCAGCCTCATCGGCGGGATCATCATGGCCGCCGGAACACTGATCGTCCTCGCGGTCCTGCCTGGCCGGCGCGGGTTCGCGAAGAAGAGCGCCGAGCCCGGAGCCGGGACGACGGCGAGCGAGGCGGCGACCGTGCGGGAGCACACCCGATCCGCCCGCTAGATCGCCGGGGACATGTCCGCCGGGTCGCCGGGCACCGCCTCCGCCGGATAGCCCGCCAGGCACGTCGGGAAGGAGCCCCGGCGGCGCGAGACGCGCAGGGCGCGGGCGTGGTCCCCGGTCCCCAGCCACGCGGACCCTCTGCCGGAACACCTCATGGCCGTTGGCCTCCGGGCCGCCCGGAGGCCAACGGCCATGAGCTGACAGCGGCGGTCGCTGCAGACGCCGCCCTGCGCCGACAGGCGACCGCCGCAATGCCGCACCCGCCGCTGCTCGCACCCATGCGGTGGCGTCGTGCCATCGCCCTGCGGCCCTGCTCGCGCCCCCGCCCTCTGAGCCTCGTGCCCCGACGGCGCCGCTCGCGCCGGCATCTCTCTGCCGCCGTCACCCTCGACATTTCGTCTTCCTCCCGCGGGCGTTGGAGGTCACTCGCGCTGGTTTAAGGCGCGGGTCAGTTCGCGGTTGGCCGCTCGGGCAGCCTCCAGTTCGTCGTCGCGTTCATCGAGCTGACCTTGGATGTCGGCGAGGTTCTGTTCCAGCATGGTGACGCGTTGTTGAAGTTGGTCGGTGTCGGCTGGCGCCCCCAAGCCCGACTCGGCCCAGGCAGCCTCGCCGAGGGCCTGGGAGAGGCGCTTTTCCAACTGCCGGACCCGCGTGGCAAGGCGTTTGTTCCGCTCCAGCGCGTTGGCCAGGTCGGCCTGCAGGGAGGCCCGGCTGACGGCTGCGATCCGCCCCTCCTGGGGAGGGGCGGCGGCGGCCGCGTGGATCAGTTGGAGCAGGTCGCGGTGTCGGTAGAGGAAGGTGCGATCCACCCGCGCCGTGCGGGCGAGAGCCGAAACGGTGATGTCGGTGTCGCTTCGCAGCATTGCGTCGAGGGCCTTGAGAACGCGCTCCCGGCGCCGGGCTGAGTCGGCCCGGCGCCCGTCGCTCATGTTGGTCATGCGCTTCTGCCAGGGTGGAAGTCGGGGATGGGCGGTCCGACGCGAGGCATCCCGAGGGCGACGGCTTGCCGTCGGCTGCGGCGGAGGACGGTGGTGGCTTCCCTGAGCTGCGTGCGGTCCTCGTTGGTGAGGCTGTCGAGGTCTTCTCGGACGCGCCGGACAAGGCGACGGACACGGGTGATCTCCTCGCCTGGGCATGCTCCGCGTCCGTGACGACGCCCTGGTCCTGCACTCGATGCGCTGGCCGGACGAGATCCGCAGCCCGGCCGAGCTGCTCCCGCCGCCCGTTGAGGTCTCGGACGAGGAGATCGAGCGAGCCCTCACCCTCATGGAGACCATGACCGTCGAGGATCTTGATGCGCTCGACGCGCACGACGAGTACACCGAGGCCATGGCGCAAATCATCGAGGCCAAGCGGGAGGACAAGCCGCTGCCGCAGGCCCCGGAGGCCGAGGAGCCGGCCCGGGTTCTCGACCTGATGGCCGCCCTGAACGCCTCGGTGGAGAAGGCACGCGCCTCCCGCGGCGACCACGGCGGCGAGGCCGAGGTGCACGAACTGCCGAAACCGAAGAAGAAGGCCCCGGCGAAGAAGGCGGCCGCCAAGAAGACCGCCGCGAAGAAGACGACGGCGAAGAAGACGAGCAGCAGCCGCAAGCCGCGCAGTGCCTAGCCGCCGGTCTGCTCGGCGGCGCGGCAGGCCGGGCAGACGACCAGAGCGTGCGGCCCGTAGCGCACCGTGAGCCCCTGGCAGCGCGCGCAGTAGCCGACCTGGCTCGGCCGGCACCCGAGCAGCAGAGCCGCCGCTGCCCGGTCGGTGGTGGGGTCGATACGTCTAGGCGCATCGTTCACACTCACGACGCTACGGCGCCGCCGTCCCCGCCGCCCGGCGGCACTGTCCGCGCCGAGGCAGGCCTCAGCCGTCTGGAGGGCGGACGGGGCAGCCCGCCGCCTTGCTGCGCGTCGCGGGAGGGGGCCAGCGCGCTGCGGTGCGCGACCCGCAGACCGTCCTGTGGCCACTGGTAGGCGCGGTTGCCCTTCGAGCCGGTTCCCTCCGCGTCGACGAGTACCTGGTAGATGACGCGTCCGTCGGGCCAGTCCTGCCGGGTCTGTACCGAGGCCCACCGCCAGCGGCCCGCCGCCCTCACCCAGAGGGCTGGCGGATCCGTCGATGGCCAGGTCCACACGACCGGCTCTCGTCCGTCCTCCGGGCGCCATGGCCGAGCTGTCACCGCGTCCGGGACTTTGTCGCTCATGGGCCGGCCGGATCAGGAGACCGCTGAGAGGCTGCGGGCGCGGGGAGCAGCTGCATACAGCGTTGAGGCGGCCGGTGTGCGCCGGCCGTGCCAGTGGGGGTGGAAGAGCACCTCGCCCGACAGCTGGACGAGTCGTCTGCGCAGCGCGGTGCGTGGGTGCGCGGCGAGCTGGCGGTAGGTGGCGTGCCACTCGTCAACCGCCCGGGCAAGGTCGTCGGGAATCGGTCGCATGGCTGAATTCAATCATGTGTTCGATTTGTTTTTTGCGCTCGGCGACACCCCGCCCCGGCGCCCTGTGGCGACCATCCGACTTACCGCCCACTCGAGCGAGCCCGCACGCGATCCCGGGCGCGCCGTCTCCCGGGCCCGCTACGAAGATCACGACCAGTCGGTGATCTTCGAAAGGGTCCCTCCTCGTGCGCTTCACCCGTACCGCCGCCAGCGCCGCCGCCCTCACCGCCCTGCTGCTGCCCGCCACCGCCCACGCCGCCCCGGCCGGCGCCGCCCTGCGTGATCCGGGCCATACGCTCACCGCCCCGGTGCGCGACGTCCTGGCCCAGCTCCCCATCGCCGTCGAGGACCGCACCGGCTACCAGCGCGACGCCTTCAAGCACTGGGTCGACGCCGACAAGGACGGCTGCAACACCCGCGCCGAGGTCCTCAAGGCCGAGGCCGTCATCGCACCCGAACAGAGCCAGCGTTGCACCCTGACCGGCGGCCAGTGGTACTCCCCGTACGACGACCGGTACATCGACGGCCCCCGCGGCCTGGACATCGACCACCTGGTCCCGCTCGCCGAGGCCTGGGACTCCGGCGCCTGGCACTGGACGGCCGCCGAGCGCGAGGCGTACGCCAACGACCTGGGCGACGACCGCGCGCTGATCGCGGTGTCGGCCGCGTCGAACCGGTCGAAGGCGGACCAGGACCCCGCCACCTGGCTGCCGCCGGCCGCGGGATACCGCTGCCAGTACGTCACCGACTGGATCGCCGACAAACTGCGCTGGGGCCTGAGCATCGACGAAGGCGAGGAGACTGCCCTGTCGGAGAACCTCAACGGGTGCCCCAATGTGCCGGTCACCGTGGAGCTCGCCCGCTAGCGAAAAGCGGACGTCCGCGGGCGGCCCGACGCTGGCCACAAAACGCCTTGGCCGGGTCGCGGCGCGTACGGTCCGGCCGTAGACCGGACCTATGGTGCTGCGGCCTCCGGTGGAACCGATGCTGGCGCAGGCCCGTGACACGGTGCCTGCGCCCGGCGCTCTGCCGGGCCGTCTGATCTTTCAGCCGAAGTTCGACGGCTACCGCGCCCTGCTCTTCACCGCCCCCGTACGGCTCCAGTCCCGCCGGGGCAGTCTGATCCAGGCCCGTTTCCCCGAGCTGGTGCGCGCGGCCGCGGACCTTCCCGCCGACCTGGTCCTCGATGGCGAACTGGTCGTGTGGGCGGGCGACAAGATGTCGTTCGAGGCGTTGCAGCGGCGCGCGGCCGCTGGCCACCGCAGCGCCCCCCGCCTCGCGGAGGAACTACCCGCCCACCTGATCGTGTTCGACGCCTTGCAGGTCGACGGCGAGGAGCTGCTGCACGCCCCGTACGCCGAGCGTCGCGCCCGCCTGGAACAGCTCTTCACCGACCACGATCTGCACGCCCCGTGGACGCTGTGCCCGGAGACGGACGACCCGGCGACGGCGCGGGAATGGCTCATGTCCTGGACCGAGGTCCCCGGTGTGGAAGGGCTCATCATCCGCGGCACCGAGCAGCGGTATCTGCGCGGCGCCCGCGCCCTGTACAAAGTGCGCCGCCGCGACACCACAGAAGCGGTCATCGGCGCCATCACGGGCACGCTGGACCAGCCTCGGACGCTCATCCTGGGCCGCTACGACGACACCGGCCACCTGCACCCGGTCGGCCGCAGCACACCGCTGCGCCCGGACGCCGCGCGCGAGCTGGCCGAGCGCCTACGGCCGGCGGGGCCGGGCCACGCGTGGGAGGGCGTCCGCTTCACGACGTCATGGGGGTCGAGGACGCCCCTGGACGTGACCCTGGTCGAGCCGGGCCTGGTCGCCGAGATCGCCGTCGACACGGCGCGGGAGCGCGGAGCGTGGCGCCACCCGGTCCGGCTCATTCGGCTGCGCCAGGACATGGCGCCCGCGGATGTGGCCGCCTTCGGCCAGGGCGCGGTGTCCTCAGCCTGAGGTGATCAGTCGAGGAGGCCGAGGGCGGTGTCGGGTCGGCAGTGTGCGCACGCGGGGACCTGCTGGCGCAGCGCCTCCACTGCCTGGGCCCGTGTGGCGGGGCGGCACCGGCCGCTCTTTTCGGCCGCCCAGCAGTCGCCGGTGTGCACCCAGTCGACGTTCTTGCGGTTCAGGCCGTACTGGATCAGCCAGTCCGGATCCGGGGGCCGGGCGGCGAGGCCGCGCTGCCGTTCTTCCTCGCGGCGCTCTTCCTCGGCGATCCACCGGCGGGTGCGTTCCAGGTCACGGACCTGCACGCGCTCCAGGAAGCGGAGCAGCGTGAGGCGCGTCGGAGCTGGATCGGTCACATGTTCGATTCTAGGATGGAGGGCGACGACCAGCACAAACGATGGGGGCTGACCTCTCGCAATGAAGGCTGAGCGATTATCAGCGAAGGCTGGTGACCGGCCTTCTCTCTCACCGATGGTTAAGCGCGCTGGTCAAAGCGTTGTGCCGAGCGGCGCGAGAGCCGGCCGTCGCGACTTTCGCTGTGTGTCGGCTCGCCCGCGAGTACGCGTCCCGGGGGCCTGACAGAATCACTCAGCGTTCGCTACGAGAGGTCACCTTGCTGTCCTGTCGCATCGAGGTTGAGTGTTCACACTCAACCTTGGTGGCCGATGAGACGTCTCGTTGCGGTTCGGGTGTGAACGTCCCGGGCCGGGACCGGCCCGTCGCCGACACCCGGGACGTCCACCGAGGTCCATCGGGGCAGCTTCTGGAAGCCCTGGAGTACGGTCCGGCCCCCTGATGTCGGTGGCGTTCTGCTCCCGGCATCAGGGAGCCCTCCGCCCCACAAGTGGCTGAGCGCGGTGGAGCGTTTCGGTGAAACGCTTCCCCCGGGCGGGTGAGCACGAGGCAGAGGACTTCAAGGGATGGTGCGCGGCCGCTAGAACGCCATAGTGATCAGAGCCCTGTGCGTGGCCTCCGTGCGAGGACACGATCATCCGCTACACCCCCGCCCCCTAACCGTTCCTGGTCCGTCCTTTCGGTGCGCCATGCGCATCGAAAGGACCATGTGAGCAGCCTGGACCTACGCTGCCGGGCCGACCGGCACCGGCTCTCACCGGGCCAGTGTGTCCGTCTGTGGGCGGCGCACCCGAGCGCCGGTCGAGAAGTTTTCTCGGCCGGGCTGTCCTGCGCTGCCCTTCCCGTCCTTGAGTATCCAACGGAGCCACGATGACGTCATCACAAGTTTCCCCCAACGTTCGGGCCAAGATCACGCTTGACCCGGTCGGCCTCGAAGAGCCCCTGGAACAGTTGGTGACCGCCGCTCAGGTCGCGCAGGTATGGGCCTTGGTTCTTGAAGCGCAGGTGTCCGTCGGCACCGCGGACCCGAGCGATGAGCACGCCATGCGTACGGCGCAGGAGGAGGTCAGAGGGAACGCGCGGACGTACCGGAGTGTCCAGCTTCCCTCGGTGATCCATCAGCTTGTCCTGATGACCGGGGCGGCCGACCTGCTCCAGAGCCTGTATGAGGGGTCTGTGGAGTCCCCGGAGAGTGTGGCCTCTTTTTTGGGCGAGCTGATGCCGATCTTCGAAGAGCATGAGCAGCATGCCCGCGATCTCGCGGACAAGTACGGGAAGTTCTCCAAGGAGACGGAGGACCGGCTCGAAGCCCTGGCCGCCCGGACACACGCCGAGATCAAGAAGATCTCCGGGGACGACGGCAGGATCGCCGCCAAGACCAAGGAGCTGGAGGCGATGCAGGAAGAGGTGAGGAAGGACCTGGATGCCGTCATCTCTGCCTCGCACAAGGTGGGCAGCGGTGCACGGAAGATCCTCGACGCCATCCTCGACATCTTCAAGGACGCCGCGAAGAAGAAGGGAGAGGATGACGGCAAGAGCAAGAAGGAGGACAAGCCGTCCTCCGCCGAACCCGCTCCAGAATCCTCGGAAGATGTACACGAGGGGATCGAAGACATCGCCTCCGGCGCTGTTGGTGCCGCCTTCCAGAAGCTCCGCCGGGACCGCGCTAAGGTCGACGCGCTCTACCGGGAGATCGCCGGCTTGAAGTCGGACCTGGCGACGGCGAAGAAGATCGATTCGGAATGCGGTGCCTACGGCCGCAGCGTGCGTGACGTGATGCGTCCGGCTCAGGAAATCGCAGATGCCTGGGGCCGGGTGCTCACCTCGTTCGCGGCGACGCTGGAGGAGCAGGCGAAGAAGAATGACGGAGGTGCCTGGCTGGCCACTGAGATCAGCTGGAGCGTCATCAAGTGGAAGACCATCCAGGACCAGGCGGAGAGACTGCGTGCCACGGTCACCGGCAACTGAAACCCGCTACTGGACAACTGGGAGAAGACCATGAGTGACGCACTTGCCGCAGCCCTGGAAAAGCAGGAGGAAATTGGAGGGGAGGTGGCCGCACAAGGGTCCCTGACCGCACTCGTGCAGACGCATGCTCTCAGTATCATGCAGCAGCCGAAGCCGGACTTCAGTCGCATCGACAACGAAGAGGTCCGGCGCTTTCAGAGCACGGTTCAGGACACACTGAACAAATCCGCGGAGAATGCAGGAAAGTACCTCTGGACGGTACAGCCTGAGTCCATCGCGCTCCTGACCAAGGTCGAGAACTACTTTGTCACACTGGGCGCTCTTTCGGAAACTCTCAAAGATGAGCAAGATCCGGATGCCATGGTGCAGATGCTGAGATTCCTCCGCGAACAGGCAGGCGAGTTCACGGATGAGACAAGAAGGGTCGCGTCCAGCACAGACAGAATGGTCAGCGCCTTCAGCGACGACAAGCGGGGATTCACTGAGTGCGCCATGGAGATTAACGCTCTGGTGCGCGGCGAAAATGGGATTCTGGAAAACCTGCAAAGAGATCTGGAGAATGTGAACTCGAAGATCACCGCCGCGACCATCGGGGCAGGGGTGAGCGGGGTTGCCATTCTGGCGGGTGCAGCATGCATCATCGTTGGATGCTGCACTTCCATCTTCACCGGCGGGCTGAGCCTCGGCGTGGCCATCGGCGGCGGTGTCCTGCTCATCGGTGGCATCGCAGGAGGCATCGGCAGCGGGATCGCGCTGGCGAACCTCTACGACGAGAAGAAGGAAATCCTCACCAAGCAGGAACGTCTCGAAAGCGGGGTGAAGCTGCTGACGGCATGCAGCGCCGGACTGGAAGACCTTGGTACCCAAGCGGGGGGAGTGGCCACAGCGCTGCAGAACACGACCAACAGCTGGACGATCCTCAAGGAATCGCTGAACTCCGCCGCCGACAACATCGAGAAGGCCGGAAGGGCCCAGTCGGACTACCTCCGAAAGAGCTTCTTGGGGACCATCGACAGGTCCCTGCCGAGAAATCTTGAACAGCTGAGGAACACGCGGAATGCCCTCATCGGAATGAAGACGGTGTCCCAACCGAACACACACACCGGGGACCTCATCCGGTTCGAGCTCCAGAAGCCCCCGCGGCTGGCAAGATGACAGCGTTCTGAAACTCCACGCCCGTGCGGCACAGGGCTGTGCCGTGTGCCGCCCCGGCCATCCTGCGCCGGCGGCACGATCCACCCGCCGACGGCCGCCGTACCGCTGTGACCTGGCGTGCAGTACGTGCTCAAGGTTCGATGAGACAGCTCAAGGTTCAGTGCGACAGGACAGGGGCAAGGAGAGGCCGTGGACGACCCAGCACCGGCGGGTGCTCTGGCCATGGAACCACGGCCCGGCCGCTACCACCTCGTCATGACGGCAAGCGAGCGCCCCGTCATGCACGGCTGGTGGAACAGCCAGACCGTCGCGCGCAGCAAGTTCACCCAGCTCGTGGGCGAGCAAGGACGGCCAGGCGTCCGCATCACCCTCACCGACGAACAGACGCACACCTCGTTGACGACCTGGCCAGCCCACTCCTAGACCTCTGCCAAGCTGGGGATCATGGCTCACCGCCCATACCCCATGCGCGAGCGCGCCCGCCGGCAGATCGACCGCCACTTCGGCCCCGTCCCGAGCTGGTCGAAGGAGCGGCCGCGACCGCTCGAACCGACTGCTGCGCCTGCCGAGCCGCAGCCGACCGGGATCTACCGCATCTCTACGCGCTGAGCGGCTGAGGTACGCGCGTCTCGGCCCGACCGCAGTGATCCGGCCGAAATCCGTCAAGTGCGCATATCTATACGGATCATTGCTCAAGGATGTCGTGGTGAATGCCACTGACTTCCCTGGCACGGCGCACCATCGGTGCCGGCGCCCTCCTCGTCGTCTTCCTCCTGGCCGGCTGCACCCAGTCCCCGCCCGGACATGACGAGCGGCTCAGCAAGGCCGCGGGCATCGCCCGGGTCACCCTGGTGTGCTCGAAGGATCTGTGGAACGAGACCAAGCCCGACGGCGGGAACAACACCGTGAAGGCCACGGTGTCCGAGATCTCCACCGGGCCGCGCGCAGGTCGAGGGCTGGTCCGCGTCACGATGACCGGGACCAACCTCGTCGCCTACCTGAAGGAACTCGACGCGAACGCGCATCCTTCCAAGTTCAACGGCACCCGGGAGAACACCGCCTCGTCCCGGCGCGTGTATGACGCCGTCGCCCCCGCCATCGACCGGATCAAGGCTGCCAGCAGCCCGAACGACCCGGAGCCGGAGATCGTCATCGACGACACCATCCCGGACAAGAAGTAGGCGCCGCTGCCACCGCCCTGCACAGCGGGCGGTGGCCCGCCAACCACCTCAGTGCGGCTCAGGCGGATGTCGTCTTCACGAGGGGGCCGGAGTTGAACAGCATCGGCGCCAGTCGTTGGCTCCGCCGCTGACGAGGCGCACCGGGTGGAGCAGTACCGGGCAGGTACGTTCGCTTCGGGGGTGAAGTGCAGGGTGGCCCCGCACGTACAGACGCCGCCGGCCAGTTTGCGGATGTGGGCGGCAGCGCTCCTGGCCCTCTCCTTCAGAAGAAGGTGCTCGTGGTCCATCGCATGCCGGACGTCTGTGGCCTCGCCGGGGAAGATGTCGCCAAGCAGGTCGGGGTCCGGGAAACAGCCCTCTACCAGGGCGGCGGCGACCTTGGAGAACGCTCCCTGTGCGACGGCGGCCGCGATCAGCGCGTCGCCCTGGTCCCCCGAGTGCGCGGCGGCCGGAGTCCTCTCGAACTCCTGTAGCCGATTGAATCCCCACGCCTGAGCCATCTCGGCAAGCTCCGCCCCGGAGCGTTCGGCGAGATGCCGGTGCTCGCAGAACGGAACCAAGGTCGCGGCGACCGGGTATCGCTCGCACCCCGGGATGAGGCACAGCTCGGCGACCCAGTCGTCCTGGGACAGAACGAGCTCGAAGCGCCGGCCAGGCCACCACCACGGTGTGGAAGCCGTCGCGGGACTCCATCGTCATCTCGGCGGACAGTCCCATCGCCGCGAGGTCACCGGTCAGCCGGAGCACCGTCGTGTACGGCACGGGGCCGCTCAGCAGTGTTGAGTCGAACATGCGCGGTGCCCACTCGGCGTCGACCTCGGGGTGACCTCCGGTCCACTCGGGGGAGGCTGTGCATTCGGCGAGCAGGTCCCGCAGGGAGAACACGGTCGGCGCTGTGCCGGCCGTGGTGGCCTCGCGAAGTGCGGTGGTGTACTTGGCGCCGGTGGCGCGCTGCGCCGCGCGGGCGCGCTGGGCAGCGGTGTTCTGGCTACGTGGCATCGGTCTTCTCCGGTTCGACGAGCACACCCACGCCGGCCCGTCGACGAAGAGATGCAACGTCGGGGCGTCGCGGGCCCCGTAGGACCTTGGCCGATCGCGGGACGACGGCGTGGGCGTCGGCCTGCGGCGGGCGGCGGTGCGCGTCCAGCCGAAGGCACCGTAGCCCATGGGGAGGTGCCGTCGAACGATGAGGACCGGATCCCCGACCGGCCGAGGTGTCTTGGCGGAGCCCGTTGTCAGTGGGGGCGGGTAAAGTACCTCCCTCAATAAGCGGAGGGGTACCTTCCCTGACCGTCTCACCATGCGAACCCCCGGCAAATCCGCCCAAATTTGACCGTTCGCGTGTCCGGAGCCTCACCCGCACGAGATGTGATTCACATCACATTCAGCCGTAAAACCGCCCGTCAGTGGGGGGGTTACCAGCATCTAGCGGTCGAAATGCGCGAACTGACATCGCGACAGATGTCGCGCGTCACCGCAACGCAAGGCAAGATGGGGGCACCGCCGTTTCCGCATGTGACGACCATCACATAGTGCTCGTTTGGCTTGCGTACGCAGCGGTAACGCATTCGGAAATAGGAAGAGCCCCACCCGTGCCGGCCAAAGCAACTAGGTGAGGCCCTTCCCCCTTGCACCGCGTGCAGTGCGGCGGCCCCGACTGTCAGGTCGGGGCTTTTCGCATTACCAGGGCCAGTTGTCCTTCACGGCCTCGTAGACCACGTAGAACAGCAGCCCCCACCATCGGTCGGTCTGGTTAGACCGGTTCCGCTGGCTGCAGCAACGGCAGTGAACCTCCGACGGACCACGGTCTGTCATCTGGTTCTTCACCCCATTCCCGTTGGGGGCCGTGTGTCTCACGGCTCCCCGCAGTGGAGGCCACTTCCTTCGTGGTCCTCGCGCGAGGGCACGAGCGTTCGTGAACCTCTGGGGTGTGGCGGAACACTACCCGAGGCCGCATGTCATCCGCGCTCAGGTCAATGTCCACAGAGCCCAAGCTGGACCGGCACTCGGTGCCGCATCGGCCAAGTGCGCCCCTGACCGCGGATCCCAAGCGGCCGGAACCCAAGGCCCCTTACCTGCGGCCCTTTCTGACGGAGCGTCTGGTACTCGGTGCCACTCCGCGGCAGTTCCCCCCAGCAGCGTGGGTAACATCACACAGGTAGCGCACTTATCGGGTGAACTTGCGCCCCTGCGCCCCCGTCATGGGACCCACACCTCACCCCGGGCTGTCCGAGGAAACGAGGACCGCACACACCGGTCAAGAAAGCCTTGACAAGTCAATTAGTCAGGAACAGGCTGACGGTGATGGAGCGTCAGGTGTACCTTGACGAACATGACTGCCACGCCCGTCACCCCGGAGACATCGACTCCGCTCTCGCCGCGCGATGAAGCCCGCGTTCGCTTCGCCCTGACAGCCGAAGACATCAGCATGGCGGCGCTCGACCTGCTGCCCATCGACCCCGCCGCTCCGCGCGGCGAGAGGCTGCGCCGCGCCCTCGCCCTGAAGGAACTGTTCGACAGGCTCCTCAAGCGCGCCATCGTCGCCGAGCGAGAGGAGGGCACCACCTGGGGTCAGCTGGCCGACGCCGCCGGCATCAGCAAACAAGCTGCCCACGAGCGCTGGGCCCCAGCCGTTAGCGCTTGGGCCGCCCAGGGCCGCACTGTCTTCCCGCCGGGCAGTGATTACTCCGCCCTGGAAACGGCCCGTCGTCTGGACCAGGTATACGCCGACCTCGACCCTCGCCACCCGGAGGACGCGGTCAGCTCCGGTCTGGACGCAGTGCGCTTCCCCGGCGCGGTCGCTGCCGAAGCTGCCCGACGAGAACGCGCGGCGGCCCTGCACGCCCGCCTGGAACCGCTCAACAAGCAGATCCGCGACTCCTACAACGAATGGAAGTTGCTCAATGAGGGCGGCGCCCGCCCGGAGGCTCGGGCGGCGGTACTGACCAGGAATGCCGCGCAACACGAAGAGGCAGCCGCCCTCTACGAGGAACTGACCGGGGCCGAGCCGGAGCTTGCCGACGAGCACCGCAGCAGCGCCGAGCATGCTCACACAAGCGCGGCATCCAGCCGGGAGCACGCCAAACTGCTTGCCGCCCAGGCCGAGACAGCGGCAGGCCAGGAGGCGTAGATCACGCGCGGCGCAGGCAGGTCTGCGGGACCTGCCCGCCCGGCACGATCCGCCACAGGTGACCCGCGGCGCCGCACGCCCGGTAGGCAGGACCACCGTCGGTGCGCCCTACGGCGACGATGCAGGAGCGGACCACTTCGCCCTTGCGCAGGTAGTGATGGACCGGCGTGCGCATCGTGGCGACCGGACCGTCGTATGGGCCTGGCCGGCGCACCGCCACACGGTCCACGGCGCGCCAGGTCGTCGCGCACGGCCTGGCCGACGCGGCAGGTGCAGCCGTGACCGGGGCTGCCGCGGCGGCGGCCGGGGCGATCAGGGCAGCGAGCACTCCGGCTGCGAGCGTGGCTGTCATCAGTCGTGTCATACCTGATCAACCCCCGGCGCATCGGTCGAGGCACGGATGATCACTCGCAGGTATGCGGTGCGGCGCGTAAGAGGGCGCAGGCCCCGGGGAATCGGCCATGCCCCGGGGCCCGCTGTATGGAGTTGCCCGTTCAACGACCCGATGCCGCACACGTCACCCATGGCGGGTGAGGACATCCGACGGCATCACTCCCACCATGGCCGCCATGAGCGTCCCGCGGCCCGTGACCGTCGGCCCGCCCGACAGCGAGGGCGGCCGACTGGTGCGCATTCACGGTGTGCCCGCCGGCCGGGCCTACGACCTCGGCGACCTGGTCGTGTTCCTCTACCGGGCGGGCTTGTGTGAAGGACTGGCGGACGAGGATGAGATCGCAGCGTCCCCGCTCGTCGAGTGGCTCGGCGCAGGCCCCGACCACTGGCAGCCCTGACCCTCACTACACCCAGGGCATCGGCCGGGAGCGGCCCGTACGATGATCACTGTGACCAGCCGCCGCACTCTTGGCACCGGCCCTCAGGGGCGTCCTCAGGGCGTCCGCGCCGCGCAGGCCGACCTCCTCGCCGAGCTGCCCGGCCTCCATCTGCCCGACCTCGAGGAGCTGAGGGCCCGCGGAGTCCTCGGACCCGCACACGCAGCCGGGACAGGCTCCCGACGCGCCCTCGGCACGGGCGCGGCAGACCTCGACTAGAGCCCCCCGTCGACTGTCCTCGCCCGACCCGACGGAGCAGCGCTGCGCAAAAAGGCCGGCGCCCTCAGTCCGCCGAAGCGGGTGGCACGGGCGCCGGCCAACCGGAAGACCCTCCGAGGAGGAACTCCGCTGCCAGCCTAGCGCGCAGCCCTATCCGGTCGGCGCCACCCTCGCCTGGACCGAGCGGCGCATTGCTGTAGGTGGCCTATTCCCGATATCGTTTTCTGTTCCGGCATGCCCTGTCCGCGCCGGAACCCCAACTGTGTTGAAGGGCCGCCATGATCCGCGCCGGGCATGACCGCGTCTACACCCTCGCCGACCTCGCCCGCCTGGAGGGCAAGTCACTGGGAACCTACCGCAACCGCAAGCTCAACAAGCGCCCCGGACACCCCGCCCCCGTCAGCTCCCCCACGGCCAAAACCCTCCTCTACGACGCCGGCCAGGTCGACGCCTTCCTCGCCGGTGAACCCATCCCCGCCCTGCCCACGACCGACGATCCGGCCGACCTGCTCGACCAACACGAGGCCGCCGCCCTCACCGGGGTGAGCGCCAGGTCCTGGGAGACCTACCGCCACCAGGCCGCCCTCGCCGACCACCGCCAGGACGTCGCCGGCATCGAGCACTGGCCCCGCTCGGCCATCACCACCTGGCAGGCGCAACGCCCCGGCCGCGGCGCCGGCGGCGGCCGCCCCGCCGCCGCACGCGACGCCCTGCCCCGCCACCAGGTCGCCCCCAGGACGGCGCAACTCCTCGAGGCGCAGCCGGACATCAGCGCCGCGGCCGTCAGCGAGCAGCTCGGCATCCACGCCACAACCGCGCACCGCGCGCTGACCGAGGCGCGCACCGCCCGCGTGTATGCGCTTCTGCACGCTGATCCGGAGCTGAACGAGCAGGACGTCGTCGCCCGCCTCGGATACCGCCCACGGACCGCACACAGCGCCCTGGAAGCCGCCAGGGCGCGGCTGCGGGCACAGAGCGCGCAGCAGGCCGAATAGGCGCCCACAAGGCCGCGCAGCAGCGTGCCGACGAGCACCGCAGCAGCGGCGAGCGCGCCCACACCAACGCGGCATCCAGCCGGGAGCACGCCGAGCTGCTCGCCAGTCAGGCCGAGACAGGCACATGGCGAAGGCCCGGACCACTAGGCCGGACCTTGCACTCCCTACAGACCTGTTATGTCGTAATCACTGGGGGATGTGACGCGCGCCCTCATGCCGATCCAGGACAGCTGCTCCCCTCGGTGAGGGGCACCGCCGTGCCCCCGAGCGCAGACCGCCAGTCGGTTCGAAAATCTTGATGCGCACGGGCAGCGCATTTGGCCCCTCGTTCGACTCCATGACGTGAACACTCTTCTAGGGCGCTGGTCCGCAGCTGCACGGTGGAGGACGTGGACCTTACCGGGTTCGTGGTCCCCTGGTCGTCGGTGATCTTCTTGACCTCCTTGGGGAACTTCAAGCCGCAGAGCTGGGCAAGCGTCTTGATCGCCGCCTCGGCGTGGTCACGTTCCTCGGCGTAGGTCCTGGATGGGCTTCTTCGCCACCCCGGCTGCGCGGACTTCGGCACGGCGTCGAGGACGTTGCCGGAACCCAGCACCCAGTCACACCGGCCAGAGCTGATCTGAGCGCTCGCGTGTCCACTGGCTTCGGATGGCCGGCTACCTGCCCATCAGCTCGTTGAGCAAAGTGGACTCCTCGGGTGGGGCCTCGACGGGATCAAGACAAGTTCAGTAGCGCTCCCGTGGGCCACCGGCTGATCGGTGGCATCTTGCTGTTTTGCAGCGCGTGCCGTGCGATGACGCGCCCCTATCCAACTTCCGAGCTGGACGCACAGGGCTCGCACGACCTGATCACGCCCGCGAACACAATCACTTGGCATGCGCACGCAAGGAGGGGCTAAACTCCCCCCTTTGTCGATCTTGTGCATCTCGTGTGAAAGTGAGGAGCTTCTGTGAGTAGAGCTAGGTCCCTGCATGTGCCCCTACGACAACCGTCCCTAGCTGCCCTGGTTCTCATCATCCTGATGAGCGTGCTCCAGGCAGGTCCGGTTGCTGCTGCTGAGGGCGGATCCGATTCACCCTCCGCTCCTACCGCGAGAGCTTCGGGCCCTCTGAAGGCCGCGCATCGTATGACGCTCCAGGAACGGCGCGCTCAGGTTGACGAAGTGAGGGCGCCTAAGGAACCGGGCGCGGTGGTCACGTTGCCCGGCAACAAGCTGTTGATGGGGCCGACGCCAGGTCCTGATGTCAGAAGGGAACAGAGGGAGGCACGCACTGGCGCCTCGCTGGCGGCAGCTGCCGTCCTGCCTCCTCCAACAATTTTGGGGATTGCTCCTCGCGATTGGTTCGGCTTTCCGGTGGAGTGGGGGGACGTTAGGTTCCAGACACCTGTCGGCACCCAGTCCATCCACATGTCCCTTTACCGGGCCTCGGACAACACTCTGGTGAAGCAGTGGTGTGACTCCAACTATGACGGGTCGCAGAACTACTCCGGGCGTACTTTTCGGTGGGGAATTGCCGACTACACCGTCCTGACCAAGGGGGTGGAGTACTACATCAAGCTCGCCGTGTCTGCGGATCCGGGCACCTATCCGAACCCGCAGGGGGACTTCGCCTGCTCCTCCGGCTGGAGCGGTGAGGTGAAGAGCCCGAATATCGCGGCCGTGGGGCCGCCGGTCTACGTCTCCGAGGATGAGACTTATGGTTGCGGCTGCATGGATGCCACCGGTCGGGCACCCTTCCAGGGGTTCCTCGGTGATCCAGTCAACACGTCGACCGGTGCGCAGACGGAGGCTGCTGTCGACGCCAAGGTCGCAGCGCCCGGTGTGCCGTTCGTTCTCCGGCGCACGTACTCCTCTAACAACGACCAGTCTGGAATTTTCGGTAAGGGTTGGTCCTCCGCGTATGACACGCACCTGGAGGTGACCGCCACCAAGGTGGTCTATGTCGCCGACAGCGGCGCCCGCATTACCTACACCAAGGACTCGACCACCGGCGCTTACGCATCGAGCTCGCTGGGCGTCACGGCAAAGCTGTCAGGGTCGGCGACCAGCGGCTTCACTCTGACTACCGACTCACACGAGACGCTGAGGTTCGACGGCGTCGGTAAACTCCTCACTTGGCGAGACTCTGCAGGACAGGGGTTGACCTTCGCCTACTCGGGCAACGACCTTACGTCCATAACGGATGCCGTCGGCCATGCCATCAAGCTGACCGTCGACTCGACAAGCCACCTGCTGGGAGCGGTCTCGCTCCCCGGTGGCCAGAGCGTCGAATATGGCTACACCGGCGGTCTTCTCACCTCGGTCAAGGGCACCGACGGCGGAACTTACACGTACCGCTACAACGAGTACGACTGGCTCGCGAGCATTACCGACCCTTCAGGGCACATGGTGATGCAGGCCGAATACAGCAGTAGCGGCCGCGTCACCCAGCACACCGATGCCGAGGGCAGGAAGGCCACCTTCTCCCTCGCAACCCTGGAAACGGACTACACCGACGCCAACGGCGGCATCTGGAGCGACCTCTACCAGGGAAGCGTCCTGCGTAACCGCATCGACCCGCTCGGCAACGTCACGACATACCAGTACGACGAGAAGCTGCACCTCACCGATGTAACGGATCCGGCGGGTCGGCACACGACCATGACCTACGACGCTACGGGGGGTCTCCTCAGCCGGACCAGTGGCGGCGTGACCCAGTCGTGGACCTACGACGCGGCCCACAACGTCTCTACGTACACCGACGGACGCGGCGGCAAGACCACCTACGGCTACGATTCGAACCAGCGTCTGGTCAGCATCGACGGTCCTGCCGGAAAGACGACGTACACGTACAACGCAGCCGGCCTACCCGAGACGACCACCAGTCCTCGAGGCAAGGTCACCTCATTCGGCTATGACGGCGCGGGCAACCTGACGTCGCGCACAACCCCGTCCGGTGCGAAGACCACCTACACCTACGACGCCGCCGGGCACATGCTCACCAGCACCGACCCCCGCGGCAACGTGGCGGGGGCGGATCCGGCCAAGTACACCACTACCTATGGCTACAACGCAGCTGGACGACTGGAAAAGGTCACTGATCCGGCCGGGCACGTCACGGCCTATGAGTACGACGCGAGCGGCAATCAGACGAAGGTGACGGACGCCGCCGGCGGTGTCACGACCTACGCCTACGACAAGTTCAACCGGCCCGTGACGGTGACCGGACCGGCCGGCTCGGTCGAAAGCACGGCCTATGACGCGAACGGGAACATCGTCAGCGAGGTCGACCCGGCGGGCGGCAAGACCACCTATAGCTACGACAAAGCGAACCGCCTTGTCTCGGTGACCTCCCCGCGCGGCAACGTCGAGGGCGCGGACCCAGCGAAGTACACCACCACCTACGGATACGACGCTGCCGGCAATCTCACCCGAACCGTCGACCCGACGGGCGCGGTAACCACGACGGCGTACGACGCCTTCAACCGGCCGGTCAAGACCACTGACCCGCTGCAGCACTCCACGCTGACCGCCTATGACGCAAACGGCAACGTCTCGCAGATCACCGACCCGCTGGGCAAGGTCACCAAGTTCACGTATACGGCGGCCGATCTGCTGCAGACCGTGACCGACCCGCTGGGCAAGGTCACCACCTACGGCTACGACGCCGACGGGCACCGCACCTCGGAGACCACGGCGCTGGGCCGCAAACGGTCCTGGGCCTACGACGCGGACGGAAGGCCTCAAGCGGAGACCGACCCTCGCGGCTACTCCACCGGCAACACGCCGGCGGACTACACGACGACCTATGGATACGACGCCGCAGGCAACGCGACGACCCTGACGGACCCCTACGGCCGTAAGCGGACGCTCGAATACGACGCGCTCAACCAGCTCACCGCCGCTCAGGACACCAGCGGGCGGCGCACCACATACGCCTACGACGCCCTCGGCCGCGTCAAGACGGTCACCGCGCCGGACTCAGGCACCACCACCTATGCCTACGACACAGCCGGCAACATACAGACCCGAACCGACGCCAACCAGCACACCACCAAGTACGCCTACGACGCGGCACGCCGGCAGACGTCCGTTACGGACCCGCTCAACCGCACCGTCGGATACACCTATGACGCCGAGGGCAACCTGGCGAAGGTGACCAACGCCCGCGGCGTCACCGCGACGAACACCTACGACGCGCTGGGCCGGCCCACGGGCACCACGTACAGCGACGCCACTCCGGCCACGAGCATCCGTTACGACGCGGCCGGCAACCGGTACCAGGTCGTCGACGCAACCGGCACCCGCACTTTCGCCTACGACGCGAACGACCAGCTCAAGACCATCACCATGCCGGACAGCACCACGTTCGCGTACACGTACGACGACGCCGGACACCTGCTGAGCCGCAAGTACCCGGACGGTGCGCAAACCACCTACACATACACCGACGAAGGCGACCGAGCCACCGCCACCACCAACGGCGTCAAGACCACCTATGCCCACGCCGTACCGCACGTCCTGACCGGTGTCACCCTGCCCAACGGCTACACCGAGACCCGCACCTACGACCACAGCGGCCAGCTCACCGACATCGCCAGCACCAGCCTCTCCAAGACGCTGGCCTCCTGGCACGCAGTCCTCGACGGAGACGGCCGCCCGCAGCGAGTCGACCAGGTCCGCAACCAGAGCGGCACAAGCACCGCAGCATCGGCCTACTACACCTACGACCCTTCCGGCAGGCTGCTCACCCAGTGCTCCTCGGCCACGAAGGCCGACACCTGCCCGTCCGGCTCACCCGTCACCGCGTTCACCTACGACAAGGTCGGCAACCGCCTGACCAAGACCGGTCAGGGCACGAACACCACCTACAGCTACGACGCCGCCGACCAGCTCACCAAGGCGGTCACCGGCACCACCACCGTCAACTACACCTACGACGCCGATGGCAACCAGACCACCGACGGAGTCGACACCCTCGCCTACGACGCAACAAACCACCTGAAGTCCAAGGGCAGCACCACCTACACCTACGACATCGACGGCAACCGAACCGCTGCGGCCAAGGGCAGCCTGAAAACGTCCTACACGTGGGACATCAACAACAACCTGCCACTGCTGGCCTCAGAGACCATCGGGACCAGCACATCGATCGCCGACTACACCTACAACGAACTCGGCCAGATCGAGTCCACCAAGCAGCCGGCAGGCACCTTCTACTACCACCACGACCTGACCGGAACGATCACCGACCTCACCAGCGCGAGCGGCGGTGACCCGATCCACTACACCTTCGGTCCGTTCGGCGAGTACTCCTCCAACCTCAACATGGGCGCGGAGGGCACCCCGGCCAACCACTTCGGCTTCGCCGGCGAGTACACAGACCAGACCATCCGCAACGACTTCGACGTCGTCGCCACCAGCCTCAACCTGCGCGCCCGCAACTACAACCCGGACACGGGACGCTTCACCAGCCGCGACCCCTACACCCCGGACCAGACCACGCCGTACACCCAGGCGTACGCCTACGTCGAAAACGCACCCACCAGCCGCATCGACCCCAGCGGCATGTGCAGCGTCCTGACCCAGATCAAGGATTTCTTCTCCGGCCACTGGTGGAACACCGAATGTGAGCAGGAAGACCGCGCAACACGCGACATGCCGCCGGGCGCCCAGGCAGCCAAAGACCTCTCCGACAAGGTCACGAGGAAGGCGGTCGAGGCCTCCGGCTCCGCCGGCATGGGCCTCATGGATGCGCTCACTCTTGGCGCCAACAGCGCTGTAACTGGCGACCGACCCGCATGTCCCGGGGTCTACAACAGCACCCTCTACGCCAGCATGATTCCCTTCCCCATCGACGGGGCAGAGTTCGCCGCAGCTCGACTGGGACTTGACGGCATCAAGAAGGGCGTTGCTGCAGCCGAGATCACGGCCATCAATGCACGCTTCGGAGGCGCCGTGCTGCTGCACGGTTCACCCGAAAGCACGGCCATCAACGCCAGCCGCTACTATGGGTTCTGGGAAAAGGCAGCAGTTTACATCCGCGATATTGCGGGCTCGCACATGTTTGACAATGGCAACAAGCGAACCGCGCAAGCCGTGGTCGAGGAACTGATGGAACGTAACAACATCATCCCGGGGCCGTCGCCGGACGAGATCCGCAGGGTCATCACCAGCGTCGCCACCGGCGGGTTGTCCAGCGTGGAAGAGATTGCGAAGGCCCTACGTGGATTCTAATGGAGATATCCTCGAATTCCTTGTCGCCCTCGGGCGTCGGGGTCTTGTAGGCATAGTCAAGATCGACGGCGAGAGATCCGAAGCCGATCAGCGGTGGACATTCGTCGTTACCGGCCAAGGTCTAGCGGACACTCCTGTCCGCATCGACGCCAGTACCCCATCTGAAGGCCTGCAACAGACATTGCAGATCCTTCGAGACCGCGGCGTCGACCTCAGCTAACGGCGGAGTTTGGGCGAGGCAGGAAAGTGCCTTCCTCGCCCAACAGGCCACTGTTCACGGATCGCATTACCAGCCTCAAGGCCACGCCGCAAATGCCCAGAAGGCCCGGAACATCAAGTTCCGGGCCTTCTGGGGCTTGTCAGAACCTGGGTCCCAGGGTCCCGAAAACACTGTTTTCCCTGGTGGCCACGGGACGGGCTGGAAGCTCGGTCCACCTGGGTTCTGGGTCCGCACCCTCGTACGTACCGCTTCGTCCGGAGTGGTCCCCATGGTCCGGAGCGGCCGATACCGTTGGAGCAGACACCAGTTCTGCCCTCTGCCCCCTGGAGCCCTCGATGAGCGAACAGCCGGCCCCGGCCGACCACGCCCGGCAGCAGCTGGAGCCCGCGGCCGCCGACGCGGTCCGCGCGTACGCGGCCAAGACTCGCGAGAAGGCCGACCAGCTCGCCGCCGTCCTGGAGGACATCGCCACCAACGGCCTGCCGTCGGTGGAGGACTGCGCGCCGTGGGAGGAGCTGCGCGAGGCTCACCTCGCACGGTGAGCGGCCCGGGCATGCTGCCGAAGACTACCGCCCACCGCATCATCCAGGGCAGGATCCTGCCCGTCACACCCAAGCAGGCAGTCGCCTTCCTGGAGGCCTGCTACGTAAAGGCCCCGGAGGACCTCGAACCGTGGCTCGCAGCTGCTGCGCGGGTCGCCCTCGTCGGTGACCTCCGCCCGTGGATCCAAGAACACGACCGGATCCTGAAAAAGATCGCCGAGAACCGCGTCAACAGTGCTCCGAACCTCAAATTGCTGCCTGACCGCAGGAATTTAGAAAAGGCAGGCGATCTGTTTGTGCCCCCCATTCCATCAGGAATGGGGGGCACACTCGCGTTCATGAGAGCTGGGATGTGGTGTGAGCCCAGAACCTAGCCTGCACGGGAATTGACGCAGGCTCAGTGGTGGGGGTGTGTTGTCATCCCAGAATATAGCTGGTTGTCAGTTTGACGCACACGAGGGGAAGGTGTTGGTCCGTCAGGTTCCAGGGGAGGGGACCGGGGTGGCCGACCTCCTCCCCTTGCTGCCGCTTTTCGGTCTGGGCGCGGAGCGGCCAGACCTGTGACCGGCGCGGAGCGCTGGGCAGTTGGGGCGGCACGGAGTGGCGCCCCGCCCTCGGGCGGAGCCCGAGGGCTCTCCGGCGCTTCGCGCCGGAACCGCCGCGTAGCGGCGGCGCGTCGTGTCTGCGGAGCAGACCGCGCGC
>NZ_JBVJPV010000027.1:0-87776 GCF_055609245.1 Streptomyces sp. NPDC036813 | reverse complement strand
CATCGCCCGCCTGCACAACCTCACCCTCACCGGATGACAGGCAAACGAGCAGGTCAGCCTGCATGCCTCAGATCATTTACGGGACAACCTCTAGGTCGACGCAGGCCGGTTGGTGATGCGCTCCAGGCGCGGCACCGAGATACTTCGGGCGCTTCCGGAGATTGAGGCCATGATCCCTGTTCGCAGGCAGCGGCCCTCCGCGCCGGAGAGAACTCAAAGGACAATCCGCTCGATTCATTACAGATTAAAGCCAACACGGGTGACTCTTACGACAAGCGCCGCCTTCAAAGGTTTCACCAAATCCTCTCACTCGTTTGCCGCGCATCTGGAGGAGGGAGGAATGCGTTAGCGGACTATGACGAAAGCAAGTGTATTTTCCTCGGCCTCCTCCGGGCCGACGGCGGAGAAGCGCCCTGCGGCCCGGGGTGTGCCGGTAGGGCGATACATCTTCACGCCGGCCTCGGCGTATTCATCGCCAGACGCCAACGGAACCCTGCACAAAGACGGCGCGAGGGTCGAACTGCGGGTCACTGAGACCCTGCTCCGGGAGTTCCTCGTCTTGCTGGACGTGGCCCAGGAGGAGCTCGGTCGGCGGTGGGACAGCCAGTGGCATTCCGCTGGCCTGGCAGCCCGCATCTGACGGAGGCGGACTTTCGTGAATCACGATTATCCGGAGCACTGGTTCGCCCGGCACGATGAACACCTCGGTGCTTACCAGGACGGGTGCAGTCGACCGGTTGGCACATGGGCGCCCCTGAGACTCTGCACTCGGTGACCTATCCGGTAGAGGGTTGGGACCCCGTCGAGGAACTCACCTACCTTCTGCAGGATGTCGCGACGGCGGAGCAGGTGGCTGCCGTGCCACCCCCTCGCAGCGAGCCGTCCCCCGGCATTGACAGCACCGACGACCCGATGGACAAGCTGGTCAAGCTCACGGCTGAGTTGCCGCCCATCCGGCGCTTCTCCGCCGGGCATCGGAAGGTGCGAGCCCGCGAACCCCGCTTCACGAGGTTGCAGACCCTCAGCTACGTCATCGCTGCCATCGCCTGCATCATCGTTTCGATGGTGAGTGTTTTTGGCGGCATGGTGGCCTACGCGCCTCTCCTGCATGTCGCGCCGGGTACACGGGGCGCCATGGCTCAGGCGTGGCCCCTTCTGATCTACGGCCCCTGGATGGTGGCCTCGCTCTCCATCCTGCGGGCTGCCCTGCACCAACGACGTGCGATGCACTCCTGGTTCGTCGTTCTGCTGTTTTCTTCCCTCGCCATGATCCTCTGCGTGGCCGAGGCCGACAGGACCTTCACGAGTGTCGCCGCAGCCGCCTTGCCGGCCATGGCATCCCTGGCCTGCTTCCAACAGCTGGTCCGTCAGATCACTCTCACTCGGCCACCTCGCCAAAGGACCTCACGTCGCCGACAGCGCCTCACTCCCCAACCTCCGGAGTCCACCAAACCCAAAAGGGCATAGCCTCACGCCGAGATTCACGTCATTGAAATAGCAGATCCGGAATTTGTACGGATCTCATATGGCACTGTAGGCGCACGGACACCGTGTTCTCTGCAGTGCCCTGCCCGCCTGCTTTCCCCAGCACGACACGCGACTGCCGCGGTGGTCGTCGACAGGCAGCCGGGGGACCTACGAGCGGGGCGCGTCAGCCGAGGGCAGGCGCGTCCCTTCGGCCAGCAAGTCGGCCGTAACCGGAATCGGGGCACCACACGCAGATGGAAGACGCGATCGCAGCACCCCGACGTCGTCTTCCATCGGTCGACGGACCGGCCGTGACGATCGCCCCCGGTACGCCAGACTGATCGAGGAAGCCAACGAGGGCAGCCTGGCGGTCCGCGACTGGTGGCTTCGTACGCGGTGAACAGCCGAAGCAACCGTGACTGACTCCATGTCATCTCGGGCGCAGCCCCTCATCCCGCCACCTGACAATGGGCCTGTTCCAACCTCAGGTTGCGGTGGCGGAGGGCTATGAACGGGTCTTCCTCCGAGCGGTCGTGAGGTAGCACCGGCGCCCGGCTCCATATAGGACAGAAACTGACCTGGATCCCGCCTAACGTCCCGGCTGACAACCAACATTGGCGGAAGGGCCGTGATGTCTGAGCAGACCAACTCCGCGCCGGCGGGCTACACCACCGTTGCCCCCTGGGTCGTTACCGACGACACGGGGGCTTTCCTCGACTTCGTCTCCCGGGCGTTCGGGGGTGAAGAGCTGGCGCGAGTGCCCACCGAGGATGGTTTGATCGGTCACGGCGAGATTCGAGTCGGCGATACCGTCGTGCTGGCCTTCGACCGGCACACGAACTGGTCCGCCATGCCAAGCCTGCTGCGCGTGTTCGTCACCGACGCCGACCAAGCCTTTTCACAAGCCGTCGCAGCCGGCAGCCATGTCGTCACGCCTTTGGCCTACGATGCCTTCGGACAGCGCGGAGGCCGTATCAAGGACCCGTTCGGCAACATCTGGTGGGTGATCAGCCGCGTCGAGGACGTCTCTGAAGAGGAGATGTGGAAGCGGCTGCAGGACCCCGCGTACGCCGAAGTCATGCGCGTGGCTCAGGAGACACTCGACGCCGAACTCAGCGGTCGAGACCAGGGACGCAGCAGTGCTCCTGTCAGGACAACCAACTGATCAGTTCCCAACTTGACTGGAACGATCGGCAGTTGGCGTGGGGGCGGTGTCCGGGAAGAGGTGAAGCTCCTGGTAGATGGGTTGTCAACCAAGATCAACCCTATCTTCCCGGAGCTTCATGTGCTCGTCTGCCCATCGGGGATCGATCTGTCCAGTGTGACCCTGCGCTACCTCTCCCGCTTGCTGACCACCCGACGCCTGGAGCGGGGCACGCGGTGGCGTCGCCCTGCTGGTCCTGGTCCACGCGCTGCTCACCGCGCTCTGGCTCGGCGCGTACGTCCCGCTGCTGGCCAAGGCCCGAGCCTTCTTCGAGAAACCGGCCGTGCGCCGGACCATGGACCGCGTCACCGGGGTCGTACCGACTGGCTTTGGCCTGAATGAACGACCCAGCCGGGACGCCGCGGCCCCCTGACGACCCCCGGTGAGCCGCTGCCGATCTTCGTATCCGCGTATCGCCCCTGTGCCCCGTGGGCAAGCCCTACGCCGACGGCTGCGCGGCTCGGCCCACGGGCCGGCCCCGCGCACGACAACTCGGATCGAACGGGGGTTCTCCGTGAGCGACGGTGAAGTGGTCGGGAGCCGCTACCGGCTGGTGCGTCCGCTCGGCGCGGGCGGTTTCGGGCAGGTGTGGCTCGCCCACGACGAGGAGTTGAACGTCGAGGTCGCGCTGAAGCAGGTGCGCATCCCCCACCAGGCCACCGAGGCGGAGCGCGAGGAGCGCAACGCGCGGGCCGTACGGGAGGCACGGCACGCCGCACGGCTGCGCGACCACCGCAACATCGTCACCGTCTACGGCGCCCTGCGGGAGCGGGGCGGCGACCCGTGGATCGTCATGCAGTACGTCGCGGGCCGCTCCCTCGCAGTGGAACTGCGAAAACGCGGGCGGCTCCCGGTCGACGAGGTGGAGCGGGTCGCCGCCGGGGCGCTCGCGGGGCTCGCGGCGGCGCACGCGGCGGGCATCGTGCACCGGGACGTGAAGCCCGCCAACGTGCTGCTGTCCACCGACCACCGGGTGATGCTCACCGACTTCGGCATTGCTCTCGCCGCCACGCACACCGCGCTGACCGCCGAAGGAGTCGTCATCGGCACGCCCGCCCGGCTATCTGGCGCCCGAGCTGTGGCGGGGCACCAAGCCGGGCGCGCCCGCCGACCTGTTCGCGCTCGGGGTGACGCTGTACGAGGCGGTCGAGGGCGAGCCGCCGTTCCCCCGGCACAACCCGACCGCGGCCTTGACGGATCCGCCGCTGCCGCCCGCCCACGCCGGGCGACTCGCGCCCCTCCTGGTGGACCTGCTGGAGAAGGACCCCCACCGGCGGCCCGACGCCGACAGCGCCCTCGCCCTGCTGAGGGCGCTTCCCGACACCGTACGCGGCACCGCTCCCGGCACCCCGCTCGACGCCGCTTCCCAGGCGACCACCAAGGTCCTGCACCCGCCGCGGACCCGAAAATCGGAGCCCGAGCAGCCGCCGTCGTCCACCGGCACCCGTTGACGATCACGACCAGCCGCGTCGAAGCGATCAAGGACCGCGGGAAGAGGCACGCTGAGTTCTGCTCCGCCGTGACGTTCGTGGTCATCGGTCTGCTGATGGTGGGCCTCACCCTGGGTCACGTGGGCGCCGCCACCGAACTCAGCGTCGGCGACGACCTCCTCATCGTCCTCGGAGCCACCGTGGCGGGCTGGACCTACGGCTGGGTGCAGGGCGGCTGGCGGGCGTTCCAGGCAGAACCCGACAGCCTCACTGTCGGCCCGGCCGGACCTGATCGTCACGGGTGGCACGAAAGCCACGTAAAAGAGGAGCGACCTTGCCGCCGTACGCCTCAAACGGTCGGGGGCGACGGTCACCGTGTCCGCGACGGTCCTACCCGAGCGCGCGGCCGACGAGGCGTTTCGCCGCAAGCACTTCGGCATCGACAAGGAGGGCAAAGTCGATGTCCACGTCGGTCGGGGCATCCCCGTCAGCGACTACGGCAGCTTGATCGCGGCGCTCTCCCGTAACGCGGGCGACCTCTACCAGGGCCCGACACACCTGCTGTGAGTCGCGCGTGCCGCATGATGACGCGTGGACTTCGAGCCCCACGGGGGCGAACGGCCTGGGCGAGGAAGCGGGCGCAGCCGCGGTCGGCGCGGGCGATCAGGGCCGGGGAGGGCCGGCCGAAGGCGGGGGGCTGCAGACCGCGTCCTTCGGGTGCGGGGCCAGCGGGTGTGGGGGCGCTCATGGGCACCGCCTCCGTTGCTGAGTGCGTCGGTGTCGTTCGACGCTACGGAGGCCCGAAAGGCGCCACCTCGCGGCCGCGCGCCTCCAGCGGTGAGGCGAGTGGCGTCACAGTGCAGCGTCGTCGCGCTCACCTCCTACGTGTTCCGGCTCGCGTACGAGGTGCAGCAGGGGCGGTCGGGTGGCCCTCGGCCACCTGATCCGGGACACCATGCAGCCCCGCTCTCACCAGGCATGATCCCTAATTATTCGGGTATCACCCGATTGACATCTCCGTGGCAGACAGCGACGCCTTGCCAGGCCCTGTCATCAGCGGCCGGCCGCGACCGCTGAGAAAGGAGACCACCATGATCGCCCTCGGCGTCATCCTGCTCATCGTCGGGTTCCTCCTGCACATCGGCATCCTGTGGACGATCGGCATCATCCTTCTCGCGATCGGGCTCATCCTGTTCGTCCTCGGTTCCATCGGACACGCCGTCGGAGGCCGGCGCCATTACTGGTAGCGCAGCACCGGCTAGGTTTCCGTGGCGAGCACCGCCCAAGACGGCCGGACAGGGCTGAATCGACCGTCGGGAGTTGCCGCTGCGGCCCGTGCTCGTCGACGTGTCATGAAGAAGATCATTACGACGAGGCTGCCGGCCCTCGCCGGCGCTTCCCTCGCCACCCCCCTCGGCGGCGCCAGCCCCCTCTCGTCCCTCGCCAACGGCGGCGACAGGGGTTCACCTCTCTCCTCCCTGACCGGCGGCCTCAACGGGCTGGGCGGCGCGGCATCCCCTTCCTGAGCACTGCTTCGGTACGAAGAAGGCCCCGCCCGTGATCAATGACGTCCCAGCGGGCGCGCTACCGGCTCTCACGGAGCCGCACCCGCCCTGCGTGCAGCAGAACGGGCAAGCGAGGATGCCCGGATGAGACGAACGATCACCACCGCCGCCGCTGCGGCACTCGTCGGCGCCCTCCTCCTCACCGCCTGCGGGTCGAGCGGCCCGTCGAAAGGCCAGAAGAAGTTCACCGACGCCGCCGCGGCCGTCGATCCCGACGACTTCGGCGGGCTCAAGACCGAGGACCTCGCCAGCACCCTGGGGGACGAAGGAAAGGAACTGTGCGACCAGTTGCAGAAGGGCTCGTACGCCGATGCCCTCGCGTACGCAGAAATGGGCTTCCCCCAGAAGCAGGCGGTCGCGCTCATCGACGCCGCGGTGCTCGACGACTGCACGGACCAGAGGGACAAGGCGCCGGCCGGGTCGTAGTCGGCTATGGAAACGGGACTGCCAGGTGAGGGGGCCCGTAGACATCCTTTTGCTGGGTTTCGGTGGCCGGCGTCCGGCTCCGGGTCGTTCGGGCGAGTCATTGTCAAGAGCTGTGGATCGGGCTGGGCTGAGTCGGCTTGGTGGACATCCTGATCTTGATGTTGTTCTCGCCGTGCCGGGCGACTTCATGCAGGCCCAGTCGCGGGCCTGGGCCCGCTGGCTGACGGCGAGGACGTCCAGGGCGAGGTCCCGGCCCTGCTGGCGGCCCTGCTGGCGGCCCTGGTGCAGGAGTCTGCGGATGAGCCGGCTCCCGATGCCACGTCCCTGGTGGGCGGGGTGGATCTTGATCCGCGCCAGGTGGATCGCCGTCGGCCGGTGCTCGATGTGGAGCATGCCGGCGTCCGCGCCGTCGGCGATGATGATCTGCCATCGGTTTGGGGTGAACACGCGGGCGTGGAAGTCGTTGCCGCTCGCTCCGTGGGCTGTTCGATCAGCCGGCCGCCTTCGAAGCGTGCTCCGCGTTCGACGCGCGCTCGCGCTGCGGCCGGTGTCTGATTGCGGGTCTTCGGGGGGGCAGTTCCTGCAAGGGCCTGGGTTTGCCGACGAGGCCGCGGCTGCAATGGGAGCCTCGCCTCGGACACCCTCTCGGGCCTGCCTGTTGCCCTGGCTGGGATGCGAGGCCAGGGGAAGAGGCAGATGATGGACGAGCAGGCCGCGGCGAGATCACCATATTAGGGGGTATGGAGATGCGACATGCCGGTTCACAAGGTCCGCCCGGACATCAGCGTTCTGAATGACAGCATTGAGGTCCCGGGCATCGGGCACCTTCCTGTGAACGCCTTCGTACTGCTCGCCTCGCAGCCCGTCGTCATCGACACCGGACTTGGGCTTCCCGACAGGAACTTCCTGGAGGTGCTTGGTTCCGTACTGGATCCCGCTGATGTGCGATGGATCTGGCTGACGCACCCGGATCGTGATCACACGGGTGGGATATTCGATCTGCTGGCCGCGGCGCCCAAGGCGCGTGTCGTGACCACGTTCCTGTCCGCCGGATTGATGTCCTGTGAGAAGCCGCTGCCGCTTGATCGCCTGTATTTGATCAATCCCGGGCAGACCCTGAATGCCGGCGACCGCGCGCTCACGGCGTTCAGGCCGCCGCTGTACGACAACCCGGCCACGGTCGGTCTCTTCGACGACCGGTCGGGGGTCTGTTTCAGCTCCGACTGCTTCGGTGGGCCGATGCCCAGTGTCGAACTGGCACACGCCGATGACGTCGGTGCAGTCGGCGCGGAGGAGTTGCGGGCGGCGCAGCTGCTGTGGGCCACGGTCGACAGCCCGTGGGTGCAGAACGTGGATGTCGACAAGTTCCTCGGCACCTTCCAGCCGCTGCGGGACACGGAGCCGGAACTCATCCTCTCCACGCATCTGCCACCCGCACCGGGGATCACCGCCTCGATGATCGACACGCTCGGCTCGGCAGCCGGCGAATCGGCGTTCGTGGGGCCGGACCAGGCGGCGCTCGAGCAGATGCTTGCAGGGTTCGAGCCCAGCGGCGGCGGCCACCAGCCGGCGCCCGGCATCCCGGGCTGACTTCCGCGTCGTGTCGCCGCATACGAGATCCGGCATCGCGGCGCTCCCGAGTTGCTTGGCGGGACGTTCTCAGATGGGTTCCGACGGTGTTTCATCCACGTGCCGAGCAGGAGATGACCAGCCTCTGCTCCCGCCGGCATCACGCTGAGAAGCCTCGCGGGCAGTGCAGTGGGAGTCAGCACCAGCAGCGCAAGCAAAAGGCGGGCAACACTGCCCGACCAAGGAAGGCAGGGCGACCTCAGGAGTCGAGACCAAGTTCGGCCCAGACCGTTTTGCCGGGACGGCGTGGGGTGACGCCCCACCGCTGGGCGAGCCGCTCGACGAGCTGCATGCCGAACCCACCCGGCTCCGTGCTGGAGGTGACGCGGCTGCGGGGCCAGCGGTCGCCGTCGTCGCTGACCGCGATGCGCAGGAACCTACCGTTCCAGGTGAGTCGGACCAGAGGTGGGCCGACGCCGTGGCGGATGGCGTTGGTGATCAGTTCCGAGGCGAGCAGTTCGGCGGTCTGGATGATTCGCTGCTGTCGCAACGGTCCGCCGAAACCTTCCACACAGTCGCGCAGCCACCGCCGGGCGGCCGCGATGCTCCCCGTCACCGCAGGAAAACGCGACTCACAGGTCGGGACGGTCGGTTCGCCGATCACAAAGTTCCTCCAGCGGGGATGGCCCTGCGCCGCCACCGACCGGCGCGGGGCCCCAGCCGGTGCAGCCACCCGTCGGGTTACCCCTGGCTGCCCAATGAACCATGTCGGTCTGCCAGGCGATCGATGGATTCTGTGAAGGCCATCCGCCCGAGGTATCGATGGGACTGACGGTGGCCGACCGACTCGCGCCGCCTTCCCCTGTGCCGAACCGCTGCGCAAAATCACGGGGACCGCCGCGCCGTACCGGCTGGGAGCGGCCGCTGTGGAGGCATGGGGGCAGACCGACGTTCCCACCGACACGACCGCGGTCTTCCCCGCCGACTCAGTGCCCACGTCCAACACGGACGCGTCCCTCGACTCGGGTGACTACATCCGGCCCACGATCCACTACCTCGGATCCGCCGGCCGCCGTGGACAAGGCCGACCCGGGCGGCCGCATCGCCACCACCGAGTAGGACCGGTTCGGGAACACCGTCCGTGAACTCACGGCGCCCGACCGGGAGGTGGCCATCGGCACCTCCGCCGACGACACCGCCACGCGCAACAACCTCGACTCGGCCACCGGCCGCTACCTGAAGTCCGACCCCGTCGCGGGCGGTGGCGCAAACGCCTACGGCTATCCTGTCGACCCCATCACCATGCACGACTCGCTCATTGAGCAGGCCAGGTGGCGAACGACCCCACCGGCAGCTCACAGCCAGGGTTGTGATGCGCCCGCCCCGACGCATCGATCTCACGGCAGACCGCGCCGCCGAGCAGACCGGCGGCGAGGCGCTGCGTGGCTTGCGGCTGCTTGGGTCAGCTGACGCGTAGCCGACGGGCCGCGGCTTCGGCCTCCCGGACGATGCGATCGGTGTCCACGTCGACGAGTCGGCCGCCTCGTTTGAGTGACCGCCCATCCACGTAGACCGCGTCGACGTTGTCGGGCCGGCCGTTGAAGACGATCTGGTCGACCCAGTCGAAGCGCGGAGCGAAATTGAGCGTCTCCGGGTTGATCACGATGACGTCGGCCCGCTTGCCTGGCATCAGTGAGCCGATCCGGTCGGCCATGCCGATCGCCTCGGCTCCTCCGAGCGTGGCGAGCCTCAGCACGTCCGCCACCTGCGGGAACACGGAGGCGTCCTCGGACTTCGCCCGCTGGAGACCCGTCGCCGCCTTCATCGTGGCGAAGAAGTCCGAGCTGTCGTTGGTGCCCCCGTCCTGGCCGAGCCCGACCTTCACACCGCTCCTGTGGAGGTCGGGCAGACGCATGATGCCCGAGGCCAAGCGCATGTTGCTCATCGGGCAGTGCACGGTGCGCACGTCGTGAGCGGCGACGGCGGCGATTTCGTCGTCAGTGAGGTGGATCGCGTGGTTCATCAACAGATGAGGACCGAACGCCCCGATGTCGACGAGGGTGCCGATCGGATCGTCCGCGCGCTGCTCCCTGCGTTCCAGGACGTGGCTGTTGAGCATGACGCCCAACTCCTGGGCGAGCTCCCAGTCCCCCTGGTTGAGGGCCTGGGTCCCCCGCGACGCGTGCGTGGCGATCTGCCCGGTGGCGAGTGGCAGCGGGTCGAGAAGCTCCTTCTTGGCCTTGACGATCAGCGATTTGTCTGAACCCGCCTCGAACATCGCGTAGTGGAAACGGACCCCGGTCTCGTCCAGCGCGCGTACGTACTGCTCCCGCGCGTCGTAAGGAATGGTGTCCACCCAGTCCACCAGTGTGGTCACACCGGACTGCACGGTGTCGAGCGCGGCGAGCCGCACGAACCGGTAGATGTCAGCGGGCGGGATCTTGGGGAGCGTTACCGCACTGCAGTCGGCGAGCCAGCCGAAGAGGTTCTCGCCGGTACAGCCGCCGCGGATCGAGCTCTGCCACAGGTGGGTGTGGATGTCCACGAAGCCCGGCATCACCAGCTTGCCGGACACGTCCACGACGGAGGCGTCCTTGGGTGCCGCGAGCCCGGTCCCGACCGACACGATGACACCGTCGCACATGAGCACATCGGCTTTCTCGATGGCACCGAGCGGGCCGCGCCCAAGCGCGCTGTCCATGGTGAGCACGATGGCCGCACCGCGCAGCAGCGTGACCGGCGCGTGCCCTTTGCTGCGAGGCCTGGCGGGGTGGCCGCTTCCCATGAGTAAGGGGGCGGTCGCGGCCACGCCGAGCCCGGCCAGGACACCTCGGCGGGTCGGCATGGTAGAGCATGACGTTGCGGCGTAGTCAGGGATCGGGCCCATGCTGTATCACCTTCCGGACAGGAATGGCGGACATCCACACACAGAGACGATCACTCGTCGACCCAGAACCGGGCGTCGCTTCAACTGCGCTGCCAGCAAAGGTCTTTCCGCGTCACTGCGGCGCCAACCGTTCATCACGTGGCAGACATCCGTCACCGTCACGCCGACCGCATGCCTGGTGGCGTGCCGGCAGCCCGGAGCTGGGCAGCATCAAGCCAGGCTGAGTTCGACACGGCCGCAGGCGGCCGGATTGAACCGACCGGCGTGGTGCCGGGCGAGCGCCTGCCTATCGCCTCGCACGGTTCGTCCAATCTGGTGACCTCGCCGTTCGGTGCCAACGGTCACAGCCGTCTTGAAACCGCCATCCCTGACTCCGTGGTCGCCAAGGCGAATTGGTGATCGACGCCGCTCAGCCGACCCCTTGCACGGCCGGACGCTTCGGCCGCAGCGTCGCGTGATCTCGTCCAGGCCCCGGCCGTACGTGTGCCCACTGCCCGTGTCGACGGGCGGAGCGAGCACGATCCTGCACACGGCGTGCCCGGGGCAGGACCCGCAGTGGCATGAAGGGGCGTTGCACAAGGCCGTGGCCAAGCAGCCTGAAGCGGGCGGCTGAGCTTGGCGGTCACGCGGCGAGGGAGATGTTGTGCCTGCGGGCGACGGCCTGGACCGCGTGGTGGCGGCCGTCGCCGCGTTGGCGGCAGTCGCGGAGGATCTTGTAGTTCTTCATCCGGGAGAAGACGTGCTCGACGCGTGAACGGACTTTACGGTGGGCGGCGTTGTCTTCTTCCTCGCCCTTCAGCAGCGGTCGTCCGGGGCGTTTGCGATGCGGGACGATCAGGCCGGTGTTGATGTAGGCGCCGTCGCCGAGCACGGTCACACCCTCGCAGTGCTCGGCCAGACCCGAGTTGCGCCATGCCCTGGCATCGGCGGTGTTGCCAGGCACAGGACGGGCGGCCGCCACCACGAGACGGGTCTCCGCATCAACGATGACCTGCACGTTTACCGAGAACCGGTAGTTCCGGGAGGAGGCACCCACGCCTCGGTCGCGGACCGGGATAAGGGTGCCGTCCGCGATCCACATCCGGTCCGGGGCGTCTGCAGAGCGGGAGAGCGGCTCGAGCGCGAGCAGCGGTCCCAGCCGCTGGATCACACGGCAGACGGTGGGCGAGGAGACGCCGAACAACGGGCCCAGCTGCCGCATGGTCAGATTGGTGCGGTAGTACACCGCGACCATCAACACCCGCTCGGACAGCGGCAACGACCACGGCCGGCCCCGCAGCGTGCCGTTGCCGCCCCACTTCCGCACCACCTTCAACCCGCACGGTCGAGCCGTCGTCGTGGGGGGCAGCATCGCCGGCATGCTGGCCGCGGCCGCCGTCAAGGATCATTTCAAATCCGTCGACATCATCGAGGCCCACGAACTCCCCGACGGTCCCGAACCCCGCACGGGAGTCCCGCAAGCCGTCCACATCCACTTCTTGTAGACCGGTGGCGCGGAGGCCATCAATACGCTCTTGCCCGGCGCTGTCGACCGGCTGCTGGCCGCGGGCGCCCACCGGGTGCCCGAAACGACCAACATGCTCATCTACTCGCCCGAGGGCTGGTACCGGCGGTGGCGGTGGGCCAGCCACTATGTCGTCACCGCGCCCCCCGGCGCCTCTCTGCGCGCTGCGCGGTTTTGATCAAGCGGGAGGGCAGAGCTGTTCGCGCACCCATGCGGGATCGGGGTTGGTGTGTGGCTGGCCCGCCACGACAACGGTCGGCACGGTCTCGTTGCCGTCGTTGGCTGCTCTCACCGCCGCAGCTCCTGCCGGGTCGCTCCAGATGTTGACCCAGTGCAACTCGCGGGTGCTGCGACCCAGCCGGATGCGCAGTCGGATGCAGTACTTGCAGCCCGGCCGCCAGAAGACGACCGGCCGGCCGTCGCACGCGCTGCGGCGTTGTGCCTCATGCACGCCGATCGACCTCGGGAAGATCAGGGGTGAGTTCACGCCGGCGAGCGCCAGGAACGCCAGCAGGAGTGCCGCGGCTGTACCGGGGCTTCCCTTGAAGATCAACCAGGTTGCGATGGCTGAGCCGCTGAGCACAAACAGCATCGGTGGGATCCAAGCGCGCATCATGATGACGCACGCTAGCGACGAGTCGAAATGATCTCCAACCAAGGGGTGTTGCAGAAGGCTCGGTGCCGGGCTTCTCACCCGCATGGGTGGGGTGTTGAGGGCTGAGCCGGTGTGGGTCGAGACATAAGGACTGTCGAGGAATGGCTGGACAAGGAGCTCCAGACCTGGCGTGCCGAAGCCTGGGCCACCCCATGACCCGAAGGCGCTCTCCCCAGGTCACCTCCCTCAGCTGCACAGCCGCGGTAGCCGACTCCGGTTCGCTTGGCGGCGTAACGCATTGTTGTGACGAGAGCCTGTTCGTGATCGGGTTACGAACTCTGAGGAGGGGCGGTCGGGCGTGCGGTTTGCTCGGCCGAGTGGCGTACTCCGAATGGGCGGGTGAGCCTGATGGGGAGCGATCCGCTCCGGCGCTGACCATGGCCGTCGGAGTGGGCTGTGTCCTCAATCGTGGGGAGAAGACCCATGCCGCTACCGATCAGGCACCTGGCCGTGGCGCTCACCCTGTGCTGCGCCCTGCTGGCAGGATCGACGGCGTACGCCGCTCCGCAGCACATGGGGCAGCAGACCACGACTGTCGCGGTCGCTGATCCCACGCCCAGCCCTAGCACATCTGCGGAGAAACGCAAGTTCGCCAAGACGCGTTTCGTGGCGGACGCTGCCCTGGCCGCCGGCGCGACCTACCAGTGGATCGTCAAACCCTACAAGGCGGGCAAGTTCAAGAAGGGCGCGCACGGCCGCAAGCTGGCCCTCGTCAAGGCGGCTGTCGCCGGCGCATTCGCCTACAACCGACTCAAGGCAGCCGTCCGCAACGCCAAGGCCGACCCCCTGCTGTCGAAAGCCCTGGCCCCACTCATCGCGGGCATCGAGTCGCTGAAGAGCCTGCCCTCCAAGCTCCGCAAGGGCCAGTCCACCGACGACACCGTCAACAGCTACAACGACGTCATCAACAAAGTGAAGGACGCCGGGAAGAAAGCCGGCGCCGAAGTCAAGGACAAGGTGCCCTCGGCATCCCAGCTGACCGGCTCCTGAACCGTCCTGCAGTTGGTGACAACACCAACCTGCCCGGCCGTCGGCCCCTGGGGCCGACGGCCGGGCAGGTTGTCGTCCAAACGCCGGTGTCCTGTGGCTGCGCCCGGATTGCGGGCCCGGCGGCCTGCGCGGGTACGTACGTGGAGCAGCCGTCAGCGGTAGCGTGCCCGGCCCGCCGCCGCGGCCACTGTCAGGGGCACGGTCAGGAACGCCGCCAGCCAGAACAGAGGGCGGTAGTCGTGCGCTTGAGCGGTGGAGGCCGCCAGTGCGGTGGCCACCGCACTACCGACGTAGAGGGCGACGCCGAACATGGCCACACCCGTTGCGCGGGCCGCCGGGGACAGGGCCGTCGCCCACGACTGGATCGTGGAGTGCATGAAGGACCAGCCGCCCCCGAGGAGCAGGGCGACCACGACGAGCGCCCCGGTGGCCTGGCTGTATCCGGCGAGCAGGTACGCCAGAGCCATCTGCACCCCGCCGGCCACGATCAGGCGCACCGGGGACCACTGTCCGACGAGCCGTTTGACCACCTGCGCCGCGGCCATGGAACCGACCCCGTACAGGGCCGCGACCGCGCCGGCCAAGGTGGTGGGAACTCCGTGCGCCTCCAGGGCCGGGGCCAGGTAGGTCAGGAAGCCGAGGAGCACCGCTCCCTCCAGCATCGCCACGGCCATGACGTACCACTGCCATCGGGAGGACAGGACCATGCGGAAGGGCGCCAGCAGTGATCCGGAGCGGGCCCGCTCGGGCTCGGGCAGACGGCGCAGGGCCACCGACAGGTAGGCGGCGAGGACACCCGGCAGCGCGAACACCAGCCGCCATGTGAGGTAGTGCGCCAGCGCTCCCGCGACGACCGTGGCCACGGCGGTGCCGAGCGCGAACGCGGTCATCAGCTCGCTGAGGGGGCGCTGCCGAGTCGCGGCCGGCACCGTGTCCCCCACGTACGTCAACGAGGCGGCGATCGAGGCGGCGAAGAACGCCCCGGCCAGGGCGCGGGCCACGATCAGCACGGGGGCGTCGGGAGCGAGGGCCGAGGCAAAGGCGGCCAGTGCCGCGCCCGCCAGCGACACCCGCATCACCCACACGCGGCCCCAGCGGTCGCTGGCCACTCCCCACACCGGCTGCATCAGCCCGTAGGCGAGGTAGTAGCCACTCGCGGCCAGCACCACGGTGGGAAGCGGGGCTCCGAGCCGCGGGCCGATGAGAACCAGCATGGGCGCGATGCAGAAGCGGTCGAAGTTGCTGACGAATCCAGCGGTGCGCAGCAGCCGCAGAGAGGACGCGGGCAAGGTCGCCACCGGTGTCGACGCGGTGGTGGTCACGGGGTGGACGCTCCCTTCCTGGAGGGTTCGACGAGAACGGGTGACAGGGAACCGCCCCTGGGGGACGGGGTCTTTCACCAGTTCAGCACCGGGCCCGGCGGGGTGGAGACCGCTGGCTATTACCTTCACTCACAGGCTGCCGGTCAGGCATCGCGCCTGGTGACGGCAGCATCACAAGAGAGCGGCCGCGTTCGGGCGGACGCCCGCTGTCCGAAGGAGAGGCACGATGACGCGCGGCAGGCCGTCGCCCCGGGAGACCTGCACCTCGCCCCCGTGCAAACCACGGTGCAGCACCGCCGGCCGGGGCGGGTCGCCGAAGTGGTGGACGGTGAGCGGGTGAGCGCCCTTTCCACGCCCTCGGACGAGTCCCCCCGGCGTGAACTGGGGGCCTTCCTGCGGTCCCGCCGTGAACGGCTGAAGCCGAAAGATGTGGGCCTGCAGGAAGGCCCGGGCCGCCGGACGCCGGGGCTGCGGCGGGCCGAGGTCGCGCAACTCGCCGGCATCAGCGTCTCCTGGTACACGTGGTTGGAACAGGGCCGGGTGCGTACCTCGGAGCAGGTGCTGCGCGCGGTGTCGCGGGTGCTGCGACTGGACGCCGCCGAAACCGCGCACGTCCTGTCGTTCGTGGAGGAGAGCAGGCCGCCCGCCGACGCTCCCACCTGGGTGTCACGCAACCTGCTCAGTCTGGTGCAGGCCATGGCACCCCACCCGGCCGTGGTCCTCGATCCGCACTGGGATCTGCTGGCATGGAATGCCGGGTATGCCGCGCTGCTGACCGATCCGGCGCGGCTGCACCCCAAGCAGCGCAATCTCCTCTGGCTGGTGTTCCGCTGGCCGCCGGCGCGCAACCTGCTCGCCGACTGGGAACAGGAGGCCCGCGCCCTGCTCGGCCAGTTCCGGTCCCGGGCCGCTCGCCGGCCGGCTGATCCGCGGTTCGCCGAACTCGTAGGCGAGCTGCTGTCGGACGGTGATGCGGCCCGGTGGTACGAGCGCCGGGAGACAGCCGGGTTCGAGCCCTCGGTCCGTCGTTTCCGGCATCCGGCCGTGGGCGAACTGCGGCTGCGGTACGTGAAACTGGCCGCCGTGGACGAGCCCGGCCACCATCTCCTGGTCTACCTGCCCGACGACCAGGACTCCGAGGACGCCCTGCGTCGTCTGCAGGCAAGCGAGTGAGCCCGCGGGCCCGGACGTTCCGGGACACGGGCCCGCGGGGCTCACCTCGGTGTGCCGGCCGCGCGGTGCGGCACGCAGGCAGACGTGCCCTTCAGCGGCCGGTGAGTGGCGGCTCTCGCCGCACGGCCGTTCAGCCGGTCAGTACGGCTTTCAGGACGGCGCCCGCGGCGACGTCGGCCAGGGCCTCGCGATGGCTCTCCAACGGGTAGGCCGTCACCATGCTCTCCAGGTCGAAGCGTGCGGCGAGAGCGGGAAGCATCCGCACGTACTCGACCAGGTGCGCGCCGGTGAAGGCCCACGACCCGATCACGTCGAGCTGCCGGTAGACGATCTGGTGCGGATTGAGCCGGGTGTCGCCGGCGTCGGTGTACTGGCCGATCACCAGGTAGGAACCGCCCCTGCGGGCCAGGGTGAGGCCCTCGGCGACGGCGTCGGGAACCCCGGCGCACTCGATGACGAGGTCGGCGCCGTCCGGGCCGGCGACGGCCCGTGCCTCGTCCAGCACCGCCGCCGGGTCCCTGCCGCCCACGATGTCCAGGTGCACGTCGCCGATGCCGGCCGCCGCCGCCGCGGCCAGTCGCCCTTCGGGTCCGCCCACGATGATGACGCGTCCCGCTCCGGCGAGCTGGGCGAAGGCCGCCGCAGCCAGCCCGACCGGCCCGCTGCCCTGGACGATGACGGTTTCTCCCAGACGGACGGGCCGCCGCTCGTACAGGGCGTGTACGACCGTGGGACCGGCGCAGGCCAGTGCCATCGCCGCCGGGGCGGACACCCCCGGTGCCGCCCGCACCACCGTCGTGCCCTGCTGAAGGACGATGTGGTCCGCCCACGAGCCCGACAAGGCCACGCCATCGGTGACGGCGCGGTTCACTCCGTAGGTGCGCCGGTTCTGGCACAGGGTGGGTTCGCGGTGCATCCGGCACGGCGGACAGACGCCACAGGCGATGGAGGATGCCCACATCACCGGGTCTCCCACCGACAGCCGCTCCCCCAAGGCGTCCCGGCCGCTGCCGGCACCGAGTTCCAGGACGGTCCCATACCCCTCGTGACCGAGGACCAAGGGGGTGGGGATGGGCAAATGACCCTGCTGGAGGTGCAGGTCCGTCCCGCAGATCCCGCCGTACAGGCGGTTGAGGATCATTCCTTCGGCGGGCGCCGGCGGCACGGGGAACTCGCGCAGGACGGGCGGCGCGTCGAACTCCTCCAGCACCACCGCACGTCCGGTACGGCCGGTCACGAGGTGACCATCCTCAGGGCGTCGGAGAAACGGTGCTCCAGGGGCCGCAGGGGCGCGGTGTCACGGCACACCACGTAGTCGGGTCGGGGCTCGCCCTGCGGCCGGGGCGGGTTGGAGCAGGCGTTGTACGTGGCGATGAGCAGCCGACGGGCCCACGGCGACATGTTGGGGGCGGAGCCGTGCACGATCTCGGGCGAGAACAACACCACCGAACCGGCGGGGCCCTTCGGGCTGGTCATGCCGTGCCGGTCCACCAGGGCGGCGAGTTGCTCCGGGGTCAGGGAGATGTCGTCGGGGTCCAGGTGCTGCGCCGACTTCGGGTCGGCCTTACGCTGGCGGTGCACCAGTCCGGCGCGGTGAGAACCGGGCAGGAAGATGACGGGTCCGTTGAACTCGGTCACATCGTCCAGGAAGACCGCGATGTTCACCTGGAGCGGGGCGGGCAGGCCGTCGGCGATCCGCCAGGCCAGGTAGTCCTGGTGCCAAGCCCACCTGTCGCCGCCGAAGGCGGGCTTGGCGTTGATCTTGAACTGGTAGACGTATACGTCTTCTGGGAGCAACTGCCGCACCGCCGGGAGGATCCGCGGATCGCGGACCAGGTCGCCGTACTCCGGTTGCCGGCGGTGCGAGGCGTAGACGGCCCGCACCTGGCTGCCGCCGTCCTCGGTGACGAGGTGCGGGCCCGGCACGTCGCAGTCCCGCTGGAAGGCGTCGGTCAACTGCCGTACCTCGTCACCGCCGAGAAGCGATTCCATGAGCAGGAATCCGTTCTCGTGGTACTCGTCCACCTGCTGCTGGGTCAAACGCATGACGTGTTCCTCGGTCCTTGTCCTATAAGGCCCAAAAGGGCTTGTGGGGGGCTGGTCAGCCCATGAAATGACCACCGTCGACCACGAGTTGCTGCCCGGTGACATACCGGCTGTGGTCGCTGACGAGGAATTCCAGGGCGTCGGCGATGTCCTCCGGAGTGCCGGTGCGGCCCTGAGGAATGGTGGCCAGCACCTCCTGGAGTCGCTGCGGGTCCTCGAGGCCGTAGCGCTCCACGACTTCGCGGGTGTCGGTGAAACCGGGCAACAGCGCGTTCACCCGGACATGGGGGGCGAGTTCGAGCGCCAGGCACCTGGTCAGCTGCAGCAGGCCGGCTTTGGCCGCGCAGTAGTTCGCGCCCGAAGCGCGCGGTCTGATGGCCGTGGTGGCCGCGATGTTGACGATGGTGCCGCGTCCGGCCTTCACCATGGCCGGGGCCAGCGCGCGAGTGAGGTGGAACGGGCCGGAGAGATTGGTCGCCAGCACCTCGTCCCAGTCCTGTTCGGTCATGGTCAGGAAGGGCCGGTCCCGGTTGACGCCGGCGTTGTTGACCAACACGGCAGGCGGTCCGTAACGGTGGAGGATGCGGGCCGCGGCCGTGCGGACGTCGCCGGGGCGGGACAGGTCCGCACGCACGGCGACAAGCTCGCCACGGCCGGCGCGTTCGGCCTCGGCAGCCGACGTGCCATCGCCCCTGTACAGGGCCACCACGCGGTGTCCCAGGCTGATGAGACGTCGGCTGAAGGCCGCGCCGATGCCCCGGGTGCCACCTGTCACCACGGCCAGTGGCCTGGCCGATGCCGCGGCTGTCACACCCTGGTCCCCTCAGCCGGTACGTCGCCGCGCAGCAAACCGAATCCGGCAGGTACGTCGGCGGGGTCGGCGCCGCGCTGCACGATGCGGTTGTCACCGTCCACGAAGACAACACTCGGCAGGAACGAACGCGCCTGGGCGTCGGTCATGTCCGCATAGGAGATGACGATCACCAGATCGCCGGGGCTGATCAGCCGGGCAGCGGCGCCGTTGATGCCGATGACACCCGAACCGGCAGGGCCCTCGATGACGTACGTGGACAGCCGGTTGCCGTTGTCGATGTCCACGATGTCGACCTTCTCGCCAGGCAGCAGATCGGCGGCCGCCATCAGATCCGCGTCGATGGTCAAGGACCCCACGTAGTGCAGGTCCGCCTGGGTGACGGTGGCGCGGTGGATCTTGGATTTCATCATGGTGCGCTGCATCAGCGTGTCGCTTTCTCGTAGGTGTTGACGGAGGGAGGGGAAAGTGGCGTGCGATCAGGTCTCGGACGGCCAGGCGGCGAACCGGCGCCGGCCGTACAGAAGGGGAGGCGGGACCGTCGCCCGTACCTCACTGCGCAGGACGTCACCGACGACGATGGTGTGGTCACCGCACGGATGCAGGGCGGCGACCCGGCACTCCGCGACCGCGTGCGCGTCGTCGGAGAGCACCGGCAGCCCGGTGGCCGGACCTGATCGCCAGGACACCTCACCGAACCGGTCCGCGGTGCGGCTGGTGAACACCTCTGCCGCGCCGCGGCCGGCCGCGTGCAGCAGGTTGACGACGAACATGCCGCGCTCGGTGAGCACCGGGAGGGTGCGGCCGCTGTGGGCCGCGCACATCAGCAGCCGGGGCGGGTCAAGCGACACCGAGCACAGCGCGGTACAGGTGAACCCGTACGGCACCCCCTGCTCGTCGGCGGTGGTGATCACCGCCACCCCACCGGGATGGGAGGCCATCAGCGAGCGGAAGGCGGCCGCGGCCACAGCGGTCTCGTCCGCCACCGGCGTCACCATGCGAAAGCCCGGGTGTCGTAAAGGTTGACCCCGACGGCCTCCTTGCCGAGGTACTCCAGGCATTCATGCGGTTTGGCCGGCATCACGGAGGCGAAGGAGACCTCCCTGACCAGCCGTTCCAGGGGCTGGGACCGGCTGACCGCGGCTGAGCCGCACACCCGTATCGCGTCGTGCGCCAGTTGCTGCCCGGTCTCGCCGACCAGGTACTTGGCCGCGTGGACCAGGGCGTTCGCCTCCAGGCTGCCGCGCTCGCTGTCCACGGCGTCTCCGGCCTCGTGGACCAGGGCGCGGGCGGCCCGCAACCGCGCCGACATCAGGCCCAGTTCCTGCTGGACCACGGGCGACTCGGCGCGGGAGGGCGCCGCGGTCACACAGCGGACCGTGTACTCGAAGACGGCCTCGGCAATGCCGAGGTAGGCGGCGGTGTAACCGGCCACCATCCAGTGGGGCTCGCGCACTACCTTGAACAGGGACATGCCCTCCACGCCCAGGTACAGGCGGGAACGCGGCAGGACGACGCCCGTGAGGGTCATCGGAGCCGTGCTCGTCCCGTACATCGCGGACAGGCTGTGCACCTGCCCGAAGGCGACGCCCGGGTCGTCGGCGGAGACGACGAAGTGGGAGATCTCCGCTGTGTCCTCGGGCCCCTCGGCCGAAGCGGCCACCACGTAGTAGTCGGCGACGCCGGCGAGTGAGACGAATGACTTCGCCCCGTTGAGGACATAGTGCTCGCCGTCGTCCGTGCGCCGGTACCGCGTGGTCATTCCCCGCAGCCGGGCGCCGCGGCCGGTCTCGGAGGTGGCGGACGCGAAGAGTTTCCGGCCGTGCACCACCTCGTTCTGCATCCAGGTGCGGAACGTCTCGGCAGCGGGTGGCAGCGGGGTGCCGGCCGAGTCGGCGAGCGCGCCGAGCACCACGTGGTGCATGTTGAACCCGACGGCGGCGGCACCGTTGTAGGACCCCAGTGTGGCCAGGAGCTTCCAGTACTCGCCGAAGCTCAGACCCAGGCCGCCGGCATCCCGTGGGACGAGGGCGCCGAGCAGGCCAGACTCACGCAGGAGGGCGTAGGGACGGCCCAGGTCGACACGTCCGGCGTCGACGTCGGCGGCCAGCGGGGCCAGTGCCTCGCCGGTTTCCGCGGCCCGCTTGAGGACTTCGTCCGGATGGATCGGTGTCATCGTTCTCCTCGGATCAGTTCTCGACGGGGAGGCCGAGCTGGCGCGCGACGCCCACCCTCAGCAAGTCGTTGGGTCCCGCGTAGGTGAGGGCCGCGAGCGGGCTGAGGGGATCGGCCTCGAGCCCGGTGTCGGGCAGGAAGGCGCGCACGCCCGCCAGTGCGGTGGCGTGCTCGGTCATCCGCAGATAGTCCTCGGAGACCGAGATCTTCGTCAGGGCCGCCTCGGCGGCCAGCTGTCGCGCCCCGGTGCCCGCGTCGAGGGCGGCGGCCAGTGCGTAGAGCTGGATGCGTGAGCGATGCAGCGCCATCGCCATGTCGCTGATGCGAGCGGCCACCTGATGGCTGGCGCCCATCCGGCGGCCGAAGTGCTCCCGCTCGCGGGACCACCGGGCCGTCCGGCTCAGCAGCAGCCGCATCGGCCCCAGCGCGTATCCGAGAATCAGGGCACGTTCCCAGGCGGTGGTGGCCGACATGATGCCGAGCCCGGAACCCTCCTGTCCGATGACGGCCGCGGCGGGCAGCCGGGCACCGTCGAAGAGCAGTTCGCCCATGGGGGCCGAGCACAGAGCGGTCTTTTCGAAGGTCTCGCCCCGCGAGACGCCCGGAGTGTCCAGCGGGACCAGGAAGGCGGTCAGGGCGAACGGCGTGCGTCCCGTCGCCGTACGGGCGAAGACGATGGCGAGGTCGGCGACCGGCGCGGCGGTGACGAAGGCCTTCGCACCGGTGAGGACGTAGCCGTCCTGGTCCCGCTCGGCGCGCGTGGCCATGGACAGCGGGTCGCTGCCTCCCACGCGCTCGGTCAGCGCGTGGCACAGCAGCGTCCGGCCCTCCTCGACGGACTCCGTGATGTCCTGGCCGGGTCGCGAGAGGGTGGTGTGCAGCGGGTGTTGCATCCCGAAGAGCTGCGAGGTGAGCGCGTAGCACAGCCCGGGGTCGATCCCGGCGAGGCCGATTCCCTCGATCGCCGCGAGGCCGCGGGTGACCGGTCCCAGCCCTTCCTGGCCTCCGCCGGTCCGGCGCAGCACCCCGAGTGCGGCCAGCGAGCGCCACTGCGCGCGGAAGTCGTCTCCGGCCGTCTTGTCGGCGATGTCCGCGGCGCGTTCGAGGAACTCGTCGACGACGCGCTCGGCCGGCGCCGGGGCACAGCGCAGCATCCGGGTCAGGGTGTCGGTGTCGCTCATGCCTGCGCCCCGCGTGGTGCACGCTGGACCAGGGCCCATAGAGCCAGTGGCGTACGGAAGTTGGCCGCGACGATCTCGGTCTCGGGCAGCTCGATGCCTGCTTGCTTGTCGAGCGCCGCGACGATCTCCATGATCGCCAGCGAGTCGAGCATCCCGCTCTCCAGCAGTGGTGTGTCGGGAGCCAAGGCCTGCGGCTCCTCGCCGCGCGCCCACGTGATCCGGCTCTGGATGAGGGCACAGAGGTCTTCGACGCTGTTGATCGCGTTCATGAGGGATTCTCCTGAGAGGCGGTGAGAGGGGTGCGCGCGGCCGGGGCCGTGAGCAGATCCGAAGGGGACGGAACGTTGTCTGCGAGAGCGCGACGGTCGACCTTGCCGCTGATGGTGAGGGGCAGGGACGGCACCGGGACGATCCGGTCGGGCAGCATGCGGCGCGGCAGGGCGGTGCGCATCCCGGCGAGCAACTCCCGTTCGTCGGCGGTGGTCTGGGCGTAGACCCAGATCTGGCCGGCGTGTGCGCCGGCCTTGGCCACGGCCGCGGCCGTCGTGACCTGAGGGAGGTCGAGAGCGGCGCTTTCGATGTCGAGCAGGTCGATGCGATGGCCCCGGCGTTTGACCTGGTGGTCCCGGCGGCCGCGCAGGAAGACCCGGCCATCGGCCGTGATACGGCCCAGGTCGCCGCTGGCGTAGGCCCGGCGCACGACACCGTCGCGGAAGCGCACCCGTAGGGTCGGGTCGGTGAGCTGGCCTTCACGGAGATAGCCCTGGAACACGGTGGGCCCGGCGATGTGGATCTCGCCCTCGCCGTCGGTGGGGTGACCGTCGGCGTCCAGCACCTCGATGTGGACGCCGTCGATGCCGCGGCCGATGGTCAGTTCTTCACTGGCCGTCCAGTCGCGGGGTACCCGGTAGTAGGTGCAGGCGTTGGTCTCGGTGGGGCCGTACAGGTTGTAGAAGGGCCGGTCGCCCAGCAGCCGGAGGTACTGCTCCAACAGGTGCGGGGCGAAGGCTTCGCCGCCGAAGGCCGCGATCCGCAGTGAGGGGGGCAGCGCGTCGGCGATCCCGCCCTGCTGGAGCAAATTGTGGTACAGGGAAGGCACTGCCATGAACGCAGTGATCCGCTGCTCGTTCAGCCAGCCGACGATGTCCCGGGGGAAGGAGCGCAGCATGTCCGGCAACAACACGACACACGCTCCGGCCGCGGCGGCGCTGTAGAGGTCGAAGGTGGTCAGGTCGAAGGTGAGCGCGGCCTGCGACCCGATGCGGTCCTCGGTGGTGAGCCCGAACTCCTCGGCCGCCCAGAGCGCGTAGTGCGCGACGTTCTGGTGGGACAGCAGGACGCCCTTCGGCCAGCCCGTACTGCCGGACGTGAAGAGGACGTACCCGCCGCGGTCGGCCGGCGCGGGCAGGGTCGCCGGTTGCTCGGCGGCCCTGACTACCTCGAAGGCGGCGAGCCCGTGGCCGAACTCGCGCTCGGCGGGGGTGTGCCGGTCGCCGTCCGGTACGGCGTCGCGGGCCGCGACCGTGGCCTGGTGAGCGGCCGTCCGGAACCGTTCCGGGAAAAGCAGCAGTGAGATGCCCGCGTTGCGCAGCATCCGGGCCGTGCGCAGCACGGGGTCGGCGACGTCCATCGGGGCGACCACGGCACCGGCGCGCAGCGCCGCGTACAGAGCGATGACGGTCGCCGGGGTCTTCGGCGCGTAGACGCCGACGCGCTGTCCCGGGTGGACGCCCGCAGCCGTCAGTTCGGCGGCGAGCGCGGCCACGGCCTGCTCCAGCTCGGCATACGTCCAGGTGTCGCCCTGCCCGGTGAGGGCGGGGCGTTCGGGGTGACGCCGGGCGGCGTCGGCGAGCAGGCCGTCCAATCGTGGTGTGGTGGTCCGCGTCGTCATCGAGTACCCCCGGTGGCGGGCAGGCCCGTCGCGTGCTCGGCGAGGAAACCGGTGATGGCGTCGACGATGAGGTCGGGGCACACCAGATGGGGGTAGTGGTCGACCCCTTCGGGCACCAGGCGGCATGCAGGACCGCGTACCGCCCGCTGGAGAGCGTCGAGTTGGTCGAGCGTGCCGTACTCGTCACGGTCGCCCTGGACCATGAGGACCGGCGCCGTGACATCCAGGTCGTCCTCGATGGTCCAGGACCGGAACTCGTCCGAGAGCCACAGCTCGCTCCAGCTCGTGAACACGCCGTGCGGGTCGTCGTGGACCAGAGCGAGCTTGCGGTACAAGGGGCCGGCCTCGTAGGCGGCGCGCGCGGCCTCGATACCGCTGCGGTTGGCTTCCTCGAAGTACAGGTGCGGTCCCATGACGACCACGGCCTCGGCCGGCCGTACCGACGCGTACAGCAGTGCGGTGGAGCCGCCGTCGCTGTGCCCGATCAGGACCGGGTTGTCGAAGCCGAGCAGGTCGAGCAGTTCGGGCAGGAACTGCTGCCCGTGTTCGTGCATGTACCGCGCGGTGCGGGGGGTCTTGGCGGGGCCGGAGCCACCATGGCCGGGACGTGAGTAGACCAGGGCACGGCGTCCGGTCGCGGCGGCGACCGCTGCGGGGAAGCGCCCCCAGGAGGCGACACAACCGAGACCGCCGTGCAGGAAGACCAGCGGCGAACGGGAAGGGTCGCCGTCGATGACAACGTGTTCTATCGGTCCGTGTCGGGTGTCTGCTACCGGCACATCAAATCCTTCGCAAAGAGGGAGCCTGCCAGATTTCGGCAGGATGAATTACCCGGGGTGCTTTCCCTGATAAATAGGGCACACCGAATCACCGGGAAGGAAATCGCTGAATCGAGTCCAGGTCGATTAAGGATTCAATCAATTGGCGGAGTTGCCGCGGCTCGGACGAGAACGGCGGCACAGCCGGGTGGGCGAGTCGCCACACGTGCCGTACCGATCCGACACACCGGCACCCGCGCGCCGCCGCATGCCGCGACCGGGCCTCGAACAGCCCGGGCGACCCGCCTCAGCCGTCCGCCACGGCCGGAATGACCTGCGCATTTACCACTTCGGGGAAGTCCGGTCCGACTGCCGTCCTGTGGTGCACGCACCTGGCCCCGCTCAGGCCGACCGCGGGTGACCACTCACCGTCGACAGCCCGCGCGACGACGCCTGGGTAAGGAATAGACAAAATCTGCGACCCCCGTCTCAGTGCTCCGATGCCGACGGCACTGCCCGGGTGGACACGGGGAGCGTATTCGATCTCCGTCGTCGTATCCGTCCGGTCGGCCGTGGCGTCACTGGAAACAGTAGATGCTCCATGCATGGGGGAGAAATAGCTGTGCCGGATCACCTATGCTCTGGACGTATGGATGTAGATCTTCGCCACCTGAGGTACTTCCTCGCCGTTGCCGAGGACGGCGGATTCAGCGCGGCGGGCCGCAGACTCCACGTGGCCCAGCCCACCCTGACCCGCTGCATCCGATCCCTGGAGGACGCCCTGGGCGTCCGCCTCTTCGACCGGACGACGCGAAGAACCCAGCTCACACCCAAAGGCAAGCAGCTCCACGACGAACTGGTCCCGGTGCTCAGGACGTTGCAGGCGACCCTGGACGGCATACGAGTGGGCGAGCAGCTGCGGCTGGGGTTCAGCTGGGGACTGCCCGACGGACTGTCCCTGATGGCCGCCTCCTTCGCCGAACAGGGCGGGGTCCGGGTGGAGTACGTCCGCTGCGACACACCGCTCGCCGGACTGGACACCGGGGCGGCGGACCTCGCCCTTTTGCGCGGCGACTCCCTGCCCAGGCATCTGCGCGGCGTCTTCCTCTACGAGGAAAGGCGGGTCGCGGCGGTTCCCGCGCACGGGGTGCTGGCCGAGCGGGAGGAACTCGCTTGGGAGGAACTGGCCGAGTGGCCGCTGATCGTCAACACCGTCAGCGGAGTGACGTTTCCTCATATGTGGCCCGCCGGCCGGCGACCGGCGGTGGGTGCGGAATGCTCCAACTACGACGAGTGGCTCGAGAAGGTGGCGGCGGGTCTGGGTGTGGGAACAGCGCCGGAAGACTCCACGCGCCGCTACCACCACCCCGCCGTACGGTTCGTCCCGCTGCGGGACGCCCCCACCGTCCGCCTGCACCTGGCCTATCCGTCGCATGGCTCGCACCCGCAGGCGGCCCGGTTTGCCGAGACCGTGTGGCGCGACGTGAGCGGCGGCCATCTGCCCCACGGCGTGAGGCGGTCGGGGACCCGGTCCCCGGGATCGCCGGCGTAGCTGCCGTCCCGGGAGAGGCGATGGCCGGTCTGCCGCCCGAGCCGGAAGTGGGCGACATGATGCGCCGGCATCGGTCGCGCAGCCGACCGGGGAACCCCTGGCCCGCGGTGTTGTAGCACTCCGGCGCCCGCGGGTGGACGGGGACACGATCGTGCGCGTGGGCGGCAGTGCGTCCACGAGCGGGTCTGGATGCGGCGGTCACCTCCCCGTTCTGCGTGCTTCTTCAGGCAACCTCCGCGCCGGGACGGGCGGTCAGCCGGTGGCGAAGGTTCGCGCGAGCGGTGGCGGCCGGCACCACGGCGGCCGAGATGCCGGTGACGAGCTGGCAACCGGACAGGAGTCCAACCGCCCGCCCGTCGGTACGCCACGACAGCTGGACGATCCGGGCCAGCACGGCCGGGATCTGCGCCCCCATCCGCCGGAAGCCGACCTGGGCGAGAGGGTTCACGGAGTACTGGCCGCTGTAGGTGATCTCCGCCGGAGGCGGTGGTGGGGCCGTGTTCTGCTGCGCGCTGGTGTCTGCCGAGGTCAAGGTGGTCTCCCTCGTCGTCGTCCGCCGTGGTCACGCAGCTCAACGACCCGGCCCTGGTATCGAACACATGTATTTCGGTCGGCCCCCGACTCCCCCACCACGGGGCGTGTCGGAGCGTGGGGGATGCATCGACCCGCGACGGACAACGGGCCTCCACCGCCCGGCGGTTGGCCGAAACGCCGGCCCTCGCCGGGCGGTGTCGCGATCCGGCTCGTGCGGTGGGCGGTGCTGGACCGGCACCTGCACCGCCCTTCTCCGCAGGCCGTGGGACCAGGCGGAGATCAGGCGGACCCGTCAAGTCAGCTTTCCTGCGCGGTTCTTGCGAGCTCGGTGGATGCCCAGACCGATGAAGCCGACCCAGACCAGAGTGATCAGACCGACGAGGGCGTCGGCACCCCACCCGTTGATCGCGTAGAAGTGGGTGGCGTCCATACCGAAGTAGAGCGACGGGACGGCCAGCAGGTTGACGACTCCGACGACGACGGCACCGCGCTGGGTCCACCGTGGCACCATCGGTGACGCGGCCGGCATGAACTGCTGCGCGGCACGGGCGAACCCGAGGAAGAACATCGCGATCCACAGGTGTGCGATCGGACCATGAGCCAGTGCCATGGCGGCCGCCAGAGGGCCGTCCGTGGTCGGGTCCATCCCTCGATCCGGGAACGCCAAGGGAGTACCGGCCTCGAGCGAGGTGGCGAAGAGGATCACCGTGATGTAGGTGAGCAGCGACACGATGGTGAGCTGACCGGCGATGGTGCGCCGGCCCGTGTCGTCCCTGGGAAGCAGGCGTGCCAGAGCGACCCCGAACGCCGTCAGCACAGCCATGATCACCAGCGTCAGCAGGCTACGCGTCAGGACGTTCCACTGCGGGGGCGGTCCCGAGTAGACGAAGTACAAGGCCACCATCGGCACCGAGAGGGCACCCACCGCCATACCCGCCCGGCCGGCGAACGTGGTGGTGGGCAGGTCCGGTGCGCAGGCTGCGGGACGAGACGCGGCAGACGGGTTCTGCGTGGTCGATGGCGTGGTCACAGTGACTCCCGGGTGACGTCGTCGGTACGGAGGTTTCCGGTCTGGTGACTGTGCGATGAACCGGCACGTGACCAGTGGGCGCGGACGTGGTCCACGGACAGCAGCGCAGCGTTGATGAGGAGGGCGCTGCCGGGCGTCCACAGCCACCACGGACCGTCGAGATGCGTGCGGAAGATGCCCATCAGCAGCCAGGCGATGATCTGCACGGAGGTCGCGAAGGCGGCCGTCGTGGTGACGGCGAAGCGGATCCGGGTGGTGGAGCGCTGGTCGGTCGGGTCCAGCCCGAGCAGCGTGATCAGGTATCGGCGAGGACGTGTGGTGTTCATGTCCTCAACCATGTCGGCCGGCCGATGCGCCGGACGTCTGCCGATCGGGACCGATCGAGTCCACGAACGGCCGACAGGTTCTACGACTTTCGTTGACTGCTTCGTCGAGGCCGGCGGTCTAGGGTGGTCCGGTGTCGTCTCCTCCCCTCGCCGTCGCCGGCGGCCGCAACGACGAGATACCGGTGCGTCGAGGGCCGTGGATCGAGCGCGGCCGCTCGGCGTTGCTGGTTCTCTCCTCGTTCGCGCGGGCGGTGTCCAGCGCCTGGCCGGTGCGGGCGGCCTGTTCGTCGTAGCGGGCGAGGACGGTCCGCAGGGTCGAGGCCAGGTCGTCGACCTCCCGCACCCCGGACCGCTCCTCGGGCAGCCGGGCCGTGCTGGTGTGCGGGTCGAGGCCGGCGGTGCGGCGGGTGAGGCGGGTCAGGGGCGCGCTCGCCCGGGTGGCCAGGCCCCAGGCGAGCAGCCCGGACAGGGGTGCGGCGAGTACGGCGGTGAGGAGTACCCGGTTGCGGACGAGCCGGATCTGCGCGCGGTCGGCGGTGTCGGGCGCGAAGAGCCACAGTGTGCCGGAGGCGGTGGTGGTGCGGACCGGGCGGGCCAGGGCCCGCCAACTGCGGCCGTCGGCGCGGACGGTGGTGAAGCCGGTGGACCGGTCGGGCAGGGGCACGGCGGGGCCGGGCTGGGGGCCGCCACTGAAGGCGGTGCCCGGCGCGACGAGCCGCACGCCGACGTCGAGGGCGGAGCTGAACAACTGGCGCTCCCGGGTGTCGGCGGCCTTGGGGCGGCCGCTCGCCGAGGCCCGCAGCAGAGCCCGGGCCTCCGGTACGAGAGCCACCGCACGTTGCCGCAGATGCTGGTCGTCGGCGCGGTGCAGGTCCCGTGCGACCAGGGCGAGCAGCAGCCCGCCGGCGGCCAGCACCAGCAGTGGCACGGTACAGCCGACCGCGAGCGCGATACGGGTGGAGAGCCTCATGGCCGTTCCCTCAGGACGAAGCCCACGCCTCGCACAGTGTGGATCAACCGGGGCCGCCCCTCCGCCTCCAGTTTGCGCCGCAGATAGCTGACGAACGTGTCGACGGCGTCGGTGCGCACGTCGAAGTCGTAGCCCCACACCCGTTCCAGCAGTTGGTCGCGGGTGAGGACCAGACCGGCGTTGCGGGCGAGCACCTCCAGCAGCTCGAACTCGCGCCGGGTGAGGTCCAAAGGCGTGCCGTCCCGCTCGACGGTGCGCGCGGCCGGGTCGACGACCAGACCGGCCACCCGCAGCGGCGCGGTGCCGGCGGGCGGGCGGCGGCGCAGCAGGGCGCCGAGGCGCAGCACCAGTTCCTGCAGGGCGAACGGCTTGACCAGGTAGTCGTCGCCCCCGGCCTGGAGCCCGGCGATCCGGTCGGCGGTCTCGTCCAGCGCGGAGAGCATCAGCACGGGCAGGTCCCGGCCCTCGTCCCGGAGCCGGGTACATACCTCGATGCCGCTCATGCCGGGCATCGACACGTCGAGCACGAGGACGTCGGGCGGCGCGTCCGCGATCGCCGCGAGAGCCTGCGGCCCGTCAGCGGCACTGCGCACCGCGAACCCGCTCAGCCTGAGACCGCGCTCCAGCGACCGCCGGATCGCCGCGTCGTCATCGACAACCAACACCGTCCCCCGCCCCGCCGCGTCCGACATACGCCACCCTCCGTCTCCCCGGCCAGCGTACGACCCCTCCAGAGCAACCGGTTCAGCCAGTCCTTGTCCTCCCCGCACGGCCTCGCATCACGGTCCCCGCCCGGTTCCGGGCCTGTGAGGGGCTCCTCACTGTGCCCCTCACGCACGTCGAAGTGGTCGACGAGACCGAGGTCAAGCTGGGCACCCTTCGTGGACAACGCCCGCCGGCGCGCCGAGTTGGGCACGCTCGGCATGCGCTGGTACGCGGGCAGAGCGGCGGCGACCGGACCCGGGCGAGGTGGGGCTGTCCGGCACCAGGACTGCGTAACGGGCGGACTGGCGGGCACGTCGTGGCGGATTCTCCGGGGACTGTAGGCCCCCGTTCGCAGCGCGGGTCGGGAAGGCACGCCCGTGCTCAGCGTAGTCACCGACGCCGGTTCCACCCAGTCCGGCTCCCCAATCGGCGAGATCGTCCGCGAGGGCGCCCGCCGCATGCTGGCCGCCGCACTGGAAGCGGAAGTCAACCAGTACAAAGCCGAGTTGACGGCCGAGGCCGACGAGGGGGGCATCGACTGGTGGTCCGCAACGGTCACCACCGGTCCCGGACTATGGTCACCGCTGCCGGCCCGGTCGAGGTCACCGCGCCTCGGGTGAACGATCGCCGCATTGACGACGAGACCGGCGAGCGCAAGCGGTTCTCCTCTGGACGGCACCAAGGAGCTGATCGCCCTGGCGGAGGGGCTGCGGGAGTCGACCGAGTCGTGGGCCAACCTGCTGTGCGACTGCCGCCGCCGCGGCATACGCGACCCCGAGCTCGTCGTCGGCGATGGAACGATAGGACTGTGGAAGGCCCTCGGCGAGGTGTTCCCGGCCGCACGGCACCAGCGCTGCTGGGTTCACAAAGCTCGGAATGTCACGAACTGCCTGCCGAAATCCGCCCAGTCGGGCGCGGTCAAGGCGATGCAGGAGATAGGTGATGAGTTCGCCGTCGTCCTGGAGCTGCCCGCCGCACGCCTGGAGCAGCGCCTCACGCAGCTGGTCCACATGCTGCACGCCCCCGTCGTGCTCGAGGATGGCCGCACCGTCGACGTGGTCCGCCTCGTCAGCACCGCGACCCCACGCACGGTCGGCTCCCGCGACTGACCGTGCTGCAGCGGGCCGCCGGCGCGGCCCTGTACTACGGCGAGCACTCGGGCCGCGCCGCCGTCGCCTCGCCCGCGCACACACGGTGCCGTCCCGCAACGGACGCCGCGCCGGGCGCCCGGGAACGGCCGTATGCGGGCGGGCAGCATGCGCACCGCGCCCCTGCCAGAGGCGCGACCAGCCTGCCCTGCGCGTCCCGCTGATCGCCCGCACGATCCGCAGCCGGGTGCTGACGGCCGGAGCCGTGATCGGCGTGGGCCGCCTGGTCGACTGCCACCAGGACCCCGAGGGCTCCGAGCCCTGCACGCCGCCGGTGCAGGCCGGCACCTGGCACCTGGTCCTCCAGGGCGTCGAGGAACTGTCCGCTGCCGGTCTCCGCCGCCGGGCAGCTCGGGCCCTGGAAGCCGACCGAGGACCTGCTGGACCGCGTGTTCCAGCATCTGCCCGCCTTCCGGCCGTGACCCGCCAGGGACGCACGAAGCAGAAGTCGCCGTTCGCGTCGACCCTGATTCCGGCTCCCGGCGAGTTTCTCGTCTAGCGGGACGGCCAGCACTTCGACCGCTGGCAGGACCGTCCCTGCGTGCTGTGCGACCAGCCCACGCCGATGCGCTCCCACGACGGGGAGCCGGTCCACAAGGCGTGCGAAAAACTGGATCGCTGCGAACCCGGTTGAGGCCCGCCTCGGCCGGTTCGCCTCCGACATCCCGTCCAAACGCCGACACGACGACGACCACGCCTGACCCTCCCGACGGAGGCTCCCTTGGGCAGCACCCAACGCGACGTCGACCACGCCCTCGCCTACCCCGAGCCGACGGCCTCCCCCCTGTGGCACCGCCACGGCGCGAAGGCCCGCCCGCTCACCCCCGAACAGCAGGGCCGCAACCGCGAGCTGCTGGACATCGCCCAGCGCACCACCCGACCCCGCTCCCCTCGCCCCACCGAGACCCTGGCGGAGGCCAGCTGATGGACGCCAAGCACTGCGCCGTCGACGGCTGGGTCGACGCGATACCCGCCCCCGGCCCGCGCACCGGGGCCACCACCTTCGACCTGATCGTCCGACCCGGCGACATCGACGCGCTGGACGACGCCCCCGACACGGTCGTCACCTGCACCAGCCGCGTCCCCCGGATCACCCCCAAGCTGCTGAACGGCATACAGTCCGGCGACCTGCTGCGCGTCACCGGCACCCTGGTCCAGCCGCCGGCACCCGCCGACCCGCCCGACTCACCGTCGGCGCCCTCGAGGTCCTGGACACCGGAGTCATCCCGGTCTTCTGGTCTGCTCTTTCCGGGATCACCGCCCGGATGCCCCGGCGCCGCAGGATCTGACGGATCGCGTGCGATGAATGCGCTTTGTCGGCGATAACCACGTCGAGCCTGCGGCGCGGCCGCCCAACACCGGTCCGGGGCAGTCGCACCGCGTTCAAGGCCGCATCGAAGACGGTGGAGTCGTTGACATCGCCCCGCGTGACGAGGACGGCCAGGGGCAGACCCCGGCCGTCACAGGCGAGGTGGACCTTGGTCGTCAAACCGCCGCGGGACCGGCCGAGCCCCTGACGATCTGCCGCGAGTGTCGAATCTTCTAGCTCGCCCTCCACCGCCCCTTATTGCGGGCGCCGACGGCGTGCTGGTGGGCACGGTTGATCGTGGAGTCGACCGACACGGTCCACTCCACTGCCCTGACGGAGTCGTCGCGGACCTGAGCCTCCTCGACCGGGCGGGCCCAGGTCCCGTCTGCCTCCCAGCGGGCGAATCGCTCATAGACCGTCTGCCACGGCCCGAAACGTTCGGGCAGGTCACGCCAAGGAGCACCCGTCCGCAACCGCCACAACACCCCTTTGATCACCTGCCGGTGATCCCGCCACGGACGACCCCGTACGTCAACTCCGGGCAGCAGCAGCGCTATCCACTCCCACGTCGCATAAGCCGTTGATCATGTGACTGTCCGTTCGGTTGCACGTTGGTCTAGCCGTGGGAAAGCGCCAGCCGAGGCCGTGGATCCTCTCGGATGCGCTGTGATCGTTGATCGAGCCGCTGTTGCCCGCGTCAGGCCCGAAGCTCGTCTCTGGTCGGCCGCGGCGGGTGCCCGGACCGGCAATTCCCGTGCAGCCTCCTGTCCGTGCTGCACCGGAATCCAGTAGGAGTATCTCGCCCAGGATCTGGGCTTCGGGGCATGACCTGCTGGCGGCGCCTGGGCGCCTGGCACGCGGAACTCGGTCGCCGCACTCGCGAAGCGGGCACACCAGCACCGGTTGCGGGCACCGTCCTGCTGCGGCGGTGCCTGCGGCTGTGAGGCATTGCTCGGGCCAACGCGTCTGCTCCGCCTCGCCGATCAGGCCTTCCGCCGGGGACCTGGGTCCAGGACGTGAGCCATCCAGCGCCGTCGCCGGGTCGTTCGTCTCGGGGCGCAGCGTTCAGGGGGCCGCGCAGATCGCGGTCGTTGAAGGGCTGTTCCAGGTCGGCGCGGCGCTCGGCCTGCGGGCGTCCGCAGCAGCTCCTCGCCGCCCAACTGGAGGCTGTCGAACACGATCAGGTGGGCGGGCGACTCCTCCGCGAGCCGGGACGCGCTACGTGGCCCCCGGCTCGGACATGGACGACGTGGGTCAGGTGGGGGTTACTCTCCCCAGTTGCATCCGGTCTGGAGTGCCTTGCCCGCGTCGTAGGGGACCATGTCGTAGTGCCAGGCTTCCAGGTCCCAGGTCGTACCGCCCCAGTGGCCGCCGCTGCCGTTGGGGTAGGAGTACGAGGCGTGGCAGTACAGCTGCTCGTAGGTCGAGTGCATCTCGCCCTGCGTGGCGTGCGGGAACATGAGCGCGTTGGACCAGACTTGCTTCCAGTTGTCCGCCGAGTCGCTGGAAGCGGTGTCCGAGCGCGAGGTGCTCGCGAACGCGGCGGCGGTCGGGGTGACATGCGTGGAGCGTTTGTTCTGGTCCGCCAGGTTCATGTAGACCTCGGTCTTCTTCACCCACTTCGTGTTGGTGATGCCGCCGTAGCCGATGCACGCAGTGTGGCAGCTCTCGAAGGCGTTGGACTGGCCGCCGCTGTACAGGATGTAGCGGCCGGACTGGAAGTTCTGCCGTACACCCGTGTTGTTGTCTTCGTTGCCTCCGACGTAGTCCTCTTTGTATTCGTCGGACGTCGGGTAGCCGTAGAACCCGCTCTCGTACCCGTTCTGTCCCCACCACCAGCCGATGAGGCCGTGGACAGCGTGGGCACCGCTGTACTGACTCCAGTAGACGGTGCCGCCCTGGAACTGCTGGCGCACGCCGTAGCCGTCGGGATTCGTGATCTCGTCGGTGAGGGGGTAGCCCAGATAGCCGCGCTCCCAGCCCAGGTCGGCCCAGTGCTGGCGGATCTCGCCCCACACGGCGTGTGCGCCGGTGTCGGGGGTCCAGTAGATCGAGCCGTTGTCGAAGACCTGGAAGCGGCCGACGCCGTCGGGGGTGCCGAGTTCATCGGTAGTGGGGCAGCCCAGTGACCGCTGGACGCCGGGGGTCTGGGTGTACTCGGTCCAGATGGCGCCGTCCACGGAATGGGAGCCGCAGAACACTTCGGCGGACGCAGGAGTGGCGCCGATTGAGAAGCCAGCGGCGACGAGGGCGAGGGCGACGACCGGGGCCGCCAGGAATAATCCGAGCCGGCTGAGGAAGGGATGCATGGCCGCTTCCTGCCCCGGCCCCGGATACACCAACCCGCCGTCAGCCGGATGGTCGATGCCCAGGACCTGCTTCGAGCCAAATGTAACCAGCCGACGAACAGACCCAGTTACGCGACCGTCACCCGCCACCCACAACCGGTACATCGGCGGTCGGTCATCGGCTGGTTGAACCTGACGTTGGAATTGGCGCCTCACGGCCCCAGGAACCCGACTTCAGTCCGTGCGTCGACGAGCACGTGGCATCCGACCCCCTGTCCGACCCGGCGCGGCGTTCCGAGCCGCGTACGGCGCGCAGTCCCGGCCCGGCGCCACCACCGCGTCCCGGCCGGCCGCGACCACAGGGCCGCGGAGCCCCGGTAGCCCAGGCCGAGGGTGGCGGTGGGTCTCAGCGCCGTATCGCCTACCCCTGGCGAAAGGGGTCGACGTGCCGGCGCTCGGCACCCGGTGCCCACCCCCACGACGGCGTGTTCGCACCCGTCAGAGCCGAGTACGTCGACCTGGTCGCCCACACTTCACTCCCGCCGGCGATCCGATACCGTCCCGCAGGCGGTACAGCATTCGACCTCGGCACGGGCACCGGTCTCCTCTCCGCAGTCCTGGCCCGCCGCGGTGTTTGATACTCCGCCCCGGCCCCGCACGTTCGCGGACATCTCCAACGCCGGAGTGACCGTCGCGCAGGGATATCAGGAGTTGCTCGTGGACGACTTCTCGGACGTCGCCGACTCCACCGCCGCGACCGTCACCGAGTTCCGCCGCGACGGTGCCGGGCGGTGGGAGATGCGCGAGATGGTCCGCGGCTTCGACAGCGGACCCGGTGGTCTTCCCCCATGAGATGGGCATCCTGCAGCACTGACATGCCGATCCAGAACACCATGGTGCCACTCGTGACCGAAGTAAAGGACACGGGACTCTTCCTGAGTAGGGACGCCTATGGAGCCCTGCTGCGCCGCTAGCGCTGACGTTCACCGCCCCATGCCGACTCCGCACAACCGCCGAACGCCGATGCAGGGAACGTACGCCCGTCAGCAGCGCGACCGAACACAGCGCTCCCTGCTGCGCGAGCACACCACCCGTGGTACCGGGTCGGACCCACCCGCCAGGTGGCACCGCCGGGGCCGCCCAGAACGAAGCCCACAGTTGCTGCTGCGGGGTCGAGCGTCAGCCTCGCCGGTATCGAACAATTGCCATGCCCGCACTGACTGCGAGGATCACAGGAAGGGGATAGAGCCAGGCCTCCTTCGGCGATGATCCGCTCAAACACCCGATCACGCCGAACAGTACATACACGGCCAGGGCTACGCCCGCAATCATCAACAGGCCGCGAGGGCGACTGGAGACGCTCTCGCCACTATCTCGGTTCATCATCACCGTACCTTTCTGCCCGCGCGTCTCGAAAGCCACGACTCGAAGCGGCGGATGTGTTGGCGCCCGCCACAAAGCAGCCGGCCGTGGAGACGAACCCGGACGCAGGCCCGGCCGCTTCACACACGGCACCCCACGACGAATCCGCCCGCAAGGCTCGCCGAGACCCGGGCCGCCCCACCACGTCAGCGGAGAAGAGATCCTCGTCGATGTTGTACAACTCCTTCGCATCTTCGAGCTTCTCTACGCTTCGGTCCGACGTGTCGTCGGGATCGAGGACGAGGTGCCCGAGCAGGCTGCCGCTGGTCCCGGACGCCTCGATGTCACCCTGGAGCCGCGCCAGCCACCGGCCGCGTCTAGCTTCCTGTGATGACACGTTCACCCGACAGCACTGGACTCCACCGACGAGGAGACCGGGTGTGAACGACAACCACTCCCCCACCGACCCGATCCTCGCCCACGTCGAGCCGGGCCCTGGCGGCCTGTATGGCGACCAGCCCCATGAAAGCGGCGCTCTCCGACCTGCGATCGGCGGTCGCGAAAGCAACTGCCGCACTGCGCGACGCCGACGGCACAAGGGCCGAGCAGCTGTCCCGCTACTGGCAGGACCTCAACCGCGCCCAGCTCCAGCTGCCCACTGACGACGCGAACGCCCTGCGGAGCGCATACGCCCCGGTTCGGACCGTGCACCGTCACCTGGTCGGCGGCGCCGCGTGAGCCCGACCGCCGAGGGAAAGTTGCTGACTTGAGGTCCTCGACGTCCTGGAAGAGGCCGGCGGGGACGTCGAAGCTGAGAGGCATCTGCATGGCAGACTGCCTTCCTCTCAGCGTAGGTGGCGACGGCGCGCGTCTCGTGATGGCCCCTTCCTCGGCCTTCCTCTGCGGGCCGATGTGGGCCATGGAGTCTTCCTCGTACCAGGGGGACAAGGCGATCCGCGCGACAGGCATAGTCGGTGGAGATCAGCAAGGCGGTGTGTCATCGAGTCACGGCACAGCCCCTGGTTGCAGATCACTGGACCACCCATCGTCGTACTGCTGGAATGAGCCGGCTGGAGCGGTCCACACGAATGGGGCAGGGACATGATGCGGCAGGGCGCGGAACTGGCCGGTCGCTATCGACTGGACGAACTGCTGGGGCATGGCGGGATGGGAGAGGTCTGGGGCGGAGTGGACCTGCGGTTGCGGCGCAGGGTGGCGGTGAAGATCATTCCCGGGGCTGTCGCGGTCAGCGACGGGCAGATCACCCGGTTCCGCCGCGAGGCCGAGATCGGCGCAGCGCTGTCCCATCCAGGGATCACCACGGTCTTCGACATCGATGTGCATGACACCGGCGATCAGAGGTTGTGGTTCATGGTGATGGAAATGCTCACCGGCCGCGATCTGCGCGAGATCGTGGCCGAACACCCGCAAGGACTGCCAACCACTCAAGTCGTCGATCTGGCGCGCCAGGCGCTGGACGCTCTCGCGGCGGCGCACGCACGGGGAGTGATCCATCGCGATCTCAAACCCGCCAACTTGTTCCTCCTGATGGACGGCAGATTGAAAATCTGTGACTTCGGGATCGCCCGGCTCGTCGGCGCGACGAGGATCACCACGGCGGGCGCGATCCTGGGAACCCCGCTGTACATGGCACCCGAGCAGTTCCAGGGCAGCGCTGTCGACGAGCGCACCGACCTGTACGCACTGGGGTGCGTCCTGTATGAATTGTGTGCCGGAAGGCCTTGGTTGGATACTTCGGGCGGCCCTTGGTCGATGATGTATCAGCACCTCAACCAAAAGCCCGACCCTGGTCGACTGCGACGTCCCGACGTACCTGGCCCCCTGCGGGACCTCATCCTCGATCTGCTCGCCAAGCACCCCGAGAGACGGCCCATTGACGTCGCAACGGCTCGTGCCCGGATGGAAGAGCCCCGCCTGCCGCCGCTGATCCAGGCCGGTGACGGGCAGTCGGCAGCAGAGGGGACGGCGACGTTCCTCGCCCCTCCGTCTACGCACGTCACGCCACCGCCCAGCCTCGTCGTGGCCGAGCCCAGCGAAGTGCAGACCAGCTCCTCACCCCCGTCTCCTGGACCATCCTCCGAAATCCGCCCGTTCGGCACCCAAATCGGCCCCGCCCTCACCGGCCATACCGACAGCATCCTCTCCGTCGCTTTCGGTCATCTCGACCACCAGCCCATCGCCATCACGGCTGGCTACGACGGAACGGCACGGGTCTGGAATCTCACCACCTGCCAGCAGCTCGGCAGCCCGCTCCCGGCCCCTTGGCCAGGGGCGAGCGTTGCGATCGAACAGCTCAACGGCCGCCCTGCCGCCGTCATCGCCAGCAAGAAGAATGTGGACGTGTACGACCTGACCACTCGGCAGCGACTGGGTGAGCCCCTCACCGGCCACACAGACAACATCTGGGCGGTGGCCCTGTGCCGAATCAAGGGCCGGCCGATGGCTGTCACCGCGAGCGAGGACAGGACCGTACGCGTGTGGGATCTCACCGCCTTCCGCCAGGTCGGCAATCCACTCACCGGTAACCGCACAGGCGTCATTGCTCTCGCGATCGGTGTTCTCAACGGCCAGCCGATTGCCGTCACCACCAGCACCGACGCCGCTGTGCGTGTCTGGAACCTCACCGAGTACCAGCAGCTGGGCCAACCCTTCTGGGCCCGCACCGGCTGGGGAAAGCAATGCTGTGTTGCTGTCGGTGAAATCAACCGGCGGCCCGTAGCCGTCACCGCCGCGGACCGAGCTGTATGTGTATGGGACCTCGCCGACCATGAGCAGATCGGTTCCCTCCTGACCGGCCATTCGGGAAGCGTGGGCGCGTTGGCCCTCGGTAAGCTCGATGGAGTGCCCGTCGCCGTCACCGGCAGCGCGGACAAGACCGTGCGCGTCTGGGACCTCGCCCATCGTCGCCAGCTCGGTGACCCACTGACCGGCCACACTCAACCGGTGAGTGCGGTGGCTCTCGGCGAGATCGACGGGCAGCCCATCGTCATCAGCTGCAGCCTTGACAAGACCGTACGTCTCTGGAGCCTCTACCGTCCGTACTGATCGTTTCAGAATGAACTTTGTTGTAGGGTTTGGCTTTTTTTTGAGTGTTTGGTTCTTAGACGGTGTCCTATGTGGTGAGGCGGAACAGTCGCCTGTAACAGCTCAGTGCTGCAGCCAGGCCAAGAAAGGCCAGTAGTTGCGCGTTCGTAGCGGGGGTTGAGTCGGCGATAGCCGGACAGCCGGGAGATCGTCCGCTCGATCACGCACCTTCGGCGGCCCCCAACCGTTCGCTGGACTCGATGCCTTACGGGCGTTGCGCATGCCGATGCGCTTGCCGCGTAACCATTTCCGCAGATGGGCGATGTCATACGCCTTGTCCGCGTGCAGGCGTTGGGGCTTGAAGTGGCGGCTGCGGTAGGGGTCGTGTCTCGTTTGGTGACCCTCGACCATGGGCCATAGTGCTTCGCTGTCGCGGGTGTTGGCGGCCGAGACGCCGACGAGGAGGGGCAGTCCGTTCGCATCGGCAGGACGTGCATCTTGGAACCCTGAGGCCGCACCTCCGACGGCTCGTGACCCGTGCCTGCGACCTCACCCATCTGTGGGAGGAGGACAGGTGTCTCATCCGGTCGGTGACCGTTTCCGAACAGGATCGGCTGCGTCCCGTCGGTGGCGGTGGCGGGTCAATCCATGGTGGTGAGGTGGTCGGCGGCGCCGCCGCGCCACTCGATCAGGAAGAGCGTCGCGTCGTCGCTGGTGCTCCCGCCGCGTTGCTGTTTCAGGGTGTGGGACAGGGAGCGCACCATCGCCCGTACTCCTTCTTCGGCCTGTTGAGCGCGGTTGACGCACGCGATGAGTTGTGCCTCGCCGAACTGCTCGCCGCCGGCATCGTGTTCCTCGACCACCCCGTCGGTGAAGCACAGCACGCGGTCGTCGGGCTGCAGTGTGACCTCGCTGATCTTGGGCTGTTCACCGCCGAATCCGACCGGCAGGGTGGTGGGGCCGTGGAGTTGCCGGATGACCTCGTGGTTGCGGATGAGCAGCGGCGCGGGATGGCCTGCGTTGACCCATCGCAGCTGACCGGTGGTGATGTTGAGGTGCATCATCTGCGCGGTAACGAAGTGGTCGGGACCGAACTGCTCGGCGATGGCCCGGTCCATGAACGCATACTTGTCGGACAGGCTGATGTTGGCACGTCGGGCGTGGCGGTAGGCGCCAATGGCGACGGTCGCCATGGTGGCGGCGTCCAGGCCGTGGCCCATCGCGTCGACCATGGCGAGGTGGAGGATGTCGCCGTTGAGCGCGTAGTCGAAGCTGTCCCCGGCGACGTTGTAGGCCGGCTCGAGAATGCCGGCCACCGCGACCTGCGGGACGGACATCGCCAGCGGCGGCATCAGGGACCACTGGATCTCGGCGGCCACGCTCATCGGTTCGAGGCGGCGGGTGAGGAAGAACTGGTCGGTGTAGCTGTTCTTGGTGACCAGCATGTCAGCGACGAGGCCGGCGAGTCTGCGCAGCAGGCGCCGGTCGTCGTCGTCGATGGAGTCGAGGGTCAGCGCCATCACCCCGACCTGGTCGCTGCCGTCCAGCATCGGCAGGAACATCCGGATGCCGTCGGCCTGCGGCACTTCGACCGGGGTTGCCCTGAGGAAGGCGGTGCCGGCGTGGGAGTCACCGATCGGCTCGGGCTCGCCGACGAGCAGCCGCGTGCCGGGCAGGGGCACCAGATACAGCTGTCCGTAGTCCTGCAGGAGGAGCGAGACGTCCCGGCCACCGACTTTGCCGGCCGCCTCCGCGATCAGTGGGCCGAACAGCTGCGGAGGCATCTCGTGCGCCCGGTCGAGCAGCGCACCCAGCAGTCGTTCACCGAAGCCTTCCGACCGGTCCACCGCGTTGGTGTCGGGCCGTTCACCGTCCGCCATAACCCGTGTCGTCCTTGTCTGCCGCCAGGAGTGTCACCGGCACGGTGTTCGGTTCCGGTAGCCACGCGGGTCTGCTCGACGGTTCGCTCACCGCGATCTGTACGTAGGGACTCCCGACACGGCCGTGATCACCCCGGACAGCCTCACCCGGCCAACCGACCCAACGAGCCCATTAGGCCGACAGCGGCATGTCATCCGTCAGCCGGCCGGCGTTCCTCTCCATGTGGGTGTTCGAGTCCGCTGGGGGCACCAAGCCAGCAGAGAAGGTCTGTGTCATCGCGTGCCCGTCTTGTCGGCCGGCGCGGTGCGCGTGGTGCCGGCCTCTGCTGCTTGCGGCGGCGCCTGCCGACGCCGGGCAGGGCGTCACTGTAACGGTGGGCGGCGATGCGTTCGCGGTGCTGGGCGTTGAGCAGATGGATCAGGCACACACCCACGGCGACGGCGATGAGGAAGGCCGCGATGAGGACGATGGTCTCCATGCCTGTCACCCCTGACTGTGCTCGGGCGCGGGCTCGGGCACGACCGGCGGCCTGATGTACCCGTAGGGCGACATACACGCCCCGCCCTCGGTGTCCCACGCGTCTTCCGAGTCCCGGGTGTCCCGTATGCCACGCCCGATGGCGGCCTCGTGGGCCAAAAGGACACCCGCCTTGAGAACGCTCCCGGGGATCGCTGCGGCGGCCATCAGCCGGGCCGCCGCAGCGGGCTCGGTCTGCGGCGGGATCACCAAGAGGTCCCAGCGGCCGACGGTGAAGGAGAGCAGGATCAGCTTCTCGGCGTCCTGTTCGGTGAACCAACCGACATGCACGCTGTGGCCGCCCACAGGAACCTGGCGGGGGATGACGGGCCAGCGGCTGGGGTTCACGGTGATGCGGGTGATGCGGCCCCACAGGGCGTCGAGGGCGGCCGCGAGCGGTGGAAGCTCCGCGGTCAGGTCGCGGCTGTAGGGCCACCAGGCCCCGTCCAGCTGGCCTGCGAGTGTGGTCTTCGGCGTGAGCGACAGCCGCGCCGAAGGTCCTGGGGGGAGGTCGCGCGGCGTGGTGCGGTCGAGGATCGTGGTCATGGCGCAGACCCTGCCCCCGGGCTGCCCGTCGGCAGCCCGGTGTTTGTTGATCGCCGGGAACGGCACCTGCGTGGCAGCTGGTGTTCGAAATGCTCCCGGTCCTTCAACCCTACTCCCCCAAGAGGGCCCCGAACCGCTTTGCCATCAGGCACTTTGGGCGTGGATGCACAGTGGCAGCGGCGGTGCGCCCGTCCTGGGAGTACGGTCTCGATGCCTTCCGGCCACCGAAGGCACGGGTTCCCTGCGCCGGCCGGCCAACCGAGCACCGGCCCGTCCTGCCAGCGCCAGACCGACCGCGGTGAGCGTCGACCGCAGCCGCTCGGTCCACCGGCCGAGGCGTCGGGTCAGCTCCGCGATTTGCTTGACGAACGTCCGCCGCGCGCACGGCGGGTTGCCGCACACGAAGCGTCGCACCCGGCTCAACCGTACCCGCCTGCCCCCGACCGGCTCGTCAACGGGAAACCGCAGATAGGAGCTGTGGACTCGGGTCGACCAGCCCTCGCAATCCGAACAACTTTGCCTGGCCGCCGATGACTTGACGCTCAGGTTCACCGACTCGACATCCAGGCCGATTGACACCACCGCGACACCCGCGACCGACGGAAACAGCAGCCCTTCCAACCAGGGCACCGGATCGTCCACGGTCCCGCACTGTCGGCCACCACGAATCGACCACCGGCGAATTTTAGGCAACTCCCCCGACGCCGACCGCACTGCCACATCGTTACTTCACCGTGCCGGGTGCAGTGCCTCATGCTGTCCTGGAAACCGGTTGGCTGGTCGCTGCCGAGCTGGAATGATGCCTCCGTTTCCCCAGACGGAGGACGTTTGTTCGTTTTCGTTTGTGCGGGGTGCGGCGCTGAGCTGACCATTCCGCTGTCGCAGGTCGCCCTGCCGGTCCACGCTCATCAGAAGTACGGCAACGAGATTCAGCTCCCGGTGCTCATGGAGTCGGGCACCTTCGCCGTGGACTCGGAGCCCTGGGGGCCGCCGTGGCGGACGTGGGAGGAGGTCCATCCGGACGAGGCAGCCGCCCGCGGCGTCTACGCGCCGGTCTAGGCCCTGTCCGACGGCGCCGACGCGGCACCGCTTTCCTGGGCGGAGCTGATGGCGGAAGGAAAGGGCACGCCTCCGTTCGAGCCGATCGCCACGTGGGGGTCGCGGATGAGGGCGGGCCACCGGTCGAACCACCTGTGGTCGTGGAGTCCGCAGTGGGAGGCGGCGGTCGGCCGGGCGCTCGCCCACCTGCTCGTGGCCTCGGAGGGCTAGCCGGTGACTGTCCCGGACGGCTTCGTCGGGGAGGTGTTCCAACATGCGCTCGACGCCCTGCTGCCTGCGGGTCCGCCGGGGCGGCGCGCGGTCCTGGCCGGACCGGGACGGCCGGCTCCCGACGGGGACGCCGACATCCTCCTCGTGCCGTCCCATCCGCAGACGGGGGAGGTCTGGGCTCCAGCCGGCACAGCGGCGTACCTGGTGCCGTTGCCGTTCGTGGCTGTGGCTGGTCCTCCCCGAGCCGGACCTGCCCGTCCCCGGGTCGGGCGGCCTACCCGACGGCGTCCTCCGCGACGACTTCGACCCACCCGCGCCGCTCCCCCATCACCTGTTCCGGGCCGACCCGGGAACGTTCCGGCGCACCCTGGTTCGGCTCCCGGCCGTCCGTAGCCCGTGGCTGCGCGAGATCGTCGACGGCCTCACACAGCACAGTCGCGCTGGCTTCTTCTAGACCCGGTCACTGTCGGCCCGGGCCTTCCGAGTCGAGCCGTGGCCGAGGGCGCGGTCTGGGGAGGGGCTGGCGAACAGGTAGGGAGTCTCTTCGTCACTCAGCGTGGCCCTCCACGGAAGGTGAGCCAGAATCGAATCTGGTGAACAGCGCCAGACACTGCATTCACGGCGTGGGCCACCGCCCAGGCGCCACCACGCCGGGCCCGCCGTTTCAGCGCGCCGAGCCTGCCTTGGAGCTCCTCGCCGGCCTGCAGGAACGCAAGGCGCGGGCTTTCACTACTTGGGCCGACGACAGCGGCATCATGAGCCTGCGGTGGTGCGGCCGGCCCGCCGAGAGCTTTGAAGTATCAGTCCCGTCGGTCCCTCGGTGTCCCGGCCCGGCGGGCCCTGAATTGCGGCGGGCTCGACCCCGGATCTCGTTCCGTCTGGCTGGTGGTCCTGCTGAGAAGCTGCAGGTCATCCGGCGCTGGCGCAGTAAGCAAGGGACTGACGGGACTCAACGTGGGAGTCGTTTCGTTCAGCACTGTCCGTGCAAACTCGCGACTCGCGGGCGCGCATGCTTGGGCACGCGCAGACCCATAACCATCAGGTTGAGTCCCGGCAGTCCCGTGTTCGTCGGTAAAGGCGGTCGACCTGCACCTTGTGCTGACGCGACGGAACGGCATCGAAGTCAGGCGAGCGTGTCAACGAGGTCTTCCACGTCCTCGGGCGGTTCCTCGGTGTACGGCTTGCTGATCTTTCACTCACGCCGGCGAGCAAGCCCAATAGCCAACCTTCGGATCGGAGCGTCTGCCTACGGCTCCCACCCCAGCGCCTGAGGTGCCTGGCCCGGATCTCCGCCGCAGTGATGCCGCCGGGTAGGAGCACAGGTTTATCTGTCGTGAGCGACGGGTGGCGCCTGTGAAGGCTCAGGGTGCGGTCCCGTTCTCGGTGTCCTCAGCTTCCCGTGTGGCTGAGGGTTGGGGCCACTCAGGCGCCTGACTGGCGAGGTCACCGCGCTGCGGCTGACATCCACGAGTGACATCAACGGCAGCGGACAGCGACGGCAACCGGCGGTCGGGTGCGGGAGCGGTGCACGAGGCGAGCCCCCGCCGGACCAGGGCGAGAACGAACTTGTTCAGCGGTGCTCAGCCTGGCGTGACGGCACGGATCCAGTCGGCGACCACGGAGAGGTCGGCTTCCACGAGGCCCTTGACTGGGTCGACTCGGTGAAGCAGTGATGGTCCAGGGTGGCTAGCGTCGACCCACAGACGGTCCATGGCGTTGATCTCGTCGTCGACCCAGATGAACGGCCGGCCACCAGCCCACTCGACAAGAGGGCGGGTCTTCCAGTGCAGGCCGCGCGGTCCTTGGTCTGAGCAGGGGGCCGGCCAGTCCACCACCGGCAGCCTTGGCAGTCCGATGCGTGGGGAGACCACCTCGTTGGCCTCTTCCAGCCAGGTCGTTGCCCACACGAGATCGCAGCCCAGGGCCATGAGACGCGATCCGATCCCGGGATCGAGCCGCGTCAGCAGCGGATTCCCTTGATCGGGGAACGCTGTGGAGGAGACCGCAGGGGGCTGCGGGTGATCGGACGACGATCCGAACGGTATGAGCGGACCGTCCACGTCCAGGAAGAGGAGAGGGCGCCTCGTCACGCTTGTCACGAGGGCACCGTAGCCCGTGTCGAGGTACAGGCTTATTTGCACAGCCACGTACACGCGGACGTGCACAGCGCGCCGTACGCCCAGTGTGGCGGCATCGACCGTGGCCGGAGCGGGCGGTACGGGCCCGGTCACGCTCCTGCTGCACGACGCCGACGGTGGTAGTCGATGGTGACGGCGCCCAGGAGTGGCCCCAGGCGACGAGGGGCAGGTAGAGGAATCCGGCGACGGTGTTGCCTCCGCTGGCGCAACGTCAACGCCCGCCACTGCGACGTCCTGGCCGCCGAGCGCCAGGAGTTCGGCTTTGACCACGCCCCCGATGACGTCCATGACAGCGGCGGTCAGCAGGGCCGTGGCCACGTGGTCGATCTCGCGCTTGCAGCCGGCGCTGACATTGACGGCATGGGTCGGCCTGAAACCTAGGATGGTCTCCACCTCGGGCTCGTCCGCGTGCTCAGCCTCGAAGATGCTCTCGTCCCCGACACCCGGCCCCATCAAGCAGGTCGTCGCCTGCACAGTGGGATGAGGTGCGATTCGGCTGACAGACAGCACAGTGATCACTAGCCTTGATCGTCTGTCAGCAGGCCTACTCTGTTGGTGGGTTGGATGGGCCATCGTAAGGTGCAGAGAGGCTCTCGCAGCGTCGCGCCGACGGCCGGGAGCCCTTCCCAGGAACGCTCCGTAACCAGCGCGCCGATCGTCGCTCCGAGGCCCATGGGCTCGCGCCCGTCGCGCCGCACCATCGTGACGGCCCGCGGCTTCTTTTGTCGTCTTCTGGCCGTTGCCGTTCTTCCGGGCCGCCTCCATAGCGGCCCGCAGCGCGCCCCGGGCCAGGTCATCCAGGGCCTGGGTCTCGTCCGGGTCGCGCCGCTCGACCGGGTCGGCCTCGAAGCGGATCAGGATGCGGTCGGTGCGCGGGTCCACGTATTCGATTCCCTACGGGTGCACAGTGGTAATCCGGCGCCAGGCCAGTGCGGCCATCACGCGGGCCTCCAGCACCAACTGGTCAGCGTCCGGCTGCGAGATCAGCAACGAACCGGGCGGCGGCAGCGACGCGGCGCACCCAGCGAGTGGCGCGACGTCGGCCTGCGGGAGGGGGCGTCGCACGGTGCGCGGCCGGAATTCCCGGGGAGCGACCACAGTGTGACGCAGCTCTCCGGAAAACGGTGACAGGACGTTGTCGCGGGCGGCTGCGAGCCTGGCGGCATGATGATCACGGACGAGGACTGCCGCACCGAGACACTGGCGTTCAACGAGCAGTTCGAGGCGGGTGCCGCGAGCCGGCCGGCCCGCGAAGGAGTACCGGAGGCCGCGATGTTGGCCGCCCTGCGGCGCAACCGGCTCGGTGGTGACACGCCACCGCTGAGACTGCCGTACGGCCGGGACCGGTCCGTGGACGACGGGGTGAAGGTCCGGGTCTTCGTCCCGGACCACGTCGACGGGGTGTACTTGCACTTCCACGGCGGCGGCTGGATGTTCGGGTCCGCGGACGGGCAGGACGAGAGGCTGTGGCTGCTCGCCCGGCGGGCACGGCTGGCCGTGGTGAGCGTGGACTACCGGCTCGCGCCGGAACACCCCTTCCCCGCCGCCCCCGACGACTGCGCAGCCGCCGCCCGCTGGCTGGTGCGGCATGCCACGGACGAGTTCGGCACGGAACGGCTGCTGATCGGCGGCGAGTCGGCCGGTGCCCACCTCAGCGTCCTGACGCTGCTGCGCCTGCGCGACCGGCACGGCATCACCGGCGCCTTCCGGGCAGCCCACCTGCTGTTCGGCCCCTACGACCTGTCCATGACGCCGAGTCAGCGATCCTTCGGTTCCAGGCGGCTGCTGAGCAACACCGACTCGCTGCGATGGACCTATGAGCTCTTCACCCCGGGCCTGACCGCGGAACAGCGCCGGAACCCTGAGATCTCCCCGCTGTTCGCCGACCTCACGGGTATGCCGCCCGCCCGGATCGTCGTCGGGACCGAGGACCCGCTGCTGGACGACTCGCTGTTCCTGGCCGAGCGGTGGCGGGCGGCGGGCGCTCCGGTACGGCTGGGTGTCGTCGCTGGGGCGATGCACGGCTTCACCCTGTTCCCGCTGACCGTCACCGAGCGCGAACAGCGCCGCCAGCACGACTTCCTGGTTGCTGCGGGGCGGTAGCGTCAGCCGTATGAACCGCACCGCCCGGCTCTACGCCCTGGTCGAGGAGTTGCGCGCGGCAGCACCGAGACCGGTGACGGTCTCCGCGCTCGCCGCGCGGTTCGAGGTGAGCGCGCGCACGGTGCAGCGCGACCTGCAGGCGCTCATGGAGTCCGGGGTGCCAGTACGCACCACGCCCGGTAGGGGCGGCGGCTGGTCGATCGACCCGCGGATGACCCTGCCCCCGGTCCACCTCACCGCCGACGAGGCCGCGGCGCTGGCCGCCGCGCTCGCCGCGGCCGACGCCCGCGCGCCGTACGCCGGTGCAGCCCGCACGGCGGCGCAGAAGATCGCGGCCTCGATGACCGGCCCTGCCGCGACGGCGGCTCGGCATCTCGCCGATCGGATCGTCACGCTGCCGTCGCCGGCCGACACCGCCGTCCGGACCGCGGTGGAACAGGCTCTGACCGCGGGCACGGTCCTGCGGCTGTCCTACGCCGACGCGGCCGGACGCCACAGCGAGCGTGTGGTGGAACCGGCCGGGCTGCTCACCGCCGACGGCCGGTGGTACCTCATCGCCTGGTGCCGCACGCGCCGGGCCGGACGGGGTTTCCGGCTCGACCGCATCACGGCGGCGGCCACGACCACCGAGCCGGCGCAGCCCCACGACCTGAACGCACTGCTACGCGGCTCTGCCGCAGCCGACGCCGTCCGCCCCACAACACTGGCCTCCCTCACCCGTCAGCCGTGACCCGCCGACGGCGGGCTCCCGCGCGAGCGTCAGCGGAACAGGAACTGTGGCCCTTGTCGCCGCCCCAGGATATGGGTGGGCCGGATGATCTCGGGTCCTCTACCCTGGCGAGGTTTTGACCTTTTCCAGCCAGGGGTGGGGATCCGTATGGCAACGCGCACGACATATGGGACGGAACCGGGGCGTGGCCGGAGGCTGCTCGCCGCGTTGGTCCTGATCGGTGTTCCGCTTGCCCTCGTCGGGGTCTCGCCTCCTGCGTCGCATCTGAACTGGGGTACTTCGGGCCGCTGACGGCCTTGATCCGGTCGATGGTGGGAGCGATCGCGTCATACACACGGCGAGACGCGGCGGTGTTCTCCACTTCGTGTGGTCGCGTACGCAGTGTGACTGTCGATCTTCTTGTGACGGCGGTTGGGTTCGCCCGAAAATCTCCCGGCCAGGATGCGGCATGGTCAACAGTGCTGCCCCGTGAACAAAGCACGGCCGCAACTCGAAGAGTCACTGTTCTCCTCGCTGGAGAACGTGTTGGTGGAGTCGGTCGAGGTGACCGACATGGTCGTCCGAGTCGAGGCCCTGAGCACTGCTCGGCAGGCGATCTGCCCGGGCCGCGAGCGTCCCTCAGGGCGAATACACGGCTCCTTCTGCAGTGCAGCGCCCCACACCTGCGGGTGATCATTCGTAGCCTGCGGTGTCCCTGCCGTCCCTGCCCAGCGCAAGGCCCGCCGCGAGTACGTGAACCGCGTCAGCAACCTCGCCCAGTAACCAAGATCATCCCGTGGCCGTCCTGGGCGCGCCGGAACTGGGCGAGGACGACGGGGCCGGTACCGATGTCCCACGGCCCACGGCGGCCGACTGGAAGCTCTCACGCAGAGTGGCTGGCGAACGCCACCGTGACGGCGTGGGGCACCTGTTTCACGGTGCCTGAGCAGTGGAAGGGCTGAGCGGTACTTCTTCGCTCCTTGGAGGACTTCATGCCAGAAGATTTCGATGACGTTCCTGAGCCTGACGACGACACCATCGAGGACACCGTCGACGAGACCGGGGTTGACCCCAAGGACATCGAATTGGTCATGGGGCAGACCGGTGCGTCAAGAGGGAAGGCGGTCAGGGCCTTGAGAGAGAGCGGCGGCGACCTCATCACCGCGATCCTGGCGGTCAACGGATAGCTGGCGAGCCGCGACCGCGACCGTGGACTACAGCCTCGTCATCGCCGCCGCGCACGCTGCCGGGCCCTGCCCGCTGATCTTGAAGTCGTGAGGAGGGCGGCAGACGGCGGCCGCCTGGTCGTTGAACGAGCAACTCCATACAGCGGGCCCCCGGGGGCTGTGACGGCCGGTCCGCCCCGGGCCCGCGCCGTCGCGGCGAACCGCCCCCTCCTTCGCGAAGGAGATACATCCCGGCAGATATCTCACATCGTCGCGCCCACTGGGCGCCCAGGGTGGAGGACCGTCCGAGAACCGGAGGTAGTTGTGACTGGTGGATGGATACCACTGGCACAACGGGGTCGCCCGGGCGGCCAGCACCAGCTCCTCCTCAACAGGAGGCACCCACGAGGCGAGCGTTCTACGCACCCACGCATCATGGGCTCGCGCGCATTGCATCTGCCATTCCCAGGCATCGTCCAGCGACCATCGGGCGCCATCTCCCATGAGCCGAGTCTGACCGAACACCTGAGCTCAGGTAACCCCCAAGGGGGTCGACTTGACGCGCACGCTTCACCGCTCTCGCCGCTTGACGAACCGCATTAGGAATCGACGTGCCCGGCCTCTGTTGTGGCCTCAGCCAGTGCTGCCGATCCGCTCGCGTCGCTGCAGGGTCCGTGCCCGAGGGCAGGCCCCGTGATGTCAGGCCTGCGCCGGGGAGAAGGGGCGGCATGTACCGCCGTCAGGATTCGGCGGCGGACGCGTGGCGAGCCAACTCGGTGGACAGGCGTCGCATGACCGTGCGGTTGGCGCGCCGCATCAGGGTCCGCACGACGGGGGCCAGCAGCCGGTCGGCGAGAGGGGCGTGCACCCACGTGTACGTGAACGAGATGTGTGTCCCACCGGTTCGCAGCGGTTCGATGGCGTAGGTGCCGTGAGCCAGTCGCCGACCGGCCGCGCTGACGTTGCGTTCGACGATGCGCCGCGGCGCAACGGCCTCGATGACCTTGATAGTGACATCGGTCTTCGTGCCGCCCAGCGCGGCGGTGACCGTGGCGCACGATCCGATGCCCCTGGCGGGGCCCGTGTAGCGCCAGTTGGTCAGGTAGTGGTCGGTGAACCGCTCGTGGTTCGCCATGACGTCGAGGAAGCCGTAGACCTGCTCGGGAGTCTGAGGTACGTCGATCGACACGGTGACAGACTTCATGTACCACACGGTACATGCGCCATGTACCGATTGGTACAGTCGTGACGTGGTGACCATCGATGACCCGCATCCCGAGGGCGAGGCCGAGCAAGGCGCGCACGGGGATCGGCGCGCACAACTGGTGGAGGCGGCTGTCGACCACGTCGCGGCACACGGCATCGCGGACCTGAGCCTGCGCAGGCTGGGCGCGGCGATCGGCGTCAGCCACCGCATGCTGATCCACTACTTCGGCTCCAAGGAACAGCTGCTCGTTGAGATCGTCCGGACGTCGGAGCGACGCCAGCGCGACGCGCTGTCCCGGCTCCGCCTGGAGCCCGGTCTCTCGCCCGCCGATGTCGCGCGGCTGCTGTGGCGGCAGCTCACGGCCCCTCAGCTGGCCGGTCAGGAGCGGCTCTTCTTCGAAATCTGCGGGCACGCACTGCGCGGCCGCCCCGAGGCCGCCCCGGTCCTCGAAGGGCTCGTGACGGACTGGCTGGAGCCGCTCGTAACCGCCGAGGTCGCGGCGGGAGCGGACCCTGCCCTGGCCCGGAACCGGGCCAGGCTGGGACTCGCCACCGTCCGCGGTCTGCTGCTCGACCTGCTCGCCACCGGTGACCGTGCCGGCGTCGACGCGGCGATGGAGGAGTTCCTCCGGCTGTACTACGGTTCGCAGTGAGGAAATCACCGATCAGACGTAGCGACCGGGCCAGACGTCGTACCACCGTTCTAACGACGGTCTCGGAGCTACCCGTACGCCTCGACCTGCCTCGCAGGTCTTCTGAGACACATACGAAGCGTCTGGAGAACCGTCGAACTTCGGCTGGAACACCAGACGGCCGGGCAGCGCGCCGGGCGCAGGCACCGTGTCACGGGCCTGCGCCAGCATCGGTTCCACCGGCGGCCGCAGCATACTTCCGGTCTACGGCCCGGCAGCCGCCACCGCGACCGCGATGAGGCCGTCCGACCTCCCCAGCGGCGTCGGCGAATCAGGAGCGCAGGAAACACAGGAGGCTGCAGACCAGGCTGCAATACGTCTGAGGATTCGGGGCCCGACATAGGCATAACCGACGCCGACGGACCGACTCCAGCGAACCGGCGCCGGCGATAGCGCGCGGTGTGGTGTCAGGCGGGGTCGCCGCGAGCCGCTGCAGACCCCCGTGGAACGCGGCGGCGCTTCGAAGAGCCCGCACCGGCTCCGGGCTCGCGCAGGCTTTGTGGCGAGCGCGCTGGTGCGCAGTGAGGGCGGGCAGATTGGCCGAGGCAGCGAAATTCCTCCGCGAGCCGCGCGTCCAGTGCCCGCAGCGCCGCCACGTCCGCCGGGCCCAGCGCCCGCACCACCTCGGCGTCAAAGGGTGCCGCGCGTTCGTCCCGAGACGGACCGCGAAGGCCGTCGACGGTTCTCCGGCCTAGCGCAGCAGTCGTCTGGTCGCGGCGAGCGCCCGCACGGAGCTGCTCGCGAGTACATGTACCGCGCTTCCACTGCCTCGTCGGTCAGGAACTCCTGCTCCACCACGCGGCTGACCAGGCCTCACTCCCGGAGTTCCGCGGCCGTGACGACGCGGTGGTGAGGGCCAAGTCCAGCGCCCGAGCCAGCCCGATGCGGTGGCCCAGCAGCCAGGAGACCCCGCAGTTCGGGGACAGGCCCGCCGCGGTGTACGTGCTCGCAGCTTGGCGGCACTGCCGGCCAGCACGATGTCCGCGCCGAGCGCGATGCCGAGACCTCCGCCGGCGACGGTCCCGGGCACCACGCTCACAACGGGCAGCGGAAGCCAGGTGAGCGTGTGCAGGGTCTCGTGCAGGAGAGCCGCCATCTCGGCTCCGCTCCGAGGGGTCGGGGGTGTCGGCGAACCAGCGCAGGTCACCGCCTACGCTGAACACCGTCCCCTGAGCGGTCAGTACGGCTACGCGGAGGCTGCCGTCGGCGGCGCCCACAACGAGCCGGGCGGCCTCCGCGCGGAGGCCGAGGGCCATGTCGCCGTCCGGTGCGTTGCGCGTGCCGGGGCTCGCCAGCTCGATCCGCGCGAGGGTTTCATCGCGGTTTCAACGGACCCGATAGTGCAGCAGTTCCTCATCCGTGCGAAAGTCCTCCGGAGTGTTGGGGGAACGGACCATGTGGTCGTCCCTTTCTGGGCGTTGCGAGCGCACGGCGGCTACTGCCCGGGAGCCGCAGCAGTCGGCCCGGGCTGCCTTTCCGTCAGGAAGGAGTGGTCGCCCGCCGTGACGTTTCCGGAGTCCCGCGGAGAGGTGACACTACCGACCCATCCGAGCAGGAAGGCGACCGGCACGGCGACCAGGCCGGGAGTCTGGAACGGATACCAGTCGAAGTTCTCTTCCGGCCACAGCGCGTACGCGCTCCCGGAGACGCTGGACGAGAAGAACATCAGCACGAGGCAGAGCAGTAGTCCCCCGTAGACGGTCCACAGCAGCCCGCGCCGGTTGAATCTGCGCCAGAAGAAGGTGCAGATCAGGACCGGGAAGACGCATGAGGCGGCCACGCTCATGGCGAAGGTGATCAGGAACTCCACCTGGTACCGGTACGTGGCGGCGGACAGCGAAAGACCGAGAAAGCACAGGCCGACAACAGCCAGGCGCAGGACGCGGACTTCGCCCTCGTCGGTACGACGGCGCCGGTACCGGGCGAAAACGTCGTGGGCCAGGGAGACGGCGGCGGCGAACGTCACGCTGCTCACCGCGGTGAGCACGGCGAGGAAGGCGACGCACGAGATGGCGGTGACGAGCACGACGCGCGCCGTCGAGGCGTCGTGAAGCAGTTCCGAAGCCAGCAGCACCAGGGCCGACTGCCCATTGCCGTCGACCGCTCCGATCGTCCTGCTGCCCACCACGGCCGTCGAGGCGAGTCCTGCCGTGAGCAGGAGTGCGACGAAAGCGGTGGACAGAACCGCGGCTATGCCCATGGACCGTCGTGCCGACCGCCCGCTCCGGGATGCGCTGATCCGCAGGATTAGGTGCGGCGCCATGGCCGTGCCGAGGATCACGACCAGGTGCGCGCCCACGTCGTTGAGCGCTCCGAAGCTCGTCTCGTACGGCCACATCCCCGGGCTGAGGTAGTCGTCCGGCGCCAGGCTTGCGTTCGCCGCGGCCGAGAGCAGGTTTCCGGGATCCCAGCCGAACTTCCTGAGCGCAAGCAGAGCGATCATCGTCAGCGTGACCAGGGTGAGGGGCACCTTGACGACCTGCATGAACGTGGTGCCTCTCAGCTCCGCCACCGCGGCAAAGCACGCTATGAGACACCCGATCATGATCGTGCAGATGACCTGGACGTGTTCAGTGGAGGCCCCGATCACCAGAGACACGGTGATGCCGGCAGCCCTGAGCTGGATCAGGAGCAGGGGAAGGGTGATGGCCAGCGTCACCAGGGCAGCTGCCGTTCGGGGAGCCGGCCCTCGTGCGCGGAGCCCGAAGAGGCCGCCCAGGGTGTAGCAGCCGCTGTTGCGGATCCTCTGGGCGAGTAGGAGCGCGACCCCCAGGCCGAGCAGCGCGTCGACGGCGGCGGCGAATCCGTCGTAGCCGAACAACGCGATGGCACCGGGGACCGCCAGCAGGCTGACAGCCGTGATGAACTCGCCCGCCATCGCGAACCCATTGACGACGGGTGAGAGCGATCGGTCCGCGACGTAGACCTCGTCCGGGCTATCCCGGTCGGAGATGAGCACGACGAGCCACAGCAGAGCGCAGCCGATGAAGACGAGGAGGGAGATGATCACCGGTTGTCGCACCGAGGCGCCGAAGGAATCGACCGCACCCGAGCTGAGAAGTCCAAGAGACACCACGTCACCACCCCTGCCTGTCGCGGGCGGCGGAGGGCCAGGCTGTCCCGGCCCGAGGGACGTCGGATGCCGGGGCATCCTCCAGGGGGTCGCACACGCGCGCCGACCGGTTCTCGTACCACCAAGCGCTGGCGGCGAAGAGGCCGCATTGCGCGATGCCCCAGACCATGCACAGGGTGAGGTCTCCGGTCACGCGCACCGAAGCGACCGTCGTGAAGGGGAAGAGGAGGAGGCCGGCCGCGAGGGGAACCGCGTTGACGACGAGGAATACGCATTGGACGCGATGGACGGCCCGCCGCAGGGCGGGTGACGGCGGCTGGCCGCCGTGGACAGTCGATACGAAGGGTGGGTGCACGGAGGTCTCCGGCCGTTGAGGGTGGCCGCACGGGGAGGGAGCGAGAACCGGTGCTCCGCCGGCGACGCGTACGGGGGGCATGTGCGGGTCAGAGGATCTGTGCGCGCACTCCGCCGAGGTGCGGGTGCGGCCTCTTGTGCTTCAGTCCGCGTCGAGGATCCGTACGTGGCGCTGTCACCGGGTGGGGACAGGTCGCCCGCGTCAGTCACCCTGGCGTGGTGTGTACGCGAGGTGAGCGGACCGTCGGCCGTCGACTGACGGCCCGGGACAGGCGGTGACGTGCGAAGGGGGCCCGGCGGCGATGGGCTCCACCAGAGCCGTCGCCGAATTGCGGATCCCACGCCGCTGTCAACTGGACCGCCGGGAAGGGCTTCGCGGCGCGGAGGAGTCAGTTCCGTGCCTGTCGCCCTGCTGCTGGGTGAGCTTGCATGCCGTACTCTAATGCAAGAAGTGCTGCACTAAGAAGCCCGGGGCGGCATTCGACCGTCGGCCGTTCACCGTGGCGCGAAGGAATCCATGACCGAGAAGTCCGTGCAGCGCCGCCCCGGCGGGCGCACTGCCCGCAACCGTGAGAACGTGCTCCGCGCCACCGCGGAGGTGCTGCTCCACGAGGGTTACGAGCACCTCACGATTGCCCGTGTGGCCGCAGCGGCCCGGGTCGCGGAGACCACTGTCTACCGCCGCTGGCCGAGCAAGGCGCACCTGGCTGCCGACGCGTTGTCCGAGCTTGCGAGGACCGGGAACCCGATACCGGATACCGGCACGCTCGAAGGGGACCTGCGTGCACTGCTCGGCCAGGTCGTCGCGCTTGTCGAACGGCCCGAGGTCCGGCGGGTGATCCTTACCGTCGTGTCACTCGCGGCGGACGACGACGACGTGGTGGCGGCCAAGGAGACCTTTTGGGAGGCGCGGTTCGCCGGCGCCGCCGCGATCGTGGCCCGTGCTGTCGAGCGCGGTGAACTCGCCCCGGACACCGACCCGTACGAGCTGATCGAGGATCTCGCCGCACCCGCGTACTTCCGGCTCCTCGTCACGGGCCGGCCGCTCGACGACCGTCTCGTCGACCGCTCCGTCGAGCTCGCGCTGAGCCGTCAGGGCATCCGGGCCGCCTCGATGCCCGGCCGTGCCGCGTCGTCGACGGCCGACGACTGAAACGGCACGGCAACGCACCACCATCGAAGCTCACCTCACAGGAACGGAGCAACACCATGAGCAGTGCATCGCCCACCATGCAGGTGATCATCGGCGGCCGCCGATTCAGCCGCGACCAGGTGCTGGCGTGGGAGGCCGAACGCCTGCCCGCGGCGGCCTCGAAGATCGGCCTCCCAGTGCCGTCCGGGGACCTCGCTCGGCAGCGTGCGGCGTTCGCCGACGGCAAGCTCGCCCTGGGCGCCGACGAGATCAAACGCCGCCTGCGTCGCGACCTTCGCGTCGGCGACGTCGTAGCGAACACCACCGCCCGGATCTCCCGCGGCGGGCGTGCCACATCCGTGTGCGAGCTCCAGGTGACTGGAGGCAGCGCGGCCGGGCTCGTCCAGTGGTTCGAGGACACCTCCCGGGACGACTACATCCGCTCCATGACCGCGGCGCACCCCGACCACTTCCTCATCCAGGCCCTGCCCGACGGGCGGCAGGAAGTGATTGAGACCACCGGTGGCAGCCCCCTGCCGACCCGCTTCCTCATCGACTACACCGACCTCTCCACGCTCACCACGCACTCCGACCCCACCACCGACGCCGAGACGGCGGGCATCGCCATCAGCGGAAAGGGCCTGCACATCGGCGGCGTGCGCCACGAGTTTCGGGACGTATCAGGAGGCTTCCACGCCCACCTGTGCGTCGAGTTTCCCCGTACGACCCTCCCGCGCATCCTCTCCGAACACCGTCGGCACCTGGCCATTGAATTCTCCAACTGGGTGGAATTCGCCTTCAGCGCCGGGCGCTGACTCCCCGTCAGGCGGTGAGCGGCTGTTCGGACCAGATGCACTTGCCCTCGGGCAGGAAGCGCGTGCCCCAGCGCCGGGACACGGCCGCCACGAGCTGCAGACCTCGTCCGCCCTCGTCGGTGGAGGCCGCACGCCGGATGCGCGGGGTGGTGGCACTGCTGTCGTACACCTCGCAGATCAGGGAGGTTCCGCGCAGCATACGCAGCCGGACGGGGCCGCTCGCATGCCGGATCACGTTGCCGATCAGCTCACTGACCACGAGCTCCGTGGTCATCTCCAGATCGGTCAGCCCCCACAGGCCCAGTTGCTCCCGGACGTGCCGCCGTGCATCTCCAGCGGCCCGGGGATCGTCGGGAAGGGCGAAGGAGACGACGTCACCGTCGGGGATGCCGCAGGTGTGGACGACGAGCAGGACCGCGTCGTCGTCGGTGCGCTCACGATCAGGCAGCAGGTCCGACACGACGACGTCGCACAGCTGGTCCAGAGCGGGTCCGAGCTCGCCTTCCCGGCGCGCCTCGGAGGGAAGAGCCTGGGCCACGGCGCGGGACGCGGACCGCTCCAGCAGGTTCAGGCCCTGGTCGATGTCTCTTGTGGCGGATTCGACGAGGCCGTCGGTGCAGAGCACGAGCAGGCTACCGTCGGGCAGATGCAGTTCGTGAGTGGCGAACGGCGGTTCGGCGGCACCCAGTGGTGGGTCGACGGTCGCTTCGGGGCGCACGATAGTGCCGTCGGGGTGGAGGACGATCGGCGGGGGGTGCCCGGCCGATGAGAAGGTACAGATTCGTGTGACGGGGTCGTACTCGGCGTAAAGACAGGTGGCGTACGAGTCGTCGCCGAGACCGCGGACGAGGTCGCCGAGGTGAGCGAAGAGCTCGTCCGGCGGGATATCGAGATCGGCGAGGGTGCGGACCGCGGTGCGCAGACGGGCCATGGTGACCGCTTCGGTGACGCCGTGTCCCATGACGTCGCCGACGACCAGAGCCACCCGGTCGCTGGACAAGTGGATGATGTCGTACCAGTCACCGCCCACCTCGTCGCTCTGCCCAGCGGGGAGGTAGCGGACGCCGGCCGAGATGGAGGGCAGGGTGGGCAGCGCACGGGGCAGAAGGCCGCGCTGGAGTTCCTGGGCGCGGGCGTGTTCCGCATCGTAGAGACGGGCCCGCTCCAGTGCTTGTGCGACCAGGCCGCTGAGAGCGGTCAGCAGCGTGCGCTGCTCGTCGCTGAAAGAGCGCTCCCTGGCGAACGAGATAACGCAGCATCCGATGGCGCGGCCGGAGGCGATGAGGGGCAGCACCGCCCAGGCTCGCTTGGCCGATGCGGCCACGAGGCTGTCCAGTGGAGGGAAGAGCCGGAGGAATTCGGCTGGCGACTCTGCGAATGCGGGCGTCCGCGTGCGCAGGACGGTAGTCGCCGCGGTGTGGGTGGTGAGGGGGACCCCCTCGATCTCGGCCAGGAAGTCTTGCGAGTAGCCGGTAGAGCCAAGGATGTGCAAACGGTTGCGGTCGATGACCTCGACCAGCATCCCGTCGGCGCCGAAAGGCGGCAGGAGATGTTCCTGTACCGCCCGCACCACGTCCAGGGAGGTGACGGCTTCAGCGAGCGTCACGGTGAGTTCGCCCATCCGTAGCTCGGCGTCCTCCCCACCCCGGGCGCCGACGGCCGCTCGCGACCACGGGTCGGTCGCATTACTGGGGTGCGGGGCCTGTTGGGCGGCCCAGGCGGCCACCGCAGCGAGGAACGACCACTGTTCCGGATCCGGTGAGCCGTTCCCGGTTGTGAGCACCGACAGCGCGCCGATCGGTCCGTCGGGGCCTAGTAGGGGGACCGAGGCCGTGCCAGTGGCGCCGGTTCCCATGGAGTCGGGGGACCAGACGACTGAGCCTGAACGAGTGGCGCGGGCGGGTGGCGCCTCCTCGTCGCCCCGTAGCGTCGCCCAGGCCGTGGTGAGGCCCGGCCCCAGGCCGCCGGCCGCGGTCAGACGCAGCTCGCCGTGAACGACATCGCACAAGTGGACGAGTCCGCCCAGGCCGCCCAGGCCCGCCATCGCCTGCTGAGCGGCGAGCGTCAGCGGCGCTGGTCCTGCGGTTCCGTGGGCCTCCAGTAGGCGCAGCCGTGCGGCTCGCGACATCGCGACGTCACTTGCCGGGTGGCTGTTGGCCGTGGCCATCTCACCTCCTGCCGGGCGACGCGGCTCTCCCACAATAGCTCCGAACGGCCCGGCGAACCTGGGTAAACGCTCCCTTATAGGGCAGGGGGTGGCGGAGTCAGGGCGGAGGCCCTGCGGCGGTCCCGCAGGGCCTGACACGGTGCGACGGTGTCCTGCCGCCCGTACGGCGTACCGGAGAGGCGGTCAGGCGCTCGGCCGGACCGTTGCCATGGCCTCGGGCTCGAGGGTCGGCTCTGCCGCGTGGTCACCGGTGCGCGGCAGCAGCAGCGCAACCACGGCACCCAGGGCGAAGAATCCGGCGCAGACCATCAGGCCGCCGCTGAAGCCGATCGAGCCCGCAAGACCTGCCAGCGCGAAGGGGGCGAACGCGGATACGCCACGGCCGATGTTGAAGCAGAACCCCGCGCCGGTGGCGCGGGCCCGGGTCGGAAACAGTTCGCCGAGGTAGGAGCCGAAGACCGCGAAGAACGCCGTGAAGGCGCCGAACAGCGGGCCGAGCCACAGCAGGGTCGTGTCGTGGGTGGTGAGGGCATAGACGGGCAGGGTCGCGACCGTGCCGATGAGAGTGAGGATGATGGTCGCACGTCGGCCGATCCGGTCCGCGAGCAGGCCGAAGACGTTGTAGCCGATGAAGATGCCGACGTTCAGTATCGTCACGAACCAGGTCATGGACTCCAACGGCAGACCGCGCTCGGTGGTCAGGTAGGTCGGCAGCCAGGTCATCGCCCCCCAGTAGCCGGTGAGGACCAGCGCCGCCATCAGAGTGCCGAGCAGTGTCGTGCGGCGCAGCGGTCCTCTCAGTACGTCGCCCGCCCAGACGGACGCGGTGGCCTGATCAGCCTTCTCCGCCCAGTCGGCGGATTCCCGGAACCAGACCAGGACGATCGCGGCGGGGACGATCACGGCGGCACCGGCGACGAGGAACAGCAGTCGCCAGTCCGGCAGGAGCATCTTCGAGAGAACAGACGCGATGATGCCGCCTGCCGGAAACGCACTGATCACGAAGGCCGCGGCGCGGCCGCGGCTCTTGACGGGCCATGTCTCGACGACGTAGGCCGACACGACGCTCCACACGGAGCCGAGACCTGTGCCGGCGAGGAACCGCAGGATCAGGAAGACGGTGAAGTTTGGCACGACGGCGAGGGCGGCCGTGAACGCGCCGAACGTGACGAGGGACCCGACCAGCGCTTTCTTGCGGCCGAAGTTGTCCGCCACATAACCGCCGAGAACGCTGCTGACTCCGATGCCCAGCAGGGTGGCGGTGGCGAGGAGTCCTCCCTGGGTGGCGGTCAGGTTCATGTCCTGCCGGATCTCCGGGAGCGTCAGGGACAGGAGGACGATCTCCAGGGCATCGAACAAATAGGCGAGGAAACACCCGCCGAGCACTATCCAACGAGTACGTCGCATGCTTGCACCTCCGGGTCGGGCTGCCGGCGCATCCGGGCAGCACTGATCTGCGTGTCGCGTGAGAGTGAGAAGTCCCTGCCGGGACGCATCGGGGGCCGGGGACCCGGCAACACCCGTTCCTGGCGCGCTCGAAGTCGGTGGGCGCGCGGTGCAGCAATCGATCGGAAGCCCTCTGGGCTCGCGGACAGGAGCTCTGTTCGGGCCTGGTCGTCAGACCGGCCATCGGCACACGATCGTGACGCTGAGGACGCTCCGCTTGACTCAGCCGTCTACGCGCAGCGGAGCGTCCTCGACACTTCGGTTACGGCTCGAGAGACCCCAGCCGATCAGTGGTCCTCGTCGGGGACGAGAACAAGATCGAACTTCATGCTCGTCCACGGCCCCTGCTGGTGCGCTCCGTCGGGGGCCGGGCCGGCTGCGTGGTGCTCGGCCTCGACGACAAGGCTGTCCTTCACTCCGAACACGGCGTCGTCACCGAGGTGAGGATCTCCGGCCACGAAAATGTGGGTGATCAGGGTCCGGCGGCCCGGCGCAACGACCTTGAAGTGGAGGTGCGCCGGGCGCATGGGCCCACGACCCGCGGCCTTGAGGAGATCACCGACGGGGCCGTCATGCGGGATCGGGTACGGCGTCGGCAGGACCGTCCAGAACCGGTACGAGCCGTCCGCGGCCACCCGCAGCCAGCCGCGGCCCGCGGAGTGGTCGGCGCCGTACTGCACGTCGTAGAAGCCGTCCTCGTCGGCTCCCCAGACGTGCAGCAGTGCACCGCCGAGCGGGCTGCCGTCCACTGACCGCACCTGACCCGAGACGTAGCACGGTGTGCCCACCGCTCCGCGCGCGATGTCACCCCCGAGCGGGACCTCCGGAGCGTCGTCGACGTAGAACGGCCCGAAAACGGTCGCCTCCGTCGCCCCGGGCGCCTTCGGCTCGTTGATCGCGACCGTGAGCATGGACAGACCCAGGACGTCGGACAGGAGAATGAACTCCTGGCGACAGTCGTCGGTGATGTGCCCCGCGCGGGTAAGGAAATCGATCGCCCGTTCCCACTCCGGCTCGCTGAGCCGGACCTCCCGCGCGAAGGCGTGCAGGTGCCGGACCAGGCTCTGCATCACCTCTCGGAGCCGCGGATCCGCCGCTTTGTCGAAGCTGGCGAGAACCTCGTCGGTCACGGCCTGTTCCCGCGCGGCGACCGCTGTGTGCTCGGTGCTCATGCGTCCTCCCCGGTGGGAGCCGTCCCGGCCCACGCGGCTTGCAGCAGCGTTCTCAGGTCCCCGGCTGTGACAGGGCTCGGATTGTCGGCGGGCGCGAGCGCGAGGATGTCGTCGAGGACGGCGTCCACGTCGCTCCTGGCCAGTCCGAGCTCGCGCAGACCGGCGGGGATGCCGAGCTTGTGGCCGAGCTCGTGAAGCCCCTGGACGGCGTCGTCCTTGCCGAGCGCGGCCGCGATGCGGGTGGCAGCCCGGGGTGCGTTCGGGACGTTGAAGGCCAGGACGTAAGGCAGCACGATCGCATGGGTCTCGGCGTGAGGCAGGTCGAAAGCCCCGCCGAGGACGTGGCAGATCTTGTGATGCAGCCCGGACCCGGCAACGGCGAACGCCGATCCGGCGAGGTAGGCGCCGAGCAGCAGATCGGCGCGCGCCCCGCCGTCCTCCGGATCTGTGGCGACGGCCGGCAGCCCCGCCGCGAGGTGGCGGATGCCGTCCTCGGCGACGGCGCTCGACACAGGGTTGCGCCGAGGTGCCCAGAAAGCCTCGACGCAGTGAGCCATGGCGTTGAGGCCGCTGGCCACCGAAAGCGCGGCCGGCAGGGTCAGGGTGAGGTCGGGGTCGTACACAACGGTGCGCGGGAGCACCTTCGGGTCCGTGCCGGTGGTTTTGCGGCTCCCCTGCGTCAGGCCCCACACCGGGGTGACCTCGGATCCCGCGTAGGTGGTGGGTACAGCCACGATCGGCAGTCCCGTGGTCAGCGCTACGGCCTTGGCCATGCCCGTCGTCGACCCGCCGCCCACGCACAGCACCAGGTCGGCATCGGCTGCCGCCTCACGGGCGCTCTCGGCGACCTCGACCGGGACGTGCGGGCGGATGCCGGAGAAGGTAGCCGTGACGCGGTCGGCAAACGGGACACACAGCTCGCGGGCGAGTGCGGTCTCGGACTCACCGGCGATCAGCAGGATTCGCTGCGCGCCGAACGCGTCGACCTCAGCGAGCAACTGGGTGCTCGCGATCCCGCGGCCGAAGACCACGCGTGCGGGCAGGGCGTCATAGGTGAAGGTGGTCATCGGACTTCCTCCGGAAGGACGGTGGGCTGGTACCCCAGGAGCAGCCAGGTGCCCTTCTCGCGCACCCAGACGGCCATGCACCGATTCGCCAGCGTCTTGCGCACCCCGCCCGCGGTGATGTCGGCGTGCATCTCGCCGATGACCACGGCGACGTCTCCATGCACGATGATCCGGTCCACAGGGTGGTCAATGTGGTGGTACACGTAGAAGCCCGACCGGAGCTTGTCCCGGTACGAGTCGAGCGAGTCCACCTGCGCGTTGGAGTGGGTATACGCGAGGTCTGGATGGGCGAGATCGGCGAAGGCGTCGACGTCGCCCGCTATCACTGCGGCGTAGCGGGCGTCTTCGAGGTCGCGGATCGTGGCCTCAGCCTCGGTCGTGGAGGTGCTGTCGGCAGTCACGGAATCTTCTCTTTCCTAACTTTCTTTCACGCGCCGCGCGAACCGTTGCGCAGCCGCAGAGCGGTGAGGACCCGGGCCATGTCCTCCTGGCCGAGCCCGGTCTCCACCGCGTAGTCGAGGACGGCGAAGGCAGCTTCGGAGGCAGGCAGGCTGAGCCGGCGCGTCCGGGCCAGGTCGAGCGCCAGGCCGAGGTCCTTGCGGATCAGGGACACCGGGGCTGCTACGCCCGCGGTGTCCGGCGAGAGGAACGCCTCCTCCTTGTAGCCGACGTACGGCGCGCCGGCCGCGCTGTTGCGCAGCACGCCGTAGAAGGACGTGAGGTCGAGGCCGCCTGCCTCCGCGATGAGCAGCCCTTCGGCGACGCCCTGGCTCAGTGCGGCGAGCACGGCGTTGACGGCGAGTTTCGCCGCCGAGCCGGCGCCGACGGGCCCGCAGTGGAACTGTGCCGCAGTCATCGCCGCGAGGAAGGGGCGGACCCGCTCGAACTGCTCCGGGCTACCGCCGACCATCGTGGTCAGCGTCGCGGTCTCCGCCATGGACACGCTCCCCGACACCGGGGCGTCGAGGACGTGCACCGCCGCGGTTTCGGCCAACTCCCGTACCAGTTCGGGTCCGACGGTCCCCATCACCACGTGCAGGTGGTCCGGTGCGGCGTTGGTCAGACCGTTCAGGACCAGGTCCCGGGTCGTCGCCCCGTCCGGCAGCATGCTGATTGTCAGCGGCGTCTTGGCGAGCTCGGCCGTCGACCTCACGAGCTCGACGCCTTCCGGGGCCTGGTCCAGGCCCGGATCATGGCCGAGGACCGTGTATCCGGCCTGTGCCAAATGAGTGGCCATCGGGCGGCCCATCCGCCCGAGACCTGCGATTCCGATCAGCACGGAGTTTCTCCATTGCGTTGCATGTCGGGCACCGAACCTCCCGGTCGGTGATGAGGGGAGCGAGGTCGAGGTTCGAGCAGCGATGTCCGCCCTCTTGCACACCCGCGCATGTTGCAGGTATCCCGCTCAGGTTGCGTGTTCGGGGACCTCCGGGCCGGTTGGCTGCTCGTCATCGCAGCTCCGTTGGTTGCAGGGGGGAAGGGTGAGCGTGGAGGTAGGGAGAGGCACTGCTTCCTCACCGCAAGGGGCATACGGACAGCGCGACGTCTGCTACTCGAGCGCGAGGAGGTTCGGAAGCCGTCAGGTGGCCGAGGGCATCAGCGCTGCGCCGGGACGGTCCCGTACACGTCGGCGATCCAGTCCGCGATGTAGCTGGTGGTCGGCGAAATGTTGTCCGCCGCGACGTGCTCGACGCCGCCGTCCATCTCGGTCATGATCTTCAGCTCTCGCCGCGGGCTGTTGACGGCGGCGTCGTACTGCTTGCGCGCCATGTCGACGGGGATCTGGCGATCGTTCACCCCGTGAACGACGAGGAACGGCACGCGGATGCGGTCGCTGACCTCCACCAGGCTCATCGTGTCAGCGAACTTCAGAAAGTCGTCCGCCGAGTCCTTGCCGAACACCCACAGCAGGTGTTCGACGAAGTGCGGAACCGACTTCTCGGCAGCGTGCGTGTTGTCCTGCTGCAGGCGCCGGCGCTGCAGTTCCGCCCAGTCGTAGATGGCTCCCCAGGCGACGCACAGGCTGAAGCGGGGCTCGAAGGCGGCCGCGCGGGGTGCGTAGTATCCGCCGAGGGACCAGGCTGCGACGCCGATGCGCGCCGGGTCGCAGTCGGCGCGGGTCTCGAGGTAGTCCACACAGGCCGTGCCGTAACGCTCGCTCTCCGCGAATCCGGTCATGCTCCGCAGGCGGAGGGATTCACCGGAGCCCGGCTGGTCGATGATGAGGGTCGACACTCCGCGCCGGGCCAGCTCCTGGGCGATGCCGGTCCCGTAGACCATTTCCTTGGTCGAGTCGAGTCCGTTGAAGAAGACGATGAAGGGGCTCCTGCCGCCCGTCCGCGCCTTCACGAGCAGGCCCGGCAACGAGCGATCACCCTGATCGTCCTTGTAGGGCACCTCGACGAACTCGCAGTTCTCCTCGCCCAGGGTGACCGCCTTGCGGAAGCAGTCCAGGCCCGACTTGTATGCCTGGGCGCGGGGGGCGTAGCCGTGCTTCTGCATGCGCTCGGCGGTCAGGAAGTACACCGCAGCGCGTCGGTACCGTGCGGCCGCCGAGTAACCGCGCCCCGCGGCCGCGTCGGCATCGGCGAGGCCGGCCAGACGCTGAGCCACACCGCACCACGACTCGAAGAACTGCTCCGTCGACGCTTCTTCGGAGTCGGCGGTGAGCAGGGGCCGACATGCCTCGTCCACCTCGTCGACGACGGCCCCCGTACTCAGGGCCAGATTGAGGGACAGATTCCATACGTAGTTTCCGGGGAAGTACTCAAACATCCCGTGCAGCCTTTCTGTTGATGAGCCATCGATCGCTGCATGCGGCGATCCGGAAGGGCGCCGATTTCCACAAGCCATCCGGCCTGATCGGCAAGGAGGCACCGCTGGTCCGCTCGGTCCGGGGCGCGGAGGAGACACGAGACCCGCGGCGGGGCAGGCGTATCAGCCCATCAGCTGTGCGCTGTGGGCTCCACCAGGATCTTTCCGTCGACCGATCCGTTCGCCAGGCGCGCCAGGCCGGAATCCACCAGCCTGTCGAGGGGGATCACCTCCTCGAGGAGGAGACTTCCCAGCGGTCCGGTGGCGAGAATCTCTAGCGCCGGCCGCAGGTCTTCGTCGCAGACGTGGGCGACCGTTGAGTCGATGGTGATCTCGCGGAGAGTCAGGGTGAACATGTCCAGGGCCGGTTTCTCCCTGGGCAGACCGACGGCCAGGATTCGCCCCCCGGTGGCGACCATCGCAAGGGCATTCTCGTACTGCCCCGGGACTCCGCTGGCCTCGATCACGACATCGGCGCCCACACCAGCCGTCGCCTCCAGCACCATCGCGACGACGTCGTCGTGGGCGGAGAGGGTGCGTGTTGCGCCGAGTGTCAGCGCCCGTGCCAGTTTTGGGCCCGGCAGGTCGATGACCGTCACATCCGCCGTGTGCAGGTGCTGCAGGCCGGCGAGGACGAACGTTCCGATCGCGCCGGCGCCGATCACCACGACGCGGTCCCTGTCATGCACGCCCGCACGACGGGCGGCGTGAAGTCCCACCGCCAGCGGCTGCGCCATGCCGGCGTGATCGAGGGACACCCCCTCGGGAACCACGCGCAGCGTGTGCGCAGGGGCCGCGACATACTCGGCGAGACCGCCGTGGGCGTTGAGCCCCAATGTGTAGTAGCGGCGGCAGACATTGGTCCGCCCCTGTGCGCAGCGGTCACAAGCGCCGCACCACACGCCGGCGCCCGAGGCGACGACGTCTCCCACGCGCAGGGTCACGTCTCCGCGGACGTCCACCACCTCACCTACGAACTCGTGGCCCGGGATCATGGGTCCCACATGGCCGCTCGCCGGGTGCCGTTCCGCGAGCGGAACCATCACCGGGCCCTTGGCCCACTCCGTGGCGTCGGTGCCGCAGATGCCGTTGCGTCGCACCGCGATCAGGGCCTCTCCGTCTCGCGGGGTAGGTACCGGCACATCCTCGACGCGGATGTCACGCACACCGTGGTACACCGCAGCACGCATCGTCCCAGCCATGATCAACTCCCAGTTTTGGTGCACCGGCGAAGCGTCGTCGGCGGTCCCCTCCGCGTCAGGTCTGCGGCTCTGGAAACGGCCGACGGCCGATCTCCCGAGGGGGCGGCTCGCGCACCTGAAGAAATACCCTTGTTCAGTCTCACTGAACTTGTGCGTCCATACTGAACACCGGTGTGGGTGGTGTCAACGGGTCGTTACGAGAAAATGTCGTTCTCTCGGCCTTCGTCAGGCACCCCGACTCCATCGACTGTTCACTCACACCGAACGCGTGTAGCGTTCCGTAATGGCAGCAACCGGTGAGAGTGCCGGTTCCAGGGAGGAGGGGACAGTCCATGGAGGAACGCATCGGGCCGGCTCTCCGCGAGGCGAGAAAGGCCCGTGGTATCACCCTTCGGGCCCTCGCCGCGGACACAGGAGTCTCGGCGAGTCTTCTGTCACAGGTGGAGAACGGCAAGTCCCAGCCCTCCGTGAGCACGCTCTACGTACTCGTCAGCAGACTGGGCATCTCGCTCGACGACCTGCTCGGCCTCGACGTAAGGGAAACGCCCGCCGAAGTTGCCCCCAGTGGTGCCGCCGGACCCACCGGTGTCAGCCGCCCGGGGTTCACCCTCCAGAGGGCGGCTGACAGTCCCGTCCTGAACATGGACAGCGGCGTGCGCTGGGAACGCCTGGCGTCTTTCGACGACGGCATGGTGGAGGCCCTCCTCGTGACCTACCCGCCCGGCGCGAGCAGCTCGGCGGAAGGAACCCTCATGCGGCATGGAGGCTTCGAGTTCGCCTATCTGATGGAGGGATCGTTGACGCTGACGCTGGAGTTCGACCGGTACGAACTCGGTGCCGGTGACTCGTTCTGCTTCGACTCGACGCGCCCGCACCTGTACGTCAACCACGGCCGCGCAACGGCCCGCGGCCTGTGGTACGTCATCGGCCCCCACACCGCCGAACATACCCGCGAACGACTCTCGGACCTCCTCTCCCAGATCGCCGCCGGCAAGGCCCCGAGCCCGCTCGACGCCGGCGACGCGATCCGGCGCCTCGGCGTGAAGGGTTTCGTGTCCGGCGGCTGACCGCCGGGGCCGAGCACGGCCCGGCAGTCGTCGCACTCCGGACCGGGGTCAGGCCCGCGTCGTCAGCAGGGGGAGGCCGAGGCGGCCCGAGAGTTCGTCGACGCTGATGCCGAAGGTCTCCCGGACCATAACGCCCTGCGGCGTGATGTCGAGGACCGCAAGGTCGCTGTACACGCGGTCGACGCAGCCGAGCCCGGTCAGCGGGTAGGTGCACCGGGGCACCAGCTTGGGGGCCCCGGTCTTGGTGAACAGCGTCATCATCACGTAGACCTTCTTGGCCCCGATCGCCAGATCCATGGCTCCGCCGACCGCCGGAATGGCGTCCGGTGCGCCGGTGTGCCAGTTGGCGAGATCACCGGCCGCGGACACCTGGAAGGCCCCCAGGACGCACAGGTCGAGGTGCCCGCCCCGCATCATGGCGAAGGAGTCGGCGTGGTGGAAGTACGCGGCTCCCGGCCGTTCGGTCACGGGGACCTTGCCGGCGTTGGTGAGGTCGGGGTCGACCTGATCGCCGTGGGCGGCGGGGCCCATGTGGAGCATGCCGTTCTCGGTGTGCAGCACGACTCCGGCATCCGCGGGCAGGTGATCGGCGACGAGGGTCGGCTGGCCGATGCCGAGGTTGACGTACGAGCCGTGGGGAACGTCCCGGGCGATCAGGGCGGCTATCTCGTGCTTGCCCAGCGGTCGGCCGCCGGCACCCGCCCCGCTGATGTGCTCGTTCACGCGCTCGCCTCCTCTACCACGCGGTCGACATGGATGCTCGGTGTCACCACGGTCTCAGGGTCGATGCCGCCGGTGTCGACGAGGTCGCGGACCTGTGCGATCACGGTGGTGGCGGCGGTGGCCATGACGGGGCCGAAATTGCGGGCGGTCTTGCGGTAGACGAGGTTGCCCATACGGTCGGACCGGTATGCGCCGATCAGCGCGACGTCACCCTTGATCGGGTATTCCAGGACGTAGGTCCTGCCGTCGATGACCCGGGTCTCCTTGCCCTCGGCGAGCAGGGTCCCCGCGCCGGTGGGGCAGAAGAAGGCGCCGATGCCGGCTCCGGCGGCCCGGATCCGCTCGGCGAGGTTGCCCTGCGGCACCACCTCGAGCTCGACCCTGCCCGCCCGGTAGAGCTCGTCGAAGACGTAGGAGTCGGTCTGCCGGGGGAAGGAACAGACGACCTTGCGGACCCGGCCCTTGGCCAGGAGCGCCGCCAGGCCGGTGTCGCCATTGCCCGCGTTGTTGGACACGACGGTCAGGTCCTTGGCGCCCTGGCGGATGAGCGCGTCGATAAGCGCGACCGGCATGCCGGCCATACCGAAGCCGCCGACGAGCACGGTGGATCCGTCCTCGATGCCGGCGACCGCCTCGTCCGCGGTGTCACACAGCTGGACGGTCACCGGCTCGCTCCCGTCACGTTCTCCAGGACCACGGCGAGCGCCTGTCCGACCCCGATACAGATCGCGGCGACGCCCCACCGCCCGCCGGACCGCTCCAGCCGGTGGGCGAGGGTGCCGATCAGCCGGCCACCGGAGGCGCCCAGCGGGTGGCCGAGGGCGATGGCACCGCCCTTGGCGTTGACGATCTCCGGGTCGATCCCCCAGGCGTCCACACAGGCCAGGGCCTGCACGGCGAACGCCTCGTTGAGCTCGACCGCCGAGACGTCGGACCACGTGATGCCCGCGCTCTTCAGGGCTCGGTTCGCCGCCTCCACCGGCGCGAAACCGAAAGCCTGCGGGTCGAGCGCGAACACCCCGCGCCCGGCGACGCGGGCCAGTGGATCGCTGCCGACGCGGGCCCTGGCCGCCTCAGAGCCGAGGAGCACGGCGGACGCGCCGTCACTCAGCGGCGAGGCGTTGCCCGCCGTGATCGCGCCGTCGAGGCGGAACGACGGCTTGAGCGCGGCGAGCTTGTCGACCGTGGATCCGGCCCTGATGCCCTCGTCCCGCTCCAGCGTCGTGCCCTTCCGATCCGCCACCACCGGCAGGACGATGTCGTCGTAGAAGCCGGCCGTCCACGCCTCGTCGGCGAGGGCATGGGACCGTACGGCGAATGCATCCTGCCGCTCCCGACCGATGTCGAACCGGTCGGCGAGCTGCTCGTTGGCCTCCCCCAGGGAGACGGTCCACTCCTTCGGCATCCGTTTGTTGACGAGACGCCAGCCGAGGGTGGTGGAGACGGCGGTCACGTCCGTCGCGGGGTGGGCCCGGTCGGGCTTGGGCAGCACCCACGGGGCCCGGGTCATCGACTCCACGCCGCCGGTCAGAACGATGTCCGCGTCTCCGGTCTCGATGGCCCGGGAGGCGATGATCGCCGCGTCCAGGGAGGAACCGCACAGGCGGTTGACGGTCGTGGCGGGCACCGATGTGGGGAGCCCCGCCAGGAGTACGGCCATCCGTCCGACATTGCGGTTGTCCTCACCGGCGCCGTTGGCATTACCCCAGACCACGTCGTCGATCCCGCCCGGGTCCAAGGCCGGCACCTTGGCCAGGATGCCGTTCACCGCCATGGCGGCCAGATCGTCCGGCCGCACACCGGACAGGGCTCCCGAGAACCGCCCGAAGGGCGTTCTCACCGCCGCGTACACATAACTCTCGGTCATTTCCTCACGGTAGGACCGGGCAGTTCATTACGTCCAAGACCCAGTCCTTCTCCATTGATAAGCCAGACGCATAAAATAGTCGGATGGAGCTCCGACAAGCCCGCTACTTCCTCGCGCTCGCGGAGGAGTGCCACTTCGGACGCGCAGCCGCCCGTCTGCACGTCGCCCAGCCCGCGCTGTCCCAGCAGATTAAACAGCTGGAGCGCGAGCTGGGCATCCCGCTCTTCCACCGCTCCACCCGCCGCGTCGAACTCACCGAGGCGGGCCGGCACCTCACCGGTTACGCCCGCACCCTGATCACCGAGGTCGAACGCGCCCGCGTCCACATGACGGAGCTCGCCACCGGCCGGGCGGGCCGCGTCTCCCTCGGCTTCATCGGCACCGCCACCTACGACGTCCTCCCGCGCATCGCCCGCACCGTACGGGCCGAACAGCCCCACATCACCCTGGAGCTGCGCGGCGAACTCCTCAGCCCGCAGCTCGTGGACGGCCTGCTCACCGGCGCCTACGACCTGGCGGTCCTCCGGCCCGGCACCCACCCCGAGGGAGTGGTCGTCACCCCCCTGCGCACCGAGCCGCTGGTGGCCGTCCTCCCCGCGAACCACCCGCTGGCCGGTGAACCACACGTCTCCCTGAAAGCACTGGCCGGCGAACCCTTCGTTATCCACCCCGCACAGCCCCGATCCGCCATGCACGACAGAGTGCTCACGGCCTGCGCACGCGCCGGCTTCCAGCCGCCCTCCCTCGTCGAGGTCGGCGAGACAGCCACTCTCGTCGTCCTCGTGGCCGCCGGACACGGCGTGGCCCTGGTGCCCGAGTCGGTACAGAGCCTCCGGCTCGACGGCGTGACCTACGTGCCCCTGGCCGAGACCGAAGTCGTCGACCTCGTCCTGGGCCGGCGAGCCCACCGCAACACACCCGCTGTGCAGCAGGTCGCCGCGGTCATCGAGGCGTGCGTACGCCCCGAGGGCACCGCAGGGTTCCCCCTACGATGACTGCGTGTGCCAGTCGGAAGGGGGCGGGATGTGACGGTACGGGTGCAAGCCCAGAAGCGGCCCCGACGACCGGGTGGTCGTGCGGCCCTGGTGGTCGCTGCGGTACGACGGGCGACCGAGGAACTGCTGGAGGAAGTGGGATACGAAGGGCTGGTCCTCACCGAGGTAGCGGCCCGCGCACAGGTGAACAAGACGACCGTCTACCGCCGCTGGCCGAACAAGGTGGATCTGGTTACCGACCTGTTCCTGGCCCGCACGGCGCAGCAGGACGTGGGCCGGGACACCGGAAGCCTTCTCGGTGATCTGACGGCCCTGCTCCAAGACGTCGTGAGTAACCTGAACGACCCGGCCGCGCGGGCCGTGCTCAGCGTCCTGATCGGCGGCGCACTGGACGAAGAGACACGCGGTGCGCGCGAGGCATTCTGGGCCGAGCGGTTCCGCCGGAGTGCCGCGATCGTCGAGCGTGCCGCCGAACGCGGCGAGCTTCCCCGGGGCACCGACGCCCGCCTCCTCGTAGAGGACGCGTGCAGTCCCGTGTACTACCGCCTGCTGATTACCGGCGAGGCCGTCACCGACACAGACATCGCGCTGTTCGCCCAGCGCGCAGCGCAGCGAGCCCACGGGCTGCCGCGCGACGACGTCCGCTGACGTCCACGCGCTCCGGGCAGGCGCCCCACACTGAGGCGACGCGCTAGCTCATCACCCGCCGGAGCATCACACCACGAGACCGACACGCTCCGTAACCGGCCACGTACATGCATCCAGACTATTGACTCCCGCGAACCCCACTCCCACTCTAAAGCAACTGTAGTTGCCATAGCGGATGGACAGCAGGAGGTATGTGGATGCCGACCAGGAGAAGATTCCTGACGATGACGGCGCTGGCGACGGGCGCAGGGCTCACCCCGTGGGCCCTGCCCGGAGCAAGCGCAGCGACCCCCGTTCTCGAACTCACGACTTACATCAACGGCCAAAAATTCGACCGCACACCGGTCCTCCAGTGGGAGGCGCGCCGCCTGAATGTGGCGGCCGAGCGACTGAGTCACTGCCTGCCCATCGCGCTCTCGGCCGAACTGAGCAACCTCCTCGACGACTCCGCTCCCAGCGTGGAGAACATGGCTCGAGACCGAGAACAGCTGGCGGACGTGAAGCTGCGTATGGGACAGGAGGCGATCCGCGACCACCTGGCCCCTGACCTCGCGATCACGGAACCGGTGAGCGTGCTCGCGGCCGCCGCGGGCGAGTGGTCGGTCAGCCGGACCCGGGTCGACAGCTCGCTCGGCACCGCCCAGGGCTTCCTGGACTGGTTCAACGGACGGATCGAGCAGAACGACGAACGCGCCATGCTCGTCGCCAACCCCGACCACTACCTCATCAGCAGCTCCCGGCCCGGGGCCCAGGAAGTGATTGAGGTGACCGGGGGCGCCATGCTGGCCGCCCAGTTCCTCATCGACTACACGGACACCGCCGGCGTCCCGATCGAGGAGGACCCCCTCTACCCGGTTCGGACCTCCGGCTGGGCGCGAACCCTCGACGGCACCAAGATTGGAGCGGTCCGTCACCAGTTTCGCGACATCCCCGGCGGCGGATTCAGCGCAAAGCTCACAGTGGCGTTCCCGGCGACGCTGCCGCCGTGGATGTTCGCCGAGCACCAGTGGCACCTGGCATGCGAGTTTTCGAACTGGGTGACGGGCTACATCGCCTCCGCCCGGACCTGACCTCACGCGCCCCCGCACCCCCCGTCCGGGTGCGCTCGCGCGCCCTGATGAGTTGAAGGAGCCGCACGTGAACCTCAGCCTGCGAACCGCGCTGGCAGCCGCCGTGGCCGCAACAGCCCTGACGACGACCCTCGTCACACCGTCTGTTGCTGCCGAGAGCACCGAACCCCTTGAGTATGTGGCCCTGGGTGACTCGTTCGCCGCTGCCCCTCTCGTACCGCCGATCGACCCCTCGAACCTGCTGTGCCTGCGCTCCTTGGCCGACTATCCACACATAGCGGCCAAGGCGCTGGGCGCCAGACTCACCGACGTCAGCTGCTCCGGCGCCACCGCCGACCACCTCACCACCTCTCAGCACCTGGCGACCAAGCCCCAATTCGACGCCCTCTCCGAGGAGACCGACGTCGTCAGCATCACCATTGGCGGCAATGACACCGGGCTGGTCGCCGCAGCCCTGGAGTGCGTCAACCTGCTGCCGAAGCCTGTCGGCACCAGCTGCGCCGCCAAGAACATCAAGGACGGCGTCGACCTCGTAAAGGCTGGCATCGACGCCTGGGCGCCGAAGTTCGCCACCGCCCTCCAGCAGATCCGGCAACGAGCGCCGCACGCCGAGGTGTTCGTCATCGGGTATGGCAACTACATCCGCCCCGGCGGCTGCTTCCCCACCCAGCCCATCTGGGACGTCGACGCGACCTATATCCAGGGCGCCACCGACCACCTCAGCGCCACGCTCAGGACCACGGCGCGGCAACAGGGCGCGAAGTTCGTGGACACCTACTCCCTCGGTATCGGCCACGACGTGTGCGCGGCACCCGTCGGCCGGTATATCGAGGGCCTCACCCCCGCCCACGTCGCCACCCCACTGCACCCCAACGCGAACGGCTCCAAGGTTATCGGCGACGCCCTCGCCTCGACGGTCCGCTCCACCACTCGCACCGACTGAGCCGCCCACGCGCCCGGGGGCTGAGCAGGCGCGTCCTGATGGCGAGGGGAGGCGCCGCTGGATTCTCCGTGATCGCTTGGCTCAGGTGGCCACCGCGCTGGCGCCTCGACCCACACAACACGGTCCGACGGCAAGGGTGGTGTTTGGAACGATCCAGCCGTGACTGCTAGGCCGTTTCGTTTGGATCATCTGATCGTTGGTCCGGGTGTGCCGTTGACTGACGCGCAATGGGCGCGGATCGAGCCGTTGCTCCCGGACCGAACGCCGAGGCGGGGTGGCCGGTGGCGTGACCACCGAGAGGTGATCGATGCGATCGCCTTCAAGTTCCAGACCGGGACCCAGTGGGTCCACCTGCCGGAGAAGTACGGCAACTGGCGAGGTGGCTACAACCGGCTACGGATGTGGGCCGTCGACGGCACCTGGGAGCGGGTGTTCACCGCGTTGTTGGCCCAGGCCGACGCTGACGAGGACCTCAACTGGGCTGTCTCGGTGGACTCCACCATCGTGCGCGCTCACCAGCACGCGGCCGGGGCTCGCAAAAAGGGGCCCCGGCCGGCGAACCGGACGATCACGCCATCGGCCGGTCCCGCGGCGGACTGACCACGAAGATCCACCTGGTGGCCGACGGCCGCTGCCTCCCCCTGGCGTTCGTCCTGACCGCAGGACAGGCCGGTGACGCGCCTGCCTTCGAGCAGGTCATGGCCCGCCTGCGAGTGCCCCGGCAGCGTGGTCGGCCTCGCACTACTCCGGACGTCGTCCTGGCCGACAAGGCGTACTCCTCGCGTGCCATCCGCAAGCACCTGCGCCGGCGCGGAATCCGTGCGGTCATTCCCGTCCCGGCCGATCAGCAGGCACACCGCCTTCGACGCGGCAGCCGGGGCGGCAGGCCGCCTGCCTTCGACCGCGAGGCCTACAAGCACCGCAACACCGTCGAGCGGTGCATCAACCGCCTCAAGCAGTGGCGCGGCATCGCCACCCGCTACGAGAAGACAGCCACGATCTACCTGGCCGGACTCCACATCGCAGGCATCTTTCTGTGGTCCGCACGGTGATCCAAACGAAAGTCCCTAGTCAGCTCAGCACGGCGCCGGGCAGTGCGCGGCACGCTCCCCCGGCAGCCGGTCATGCGCGCTCACCGAACACGGGCACGTCTAGGACGGTCTCGTCCAGGCGCAGCCGGACGAAGCGGATGGAGGCGCCATACGTCGCGTTCCTGGGCGGTGTCGACCGTGATCTCGGCGACCAGGCCCGGCTCCACGAGAGTCACGTCACGCGTGCCGGTCGGCTCAGGACTGTTTGGTCGTGGCGAGCCAGGGCCGTTCGGGTCTCGGCCGGGCTGCTGCGGCGTGTGGCTGTCGTCGGCGCGCAGTCCGGGTCGGTGGTCGGCGCGTCGCTCTAGACGGGTTCTGGCGTGCTTTTTTTGATCTTGGCGGTCGGCCGTAGGTAGGTGGTCCAGCCGCCGGGTGGGGTCTGGCCGACTTCCAGGGCGCGGAGTTTGGCGAGGATGGCGGGGTTCTGGGCGTCGAGCCAGTCGACGAACTGCCGGAACGACACCAGGCGTACGTCCTTCTTTCCGGCGATGTGTTTCAGAGTTGATTCGACGGCGTCCATGTAGATGCCGCCGTTCCATTCCTCGAAGTGGTTGCCGATGTACATCGGCGCGCGGTTGGTCTCGTAGGCGCGTTGGAAGCCGGCCAGGTAGGCCTGGGTGGCCTGCGTGCGCCAGGACGCATAGTTGTAGGAGGGCGCGCGGGTGGAGTTGTGCGACTGGTTGGCGAGGATGTTGTAGTCCATTGACAGGACCTCGAAGCTGTGTCCGGGGAACGGGATGCCCTGCAGCGGCAGGTCCCACACGCCGTGCTTCTTCGAGGGCCAGCGTTGGACGCCGCCTGGGGAGGAGGCGTCGTAGCGCCAGCCGAGCTCGCGGGCGACCGGCAGCAGGTTCTCCTGGCCGAGCAGGCAGGGAGTGCGGCCGCCGATGAGCTCCTTGTCGTAGTCGAAGGGCAGCGGTGGTTGGGCGTGCCAACCCGTGTTGGTGCGCCAGGTCTTCACGAATGTGCGAGCCTGTTCGATTTCGCTGCGCCACTGGGTGGGCGTCCAGTTGGCGACGGAGCCGGTGCCGGAGCAGAAGTGGCCGTTGAAGTGTGTGCCGATCTCGTGGCCGTCGGTCCATGCCTGGTGGACGTAGGTGAGCGTTTCCTTGAGGTGAGCGTTGGTCAGGTAGCCGATGTCCGAGGCGCCCTGGGGATTGTTCGGCGGGTTGTAGAGCCGCTTTCGCTCTTCGGGAAGCAGATACAGGCCGGAGAGGAAGAACGTCATGTGCGCGTCGTGCTGTCGTGCCAGTTCGAGGAAGCGTGGGAAGAGGCCGGTCCCGACCTCGCCGGCACCGTCCCAGGAGAAGACCACGAATTGGGGTGGTTGCTGACCCGCCTCGAGAGGCGCAGGTGCGGCGGGTTGTCTGGGCTGCCGGCCGGTGTACGCGGTGGAGCCGTCTCCGATCAGCCGGGGCAGAGCCTGGGCGCCGCCTCCTGCGGCCTGGTCGGGGTGGCGGCCGGGTGCTGCCGGGGTCCGGTTGTGATGTTCCTCGTGCCCGCATCCGGTGAGCGTCGCGGCGGCGGAGAGGCCGGCGCCCAGGCCGAGACGGGCTGCGTTTCTGCGACTGAGGTCACTCATGGGCATCCCAACCCGCGCCCTGGACGGGCGCGTTGCGCGTTCCTTCTGAATGATGGGAACTACCGCACCATAAGGCAGATAAAATGATTAAGGATGCATTTTTGACGGCGCGCCATGTAATGGGCTGTCCAAGGAAGATCGGGACACGCCAAAGGACCCCGGAGCGTGCCCGTCTCTGCCTGATGCCGAGTTTCCGTTTTCTGCCGCGTGGCGTTGGGCCGCTCGTCCGCCTTCGCGTTTTGCGGCGTCCGGCGACAGCTTGCCGAGGTTGCGAACGTGCTCGATCTTCCGCTCGCCAGTCATCAGGTCCATCACGGCCGCGGTAGCCCGCGCGCATGATTGCACGACCGAGGCGCGGGCCAATCCGGACGGAGGGTTCACGGTCCGAGTGCCGCTGCGGTGACGGAGGGATCGCTTGCTGTCGGCAGCGGAATCGCTCTTTCTGCGTGAGCGATTCACCGACGTGGCGGACCGCCTCCCGCGCGACGGGAAGAAGTCGGCGCGGACGTGCGGCCGTCGCGGCGCGGCGTGACGATGGTCGAACAGGCGAGCACGGCGTGCGGGAGCGGAGGTGGCGTGAGTGATCCGTCGATAATCGCGGCGGGGCAGGGACGGCAGTTCCGCGGTCCGACGGGCGCCCCGATGACAGTGAAGATCGACGGGGCGGTGACGGGCGGGGCGTACTCAGTGATCGAGTACTCGCACGCCGCTGGGGCCGCCGGGACCGCCTCCGCATGTGCACGAGCGGCACGAGGAGGCGTTCCGCGTCCTGGAGGGCGAACTGAGCGTTGACGTCGACGACCGGACGCTCACGCTGGGCGCGGGCGAGTACGCGGTCGTGCCGCGCGGGGTGGTGCACCGGCCCTGCAACGCGGGCCTGGTCGAGGTGCGGTTCCTGTTCATCACCTCGCCGGCGCTGGACGGCTTCTTCGCGGAGATGGCCGAGCTGAACGGGGCGACCGGCGGCAATCCGCCCGCCCGTGCGCTGCGGGAGCTGGGCGCACGCTGGGACTGCGTGTTCACCGCTCTGCCCGGCGGCGACGCGATGACGCGGATGGTCAACGAGGAGCGGTGACCGGACGGGCCGCCCGGGCGGGGCCCAAGTGGCAGGAGACCACGTCCGGCATTTGACTGGTCGGATACATGTACTTAGTCCAGGGAGGGTTTCCATGACCGCGCCCGCCGCTTTCGATCCGACACGCATCGCGCACCTCACCGGACGGTTCGCCCCGGTCACCGAGGAAGTCGACGTGGTGGACCTGGAGGTCACCGGGGAACTGCCGGACGATCTGGACGGCGTTTATCTGCGCAACGGCCCCAATCCGCGCTTCGCTCCGATCGGCAGTTACCTGTATCCGCTCGACGGTGACGGCATGATCCACGGGGTCTGGCTGTCGGCCGGGCGGGCCCGGTACCGCAACCGCTTCGTGCGCACCCCCGCTATGATCGCCGAGGAGAAGGCCGGGCGAGCCCTGTGGGGTGGCCTGGAGTCCATGATTCTTCCCGGGGTGGACGAGGTCGGGGACGTACTCGCGAACACCTTCAAGCCGCTGCCTGACATCAACGTCGTCCAGCACGGCGGCCGCCTGCTCGCCCTCGCCGAGTCCGACTGCCCGTTCCGGATGAGCCCTGAGCTCGACACCCTCGGCAAGGAGACCTTCGACGGGCGGCTGCCGGCCGGCATCACCGCCCACCCCAAGATCGATCCGGTGACCGGCGAGATGGTCGTCTTCTGTTACGGCCTCGAACCCCCGTACCTGACCTGGTCGGTGATCGGCCCGGACGGCGCTGTCCGGCGCGGCCCCACCTCCGTGGACGGCGTCGGGGAACCGCAGATGATCCACGACATGGCGCTCACCCGCCGGTATGTGGTCCTGGTGCTGGCGCCGGCGTTCTTCGACATCGAGGCGGCCATGAGCGGCGGTTCGTTCGTTGCGTGGCGCCCTGAGCGGGGCACCCGCATCGCGCTGATCCCGCGTGACGGCGGCCCCGTCCGCTGGGCCGACGACGAGGCGTTCTGGCTGTGGCACACGGTCAACGCCTACGACGACCCCGACGACGGGCGCGTGGTCCTGGACTACGTCCAGTGGCCGGCTCTCTCCCTCGGCCCGGGCTCCCCCGAGGGACGGTCCCGGCAGAGCGGGCACCACGGACTCACGCGGGCCGTCGTGGACCCGGCCGCCGGCACCGTACAGCGCACCCGACTGGACGATGCCAGGGTGGAGCTGCCCCGCATCGACGACCGCGCTCTGACCACCCCCCACCAGCGGCTCGCCGTCGCTGCGGACAGCGGCCGGGTCGACGGCCTGCTGCCCGGCGAGTACGACGCCCTGCGCTGGTACGACGTCCGTGCGAACGGCAGCGCCGCGCAGGTCTGGAACGCCGGGGACCTGTCCGTCGGTGAACCCGTCTTCGCGCCGGTGCCGGCCACGCGCGGCAGCGAGCGCGGCTATTGGCTGACATTCGCCACTGACCGGACCGACAACACGAGCTGGCTGCTCGTCCTGCCGGCGGAGGATCCCGCTCAGGGTCCGGTCGCCCGCGTGCGCATCCCCGTCCGGGTCCCCCTCGGCCTGCACGGCACCTGGCTGCCCACCGAGGAGTGACGCCGACACTGCACCAAAGGCATGACCCGCCGATGACAGCCACTCTCACGGCCGGAGTGCTCGCTGCCCCGATCGTCCCGGCCGCCGAGGCAGCCCCCACCACTGCGCCCGCCGCGTCGGCCAGGCCGTGCGCGACGACCTGGCGCGCCGTGGAGCGCGTGGCGGTGCGCCGGCCGGCCCGTACGACGGTCCGGTCGCCACGACGCGCACGCCGGTCCACCACTACCTGCGCAAGGGCGAGCTGGTCGGGGGCGCACGCACCGACAGCGGCCCCGCCTACCGGGCATGCGGCGCCCCAGGGAGCCTGTTGCGGATCGTGCCGGGCGGGCAGGACCCGCAGACCTGCCTACATTGCGCATGACCTTCCCGCGCATGACGATTCCCCGCCCCGGACGGTGCGGGGAATCGTGGTGACGGTTCGCGCCTATTTGGTGAGCACGCCGACGAATGCCGGAGCCAGGGCGCGGATGCGCGCCTCGGGAACGTCTCCGGCGAGGGCCTCAACGGCGAGGTTGGTGCCGGGTGTTCTGGCTGCGCCGAAAAGGTCGTGCAGGAGGGCGAGGCCTTTGCGTGCGGTCCCTCCGACGCGCGGGTCGTCGCACAACTGCGTGAAGGTCACGGCGAGGTCGGCGGCGGGGACTGTGGTCATGATGCGGTACACGTCCCCGGCGTCCTTGTTGTGGAGTCGTTGGGGGCGCTTGTCAGCGTCGCGGATGCGTTCGCTGAGTTTGACGGCTTTGGCCACCAAGAGGGTCGCGGCCGCTGTGTCGACCAGCTCGGGGCAGGGCCGAAGTGGCGGTCGATCTGCCGGCGGGCGCGCTCGCGCAGGGGGTACGGACGGTGAGCCATGATCCCCAGCTTGGCAGAGGTCAGGCGTCGTCCGGCCAGGTCGTCAACGAGGTGCCGGTCTGTTCGTCGGTGAGGGTGATGCAGACGCCCGGCCTGCCCTGCTCACCGACGAGCTGGGTGAACTTGCCGCGGGAGGCTCCGTACACGAGGACGGGAGTCGTTTATCAACGTCTCCCGGAGTCACGGCGAGACCCCGCTGCTTGATCAATGTCGATGAGTTCGGGAGTCGCTGACGGCCGGGTCGGCGGTGTCGGGGCCCCCTCGGCAAAGCGGGCCGGGCTCAGGACAGTGGCGTGCGATGCGCGCCTCACTCGTCGGCCCGCGCATGGCCGGCGAGGCGCTCGGGATCGTGCTGCACGCGCTTCATGGCGGCATCGGCGAGTGCCTCTCGCCGATGGGTGAGTTCCCGGTCAAGAGTCTGCACGGCGTTCTTGGCGAGACCATCGTCGGTCATCTGCCAAAAGTGCGGCTGGTAAGGCTGGCGGACGCGAGTCGGCTGGGAGAAGAGCGCCGTTATGACGGGGTCGGCGATCGCGTCCAGGGCAGCCTTTAGCCCCTCGGGAGGTTCGGCGTGCCGGATGAGACCGAAGTCGAGAAGGCGCTGACACCCGTCCTCCCAGGCATCGTCACGCAGGCCGAAGGCCTGCATGCGGGGCCGCGTGGTGAGGAAGACGCCCGACGTGCGGTGTTTCCTGGGCGCCCACTGGCTCATCCATCTCAGGATGAGCCAGGTGGCGACCTCGGAAGGATTGAGCACCTGGATCCAGCCCTTCAGGAAGAAGTCCTTGGGGAGCGTGATCGCCCTGGCGGCTGTCCAGCTACGGACGGGGACGGTGTAGAAGTCCGGGGTCGGCCTATCGCCCCGCCCGCCTTCCTCCATGAGGGAGAAGTCCTCGTACAACCGCTGTCCGCGCGCGCCCCGGGGCATGGAGACCAACGCGTCTTCATGGCCGAGTTCTTCCAGAGTTCTCAGGGCTCCCTTGACTTGCCGAAGCCGCAGGTCCTCAAGCTTCCTCGTGCGCCACCGCTCCTCCGCGCGCGCACTGCCGCGGAGCTCTGGAGGCATGTTCTTCAACGCGGCGTCGTACGCACCCGATGCGGTGTCGTACGCACCGTCGATGGCAACGAGAGGTGACCACGATTCGGCACCCTTCAGCGGGCGGACGTTCTGCCAGGGGTCCCCTGGGTCCAGTCGGCACTGCGCCTCGAAGAGGGCCAGCAGGTAGAAGCGCAGGGCTATCCCTCGCGGAAGGACTAGCTTGGTGAGCCTCGACCGTTCCCCGTCGGCCCGCAGCAAAGCGGTGCGCAGGACGATGGAATCCGGCTCCTTCCCTGCCTTCCAGATTCCTCCCAGGGCCTCAGACGCTTGCGTGACCGAGCCGGTCTTCCGCATCTGCTGCAGTCGGCGCAGTCTGCGCTCGTTCGTCTCCCGTGCATCAGCCACGAAGGAAGGTTAGCGTTTTGATCCCGCCGTTTTGATCCGGGTAAAGGCTTCTCTCGAAGAGCCTTTACCCGGATCAAAACGTTGATCACGTCCTGACGAAGGCTCTTCCAGGCCCCTCACCATGGATTGAGGCCCGCTCAACGCGGGCTCGGCGGCCACGTCGTTCGCACAGACGCGAACGGCCCCGGGGTCCATCCGGGGCCGCCTGCTCGAAAATCTCTTCAAGGAGAACAGTACGTGGCAGAGTCCCATAACCCCCAGCCCCTGCCCCAGCGCTGGGCGATCATCCTGCTCGCCGGCGTCCTGGCGGGCGCCCTGGTCCTGAGCCTGGCAGGCCCGCTGTCCGGGCTCGGTGCCGCAGGCACGACGGTGCTCGCCCTGCACAAGCTCATGGCGTAGCGAAACCGGTGGAGGGTGCTGCTGTCATCCTCCACCGGCGCCGTCAGACGCCCCTGGCCGCGCTGTGCCCAACAGGGCGGCACCGCGGGTGCCTCCCGAACTCGTGAACATCAACTTGGCCGGCATTGAGGTGGCCTCCCGCGCTCATCGATAAACGACTCCCGTTCTCTCGTGGACAAAGCCACCGCGGGCGATCGCCCGGCTGTCCCACCAGCCGTGGATAACGGGACGCCCGTCCGCGCTCATGGCGAGGTGATAGCGGCCGGGGCGCAGTGTTGCGGCCGCCGTGTCCGTCCGTGGTGGGCACAGCCCTGACATCCCTGGCCGGTCGTTGTACGGGTTGCCCGCCATCCTAGAATCGAACATGCGACCGATCCAGCTCCAACGCGCCTGACACTGCTCCGCTTCCTGGAGCGCGTGCAGGTCCGCGACCTGGAGCGCACCCGCCGGTGGATCGCCGACGAAGAACGCACTGTGTGCCGTGCTGGTCACCGGCCAGGAAGAAGAGCTGGTTGGTGCCTCCTTCGTTGGAGCGGATGGCGACGGCCGTGTCACCGGCCGCGTAGGTGCGCTGCGCCCACGCCGCGCCCCCGCCCGAGGGCAGGTGCAGTTCGGTAGCGCCGGCGTAGAGGATGCGCTCGCCGCTGTCCGTGCTGCGGATCAGCAGTTCGCCGTCCGCGTCGTGGAGGTCCCCCAACTGGTTCGCGACGAAGCAGAGTTCGGCCTCCTATGCTTCTCGGCGGCGGGTTCGACGGGTCTGATCGGCAAGCCCAACGCAGCCGTCCGCGTGATGGCAGGAGGGCCGAAACCCTGATTATGCTCCTGGGCGGCCACGACCAGAGCGGTGAGCACATGGTCAGCTCACTTGCCGAGGACGTGATCGCTTTCGGCGAGGCCGAAGGCGTCGAGGGTGCAGTTCGAGTGGGTCACGGTCACTCCCGAGCAGATCGCCGCTTGCGAATTGCCGACCTTCCCGCGTCGCGTCATGGGCTTTCGGGATCATGGTCTCGTCCTGAGCCGTTCGGGAAACCGCGTCGCGCCCTCACGAGCCGCCGGTGTCGACCGTGATAGTCGACAGGCATGCCGATGAAGATGCCGGGTGCCCCAGGCCGTTCCTCTCTGTTCGAAAGGCTGGGCCGCGTGATCAGCCGTTCACCAGTCGGACGCGGCTGGCGGCGCAGCAGCGACCTGGGCTTGGGACAGCGTTCACTGGGCTTCGCGGCGCTGGGGTTCCTCACGCTGGTGCCGCTGCTGATCATTGTTTCCTCGGCCGATCCCAAGCACGGGCGGGGATTCGCGCAGTGGCTGGGAGAAGGACTCGGCGTGTCGACGACCTCCAGGGAACGGGTGGAACAGTTGTTCATTCGTCCCGGTCAGGCTCTGCGGACCACGACCGCGTTCGGAATCGCCGTCCTCGCCGCTTTCGGCCTGGCCTTCGGAGCAGCGGTGCAGTCCGGCTATGAAAAGGTCTGGGATTTGCCCCCGGCCCGCTGGTGGGCCAGGTGGCGCCATGTGGTGTGGCTCGGCGTACTCATCGGCTACCTCTTCGCTTCCGCCACCACGCTGCGACCTGAATCCCTGGCCGGCGCGTTCGCCGCATCGCTGAGTGCCGTCCTGTTCTTCTGGTGGTCGCAGCGCATACTGCTGGGCGGCCGGGTTCGCTGGCGCGCCCTGGTGCCCGGCGCGGTGGCTACCGTGGTCGGGCTGCTCGGCCTCAGGGTCTTCTCCCGGCTCGTCTACTCGCCCCTGATCGCGTCCAACACCGTCACCTACGGCCCCGTCGGAACCGTCCTGGTCATCCAGTCCTGGCTGGTCGGTGTAGGCGTCGTCGTATTCGGCGGTGCCCTGGTCGGCCGGCTGCTGCAAGAGGAACTCCCCCGCGTGGCCCGTGCCCTGAAACGGCGAGGATGAGACGGGAACGCGGGAGCCCGCGGCTGCTCACGCCCGGCGCCAGTGAGCCGTGCGCGGAGGCTTTCCGCCCGGCACGCGCCCGTTCTGGTGCCGACACTGCAGCTGTTGACGCAGGCGGCCGGGGCCCAGCGGCACTCGGCCGGCGGGGCGATCCCGGGCTGTGCTCGCTACGGACGGCAAGGGCTGAGACCCATCATTCGATGACCTCGCCTGTAGGCGGACTGGGATCCCGTCGAGGAATGCACCTACCCGCTGCAGGATGCCGCCACGGCGGAGCAGAGGCTGCGGTGCCACCCCCTCGTAGAGAGCCGTCCCCCGGCATTGACTGCACCGACAATCCGACGGACAACCTGTTAGAGCTCACAACCGAGTTGCCGCCGCTTCGGCGCTTCTCCGCCGGGCATAGGAAGGTGCGAGCCCGCGAACACGCGGACCTTGTCGACGCCGACCGCAGCCTCCCCGATGTCATCCCGGGGTCGTCATCGATCAGGCCGTAGGGTGGGTCCGTCTCGTCTCGGCTGGCCACGTGAGCCTGGCTGAGTTTGGGACAGTGCCGCTCAGCACGGAGGCGACCAAACCGCGTGTTGATATGACGGAGTACCCATTTCGCTCCTGGGTGGCTTCGCCCAGTTGCGCGAGTTTCCCACGAAGCCGGCTCTTGCTTCGGCCCTGGCTCCGGGAACAACGGATCGATCAGCGACCACAGTTCGTCGTCCACGATACATCAGCCTGTTTCCACACCTCACGAACGATGGAATCGCCGACCGTATGACGGGTCGCCAATTCAAGGCATTGTGGCAGCGAGCTGTCACTACGCCGAAACCATGGCTGGGTCGAGCTGTCTTCGGCCCGGCCCAACTCAGCGAAAGGGCCGTGCGAGAATCCCGCACCAGCCCTTCACGCTGAGTCGCACTGCCGCGATAGGTCTCCGGATCCGGTCTTATCGACCAGAAATCCACGCAGTCATCATATCCGACCTACCTTCATCCTTACCATGCGCGCCGTCGCGGATCACCGTATAGAACATCAAGGTGTGCCCCTCTTTCAAGTCGTAGTCACACTTCGTGGGAGGGTTGTTGGCTCCGTTCGCGTCGTGGCATTCGCCGCTGCGCCCGTAATCCGTTGTCCACACGAGGACGGCTCGCTTCCCGTCCGCGCGCATGTCCTGGACGGTGAAGTAGTCTCCGGTCGAATAGAAGCATCCCAGCGCGAAGGCGTACGGTGGACCACAGAACTTGGTGGTGGCGGCGTGAGCCGGTGCGCCAAAGGCGAGCAATGCCGCCATGGATGCGACTGCCGTGGTTGCAGCAGTGACTATCCTTCTCGCTACTCTCATGCTGACGTCCCAGGAGTTGGATGAAAGTGGGATTTGAAGCGATTCGACGCTTCAACTCGCGTCTAAATTAACGTGGTTGATCTGAGGACCGCAAGCAAGTTGAGCTTGTCCTGAAGTTCAGCGGCAGCTGAGGTCGGATGCGGCCGCACGGCGGCGGCAAACAGAACACACATGACGAGACGCTGTTCGCGGCCACCAACTACGCGCTGGGCAGCGGATTTGCCTGGCGAGCATTGCCGCCGCGTTTTTCGGAATTGGTGCCTCAGTCGTAACCGACTGTCCCCGTGACCGGTGGTCGAGGTGAGGCGCTCGTAAACCTCCTAACGAGCTCGTGCACGGTGGTGAGGCGTCGTGGGCCTCGGCGGGGGCTTGGCGTTTCACATTGTTCGTGCCGGAGTCAGGTCGGCGTTCTGTTGGTGGGAAAGCAGGGCGGCGATGGCTTGGACGGTGTCGCTCACGCGTTCGCGGCGGCCGAGGTGGCGGGCCAGCACCCGCCAGTTCTTCAAATGCGCGATGCCGTGCTCGACCCGGATGCGTCGCGAGGAGTGTGCCTTTCGCTGCCGCTCGTGCATTTCCTCGTACCAGTCAGGAGGGTTCTTCTTGAACTTGCGGTGCGGCGGTGTCACCACACGTCCGCCGCTCTGGGCACCCAGGCCCTGGTAGCCGGCATCGCCAAGAATCTCCACGGCCGGGCCGTCGGCCAAGAGCTTCACCAGCCCTGACTGGCGAGCGTGGGTGATGTCCGCGCAGCTTCCCGGCTTGATCGGGCTGCAGAACAGCACGCGGCCGTCGCCGTCCGTGACGACCATGGTCTTGACGGCGTTCTGCTTGCTCTTGCCGGAGATGAACTTGTCCCGGTCCTTGCGCCCGGCGGCCGGACGCCGGACCCGGATCTCGGTGCCGTCGATGATCCCGGTCTTGCCGTCGGCGCCGAGGTGGTCGACGACCTCCAAAAAGGGGCCCCGGCCGCGTGCTGGTGAGCGCGCACGATGGCGGAGTCCACCGAGACAGCCCAGTTGAGGTCCTCGTCAGCGTCGGCCTGGGCCAACAACGCGGTGAACACCCGCTCCCAGGTGCCGTCGACGGCCCACATCCGTAGCCGGTTGTAGCCACCTCGCCAGTTGCCGTACTTCTCCGGCAGGTGGACCCACTGGGTCCCGGTCTGGAACTTGAAGGCGATCGCATCGATCACCTCTCGGTGGTCACGCCACCGGCCACCCCGCCTCGGCGTTCGGTCCGGGAGCAACGGCTCGATCCGCGCCCATTGCGCGTCAGTCAACGGCACACCCGGACCAACGATCAGATGATCCAAACGAAACGGCCTAGGGGCTGTCCCGCAATGACCGCTCATAGCTCCGGGAACGGCGGGGTGTCATCCATCTCCTGCAGCAACTTCTGAGCAGGCGTCGCTTCCTCTGACCGTATGGAGGAGGCAACGCCCTCGATGACGGACCGGCCCGCGTACACGGCTGTCCTTGAGGCTGCCTCCCAGCCGGGTTGCTGCCGGTAGCTCGCGTTGTGCTTGCGGTCATGCGCTGCCGCAGCGGCAGAGTGCCACTGGTCGGTCCGGCAGATGCTTCCCAGAAGGTCTAACAACTCGGCCTTGCAAGCAACGTGCGGGGACCCGACCAGTTCAAGAAGGAACGGCACCGTGGGAGCTGTCGCCTCGCCGACGACGAAGCCCAGCGCACAGATGGCGTCGCCCAGGTCATCGATGGCGATGCGGGCCGTGTCCTCATCCCCATATGCGATTCGGGACAGCAGAGGTGGGATACCGCCGGCCGCGGCGCCTGTCGCGTCGTGCAGTTCTCCCCAGCGGATTCCGGAGACGCTCCTCAACAGACTTCCCACGTCCTGCTCCTCGTCAGATCGTCGTCCCGGCCCTGGCGGTGCCTTGAGCATGGTGCAGCTAGAGCGTGTCTCTTTGGTGGGTAAGTCAGTTGATCGGATGTGTCTGTCCGATTAGTGATCACTGATGCGATGTGGGACCGGATCGAGCCGCTGATGCCGGCCGATCCAGTCCGTGGACGACGGTGGGCCGACCATCGCCGAACGCTGGAGGCCATCGCGTGGAAGTACCGCACCAACTCGCCCTGGCGTGACCTGCCCGAGGAGCTCGGACCGTTCCAGACCGCTCACAAACGGCTGATCAGGTGGGCTGTCGACGGCACCTGAGAGATGATCCTCGCCGCTGTTCTGGCGGCGGCGGACGCCGACGACGAGATCGACTGGACGGTGTCGGTGGACTCCACGGTCGTCCGGGCTCACCAGCACGCCGCCGGGGCACGCAAAAAGGGGCGGCTTGTTCTGGTGAGCCCGCCGATCACGCGCTCGGACGCTCCCGTGGTGGGCTGAGCATCAAGGTGCACCTGGCCGCGGACGGCGGGGCACGACCTCTGGCCTTCACCGTCACCGCAGGCCAGGCTGGTGACGCACCCGCCTTCGAAAGCGTGA
>NZ_JBVJPV010000026.1:0-89855 GCF_055609245.1 Streptomyces sp. NPDC036813 | reverse complement strand
ACAACGCTCGTGATCAATACATCTAGGCCCTGTCGTTTGGATCATGCCGGCGTCGGGGGGGGGGGGGGGGGGGGGCCGCCCCGGGGGGGGGGGGGGGGGGGCCCCCCCCCGGGGGGCGGCCCCCCCCCCCCCCCCCCCCCCCCCCCCCACCGCTGCAGGCCCTTGGGCCGCCTTACTTGCTGATGGCGAAACGCATCAGGGCGTGTTCGTCGCCTTGCTTGATCTTCCCGGGCTGGTTGATCACTTCGAGTTTCCAGGTTCCGCCGTGGCGCACCGCCTTGGCCACGGCGCAGCCGTTGTCCTGGGTGAGGAGGCTGGGCCAGATGTCGGCGACCTGCTGGGAGCTGCCGCCGGTCGCGTCGTAGACCTTGAAGCTGATGTTGCGCGCTTTCTGGAAGGAGCTGCCCTTCTTGAATGCGGCGGCGACGAACACGATCGACGTGATGTGGGGCGGTATCCGGGCGAATTCGACGGTCACCGTCTCGTCGTCGCCGGCCCCGTGTCCCGTCTGGTTGTCACCGCTGTGCACCAACGAGCCGTTTCCCATGGGGTCGAGCGAGTCGAGACCAGCCAGGCGCACCGGGTCACTGCCCTGCATGGCCACGGCAATCAGGTCGAGGTCCGTGCCCTGCTTACGGCGCAGCGCGCCCAGCACTCCGCCGCTGCTGCCGGCCGTGGCATCCCAGGACACCCCGATGGACAGATGTGTCACCCCGTCGAGGTCCGCCGGGCCGTCTTCTTTGGTGAGCGTGATCATGTATCGGCCATCCCTTTCAAAGCGCAACTACAACATGCAGAGTCTGTCCGGGCCCTCGGCGGTTCCAAGCGATCGCTCCTCGTTGGCATCCGGCAGGCCGGGACCGCACCCGCAACCCAGCCACCGCCGTCGAAGCAGGAGGACGAGAAAGAACGCCGCCAGGAGCAACCGAACCCGGTTACGCGCCCGGCACCTCGTCCCGTGCCCCGGCCCGAGCCTCGGCGCTCGGCACCCGTCCCCCGTGTCCACCCCCGCCTCTTGGCATGGAGGGGGCCGCACCGTCGGCGTCGCCGCTGGGCTCCGGTGAACCGGCCGGAACCCACCCTGCAGCTGGACCAGGAGAAACTACTGACCGCCCGGCTGCACGCGGTGAAGGTCAGCAGCCAGGCCGCCGGGAATTCGATGTGTCAGGGTGGTGCCGCACCGGCGGTCAGTGGCTGCTGGATGCCGGCTCGGGTTCCGGCTCGGGGGTGGCGCCGGAGCCGGTGCGCAGGATGCCGGCGGCTATGGCGGTGGTGGCGCAGAGCAGGGTCAGCAGCAGGAAGGTGTGGTTCAGTGCGGTGAGATGGGTCAGCCAGCCGATGACGGCGGGTCCGGCGAGCATCCCGAGGTAGCCGAGCCCGGCGACCCGGGAGACGTTCGCGCCGGCCGCGGCGGGGTCGGCGTGGCCCGCGGCGCTGAACAGCTGGGGGATGCAGCCCGACAGGCCCAGGCCGAACAGGGCCCAGCCCACGAACGCGGTCCATGCCGACGGGGCGAGGGCGGCGATCGTGATGCCGACGGCGGCCGTGGCCGAGCCGTGGCGCAGGACCGCCATCGACCCGAACCGCGTGGCGAACCGGTCCGCGAGGAGACGACCGGTGGTCATCGCCGCGGCGAACGTGCCGTATCCGAAAGCGGCGGTGCTTGCCGGAGCGCCGAGGACGTCCTTGAGGTGCAGGGTGCTCCAGTCGTTGGCGGCTCCCTCACACAGCATCGTCGTGAACGCCAGCGCGGCCAGGATCCAGATCCGTCCGGCGATGCCGCGACGCCCGGCGGCTGGAGCCTGCTCGGCAGGGGCGGCGGCGACGGTGGCGGGTGTGCCGGGCAGCAGGCCGCGGGCCAGGGCCAGTGCGATCACGATGCCGAGCGCGGCGGAGGCGCCGAGCGTGGCGACCGGGGTCATGCCGGCGCTGGCAGCGCCGACCGCGGTGAGTGCGGCGATGACGCCGCCGACGGAGAAGGTGGCGTGGAAGGCCGACATGACGGGCCGGCCGTAGGCCTTCTCCACGTGGACGGCGTGGGCGTTCATGCTCACGTCCAGGCAGCCGTTGCAGAAGCCGAAGGCCAGCAGGGCCCCTGCAAGCGTCCACGGGTCGTGGGCCAGGCCGGGCAGGACCAGGGTGGCGCTGGCCAGGACCCCGGTGGCGGGGACCACGAGGCGTGGTCCGAGGCGGTCGGTCAGGGGGCCGGCCACCTGCATGCCGGCGAAGGCTCCGAGCCCGAGCAGCACCAGCAGGCTCCCGAGGGTGGCGTGGCTGATGTCGACCCGCGTCTCGATGACGGGGATGTGCACCACCCAGGTGCCCATCAGGCTGCCGGCCAGGACGAAGTAGGTGAAGGTCGCCGCGCGGGCGGCTCGAAGCGAAGGGTTCACACCACCCACCGTAACGAACATTCTCAATGTTTGAAAGGCTGCTGTTCGAACGTCTTGAATGTTTGTTTCGGGGTGGTGTTCAATCGCGGGTATGAGCAACGCAGACCGTCACTCCCTCATCGCGCAGGCCGTCAGGGAGTCGGGCCAGGTCACCGTCCACGAACTCGTCGCGCTGACCGGCGCTTCCGAGATGACCATCCGGCGTGACCTCGACGTACTCGCCGGCCAGGGAGTGCTCGAACGCGTCCGCGGCGGCGCGCGAACCCTGCTGCTGCGGGGCGAGGAGCCGCCTTTCGCGCTGCGCGCCCGCGAGGCCGTCGACGCCAAGCGCCGGATCGCCGCCGAGGTGTCCTCGCTCATCGCCGACGGCGAGAGCGTTCTGCTGGACAGCGGCACCACCTGCCTGGAGGTGGCCCGCCTCCTGCGCGAGCGGCCGGTAACCGTGATGCCCCTGTCCCTCCAGGCCATCCACGTCCTCAGCGACCCCCCAGGCAAGGCCACGCTGATGGTGCCAGGCGGACGGCCCCGCGCCGCTGAAGGAGCCCTGACCGGCCCCCTCACCCTTGCCTCCCTGGCCGCGCTGCGCTTCGACACCGCGGTCATCGGCTGCTGCGGCCTGAGCGCTGCCGAGGGCCTGACCGCCTACGACCTCGACGACGCCGCGGTGAAGAAGGCGGCCATCGCCTCGGCCCGCCGCATCGTCGTCGCCACGGACGGCGGCAAACTCGGCCGCACCGCCTACGCCCACGTCGGCCCCGCCACGCTCCTGCACACCCTCGTCACCGACACCACCGCGGCCACCGACGAGGTCGCCGCACTCGAAGGCTCGGGGACCGTCGTCAAAGCCGTCTGACAAACCGCCGATCCGCAAGCCCGCGTCGATGAGGAGCCGCTCACCGGGGAAGCGAAGAGCGGCGGGCCGGAGTCGGCCCAGCTGCGTCAACCCGCGCCATCGAACAGGCCGACAAGGGCGGCGCTGCCGAATCGGGTTCTCGCTCAAGTTCTGTGACCAGCGACTCCGGGCGATCCGGTCGAAGATCAAAAGAGTTTCTGGCACGGCGGCAGCGTTGGAGCGGCTCTCCTCCGGCACATGTTTCGTTAAGCCCTCAACCAAGCACCTGCGGCCAGAATTTGCACTACACCGTGGGCGTATCAGACTGGTGAGAGGAGGGTTTTCAGCGGGTCGGGAGCCGCAGGCAAAACTCTCCGCAATCGGCATCTACGGTGCCGCTGTTGCGAATTCGAAGCAGCGATAACTGCACTGCACAGGCACACTCACAGCCGGTGGGCGACCGCCACCTCCTGCCCCTATTGAACCGTGCCCACCAAAAAGAACGGCCGCGACAACTGGATGCAGCGCGTCTCGGTCCGGATCCATCACTCAAGACGACCCCTTTGTTCGTTATGGGCACCATGTCTGTACGTTCGAATCCCGCCCAGGTGTCCGTACGGCGGCTTCCCCCGCCTGCTCCCCTCGCGTCCCCACAGGAGCCCCCATGCCTCTGCTGCTCATCCAAGGCAAGTACCGCCTGAAAAACACTCAGCCCGACGGGGACACCGTCCACTTCGTCGCCGACAACCCCGATGAGTGGAAGCTCGTCGGTGGCAAGCACCCTGTGATCGCCTCCACCACCGGCGATGCGTCCCTCCGCCTGGAGGGCATCGACGCACTCGAGACCCACTACGCCGGGGAGCACCAGCCCCTGGAGTTCGCCCACGCCGCCGCGTCGGAACTCCTCAGCTGGCTCGGCTTCAACACCGTGGAACGGCAGCCGAACGAGAAAGTCACCGCCTCGACCCCCGAGACCGTGCCCGGCTGGGTCCTCACCGGAGGCGGTGACGTCAACAACCGTGCCGTGGCCTTCGCCGGCCGGGGTGCGCCTCCCGCGGCCAGCGGAACGGCGGTGAACGTGGACGTACCTCTGCTCAAGCAGACCGCCAACCACCACCTGGCCGCGCTGGGCCTCGTCTATCCGACCTTCTACGCCGGCCTGTTCACCGAGCTGCGGCAGGAACTCACCACCGTCGCCCAGAGCGCCCGGACGGCCCGTCAAGGCGTGTGGTCGCAGGACGTGACCACGACAGGGTTCAAGGTCGACGACCTGTCCAGCATCACCGACCACGCGGTGATCATGCCCAAACTGTTCCGGCGGCTGGTGGACTACTTCCAGCTCGGTATGTCGATCGCCTGCTTCCCCGCCTACCTCGCGGGCAAGGAAGACATGCTGACCGTCCTGCCCACCGGTGAGCGCCTCGTGGGCCTGCACCACGTCGTCTCCGTCACCAACGGCCACACCGTCCGCATGACCCGCCCGGTCGAAGACCTGCTCTTCGACGAGGGCTGAGAGGCGCGGGACCCGTGACCGACGCCGCAGACTTCCTCGCCCTGTCCGAGCTGCTCACCGGTGAGCCCACGCTCGACCCCGCGCTGGCGGAGGCCTACCGGCAACGCCTGACCGCCGCGTTCGCCACCGACCTCCCCAGGCTGATCAGCGCCTACCGCTCGGCGTCCACGGCCCCCGACCCGGCGACCGCGCTTCAGGCGGCCATGGATGCCGACACCGCCCTGGCCCGCGTCGCGCGCGAGACCATCACCGTCTGGTACACCGCCCAGTTCGCCAGACCCGACAACACCATGGACCCTCCGGCGACACCCGACCAGTACCGGGCCGGCCTGGTGTGGAAGGTGATCCAGGCCCACCCGATCTCCGCCGCCCCCACCCCGCCCGCACCGTCCGGGTACGGCTACTGGGCCCAGCATCCCTGAGGCAAGGACGCAGATTCCATGGAATCCCCGTACGACGTCGTCATCGTCGGAGCCGGCGTGGCCGGCGCCCTGTGCGCCTGCCAGATCAAGCAAGCCCGACCCGACGCCCGTGTACTGCTGCTGGACGCCGGCGACAACGCCCTGGACTCCCAGGAACGCGACACGTTCGTCGACGCCTACCAGGTCTCGCCGATCAAGAACGTGCCCTCTCCCTACGACGGCCTGCCCAACAACACACTGGGCTACGCCCCGTCCTCGGACGGCACCGGCAACAAGGAGGTGATGAACCGCTACTACGACGAGGCCGGACCGGACCTGTTCAAGAGCGGCTTCCAGCGCATGGTGGGCGGCAGCACCTGGGCATGGCGTGGCAACACACCCCGGTTCCTGCCGAACGACTTCCGGTTGAAGACCCTGTACAACATCGGCGAGGACTGGCCCCTCACCTACGACGAGCTGGAGCCGTACTACGCACGAGCCGAAGCCGAACTCGGTGTTTCCGGCAACCGTGAGGAGTGGGATCCGGCGCTCACGCCCCGCAGCACCGATTTCCCCATGCCCGGGATCGCACCGAGCTACAGCGACCAACTCGTACGCAAAGCCCTGGACGGCATCTGTCCCATCGAGGGCACGCCCGTCACCGTCCTAACCACGCCTCAGGCGCGCAACTCGCAGGAATACCAGGGCCGTAGCGCCTGCCAGGGCAACTCCAGCTGCATCCCCGTCTGCCCGTCCGGCGCCAAGTACGACGCCTCGGTACACGTCCGCCGGGCCCGCGACGAGCTCGGTGTCGAACTGCGCACCGGCTGCGTCGTCGTCCGACTGGAACCCCGCCCCGACAGCGCGGCCCCGACCGTGCTGTTCCGCGATTGGACCACCACCGAAAAGGCCGAGGAAGAAGTGACCGGTACCCATGTGGTGCTGGCACTCAACGCCGTCGAGACGCCAAAGCTGTGGCTGCTGTCCGGCCTGGACAACCGCAGCGACCAGGTCGGCCGCAACCTGATGGATCACCTGGCCAACGAGGTCGTCGGGCTCTTCGGGCAGCCCCTGTTCCCCTTCCGGGGCCCTCAGTCGATCCTGAGCATCGAAACCTTCCGCGACGGCGCGTTCCGCTCCGACAAGGGCGCCTTCCGCATCACCATCGGCAACGACGGCTGGGGCCGCACCGAGTCACCGGCTACGACCCTCGACCGCGACCTGTGGGACGCCGGAGCGCAGAAGATCAAAGTCTTCGGCAAGGCCCTCCAGCAGCAGATCGCCGACCGCGTCACCCGCATGGTGCGCATCGGCTACTCCACGGAACAACTACCCGACCCGGCCAACAGGGTCACCCTGTCCGACAAGACGGACGGGCTGGGAGTACGGCGCCCAAAGATCACGTACCACATCGACGACTACTCCAAGAAGACGCTCGCCTTCGGTGACTCCGTCGCCCGCGGCATCTGGAAGCACCTCGAGGACAACGCCGGCGCCACAGAGGTCGCCGCCCCGGAAGCAGGGCTGAACTACAACGGCGCCGGGCACCTGATGGGCACCATGCGCATGGGCACCGACCCGACCGCGTCCGTCGTCGACGCGCACGGACGGTCCCACGCCCATCCCAACGTGTGGGTCGTCGGCTCTTCCGTCTTTCCCACCGGCGGAACCGCCAACCCCACCCTCACCTTGGCCGCACTGACCCTGCGCAGCGCCGAGGCCCTCGCCGCCACGCTGTGACCGTTTCCCCCGGCGCCACGACGCGTCTGCTACTGGCACGGCACGGACAGGCCGAATGCAACGTCAAGGGCCGCGTAGGCGGCCCGAAGACCTGCACCGGCCTGACGGGCCTCGGACGCGAACAAGTCACCCGGCTCGCAGCTCGCCTGGCAGCAGCCGAGCAGCGGGACGGGCATCCCATCGACGCCCTCTACAGCGGCCCTCGACGGCGCCTCGCGGAGAGCGGCCTCATCCTCGCCGCGGAACTCGGCCTCAGGATGGTGACCGACCCAGGGCTTGACGGCCCGCACCACGGAGCAGCGGACGGCCGGCTCTGGGACGACGTCGAGACCGCCTTCCGGGGCGCACCTCACACGCACCCCGACCGGCCATACGCTCAAGGAGCCGAGCCCTGGAACGACTACCTCCACCGCGCCACCGACCACCTCAAAACGCTGCTGAACCTCCACCAGGGGCAGACGGTGCTCCTCACGGTCCACGGCGAAACCGTCCAGGCCGCCTGCCACCTGCTCCTGGACCTGAAGCCCGAATCCGCCTCCCACGTGACCTTCCGAACCGATCACGCCTCCCTGACCTGGTTCGAACTGGGCCACGACCGATTCGGCAACCACACCGCCGCGCTGGCAAGGCTCAACGACACAGCCCACCTGCGGCAGGTCCGGTGACCCCGCCTCCCCGCCGACGCTGCGGCCCGTCTGCCCGCGAGTTCTCCGGCGGTCAGTGTCTACGCGTCGCCATCGCCCGGGCGCTGGCGCTGGCGCTGCGGCCCCGACTCGTCCGGAGCGGCCATGACCAGGGAAGCCCCAGGTGGGGCCGAACCCGCATTCGGTGCGCCCCAGGGGCGCATCCTGGCTCGGGAGCTGCTCCGAACTGATGCCGAGAGGGCGTCGGTGTCGACCTCGTTTGCGCCGGGCGGTGTGCTCCTCCGGGCGAGGTTGTCCAACACCCCTGACACGTCGCGGACAAGCTCCTCCAGTCGGTCCACGACCGCGGCCTACACTGCGCGACGGATGTCACACCTGGACGTCACGGCCCGCGTCGGACACTCCGCAGTCGGCCGTCCCTGCGCCTGCGCGACTCCGTGTCCGGCTTGACCCGATGACGCTGCCCCCGGGGTCAGTGGTGCCTCAGCGCTTTACGAAGGAGCAAGTACACACCTGCTGCGATCAAGACCATCCCCATGATGATCAAGAGCATCCCGGCAGCAATCAAGAAAGCTCCGAGAGCGATCAAAATCGTCCCGAGGATAAGCAAGATCGTCCCGATGATGAGAAGTAGGGTAGCGAGGACGATCACGGCGTTCTCCTGTCTCCACTCCCGACTGTGGACCCTCCTCGCGGCCAGTGCAAACACTCCGCGCGACGGCCCCTCGGCGCCGTGGGACCTTCGCGTCCCGACCGCTACATCGGGCGGGTAAACCATTGGAGAACAACACAAAGCTGACACACGCGACGGCGCCGCGCCGGGTTACAGGGATGCAGGCCAGGGGGCACGGTTCCGGGTTCCGGATCATGTTCAGCTCCCGAAATACATGGAGTTCGCCATCATGACGCGGGCCACCGCAGTGCACTGACACCCGGCAGACCTGCACTGCGTATCGCCTGGGCCGTTTTTTCAGAACATCGGATTGTTGGTTGATGTGTGTCGTTGGGCTGACGCCCAGTGGGCACGCATCGAGCCGCTGCTGCCGGACCGGACACCTCGGCGGGTTGGGCGGTGGCCTGATCACCGGCAGGCGATCGGCCCGATCGCGTTCAAGTACGCCACCGGCACTCCGTGGATGGACCTGCCCGAGCACTTCGGCTCGTGGAAGGGCTCCCACAAAGGGCCCCGGCCGGCGAGCCGGACGACATGGCCCGTTTACGGGTGCCCCGGCGGAACGGCCGCCCCAGGATCACGCCGGATGTGGTCCTGGCCGACAAGGCCTATTCGTCGCGGGCGATCCGCCGCCACCTGCGGCGCCGTGGAAGCCGGGCCGTGATCCCGCAGCCCGCCGACCAGGCCGCCAACCGCAAGCGGCTCGGCCGCCTCGGTGGGCGCCCGCCGACCTTCGGCCGCGAGGCGTACAAGCAGCGCAACACGGTCGAGCGGTGCATCAACACGTTCAAGCAGTGGCGCGGCCTGGCCAGTCGCTACGACAAGACCGCCACCATCTACCTCGCCGGACTTCACCTCGCCGCCATCTTCATCTGGTCCGCGAGGTGACCCGAAGGAAACGGCCTGGCTCTCCGGCCCGGATACCCAGAAGATCAGCCGCTCGATCGGCGCTCGGCGAGGTCACGTAAGGTCACGGCTTTGTGCCCTGCCGGCCACACGGACCTGGTCATCACCGCACACCCACGCCAGAGCCGTGCGAACCCCGCGCACGAAGTCAAGGCTGCCGGGCTGATCATCAGGGATTTCGAGCAGGACAGCAGCCGCGTCCAACTCAGACGTCAGCCGAGGCAGATCAAGGACGCCACGGCCGCCACGGCCGGTCACCGGGGGATTCTCGATACGCCCGAGCGCCCACTCGTACGCCGCTGCCGCCCCGATGAAGAACTGCGACGAACGCTCCGCGCCGTTGATCGCCAGTTCGTGAAGTGCACGTTCAACTTCGGCGAACGGCCGCGCGCCCACCCTCGTGACACCACTACCGTTCATGTCCTCAGGCAAAGTCATGTCCTTGACATTCCCCCTTCGCCGGTTCTCTGGGCTCCGCCCTTCGGGTGGGCTCCTCCGGGATGCGGCGACGCGCAGGGCTCACGGCGGCCGACGCAAACGGCTCATCGGGTTGGCGTCGTCAGCCCTCGCCGCAACGGCGCCGATCCCGAGACCACTGGGCCACCCCGCCATTCGTGGTTCGCCGAGGAGTACTGCATGCAGGCGGGGCCAGACCCCGGCCTCGGTCCAGTCCCCCAGGCGGCGCCAGGCGGTCACCCCTGAGCAGCCCGCTATCGGAGCGGGGACGTCCCCGCCGGGGTGCGGCGTCCTCGGTCTCGGTCAGACGGGTGCCGGCCGGGACCGGTCGCCAGTGGGCTCGAGGCGGACGACGATGCCCTTCGACGTGGGCTGGTTGCTCATGTCAGCGACGCTGTCGAGCGGCACCAGGACGTTCGTCTCCGGGTAGTAGGCGGCGGCCGAACCCTTGGCCGCCGGGTAGGACACGACCTCGAAGTTCTCCGCCCGGCGCTCGGTGCCGTCCTCCCAGACACTCACCAGGTCCACGCGATCGCCCTGGACAAGGCCGAGTTCTGACAGGTCGGCCGGGTTGACGAGGACGACGTGGCGGCTGCCGTGGATGCCGCGGTAGCGGTCGTTGTTGGTGTACGGGACGGTGTTCCACTGGTCGTGCGAGCGCAGGGTCTGCAGCAGCAGGTGTCCCTCGGGGGCCCGCGGGACCACCCGCTCGTTGCAGGTGAACCGGGCCTTGCCGGTCGCGGTCCGGAACACGCCCTCGTTGACCGGATTGGGCAGCTGGAAGCCTCCCGGACGGGTCACCCGGGCGTTGAAGTCGTGGAAGCCCGGCACGATCCGGGAGATGCTGTCGCGGATGGTGTTGTAGTCGCCCTCGAACTTGGCCCAGGGGATGTCCCCCTCGCCGTCGAGGCTCAGCCGGGCGAGCCGGCACAGGATGGCGACCTCGCTCAGCAGCATGCGCGAGGCCGGTTCGAGCCGTCCCTGGGAGGTGTGCACCTCGCTCATGGAGTTCTCGACGGTGACGAACTGCTCGCCGTCGGCCTGGACATCACGCTCGGTGCGCCCCAGCGTCGGCAGGATAAGCGCGGTGTCGCCGCAGACCGTGTGCGAGCGGTTGAGCTTGGTGGAGATGTGGGCGGTCAGCCGGCACGAACGCATCGCCTTCTCGGTGACGTCGCTGTCGGGCGCCGCGCGCACGAAGTTGCCTGCCAGGGCGAGGAAGACCTTGACGCGGCTATCCAGCATCGCCTTGATGGAGTTCACCGAGTCCAGGCCGTGCGGGCGCGGCGGATCGAAGCCGAACTCCTTCTGCAGGGCGTCCAGGAAGGTGTCCGGCATCTGCTCCCAGATGCCCATGGTGCGGTCGCCCTGGACGTTGCTGTGGCCGCGCACCGGGCAGGCGCCCGTGCCGGCACGCCCCAGATTGCCGCGCAGGATCAGGAAGTTGACGATCTCCCGGATGGTGGGCACGCCGTGTTTGTGCTGGGTGATGCCCATGGCCCAGCAGACGATGACGCGTTCGCTCTGCAGGACCTCGTCGCGGACCTTCTCGATCTCCTCGCGGGTCAGTCCCGTCGCCGCGCGCACGTCGTCCCAGTCGACGGTGCGGGCGTGCCGGGCGAACTCCTCGAAACCGGAGGTGTGGGCGTTGATGAAGTCGTGGTCCAGGACGGTGCCGGGACGCGCGTCCTCCGCCTCCAGCAGCAGCCGGTTCAGTGCCTGGAACAGGGCGAGGTCCCCGCCCGGCTTGATGTGCAGGAAGCGGTCGGCGATCTGGGTGCCCCGCCCCACGACCCCGCGCGGCTTCTGCGGGTTCTTGAAGCGTCGCAGCCCCGCCTCCGGCAGCGGGTTCACGGCCACGATGCGGCCGCCGTTGCGCTTGGCCTCCTCCAGGGCCGAGAGCTGCCGCGGGTGATTGCTGCCCGGGTTCTGTCCCACCAGGAAGATCAGGTCCGCATGGTGGAGGTCGTCGAGACTCACGGTGCCCTTGCCGACGCCCAGCGTCTCGTTCAGGGCGAAGCCGCTGGACTCGTGGCACATGTTGCTGCAGTCGGGCAGGTTGTTGGTGCCGAAGGCGCGGGCGAAGAGCTGGAAGACGAAAGCGGCTTCGTTGCTGGCCCGGCCGGAGGTGTAGAAGACCGCCTCGTCAGGCGAGTCCAGCCCCCTCAGTTCCTGCGCGAGGACGCCCAGGGCGTCGTTCCAGCCGATGGGCTCGTAGTGGTCCGATCCGGGCCGTTTGATCATCGGCTCGGTGAGCCGGCCCTGCTGATTGAGCCACATGTCGGAACGGGCGGCCAGATCGGACACGCTGTGCTCGCGGAAGAAGTCGGCGGTGATCCGGCGCGTCGTGGCTTCGTCGTTGATGTGCTTGGCGCCGTTCTCGCAGTACTCGTTGCGGTGGCGCCGGCCCGGGGCGGGGTCCGCCCACGCGCAGCCGGGGCAGTCGATCCCGCCCACCTGGTTCATGGTGAGCAGGTCCACCCCCGTCTTGCGCGGGGAGGTCTGCTCCAGGGAGTACTCCAGCGCGTGCACGACGGCGGGGACCCCGGCCGCCCACTTCTTCGGCGGTGTCAAGAGGGAGGTCTCCGGCTCCTCACCGGGCGGGTTCTGCATCGCTTGGCCTTTCTCTTGCCGTGGGCGGTACGCGGGTCAGCCGACGGGCCACTGGGCGACACGGCTCCTGGGCGGTTCCGGGGTGTCGTGCTGAACACGGCCGTTGCGGATGGTGCCGCGCCAGGCACCGCCCTCCTGACCGAGCCCTTCGATGAAGTGCTTGAAGTTGACCAGTTCCCCGCGCACCAGCCGGGCGGTCAGCCTCGCGACCCTGGACGAGCGGGTGAGGACCTTCGCGGCTCCGTGCGGCTGGAGGAACATCCGGACCGTGATCGCGGTGCCGCCGGACTCCGTCGGCCTGAACTCCACCTCGCCCTGGTGCGAGGGGTGCTGCTCCAGGCCACGCCAGGCGAGGTAGGCGTCGGGGTCCTGTTCCACGGTCTCGACCGAGAAACGGTGGCGCAGGGGGCCGTAGCCGATGGTCCACACGGTGACGGTGGGCCTGATCTGCGCGACGTCGCGCACCACGGCCGAGAAACGCGGGAACGTCTTGAACTGAGTCCACTGGTTGTACGCCGTGCGGACCGGCACCGCGACCTCGACCGTCTCCTCGACGTGCCGCTCGCCCAGCGGACGGCGGCGCGTGACGCCGTCGCCGTCGCCGTCGGTGCGCATACCCGGCGTGTTGGGCTCGGCCTGCCCGCCGTCGTCTTCGTGCGCCATCATGGTCCTTCTTCCGGTGAGGGAGCCGGGCGTCCGGGCACCCGGCCTCCCCTCGTGGGTCAGGGCATCTCCTCCGGTTCCCCGATCCCGGGTTTCGAGTCACCCGACCAGGTCGGCGTCCTGGGTGGATGGGCCCGATCGCGAGAAGGGTGCCCGGCCCGGGGCGCGGGAGGGGCGCCGGTCACAGGCTTCTCGGTGCCCGGCGGTCGCCTCCAGCTTCACCCCGGGCACGGCCACCCGCCACTCACCGTGCCCCGGCAGGTGGCCGTGCTCCATGACGACGACCTGATCGGCGGCCCTGGTGTTCTCCAGACGGTGGGTGATCACGATGGTGATGCGGTCGGCGGCGATGGAGCTGATCCGCTCGAAGATCCGGTGTTCGCCGCGGGGGTCCATCTGGGCGGTGGGCTCGACGAAGATGAGCAGCTCGGGCCACCGGTGCAGAGCCCTGGAGCAGTCGATGCGCTGCCAGCGGCCGTCGGACAGCTCGGACCCGCCGCAGACCTCCCGGAACAGCAGCGTGTCCAGACCGCAGGGCAGGTCCTCGACGGCCTCCCGTAGTCCGACGGCGTCGACGACTTCCCATACGGGAAGGTCGTCCCGGGTGCGGGGCCGGCCCAAGGTGAGATTCGCGAGGTGAGTGCCGTTCCTGGTGCCGGTGCCCTGGTCAGGAAGGTGGATGCCGGGAGCAGCCGGGTGAGGGTGGACTTCCCCAAACCGTTCGCGCCGACGACGGCGAGGCTCTGGCCACGCCTCAGGGTCAGGGACACATGGTCGACCGCTGGCTTGTCCTTGCCCGCGTACCGGTAGACGACGTCCTCCAGCCGGATCTCCTCCCCCGGCGCGGTGAGCCGGCCCGGCCCGCGCCGGGGTGCGCGGGCGGCGGCATCGTCGAAGAAGGCCGGCATGTCGCCCAGGTACCGGCTGGCATGAAAGCCGGCGGCACCGTTGACGACGACCTGTGAGAGCGCCGCGAGCGTGGTCTGGACGACGATCACGGCCGTCGTGGTGACGGCCGGGTCGATCCGGCCGGTCACCGCCAGCCGCGGCGAAGGCACCCCAGGCCGCGACGAGGAACGCACCACCCGCCGGAGTGGAGAGCAGGGCGATCCGCAGGGTGCGCGGTGCGGCGGTGAGGCCGACGTCAGCCAGATCGTCACCGTTGGAGAGGTACGGCAGGACAGGTGCCGGGTCGACTCCGGCGGGGACGCCGGTCAGTGTCAGCGGGCCCCCGCGGAGGCGACCATCGCCGCGATGGCCCGGGGCTCGACCGAGCCCCACAGTTCCACGACCACCAGCCGGTTCAGACAGTGTTCTGCCGGCGGCAGAACAGCGGTCCGAGCGGACTCGGCGATCACTATCGTCCCTCTCATGACGAGGGTGACAACGCGCACGGTGGAGTACCCGGCCGACGGCCTGACCATGATCGGGCACCTCGCGCTGCCGGCCGGTGCCGAACGCCGGCCCGCGGTCCTGGTGGGGCCGGAGGGCCCTGGACTCAGCGACGTCGAGCGCCGCCGGGCCGATGCGCTCGCCGAGCTGGGGTACGTGGCACTGGCCTTCGACATTCACGGCGGGCGCTATTTGCGCGACCCCGACGAGATGCTGGCCCGTTGCACGCCGCTGCTCGCCGACCCCGACCGGATGCGGGGCATCGGCCACGCGGCGCTCGACGTGGTGCGCGCCGAGCCGCGGACCGACCCCGACCGGATCGCCGCCGTCGGTTACGGCACCGGGGGCGCCATCGGGCTGGAACTCGGGCGCGACGGCGTCAACCTGCGGGCGATCGGGACGGTCAACGCAGTGACCACAGGCCGGCCGGGCGAGGCAGCACGCATTCGCTGCCCGGTATGGGCCGGGGTCGGATCGGAAGACCCGATCATGCCGCCCGCGCAACGGGAAGCGTTCACCGCCGAGATGCAGGCCGCGGGCGTCGACTGGCGCCTCGTGGTCTACGGCGGCGCCTTGCACGCCTTCCACCATCCGCCGGTCGACCAGAGCGTGCTCCCCGGCGTCGGCCACCACCCACGGCACGCGCAGCGAGCCTGGCGCGACATCGTCGACCTGCTCGCCGAGTGCCTGCCCGTGACGGAATGATCCTGGCAGCAACCCCGATCCGGGCCGAGTAGCAGGTCGGTCAACCGCCAGGCCCCTCTCAGTGGCGCCGAGCCGAGCGGAAGGTGCGGCCGGCATGCCGCTGGTCATCGCTCGTCCGGCGCGTTGCGGCCCCCCGCACACCGCGATGTCGGCCTGGACACGCTCGGATGCTCCTCGGGCAGGGCAGAGGCCGCTGTACGCAAACGCCTGAGCCTCTTCACTCGCTCCGTTCAGTAGATGTCGATCATGGCTTCTCCCCGCACACGGCGGCCTTTCCGTTCGGCCGTCGCCGGAGATGTGACCTGCGCTCACCACCGTGCTCCGCCAAGGCCTCGTGTGCGGCGACCATGTGAGGGCCTCCGGTCAGGTCGACCACTCCGTGCACCGGCTCGATGTCCTTGAGCCAGGTCAGATCTGTGACGAGCTCGTCAGCACCGAGTGCGCGCAGCTCCTCCGAGTGCGCCGGGTCTCTGGTGACCGCGGTGACATGTGCGCCGCCTCGGGCCGCGAGCTGGAGAGTGAAGCGGAAGCCGGCAACGTCTACGCGGTCCTCAACTGACTGCGACGCAGCCGCAGCCGCAGCCGCAGCCGCAGCGCGAGAATCCCCTCTGAACTCACCGCCCAGCAGAGCGAGGCGACCCACGAGGCGTTGGACGCGTTGCCCCGACAGCGCCACCCGATACCTTCGCGGCCTGCCACGCGTCATCGGGACTGAGCAGCAACTGCTCTGCCTGGCCCACACACTTGTCGTGCCGCTCCGGGGACCACGACTCGATGTCGCCTCTCACCGACGCCGGCCGCCGACGGGACCGATCCGGAACACGAGCCAGCGATCGTCTTCGCACTGTCGGGCGGCTCAGTCGAGGGTGCGGACGAGGCCCACGTGGAAGGGGTTGAGCTCCTCGGTTCGGCCGCTGAGTACCTTGTTCAGCCAGTCGGGATCACCCAGGAGAGCCCGGCCGACCGCCACGAGGTCGAACTCCTCCCGTTCCAGACGGGCGAGCAGGCCGCCGATGTCGGTGACGCCTGCCTGTTCGCCCTGAAAGACCTGGAGGAACTCGTTGCTGAGGCCCACCGCTCCCACGGTGATGGACGGTTTGCCGGTGAGTTTCTTCGCCCAGCCCGCGAGGTTGAGGTCGGAGCCGTCGAACTCCGGCAGGTGAAAGCGGCGGGTGGAGCAGTGGAAGGCGTCGGTGCCCGCCTCGGTGAGCAGGCTGAGAATGGTCTCCAGTTCCTGCGGCGTCTCGGCGACCTTCGCTTGGAAGGCGTTCATCTTCCACTGGGAGAGCCGGAAGAGGATCGGGAAGTCCTCGGACACGGACTCACGGCAGGCCGCCACGACCTCTGCGGCAAACCGGGCGCGGGAGGCGACATCGCCGCCGTACGCGTCGCTGCGCTTGTTGGTGTGGGCCCAGAAGAACTGGTCGATGAGATAGCCGTGCCCGCCGTGGATCTCGATGCCGTCGAAGCCGGCCGCCTCGGCCGAAGCTGCGGCTGTGGCGTAGGCCGCGATCACGCGGTCGATATCCGCGTGCGTCATCGCCTCCCCCGCCACCGAACCGTCCAGTGCGATGCCGGAGGGACCGACCCGAGGGGCGTCGGGCACCGGTGGGGCTCCGGCGGCGCGTTCCATGCCCACGTGCCACAGCTGCGGCACAATCCGGCCGCCTGCGTCGTGCACCGCGTCCGCCACCGCGGACCAGCCGGCGAGTGCGTCGTCGCCGTGGAAACGTGGGACCCGGGCGCTGCTCCCCGCCGAGTCATGGCCGACGTACGTGCCCTCGGTGATGATCAGGCCGACGCCGCCGGCCGCCCGCCGGGCGTAGTACCGCGCCACATCCCTGCCCGGGACGCCGTCGGGGGAGAACTCTCGCGTCATCGGCGCCATGACGACGCGGTTGGGAAGAGTGAGGCTTCCCAGGGAGAAGGGGCGGACCAGTAAGTCCTTGGCACGTGCGGCCAAATTGCTGGGCATCAGTCAATCGCCTTCGACAGAGGGCCGATCGCACGGCAAGGGCATGCGAACGATGCGGTCGGTACATGGTGGGGTGATGTGGCCGACGGCCGAGGTCAGAACCTCGACCGCGGCAGGGATCGGACGAGAGGAGGGGATCAATCCGTGGTAGGCGTCTTGAGGCGAGCCTGCGGTGCGTCAGCGTCCGTTCGGTCCATGGTCCCGCGGGTCTTCGCGTCGGCAATCGGTGCCACCCGTACGAACCACGCCGTGGCGAACGCGATCGCCGACAGGACTGCGGCGCCGACCACGACACCGTGCAGGCCGCTGCCGGCCGCCTCCTCGACGGCGTCGCGTGTCCCGGCGGACATGTCCTTCAACAGGGCCGGGGTGAGTTCGCCCCCGGCCGTGAGGCTGCGCTCGGCCTCGGAACCGAGCCGCTCGGCCAGCACGTCGCCCATGCGGCTGCTCTGCACGGCCCCAAGGACGGCGACCCCCAGGGAGCCGCCGAGGGTTCGCACGAGGGTGGCCGTTCCCGTGGCAGCGCCCATGTCACGCGGAGCAGCATTGTTCAGGGTGGTGAGCAGGGTGCACTGCATCAGGATGCCGACGCCGACCCCGATGGCCAGAGTGAGCGCGCAGGCCACGGCCACAGGAGTGTCCGTACCAAGGAGGAGCAGCAGCAGTGCACCGCCGGTCATGACGGCAGCGCCGGTGAGTGGCAGGACGCGCTCCAGGCCGCCGCGGTCCATCATCCGCCCGGTGGTCAGCTGGGCCGCGAGCAAGCCGAGCATCAGGGGCAGGATGAGCATGCCACTGACCGTGGACGAGAGACCCTGCACCAACTGAAAGTACTGCGGAAGGTAGTTGGTCACGGAGACCAGGACGGCGCCGACCAGGAAGCTGAGAACCTGAGCGAGGGTGAACTCGCGGCTGCGGAACAGGCTCGGAGGTGTGATCGGATCCGCCGCGCGCAGCTCGACGCGGGCATACCACGCCATGCTCACTGCGGCCACCGCGCCGAGTACGGCGATCTGGGGCGACGACCAGGCGTAGCTGGTACCGGCCCGACTGGCCAGCAGGGTGAGGGCCAGGATGCCGGTGGTCAGTAGAGCCGCACCGAGGTAGTCGATCCGGACCTTGACGCGTTCGGTGTGCAGCCGTACGCCTTTGGAGACTGCCAGCAGCGCGACGACACCGACCGGTACGTTCACGTAGAACGTCCAGCGCCAGTTCATGTGGTCGGTGAGGAACCCGCCGAGCAGTGGCCCGCCCACGAAGGCGACCGGCAGCATCACGCCGACCATCGACTGGACGCGGCCCCGCTCCCGTGGTGGCACCAGTACCCCGATGACCGAGAGCGCCCCGACCATCAACCCGCCGGCACCGAGCCCCTGAAAGGCCCGAAAGGCGATGAGCTGGCCCATGTCCTGCGCCAGGCCGCACAGCATCGACCCGGTAAGGAAGACCACCACCGCGGACACAAAGGCGCCCTTCCGACCGTACAGGTCACCGAGTTTGCCCCAGACCGAGGTCGAGGCGGCCATGGTGAGCAGGTACGAGGTCACCGACCACGAGAAGTTGTCGAGGCCGCCGAGGTCACCCACGATCGTGGGGAGCGCGGTACTGACGATCTGCCCGTCGAGTGTGGCCAGGAAGATGCCGAGCATCAATCCGAAGACGCCCAGGCGAGGAAGGTCCGGTCGGACGGGTACGGAAAGGCCGGGTGTGCGGTCGATCATTGCTTCCCCCATACACGCATGGCGAGACGTCAGACGGCGTACGGACGGCTGCGCTTGGCCTCGCGCAGGGCGTGCCCCCACCAGCTGAGCTGGTCGAGCATGGCCTTGGCCGCGACGTCGCACCCCGGGTCCGACGGCTTGCCGTCCGCGTCGAAGACCTGGCCGTAGTTGTGGAAGCTGACCGTGTTGCGGATCGTCACCGCGTGGAGCTCCGCCAGTACGACGCGGAGCTGTTCGACGGCGCGCAGCCCACCGGCGAGGCCGCCATAGGAGACGAAGCCGACCGGCTTCGCGTGCCACTGCTCGTTGTGCCAGTCGATGGCGTTCTTCAATGACGCCGGGAAACTGTGGTTGTACTCCGGCGTGACGATGACGAAGGCGTCGGCTGCCGCCAGCCTCGGCGACACTGCGCCGAGCAGCCGCATGACTTCTTCGGTGGGCGCCTGGCCGAAAGCCGGGAACACCGTCGGCATGGGCGTCTCGACGAGGTCGACGAGGTCCGCCGTCATGTTGTCGTGCTGCTGGATGTGATCCTTCAGCCAGTTGGCCACGACGGGGCCGAATCGTCCGTCCCTGGTGCTGCCGATGATCACCGCGGTCCGAAGCGGGCTGTCGTTCTGGTCGACCATGGAAACGCCTCCGGTGTGTACGTCGTATCTACTGCGTACAACGTACACATTGACGTGTACGACGTCCACTCTTGATACGGTGTATACGAGCGTTTGACGGAGGGAGCCCGACCGATGCCGGCCCAGAAGCGACAGGTACAACCCGAGGACGGGGACCAGGTCTCCCTGTGGGAACGCCTCGAACGCCCTGCACCCGCCCCACGGACGACCCTCACCGCGCGGCGGATCGCTGCGGCCGCGGTCGGGATCGCTGACGCCGAGGGCCTCGACGCTGTCACCATGCGGCGCCTGGCCAGCGAACTGGGCGCAGCACCCATGGCGGCGTACCGCTACGTCTCCGGCAAGGACGAACTCCTTGAGCTGATGGTCGACTTCGTCTACGGGGAGCTGGAGCTCCCCGAGGAGGCAATGGACTGGCGTGAGGCCATGCGGACGCTCGCCCTGCGCATCCGCGCCGTCCTGCTCAAGCACGCGTGGGTGACCCGCGCGACCTGGTGCGCACCGACCCCGAACCAACTGGCGGTGCCGGAGAGGGCCTTGACCGCGCTCTCCAGTCTCGGCCTCGACGCCGACACGGCGATGGCGGTCTTCAGCACCGTCACCGCGTACGTGCATGGAGCCGTCGACTCCGAGATCGGCCTGACGCAGATGTTGAGGGGCCGCGGCTGGTCAAGCCGCGAGGAGGCGCGCTCGGGACTGGCCTCGCACATGACCTGGCTCATGAACACCGGTCGCTATCCGAGGTACGAGCACTACCTTGGCGATGCCACACGCAAGGACGACCTGCAGTGGCAGTTCGAGACCGGTCTCGACTGCGTCCTCGACGGCATCGCGGCACGCCTGGCCGCCTGAAGCGCCCCGTACCCGCTGTGCGCCCCCTCGCCCGTCCAGGAGGCGCCGGGGCCACGGCGGCCGTTCGGCTGGGCGCCGGCGAAGGCCGACGGCCGCGGTCCCGCCGGCCGGGGCGGCGCGCACGCCGTCGACTGCGAAGAGGCGCAGGCCGGAGCGACGGCACTGCCGCTGAACCGGGCGCTGGACGCAGCAGAGCAGCCGGGGGTTCGGCTGTGCCCGCTGTGCGGCCTCGCCACCGAGCTGGACCGCTTCCTCAAGGGCTTCGGCGAGCAGTAGGTCGACGTGGCCTTCTGCTCGTGCCCGCGCCCTGACGTCAGCTGCGGGTGACGGCGTAACCCGCGTCGCTGACGGCGCGGGACCACGGTTCGCGGTCGAACCACCTGCTGATGTGCGGCTGCGTCTCGGCGATGGTGCACATCCGAACCTGCCAGCCGTGCCCGGCCGGGCCGCGGCCGCCGTCACACCCGGGCGCGGCCCTCCTCGCCGTGGACGCGGCCGGCCATGCATGCGCTGACCGCCACGTTGATGACGACCGCGTACAGGTCCGCGCCGGTCTTCGCCAGGGAGCCCGGGACACCGGCGAGGACCAGCGCGAGTTCGGGGTTGCCGATCGGCGGCATCGGAGTCCTTGAAAGATTGCCCAGCGGCAGGCGCGCTGCTCCTTCCGATGCCGCGTCCCACAGGGAGCGCTCGGTCATGTGCGCCAGCTCGGGCATGAGCGACACGTCAAGTGATGTCGCCGAGGCGGGCCGCACGGGCCCGGAGGTAGCGCTGTTCGGGGAGGCTCAGGGTCTTGGCGGCGGCTGACTCGTAGGCGGCTCGGGCGGCCTCGGGGTCACCGGCGCGTTCCAGGAGGTGGGCGCGGACCGAGTCCAGGCGGTGGCCTGTGGTCAACTCCGGTGCGATCAAGTCCAGTTCGGCCAGACCAGCCTGCGGTCCGTGGACCATGGCGATGGCCACGGCACGGTTGAGGCGTTCGACAGGGCTGGGGACAAGGTGGACGAGGACGTCGTAGAGGCCGAGGATCTCGGGCCAGTCGGTGCTCTCGGGCGAGTCCGCCTCGTCGTGGACGGCGGCGATCGCGGCCCTCAACTGGTATGGGCCGGGGTGGCGTTGGGACAGAGCCCAGGTCACCAGGGCCACGCCCTCCTCGATCGCCGCCTTGTCCCACAGTCCGCGGTCCTGCTGGTCGAGGGGGATCAGTTCGCCGCCCGTCCCGGTCCGCGCGGCGCGGCGGGCGTCGGTGAGGAGCATCAGGGCGAGCAGGCCGGTGACCTCGCAGTCGCGGGGCAGCAGGCGGTGCACCGCACGGGCCAGCCGGATGGCCTCGCCCGCGAGTTCGGCCCGCTGGAGGGAGGCTCCGGAGGTGGCCGTGTAGCCCTCGTTGAAGATCAGGTAGAGCGTGTGGAGGACGGCGGGCAGCCGCTCCCTCCAGCGATCGGGGCGGCCGAAACGCGTGCCCTTCACCCGCTGCTTGGCACGGCTGATCCGCTGGGCCATCGTCGCCTCCGGCACCAGATACGCGCGGGCGATCTCGGCCGTCGTCAGACCGCCGACGGCCCGCAGCGTCAGCGCGATCTGGGCGAGCGGGGGCAGATCCGGGTGGCAGCAGAGGAAGAGCAGGGTCAGCGTGTCGTCCTCGGAGGGCGCACGATCGGGCCCGGGCGGCGGCGTGATGAAGGCGTCGCGCGGTGTGAGGGCCACCGCCTTCTCCTCCCGCAGCCGCCGCGCCTGATCGCTGCGCAGCGCGTCCGTGAGCCGCCGCGAGGCGACCCTGATGAGCCAGCCCCGCGGATTGTCCGGAACCCCCGACTCGGGCCACTGGCCGGCCGCTGCCAGCAGCGCCTCCTGTACGGCGTCCTCGGCGGCGTCGAAGTGCCCGTACCGGCGTACGAGCGCGCCGAGAACCTGCGGCGCGTGCAGGCGCAGCAGGTCCTCGACCTCGCTCGTACGTCTCAAACGACTCCCCTGCTCACACTTCGCCGAGCGGCCGGATGACGACGGGGTACGTGTTCGTGCCCTCGGGAACGGGGCACTGGGTGACCCGCGCGGCGATCTCCGTGACCCGCTCCAGGCTCTCGCACTCCAGAAGCCAGTAACCGGCGATCACTTCCTTGGTCTCGCCGTACGGCCCGTCGGTGATCACGGGCTTGCCGTCCGCGCCGGCGCTGACGAGGCGGGTCCTGGCAGGCTCGGCCAGCCCCTGGGCATCGATGAACTCACCTGTCTCGGCGAGGTCGTCGTTGATCGCACCCATGTACTGGAACATCGCCTGAATATCCTCGTCGCTCCAGGCCGGGAGACCGGCGGCGGGCTTGCCCGCCTGGGCCTCGTAGTCCGCCTGCGTGCCCTGCACCATCACCAGGTACTTCATGAGTCCGCTCCTTCGACTCGGACCGCCCGTGGTGGGCGGCTCTCACAGGGGACGTCGGAGCCGGCCCGCGCTCCTCTACACGCTCGCGGAAGTTTTTTCAGGCTCGCGGGAAGAGCGTCAGGAGTCCCGCTGCTCGGCCCCGTCGACCGCCGGTCCGCTCTCCGCCGTGGACGGGCTCCGACTCGGCCTCTTCCGCCTCGTACGCCTGGCACTCGGGGTTCTCGCACGGGCAGGGACGCCACCGGGACACGAACACGCCTAGGGTCTTGTGCCGGCGCACGACCTGCTCGACGAGATGGCCGCGAAATAGAACAAAAACACCCATCACTGGACACGTCCTCAGGATATTGCGGTATACCCCGGGCCGACAGGTGAGCAACGTGCCCGCGTCGGCCAGGCCCAGTGCTTCGATGCGGCGTACGACGACACGTGGCCTGGCCATCGGCGGGCGGCCGGTGATTCCGTAACACCTCGGTGAGAAGGCGCGGCGGCCTTGTCCTCTCGACGACATGCCGGAAGGTGCCTGGCTCTGTGAGGGTGGTACGTGAGTTGGTTTCAGGCAGGGCTTGTTGATGTCGTCGGGTGCGATCTTCCAGGCCCATAGCCTCGCACACCTGTCGTGCCCGCAGCGGTGCGTCGGCCGCGGCGAGCACGCCATGATCTGCTGGTAGCTGGATCGTGCAACACACTGCCCTTCGGCAGGCACGGTCCGTATCGTGCCAAGGGTGACTCCCTCTCCTGATTCTGACGAGCCGTCTGACGGCGAGTCGGGGCAGCCAACATCTGATCTCGCAGGTTCAGGACGTGCAGGGGGGACAGCACCGGCACAGCCGACGCGTACCCGTATCGCTGCACCCACTCAAGAGGAACTGGACGCCTTGTCTCCCGAACGTCGGGGGGAGCTTCTTCAGGAGGAAAGGCGCTACGAGGCTGAAGAGCGGGAGCGTCGGCGTCAGAGCCGGCACCAGTGGTTCAACAGCATCGGAATCTTGTTCGGTGTGCTCTTCGCTGCCGCCGGCCTGGTGGCCACGGCGCTGTCGTGGCGGACGGCGCAGAGCGAGCTACGGACAGCGCGGGAAGGACAGATCACCGACCGGTACATCAGAGCTACCGAACAGTTGGGTTCGCCCGGTCGCGACGTCCGGGCCAGTGCCGTCTACGCATTGGAACGCATCGCTCATGACTCCTCGCGAGACAGGGCAGTGATCATCGATGTGTTGGCTGCCTTCGTGCGCGAACATGATCCCGCTCCGGCCATGTCGGACGCCAGGCTGCCCCGAGAGCCCGATACCGACGTGCAAGCCGCCTTGACCGTCCTGGGACGGCTCCCTCGTGCGTCGCGAAGCTTCACCGACCTGCACCGGATCAGGGTTCCTGGAGCTGTGTGGCCGCGCGCAAAGCTGACCGGGATGGACCTGTCCACCGCGGACTTGAGCCACGCCGATCTGATCTCGGCGGACGCGAGCCACATGAACCTGACCGAAGCAGACCTGGCTCACGCAGACCTCAGTGGGGCGCGGCTGAACGGCTCCTCGTTGAGGTATGCGGACCTGACCGGCGCCGATCTGACGGACGCGGATCTGAGCGGCGTGGACCTGACCGGCGTCCGGGGAACGACTCCCGAGGCGATCAAGAAAGCGGCGAAGACGGACGAGACGACTCGCTTCTGAGTCGTGTGGTGCGGCCGACACCCGGCCGTGAGGGGGAGCGGCAGGTCAGGTTCCGGCTTGGAGGCGCAGGCCTGCCAGGGTCAGGTCCAAAGCGGCGAGGAACTGGTCCCGGTCGTCGTGTCCCGCGAACTCGTCGACGATCTGGTGCACGAACGGGAACTCCGCGGCGTCGAGTGAGCGCCACATCTCGACGAAGCGGCCGAGGAACGCGTCGCGGTCCACCTCACCCTCGAGCAGCTCCTGCGGGATCTCCAGTCCGAGGTCGGCGGCCGTACCGACGACGACGCCCGTGATCGCCGAAACGGCGTGGAACCGCTGGCGAGGCGTGAGATCGAGGCGCAGTGCCTGCTCGCCGAGCTTCTCGTACAGCCTCAAGGAATTGATCTGGACGTCGGTGTTGCGCATGAAGTAGGCCGACAGCCATGGCCGGTCCACGATCGCGTCGAACAGCGTGACGGCCATCGCGCGCAGGTCGGCGATCGGGTCGTCGCTGCTGGGCTGTTCTTCGAGGGCGGCCAGGATCTCCCCGACCGCGTGGTCGGTGGCGCGGTCGAGCAGCTCGTCCTTGTTCGCGACGTACCAGTAGATGGTGCCGACTCCGGTGCCGAGCCGGGCGGCCAGAGCGCGGAAGGTCAGCGCCGATCCGCCGGCCTCGTCGAGGAGGGCGACGGTTGCGGCGAGGACGGCCTCCAGGGAGTGCGCGGCGCGCTTGCGCCCACGGGCGGGGGCGGCGGGGCGGGTTCGCGGGGGTGCCATGTCACTCATCCAATCACGACTTGCATGACATCGAACATCGTTCTACTCTCGAACCACGTTCCATCATCGAACAACGTTCGTTCATCGAATGATGTTCCACACAGAGCGTCGTTCGATGTCAGGCGACGTTCGGAGAGGAGGCCGGCCATGACCACGACCACCGAGCCCGCCATATCCCGCACCTACCCGTCGCTGCGCGCGGCGTGGATTCCCCTGGCCGCGCTCTGCCTGGCCTTCTTCGTCGAGATGGTCGACAACACGCTGCTCTCGATCGCGCTGCCCACGATCGGCCGCGATCTCGGCAGCGGCACAACGGCCCTGCAGTGGATCACCGGCGCCTACTCGCTGACGTTCGGCGGTCTCCTGCTGACGGCCGGCTCCATCGCCGACCGCTTCGGACGCCGCCGCGTGCTGCTGATCGGCCTCGCCGCGTTCGGCCTGCTGAGCCTGTGCGTCATCGCCGTCGACTCCACCGGACAGCTCATCGCCCTGAGGGCCGGGCTCGGCGTCGCCGCCGCGGCCATGGCCCCCATCACCAACTCACTGGTCTTCCGGCTCTTCGACGACCAGGCGCTGCGCATGCGCGCCATGACCCTGATGATCGTCGTCGGCATGTCCGGTTTCATCCTCGGCCCGCTGCTGGGCGGCACCGCGCTCGCGCACGTCAGCTGGCAGTGGCTCCTGCTGATCAACGCGCCGATCGCGCTGATCGCGGCAATCGGCGTGCGGCTCGGCGTAGCGGCGGACGATCCCGACGGCCTGACCCACGACCGGCTCGACCTGCCCGGCGCCGCCCTGAGCGTGCTGACCATCGGCCTGGCCTGCTACGCGCTGACCAGCGGCGTCGAGCACGGCTGGCTCTCCACCCTCACCCTCGCCTCGATCCTCGGCGCCGTGGCCGCGGGCATCGCGTTCGTGTGGCACGAGCACCGCAGCAAGGCGCCCATGCTGGATCTCAAGATCTTCTCCAGCGGTATCGTCCGCGGCGCGGCCATCGCCCAGATCGGAACGTCCATCGCGATGGCCGGCGTGATGTTCGGGCTCATCCTCCATTTCCAGTACGCCTACGGGTGGAGCCCCGTGCGGGCCGGCCTGGCGAACCTGCCGCTCATCGCGACCATGATCGTCGCAACTCCGCTGTCGGAATGGCTCGCGAAGAGGTTCGGCCACCGCATCGCCTGCCTGGTCGGCGCGGCCTGCCTGGCCGGCGCGCTGGCCGGCCTCGCCTGGGGCGTCGACCACGGGTACACCGCCATCGCCGTCTGCATGGTCGTGATGACCATCGGGCTGCGCACCGTCATGACGATCTGCGCCATCGCCCTGGTCGAGGCGATGCCGGAAAACCGCACCTCGGTCGGCACGGCGCTCAACGACACCGCCCAGGAGGTCGGCACCAGCGTCGGAACCGCCGTGGTCGGCACCATGATCGCCGCCCTGGTCACCACCCGGCTGCCCGCAGGTGTCTGGAGCAGCAACCTCGTGCAGTCGTTCTTCCACGGCGAACAGATCACCTACGCCGTGCTGGCGGTGATCGTCGGTCTGATCGCGGGAGGCGGCGCCCTCACCCTCACCGACTCGCACTCGGTCGAAGAGCCCGCCTGAACGACACCATCTCCGGTGCGCATGACCTCCACCGCCCGCGACGCTTCCAGGACCGGCTTCGTTCATGAAAAAGGCGGCACCCGCCGGACGGACGGCCTGACGCCTAGCCGGTGGGCGCGTGCCGCTGCGAGTGGAGCAGGGTGCCTGGCGCCGATGTGCCGGCCACTGGGTGGTCTGATCGCGTGCGTCGATGCGACCGGCCCGGTCGCCATGGTTGGCAGGTCGCGCATCGGTTGGCGTGGATAGTGGCGCGTTTCGGACGGCGTGGGTAGTGGCGCGTTTCGGACCGGGGTGGCGAGTGGTAGAGGTCTATGCGGCTCGGTCGGCGAGCGCGGTGCGCTCTCGGCTGGTTCCGCAGCCAGGGCTGGGCTTGCGGTCCTGGTCGCGAAGAGGCCGCGCCGTGCTCATGCTGTGTCTGCCGGGCCACCGACTGTCCCGCGCATCGGGCCGGCGCCGTCGTGAGTGCAGTGTCCTCGAGGTGCTGGCGGCACGCGTGGCTGCGGATCTACGTTGAGGTGTGATGTCGGCTCGGTACTGGCGCGGTACCAGGGGGCGGCGGCCGGCGGCCGCCGAGGGACACACTCGGCCGCCTGGCCCGGGCGGTGGGTTCCTGGTGGCGTCGCCCGCGGGGCGGTGGGTCTTGGCGGCCACGGTGCTGGGCTCGGGGATGGCGCAGCTGGACGCCACGGTGGTGAACGTGGCGTTGCCGTCGATCGGACGGAGCCTGCACGCCGGGGTCGGGCCGCTGCAGTTGGTGGTGACCGGGTACTCGGTGACGCTGGCCGCGCTCATCCTGCTGGCCGGCGCGCTGGGTGACCGCCTGGGACGGCGGCGGGTGTTCATGGCCGGGGTGGTGTGGTTCGCTGTGGCGTCGCTGCTGTGCGCGCTGGCCCCGACGGTGGGCGTGCTGGTCGGGGCGCGGGCGCTGCAGGGTATCGGGGGCGCGTTGCTCACGCCGGGCAGTCTGGCGATCATCGAGGCGAGCTTCGAACCTGCGGAGCGGGGCCGGGCGATCGGGGCCTGGTCCGCCCTGGGGGGTGTGGCCGCAGCGGTCGGCCCGCTGATCGGCGGGTACCTGGTGCAGACGGTCTCCTGGCGGGCGATCTTCTTGCTCAACCTGCCGCTCGGCGCGGTGGTGTGGTGGCTGGCGGTGCGGCACGTGCCGGAAAGCCGGGACGAGACTGCCACGGGCCGGCTCGACTACCCCGGTGCGATCCTGGCCACCGCTGGGCTTGCCGGGGCGACGTATGCGATGGTCGACGGGCCGGCCCGCGGACTGGGCGCGCCGCCTGTGGCGGTTGCGGCCCTGGTCGGCATCGTGGGGCTGGGTGGATTCGTGCTGGTCGAGCGTCGCAGCGCCCACCCGATGCTGCCGCTGGGTATCTTCGCCGTGAGGCAGTTCACCGCTGCCAACCTGGTCACCTTCGTCGTCTACGCCGCGCTGGGCGGGGTGTTCTTCCTGCTCGTGGTGGTGCTGCAGGGGGCGCTGGGCTACTCGCCGGTCCAGGCCGGCGCCGCGTCGCTTCCGGTGACTGCGCTGATGCTGGGGCTGTCCTCGCGCGCCGGCGCGCTCGCGCAGCGGATCGGGCCGCGGATCCCGCTCACCGTCGGGCCGCTGCTGATCGCGGCCGGGATGCTGCTGATGACTCGCATCGGACCCGGCGCCGGCTACCTGTCGGACGTGCTGCCCGCGGTGGTGGTGTTCGGCCTCGGCCTGGCGGCCACCGTCGCCCCGGTGACTGCCACTGTTCTCGCTGCCGCCGACCCACGGCACGCCGGCACCGCCTCCGGGGTGAACAACGCGGTGGCCCGTACCGCCGGGCTGCTCGCCGTCGCCCTGCTCCCGCCGATCGCCGGGCTCACCGGTGACACGTTCGCCCAGCCCCAAGCGCTGGCCACCGGCTTCCACACGGCGATGCTGGTCACCGCCGCCCTCGCCGCCGCAGGAGGTGTCCTCGCCTGGTTCACCATCTCCAACGAGGTGCTTACCGGCACACAGCCCCGCGATCATCCCCCGTCCTGTTCCCTCGCCGGTCCGCCGGCATGCCCGCGGCGACCGTCGCGCTGACTCGGTCGGCGGGCGGCCCGGGGACACCTGCGTACAGCTCACCCACGACCAGGTACGCGACTGCAAGCTGCCTGCGGCTGCGGGATAGGCCGGCGGCCTCCGCCGGCCAGGGTGCGCCAGTCGATACGAGCTCGACCTAAGGCCGGCCAGTGCAGTGGGAGGTGGAGGCGCTCGACCCGACCGGGCTTCAGCGCCTGGTCCTCGCCGCCACGCAGACGCCGTCCATGGACCGCCCCATCCTCGCGTAGCGGATCGCGGACGAAGAACGGCAGGTGGCCCTCGCCGCCGCGGGAGCCGCGCGAGCCGCGCGAGTTGACCCTCCCCTTACGTCAGGCTTGAGGCTGTGTGCCGACGAAAGGGCAGGTGGATGAGCTACTCCGTAGGACAGGTCTCGGCCTTCGCCGGGGTGACGGTGCGGACACTGCATCACTACGACAAGGCGGGACTGCTCTCGCCCAGTGACCGCAGCCACGCCGGATACCGGCTCTACAGTGAGGCTGACCTGGTCCGACTCCAGCAGATCCTCTTCTACCGCGAGCTCGGCTTCCCCCTCGACGAGATCGCCTCGATCTTCAAGGATCCGCAGACGAACCCATTGGAGCGGCTCCGGGCACGGCAGCGGCAGCTGAGTGAGGAGATCGCCAGGCTGCAGCGGCTGGCCGAGGTGGCGGAACGGGCGATAGAGGTTCAGAAGACCGGGCTGTCGCTTACTCCTCAAGAGCGTTTCGAGGTCTTCGGCGAGGTCACGTTCGACTTGAGTTACGCCACCGAGGCCGAGCTGAAGTGGGCGCACTCACAGGGACAGCGCGAGGCAATGGCGCGCGCGGCCGCCCACACCAAGGAGGACTGGCGCCAGCTCATGGGCGAAGCCGCCGCTTGGCGCGCCGAGCTGCTCGCGGTCTTCGACGAGGGGGAGCCGAGCGACGGCGAGCGGGCCATGGACCTCGCCGAGGAGCATCGCCTTCACATCGCACGCTGGTTCACCGCCTGCCCGCCCGACATGCATCGGCGCATCGCGGACGACTTCGTCGCCGATCCGCGTGCGTTCGCTCTGGTTGTACCGCTGTCGCAGCAACGCCCGGGCCTGGCCGCCTATACGTGCAGGGCGGTCCACGCCAACGCAGCCCGCCGCGCAGGTGGCGGTACCGATGGGGAGGAGGAACGATGAGAATCCTGATCGCCGCGGCTGGATCGCGCGGCGACGTCGCGCCCTACACGGGCCTGGGCGCCGAACTGCGCCGGGCCGGGTACGACGTTGCCATCGCCGCCGCAGACACCTTCGCACCCCTCGTACGCGATGCAGGGCTGGAATTCCGCAGCCTGCCCGCAGACACACGGGTACGTGGCGGAGGCACAGGCAAACGTGACCTGATGCGTACCGCTGCCGAGTTCATCACCGAACTGGGTCAGGGATTCGCGGACGCGATGGACGACGGCGCGGACCTGCTCCTGCTGTCGACCACCACGGCCCCACTCGGCTGGCACCTCACCGAGGCCACAGGAACACCGAGCCTCGGCGTGTACCTCCAGCCCACCACACCGACCGGTGACTTCCCTCCCGTCGTGACAGGCTCCCGCTCACTGGGCCGTCTCCTCAACCGAGCAACCGGACACGTCGCACTGCGGATGGCCGACCGCCTCTACGAACCGGCGGTCGCAAAGCTGCGCCACCGCCTCGGGCTGCCTCCGACCACCCCTTCCGAGATGCGTCGACGACAGGAACAGGCACGTTGGCCCATCCTCCACGGCTTCAGCACGGCCCTGGTGCCGCGCCCCTCCGACTGGCGCTCCGGCCTGGAGGTCGTAGGCAACTGGTGGCCCCATCACGATGCCATCGAGCGGCTGCCTCCTGATCTTGAGGACTTCCTGCGTGCTGGGACGCGGCCCGTCCTCATCGGCTTCGGGAGTATGGCGTCCGGCGACGGACAACGGCTGAGCGAGATCGCCGTACAAGCCCTGCGCCGCGCCGGGCTGCGCGGCATCCTCCAAGCCGGCAGCGCCGCCCTCGCCGCCGACGGGGACGACGTGCTCACCATCGGGGACGTGTCGCACGCCCTGCTGTTCCCACGGCTGGCTGCGGTGGTCCACCATGGCGGGGCCGGCACCACGGCCGCCACGTTGCGCGCCGCAGTGCCCTCGGTGGTCGTGCCGGTGACCGCAGACCAGCCGTTCTGGGCGCGGCGGCTCGCCGCCCTCGGCGCCGCCGCCACCCCGATACCTTTCCGCGCCCTCACCGCCGAACGGCTCGCCGACGCGCTCGACCAAGCGGTGAAGCAGCCATCACACAACCAAGCCGCCACGAAGGCAGCGCACCATCTGGCGGCCGAGAACGGAGCGGCTCAGGTACTCAAGGCCATCCAGCAACTGACCGATGCGTGACGCCCAAACCGGTACTCGTCGTCGTCAACTGTTCATCACGCTCATCGCACAGAGCATCCCCGCCACGGCCGGTCAGTGCAGGATGCTGACGGCCCGGGCGATCACGAGGAGCGAGGTGAACGGGGCGGAGACGCTCTGGATGCCCATCAGGAGCTTTGCGCGGGTCGACAGCGGCATCGTGTCGGTCGGGCTGAACGCCGTGGAGTTCGTGACGGACACGTAGAGGTAGTCCGCGAGGGTGGGGACCCAGTCCGACGTGCCGCTGGCGCCGTCGGCCACTTCCTGGATGGCGTCGTCGTTCTCGTCCTGCGAGAAGCGGAAATCCGCCAGGGGCAGGGCCGAGCGGGGCACCTGGATGCGGCTGACCGGGCCGCCGCGGTCTCGGCAGCCGTACTTCGCCCCTGCGTTCATGCCGCGGATGCCTGACGCTCGCCTGCGCACGCGTACGTGCCATACCGACTAAGCCTTCCGGTCGCCACCACCGAATGCGCCACGACGCCTGCGTCCTTCAGCGGTGCAGACCACCGGGCACCTCCAGCATCTACCCCGAGTACCGCTCTCCCCCGCCTGCCTGATCGCGGCGCGCGCGGTGGCGGCGGCGACCGCACAGCGGGAGTTGTCACTCGGGCGCCCCGAACCGGTGGCCGGCCGACCGAGGAGACCGGCGCTTACTGCTCTCCCCCGGCCGCCCATGTCCCGCGCCGCCGCACGGTCCGCCGCTCGATCACCGCAGCCCGCTGTCGGGCCGGTCCGCTTCGGCCTCGCTTCCCGCTGACACTGCGCCGCTTCCCCTGTCCGGCCCAATGACGGTGCGCCGGAGGGGCGGGGCGGCGTGGCGGGTGTGACCGTGGGGAGGAAAGCGCGGACCGCGAGAGGCGAGGAGCGAGCGTGGTGAACGGAGTCGGCGAGGGCGGTGCACCGCTCAGTGCCGTGGCGGACGCCGTGCTGTACGAGGGGTACCTGCTCTACCCGTACCGCCGGTCCTCGGCGAAGAACCGAGTCCGCTGGCAATTCGGCGTACTGCTGCCGAGGAACTGGGTGGAGCGGGACGGCCCGGTCACGCCCGGAATCTCCGGCTCCGCCGACTCCTGGTACCAGCAGACCGAGTGCCTGGTCCGGGCGCGGCACGAGGACGCCGCCGTACGGGTTCAGGTGCGGTACCTGCAGCTCCAGCACAAGCAGGTGGAGGCTGCCGACGGGGACGGGGGGCACCGCCCGGTCGAGTCGTTGCGGACGGCGGACGGCGTCACACACCTGTCCTTCGAGGAAGCGGTGCCCCGTGAGACCGAGGTGGTGCTGACCCTGGAGGAGCTTCTGCACGGCGGCCGGACCGTCGCGGTGGGGGCGCCGGCCGGTGGGGAGTATGAGCCGTTGCCCGCCCGAGCGGGGCGGACGGCGCGGCGACGCCGGGAGGTACGGGCCCAGGCGACGGTCGTGGCCGAGCCCCTGGCCCCGGAGCTGTACCGGTTGCGTGTGCGTACCGAGAACACCGACCGGGCGCCGGACCCGGCCGCCCCGCGCGGTGCGGTGCTGGGGCAGGCACTGCTCGCCACGCACACTCTTCTCGTCGGCGACGGCGTCGAGTTCGTGTCGCTGATCGATCCGCCGGCCGGCCTCGCGGAACAGGTGCGCGGCTGCCGCAACGCCTTCACCTTCCCGGTGCTCGGCGGGGCGCCGCAGCAGTCCGGCGGCGAGGAGGGGGCCACCGGCGCCTCCATGCTCTCCGCGCCGATCATCCTGCCGGACCATCCGCAGGTGGCGCCTGAGAGTCCCGGCGATCTGCACGACGCGGCGGAGATCGACGAGATCCTCACCCTGCGCACGATGCTGCTGACCGACGAGGAGAAGGCCGAGGCGCGGGCCACCGATCCGCGCGCGGCCCGGATCGTCGACCGTGTGGACACCATGCCTCAGGAGGTCTTCGCGCGGCTGCACGGCACCATTCGCTCCCTGGCCCCGGCCCGGTCTTCGGCCCAGGCCCCCGCTTCGGCCCGGCCGGCCTGGTGGCAGGAGGGCGGTGACGACGGCCTCTTCCCCATGACGGACACCGTGCCGGTGGACGGGGTGCCCGTGGGTGGCGGCAGCCGGGTGCGGCTGCGCCCGCGCGTCCGGGGCGCCGACGCCCAGGACATGTTCCTGGCCGGGCGGTCCGCCCGGGTCTCCGCGCTCTTCCACGACGTGGACGGCAGCGTCCACCTGGCCGTCACCGTGGACGACGACCCCGCCGCCGAACTGCACGGCTGGTACGGCCGGTTCCACTACTTCCGCCCCGACGAGGTCGAACCGCTCGCCGTCGCGGACGCACCGGATCAGGGCGGCCCGGCCCAGCCGCACTACCCGCGGCCCGCGCGCCCGGCCGACCGCCCCGAGAGGGGGCCGTCCGATGCACATGTCTGAGGGGTCCGCCGGGGCCACCGGCCGGCCGCCGGCCCTGGCGAACCCCCCGCACCGACCATCGCGGCCCCGTCGGCCGCGGCCTGAACGGTTTCCGAGACCGGCTGCAACGGAGGTCCAGAGATGACCACACAGAGCGGTACTACCGAAGTCGGCGGCGAGCCCGCCAGGGCCGAGGCCCGGGAGGGGTTCGACGAGATCACCATCCTGTGGATCTCGGAGGGCATGAGCTGCGACGGCGACACGGTGTCGCTGACCGCCGCGGGCCAGCCCTCCATCGAGGACGTCGTGCTCGGCCTCATCCCGGGGCTGCCGAAGGTGAACCTCGTCAACAAGGTGCTCTCGCCGAGCCTGGGCGGTGAGGACTTCCTCGCCCCCTACCGGGCGGCGGCGCGCGGTGAGCTGGAGCCGTTCATCCTCGTCATCGAGGGCTCGGTCCCGAACCAGAACATCATCGAGGGCGACGGCTACTGGACGTCGTTCGGCAACGACCCGGAGACGGGCCAGCCGCAGACACTCAACGAGTGGATCGACCAGCTGGCGCCCAGGGCCTGGGCGGTGGTCGCGGCCGGTACCTGTGCGACGTTCGGCGGTATCCACGCCATGGCGGGCAACCCGACGGGCTGCATGGGCCTCGCGGACTACCTGGGGTGGGAGTTCAAGGCTCGCTCGGGACTGCCGGTGGTCAACGTGCCCGGCTGTCCGATCCAGCCCGAGAACTTCATGGAGACCCTGATCTGGGTACTCCAGCACGCGGCCGGTGCCGCTCCCCCGCCGCCGCTGGACCACATGCTGCGTCCGCAGTGGCTGTTCGGCAAGACCGTGCACGAGGGCTGCGACCGGGGCGCCTACTACGAGCAGGCTGACTTCGCGAGGGACTACAACTCCCCCAAGTGCCAGGTGAAGGTCGGCTGCTGGGGTCCGGTCGTCAACTGCAACGTGCCCAAGCGCGGTTGGATGGCCGGCATCGGCGGCTGCCCGAACGTCGGCGGCATCTGCATCGGCTGCACGATGCCGGGCTTCCCCGACGCCTTCATGCCGTTCATGGACGAGCCCCCGGGCGGCACGCTGTCGACGATGGTGATCAGGCCGTACGGGGCGGTCATCCGCCGACTGCGCGGCCTGACCAACGACATGGTGAACCACGAGCCGAAGTGGCGCCACAACAAGCGCAAGCTGACCAGCGGTTACGACCCGCACTGGCGCGCGTGACATCCCCGGTGCCCGCGCCCGTCCCGCATCCCGCCACCCACCAGTCGAACCCGAACAGCGAGGGGCAGTACCGCAGATGACCACCACCGAGTCCCGGCCCACAGGACGCAAACCCGCCCAGCTCGTGGACATGTCCTGGGATCCGATCACCCGGATCATCGGCAACCTGGGGATCTACACGAAGATCGACTTCGCCAACCGGGAAGTCGTGGAGTGCCACAGCACCTCGTCGCTCTTCCGCGGCTACTCGGTGTTCATGAAGGGCAAGGACCCGCGGGACGCCGGCTTCATCACCTCGCGGATCTGCGGCATCTGCGGCGACAACCACACCACCTGCTCCAACTACGCCCAGCAGATGGCCTACGGCGTCAAGCCGCCGAAGCTGGCCGAGCACATCACCAACCTGGGCGAGGCGGCGGAGTACATCTTCGACCACACCATCTTCCAGGACAACCTGGTCTTCGTGGACTTCTGCGAGGCGATGGTCAAGGCCACGAACCCCAGCGTCCTGGCCCGCGCCGAGCGCACCGACGCACCCCGAGGCGACATCCACGGCTACCGGACCATCGCCGAGATCATGAAGGCCTTCAACCCCTTCGAGGGCGAGGTCTACAAGGAGGCGCTGAAGGTCAGCCGGATCACCCGGGAGATGTTCTGCCTGATGGAGGGGCGGCACGTGCACCCCTCCACGCTGTACCCGGGCGGGGTCGGCACGATGCCGCAGCCGAGCGTTTTCACCGACTATCTCAGCCGCCTGATGCGGGTCATCGACTTCATCAAGAAGGCGGTGGCGATGAACGACGACGTCTTCGACTTCTTCTACGAGGCCCTGCCCGGCTACGAGGAGGTCGGCAAGCGCCGCATCCTGCTGGGCTGCTGGGGCGCCTTCCAGAACCCGGACGTCGTCGACTACCGGTACGCGACGATGAACGAGTGGGGCAAGGCGATGTACGTCACCCCGGGCATCATCGTGGACGGCAAGCTGGTCACCAACAACCTCATCGACATCAACCTCGGCCTGCGCATCATGCTGGGCAGCTCGTTCTACGAGGACTGGGTCAACGAGGACCCCTTCGTCACCCACGACCCACTAGGCAACCCGGTCGACATGCGCCACCCGTGGAACCAGACCACCGTGCCGGTGCCGCAGAAGCGGGACTTCGAGGGCAACTACAGCTGGGTGATGAGCCCTCGCTGGTACCACCCGGAGACCGGTGACCACCTCGCCCTGGACACCGGTGGCGGCCCCCTCGCCCGGCTCTGGTCGACGGCCCTGAGCGGCCTGGTCGACACTCCGTACGTCAAGGCGACCGGCGGCGGTATCCGCATCACCCTGCCCAAGGGGGAGAAGCTGCCGGAGACCACCCTGGAGTGGCGCATCCCGAAGTGGAGCAACACCCTGGAGCGGGACCGCGCCCGGCCGTACTTCATCGCCTACGCCGCCGCCATGGCCCTGCAGTTCCTGGAGGAGGCCATGGGCATGCTCAGGAGCGGCGACACGAAGGTGTACGAGAACTTCGAGGTGCCGGACGAATCGATCGGCTGTGGCTTCCACGAGGCCGTACGCGGCGTCCTCTCGCACCACCTGGTGATCCGGGACAAGAAGATCGCCAACTACCACCCGTACCCGCCCACCCCGTGGAACGCCAGCCCCCGCGACATCTACGGCACCCCGGGACCGTACGAGGACGCCGTCCAGGGCCAGCCGATCTTCGAGGAGAACGGGCCCGACGACTTCAAGGGCGTCGACATCATGCGCACGGTCCGCAGCTTCGACCCCTGTCTGCCGTGCGGCGTCCACATGTACATGGGCAAGGGCAAGACCCTGACCACCGTGCACTCGCCGACGTACGGAGCCGACCATGGCTGACATCGCCGTACGGCTGGCGGACCCGGCGGTGGAGGCGCGGCTCGCCCGCCTGGACGAGGTGCTCGCCGGACTGGAGTCCGCTCCCGGACCGGCCATGGAAGCGGTGCGGCTGCTGACCGAGGTCTACGGCGAGGCCCTGGCCCGGGTGCTGGACCACGCGGCGCAGCCGCTGCGGGAGACGCTGGCGGACGACGAGCTGCTCGGTCACCTGCTGGTACTGCACGACATCCACCCCGAGCCGCCGGAGCGCCGGGCCGAACGCGCGGTCCAGAAGCTGCGGCCGGCGGTCCGTGAACGCGGCGGCGATCTGGTGTGGGCCGGCGTCGAGGGGCAGGTGGCGCGGGTCCGGCTGGACAGCGGCGGCGGCTGCGGTTCGGGATGCGGCGGTGGATCGGCGGGCGTCGTCGACGCCGTGCGGGCCGCCGTCCTCGCCGTGGCCCCGGAGCTGGAATCGGTCGAGGCGGTCACCGAGGGGCGCAGGGCGGCTCCGGCGTTCGTACCGCTGAGCACGATCAGGCGCCGGGCCCTGCCCGAGGAGGCACGGTGAGCGTGGACGGGGCGCTCGCCCGGGTGATCCGCTCCACCGCCGGCCGTGCGGAGCCGGCTGCGACCGAGCGCTGCGAGCTGTGCGCCGCCCAGGTGAGCGAGGAGCACCCCCACCTGTACGACACCGGTGCCGCCGAGGTGCGGTGCGTGTGCCGGCCCTGCTCGGTGCTGTTCGCCGACGACGGCGCGGGCGAGGGCCGCTACCGGCTCGTGCCCCGGCGCCGACTGCGGCTGCCCCCGGTCGACACCGGGGTGCTGGGTGTGCCGGTGGGGCTGGTGTTCTTCGTGCCACGCGCCGACGGCACGGTCACCGCGCAGGGACCGAGCCCGGCCGGGGCCATGCGCTGGGAGGTGGACGCGGCGGCCTGGCGGCGCCTGGCCGCCTCGGTTCCACAGCTGGCCGCCATGGCACCGGATGTGGAGGCGCTGCTGGTGAACACCGTACGCGGACTCGACGAACACTGGATCGTGCCGGTCGACGACTGCTTCCGGATGACCGCCCTGGTCCGCCGTGAGTGGCAGGGCCTCTCCGGTGGCGGCCGGGTCTGGCCGGCCGTAGAACAGTTCTTCAGGGAGCTGACCGAGCGACGTTGAGGACCGAAAGGAGATCGGACATGGGAAGCATCCGGGTGGGCCGGCCCCAGGCCAGGCCCGACACCCCCTCCCACGTGCGCGGACTGCACCAGGGCAACTGGGGTCCGTACAAGCGCCAGACCGGACATCACCAGGACGGCACCTCCGACGCGCGCCGCTCCACCGGTATCCACTGGAAACGGCATGACGCCCTGGTGAAGGACATGCCGAACATCTCACCGGGATGAGAGAGCGGAAGTGACGCCATGAAGGCCATGAAGGCCATGAACGCGATGAACGCGATGAACACAGCCGGGCGAAGAAGAAGGACCGGGCGGCGGGGTCTGTCGGGACGGCAGCTGCTCGCTGCGCAGGGCGCGCTGGCGGGCAGCGTGATGGCGGCCCTGATCGTCAAGGAACTCCCGGGAATCGTCAGGGAGTTGCGGATCTACCGGATGACCGGGGGGCTGCGCGCCCGCCACCGGTACCCCTGAGGCCGGCATGCACGAGCTGTCGATCGCGACCGCGATCGTGGAGCAGGCCGGGGAGATCGCGCGCGCGGACGGCGCTGACGGTGTGGCGTCGGTGACGGTCCGCGTCGGAGAGCTCGCGGGTGTGGTGCCGGACGCGTTGCACTTCGCCTTCGAGGTGGCCCGTGACGGCACGGCCCTCGCGGGGGCCCGGTTGGTGGTGGAGCAGGTGCCCGCGCACGCCTGGTGCGGTGAGTGTGCCGAGGAGTTCGCGGTCGGCATGCCCCCGTTCTTCTGGTGCCCGCGCTGCGACCGGCCGTCACGGGAGCTGCGCAGGGGGCGTGAGCTGGAGATCACCGGCGTCGAGACCTGAGCCGTGGGACGCGATCGGCCCCGCCTTCGCGGCGGGGCCGATGTCCGTGGGGGGACGGGTCAGCAGATACGCGGCAGCTGCTCGCCCAGGGGGAGGTCGAGCACCCGGGTGCCGCCGAGTCCGGTGGCGACCACCACCATGCCCGGGTGGTCGGCCACGCACTCGCCGATCAGGGCGGCTCCGGCGCCCTGCGGGTGGGCGCGCATCGCCCCCAGCACGGCGTCGGCGTGCCCGGGGGGTACGAAGGCGACGAGCCGGCCCTCGTTGGCGACGTACAGCGGGTCGAGGCCGAGGAAGCCGCAGGCGTTGGCGACCTCGTCGGGGACCGGGAGGGCCCGCTCGCGCAGCCGGACACCGGTACCGGAGGCGCGGGCGATCTCGTTGAGGGACGCGCCGAGGCCGCCGCGGGTGGGGTCGCGCAGGACGTGGATGTCCTGGGTGACCGCCAGCATGGTGGCCACGAGGTCTGCCAGGGGTGCGGTGTCGGATGCGATCTCCACCCCGAACTCCAGGCCCTCGCGCACGCTCATGACCGCCACTCCGTGCAGGCCGATGGGCCCGCTGACGATGACGGCGTCGCCCGGCCGGGCCCGCTGCGGGCGGATGTCGACGCCGTCGGGCACGAGCCCGACGCCTGCGGTGGTGATGTAGATGCCGTCGCCGTGCCCGGACTCCACGACCTTGGTGTCGCCGGTGGCGACGGTGACACCCGCGGCCTCGGCCGCCGCGCCGACGGCCCGTGCGACGCGTTCCACGACCGCCAGTTCCACGCCCTCTTCGAGGATGAAGGCGGTGGAGAGGTACGCGGGCCGAGCGCCGCTCATCGCGAGGTCGTTGACGGTGCCGTTGACGGCCAGGTCGCCGACGCAGCCACCGGGGAAGAACAGCGGCCGTACGACGTAGGAGTCGGTGGAGAAGGCCAGCCGGGTGCCGCCCAGGCCGAGGACGGCGGAGTCGGTGAGGGCGGCGAGGGTGGGGTTGCCGTAGGCGGGCGCGAAGATCTGCTCGATCAGTTCGGCGGACAGGGCGCCACCGCCGCCGTGGCCCATGACGACGACCGGCTGGTCGCGCAGGGGGGCGGGGCAGGTCCAGCTGGCGGGGTCGACGACCGGTCCGGTCGCCTCCACCGCTTCTGTGGCGAGATCAGCCAACGGGGTTCATCTCCTCGCGGGGGACACGGGATCCCTGCCGGGCCGGGCCGTCGGTCATGCGGCGGTAGAGGTAGTAGGCGGCGCAGGCGCCCTCGTTGGAGACCATGGTGGCGCCGAGCGGGGTGCGCGGGGTGCAGGCCGTGCCGAACGCCTCGCACTCGGTCGGCTTGATGAGCCCCTGCAGGACCTCGCCGGCCCGGCACACGGCGGGCTCCTCGGTGCGGATGCCGGTGACGTCGAAGCGGTGTTCGGCGTCGTAGGCGCGGAAGGCGTCCGTCAGCCGCCAGCCGCTGGCCGGGATGGGTCCGATGCCGCGCCAGTTGCGGTCGGCGACCTCGAACACCTCCTCCAGCATGCGCAGGGCCGCCGGGTTGCCCCGCTCGCGTACGGCCCTGGGGTAGGCGTTCTCCACCCGGTGCTCGCCGCGTTCCAGTTGATGGACGGCGCGGCGGATGCCCTCCAGGATGTCGAGCGGTTCGAAACCGGTCACCACGATCGGCACGCGGTGCTTCGCGGCCAGGTCCGGGTACTCGGCGGTGCCCATCACGCTGCACACGTGACCGGCGGCGAGGAAGCCCTGCACCCGGCAGCGGGGGGCCGTCATGATGGCCTCGATCGCCGGGGGGACGCGGACGTGGGACACCAGCAGGCTGAAGTTGTCCAGGCCGAGGCGGCGGGCCTGGTGCACGGCCATGGCGTTGGCGGGCGCGGTCGTCTCGAAGCCGATCGCGAAGAACACGACCTGGCGGCCGGGGTTCTTGCGGGCGAGGTCGAGCGCGTCGAGCGGTGAGTACACCACGCGGACGTCGCCGCCCTCGCCCTTGACCCGGAACAGGTCGCGGTCGGTGCCCGGCACGCGCAGCATGTCACCGAAGGAGCAGAAGATCACGCCGGGACGGGCGGCGATCTCCAGGGCCTTGTCGATGACCTCCAGCGGCGTCACACACACCGGGCAGCCGGGGCCGTGGATCAACTCCACCTGTTCCGGCAGGAGCTGGTCGATGCCGTGGCGGATGATGGAGTGCGTCTGGCCGCCGCAGACCTCCATCAGCGCCCAGGGCCGGGTGGCGGTGGCCCGGATCTCGTCCAGCAGCCGGCGGGCCAGCGCCGGGTCGTTGAACTCGTCGATGTACTTCATCGGACGTCACTTCCGTTCTCCTGCCGGGCGGCCTGTTCCCAGGCGTCGCCGAACTCCTCCTCGAGCAGCCCCAGTTGCTCGAACAGCTCCAGGGACGCCCGGGCCGACTCCTCGTCGAGTCGCTGCAGCGCGAATCCGACGTGGACGATGACGTACTCCCCCACCTGGACGTCGGGCAGGTACTCCAGGCACGCCTGTTTCTGCACTCCGCCGAAGTCGATCAGTCCGGTGAGGGGGTCGGCGCACTGGTCGATGGACACGACCTTGCCGGGCACTGCCAGACACATGGGTCACTCCGTCTCGTGGTGGTGGGCTGTTCCGGCGACCATCAGCTGGCCGAGTGCCAGTCCCCCGTCGTTCGGGGGGACCTCGCCGTGCCGCAGGACCGTGAAGCCGTCCTGCGTGAGCCGGACGGCGCACTCCTGCTCCAGCAGGGCGTTGGCGAAGACGCCTCCGGTGAGGGCGACGGTGGCCAGGCCGGTCGCGGTGCGGGCGCGGTGGCAGATCTCCGTGACGGCCCGCGCGACTCCGCGGTGGAAGCGGGCCGCGAGGACCGGGACGGGGGTGCCGCGGGCCTGGTCGTGCAGGAGGGCCGTCAGCATCGGCGCGGGGTCGCAGCCGAGGCTGTCCCCACCACTGAGGCCGAAGGGGTACGCCACGGTGTCCGAGCCGCCGGCCTCCAGCGCGGCCGCCTCCAGTTCCGCCGCGGCCTGCGCCTCGTAGCCCGCCCGGTGGCACACGCCCACGAGTGAGGACACCGCGTCGAAGAGCCGCCCCATGCTGGAGGTGGGCACACAGGCCACCTGGCGTTCCAGCTGCCGGCGCAGGACCGCGCGTTCGGTGTCCGAGCAGGCGGTGACGCTCGGCAGCCCGGGTGTCCAGGGCAGCCCCGCCGCCCACAGCCGGGCCAGGGCCAGCCGGCACGGGTTGGCCACGCCGGCGTCCCCGCCCGGCAGGGGGGCAGGGACCAGGTGGGCGAAGCGCCGGTATCGGTTGTAGTCGGCGAGCAGGACCTCCCCGCCCCACACCGTGCCGTCGTCGCCGTGACCGGTGCCGTCGAAGGCGACTCCGATCACGGGTGTGGTGCCGTCGAGGCCGTGCTCGGCCATCGCTGAGGCGATGTGGGCGTGGTGGTGCTGGACGAGCACCGGTGCGGGCAGCCCCAGTCCGGCGGCCCGGGCGCGGGCGCGCCGTACCGAGTGGTAGCCGGGGTGCCGGTCGGCCGCCACCCGGCGCGGGGTGACGCCGGTCAGGCCGGCCAAGTGCCGTTCGGCCCGCTCGGCGGCCTCCAAGGTGGCCAGCTCGCCCATGTCGCCGATGTGCGGGCCGAGCCAGGCGTGCTCGCCCTCGCCCAGGCAGGGCACGTTCTTGAGGTCTCCGCCGACGGCGAGCGTGGGGCGCACCGGGCGCGGCAGGCGCAGTGGGCGGGGGACGTATCCGCGGGAGCGGCGCAGCACCTGTTCGGTGCCGTCGGGGCGGACCCGGAGCAGGGAGTCGTCGCAGAAGGCGGCGATGGGCCGGTCGTGGCCGAGCCAGGCGTCGGCGAGTCCGGCCAGCCGGGTCAGCGCCTCGGCGTCGTCGGTGACGATGGGCTCACCGGAGCGGTTGCCGCTGGTCATGACCAGCGTCCGGGGGCCGGGGGGATCATCGGGAAGTCCGAACAGCAGGGTGTGCACCGGGGTGTAGGGCAGCAGCAGGCCGATGTACGGGCTGCCCGGACAGACCTGATCGGCGAGGCGGAGGCCGTCCGGGGGTGTGCGGCGGCGCAGAAGGACGATGGGGCGGCGGGCGGAGGTGAGGGCGGCGCGTTCCGCGTCGGAGAGGAGGGCGATCCGCTCGGCTGTGGCCAGGTCGGCGCACATCACCGCGAATGCCTTCTCCCCCCGCTCCTTGCGGTCGCGCAGGGCACCCACCGCCCGGGGGTCGGTGGCGTCGCAGGCCAGATGGTAGCCGCCGACGCCCTTGACGGCGACGATCCGCCCGGCGGCGAGCAGCGCCCGTGCCGTCGCGAGCGCCTCCGCGTCCCGGGCCGAGCGGATCCCGAGGCCCTCGGCCCGGGTGAGTACGAGGCGCGGGCCGCAGTCGGGGCAGGCGACGGGCTGGGCGTGGAAGCGCCGGTCGGCCGGGTCACCGTACTCGTGGGCGCAGGAGGGGCACATGGGGAAGCCGGCCATGGTGGTGGCCACGCGGTCGTAGGGCATGCCGGTGGCGATGGTGAAGCGGGGGCCGCAGTGGGTGCAGGTGGCGAAGGGGTGACGGTGGCGGCGGTCGCCGGGGTCGGCCACTTCGCGCAGGCAGTCGGCGCAGGTCGCGGTGTCGGGCGGGAGCTGGGTGCGTCCCGCGGCCCGCTCGGTGGAGCGGATGGTGAACGGGCCGGTCTCGCCAGTGGCGGGCAGGGGGACGCCTTCGACCTCGGTGACGGTGGCCAGGGGCGGCGGCTGAGCGGCCAGCAGCGCACAGAAGCGGTCCACCTCGTCCGCCGGGCCCTCGATTTCGATGAGCACGCCGTCGCCGGTGTTGCCGACGAAGCCGCTCAGGCCGATCGCGGCGGCGAGGCGGTGCACGTGCGGGCGGAAGCCGACGCCCTGGACGGTGCCGCGTACGGTGAGCCGACGACGGACCAGTCCGGTTGCGGGGGCGGTCATGCTACGGGTGCGGCCGGGGTGTGGTGGTGGCCGTGCGGGTGCGGCGCGAGGGGCGGCCGGTGCGCCGGGGCGCCGTCGCGGGCGGCGAGGGAACGCTCCAGCAGGGTGCCGACGCCGGCGCCGGTGCGGGCGCAGGTTCGTACGATCTCCACGCCCGGGTTGACCCGGCGCACGTTCTCGTGGAAGAGGCTCTCGTCGAAGCCGGCCGGTCCGGCGAGGTCGGTCTTGGTGATGACGACCAGATGGGCGGAGCCGAACGCGGTGGGGTACTTCAGCGGCTTGTCCTCGCCCTCGGTGACGGCCATCAGCACGATCCGCAGGGTCTCTCCTAGGTCGTAGGAGGCCGGACAGACCAGGTTGCCGAGGTTCTCCACGAAGAGGACGGAGGTCTCCGGCGGCAGCCAGTCCTCGAGCCTGGCCCGGACCTGGCGGGCCTCCAGGTGGCACAGGCCGTCGGTGAGCAGTTGCTGGACTGGGGCGCCGGAGCGGGCCAGCCGGGTGGCGTCGTTCTCGGTGGCCAGGTCTGCGGTGAGGGCGGCCACCGGCACGCCTTGCTCCACCGCGCGGGCCAGCACCCGGCCGAGCAGTTCGGTCTTGCCGCTGCCGGGACTGGACAGCAGGTTGACCACGGTCACGCCCTGTCGGGCGAGCTCGCCGCGCAGGGCCGCGGCCAGGTCGTCGTTCTTCGCCAGGACTGCCTGTCTGACGTCGGACCCGCACATGGGCGCTGCTCCTCGCATAGGGGACGGAGTCCGGGCCGCCTTCCGTGCGGCCCGGGGTCTCATCGATCTTCGGCGCCGCCTGGCGCGGTGCCGGGCAGCGCAGCCGTGCGCGGGGTCCCGGATTCCATCGGGCGGCCCAACGGGGGCAGCGGTGCGGCGGGATCCTCGAGCAGTGCGGGCAGGAGCGCGTGCAGAGCGTCCACGGCCCGGCCGACTGCTTCGCGCACCGTCGCACTGAGTCCCGGCAGGAGGTCGTCGTCGCTCGGCAGGACGGCGGGTTCGCAGGCCAGGACGAGGACCCGGGGCAGTGGCTCGTCGCCCAGGTGGGTGGCCAGGGCCAGCACCTTCGCCGGGTCCATGCCGTGAGCCTCGGGCGGGACGGTGCCGTCCGGGGGTTCGGCCTCGATCAGGGAGAGGGTGCCGGGGCGGTGGCCGCGCGGGGCCGCGTCGACCAGGACGGCGGTCGCGTAGCCGGACAGCAGGTCGTAGGCGAGGTCCATGCCGCGGATGCCGTAGTCGCGGACCCGGACCCCGGGCGGCAGGGGGCGGTCTTCGAGGGCGCGGATCACCTCGGGGCCGAAGGCGTCGTCGGCGAGGAAGATGTTCCCCACACCGGCCACCAGTAGCCGCGGCGTCACCGGAGGTCTCCGCCGGCCGGGGCGAGGGGCCGGTGCGAGCCTCCCGGCGTCTTGCGGACGAAGGCGGAGCGCAGGGCGTGGTAGGGGGCCTCGGGGTCGAAGAAGAGGGCGTGCATGCGGGCCAGTTCGTCCTCCCGGTAGCGGGCGAGGGGCCGCTGCCGTTCGTCGGCCGTGCGGGCCGCAGCCTTCTCGGCGAGGAGGCGGTCCAGGTCGGCGGTGGCGGCGAGGTCGGTGGCCAGCCGAGCGACCTCGGCCGCGAAGTCCTGGGGTGTGGCGGGTACCAGCCGGTCCACGAGCCCGATCCGCCGGGCGGTCGCCGAGCTGACCGGCAGCGCCTCGTCCGTCAGCCGGCCGGCCCGCTCCGTGCCGACGCGGCGCGGCAGGGTGTAGGTCCAGAACTCAGAGCCGTACAGGCCCATTCGGCGGTAGTGCGGATTGAGGACGACGCCGGTGCGGCACCACACCTGGTCGGCGGCGAGGGCGAGCATGGCGCCGCCGGCCGCGGCGTTGCCGGCGAGCGCGGCCACCACCAGCCGGTCGGTGGTGCGCAGCACGGCCTCGACCAGGTCGTCCATTGCGTTGAGGTTGGTCCAGGACTCCTGGGCCGGGTCGGGGGCCGCCTCGATGACGTTGAGGTGGATGCCGTTGGAGAAGAAGTCCCGCGGCCCGCCGAGGACGAGGACGCGGGTGGGCCGGCTGAGCGCCTCCCGGTAGGCGGCGAGCAGTCGGCGGCACTGGGCGGTGCTCATCGCGCCGCCCGGGAAGGAGAAGGCGAGGAAGCCGACGTCACCCTGCTGCCGGTAGCGGATGTCGGTCCAGGTGCGCCGCTCGGGCGGCAGTTCCAGCGGGGCGGGGTCCTCGGGAAGCCCGGGACCGGCTTGCCAGGAGGCGAGCACGTCGGCGGCCGGCCGGCGGAAGGGCGTGGGGTCGCCGGAGTTCTTGCGGGGGCGCAGTTCCGGGATCCAGACGGCGCCGTCGCGGGTGGCGCGGCAGACGGCGCCCGCGCGCTGGGCCAGCAGGGTGCCTGGGCGGCCGCGCAACCGGTCTTCGGGGTGGCCGCCGTGCAGGAACACCTCGTGACCGAGGAGTTCGTCCAGGACGCCGGGCTGGGAGTCGGCGCTGCGGAGCATGCGCAGGACCGTCTCGGTGTCGTCCCTCTCCCAGTCGATCCGCCGCCGTTCCTGCCGGATGACGTCGCGCCGGACGACGGTGACCGACTCGTCGGTCTGCGCCAGCGGCTTGTGCCCGCCTTCGCCGTAGCGCCGTACGGCCGTCAGTACGGCGGTGACGGCGGCGTCGGACGCCTCGTTGCGGTACAGGTCGCTCTTGCCGACGGGCGGGACGGGGAACGGCTCGGCCGCCCAGATCGGGCCCGCGTCCATGACCGCCTCGGCCTGGAGCACGGTCACGCCCCACCGCTCCGCCCGGCCGGAGACGGCCCAGTCCAGCGATGAGGGGCCGCGGTCGCCGGGCGGGCCGGGGTGGACGATCAGACAGGTGTGTTCCCGCCATACGTCCTCGGGCAGCGCGGTCTTGAGCATCGGCGCGACGATCAGATCCGGGTGCAGCTCGCGCACGGCTGCCCGGACCGGGTCGGGGCCGTGCGCGGCCAGGACGACGTCGACCTGGTGCCCGTGGTCCGACAGTTCGGCGTACAGACGCTGGGAGAGACTGTTGAACGCGCTCGCGACGAGCAAGATGTCCATGACACGGCATGCTCGTCCCTCTTCGGGGGGCAGTGAAGAACCGCGTCGGCGTTTCTCCGGCCTCGGTCAGGTCTCTTCCTCCATCCGGATGGCATGGCGCAGGTCCTCGAACGCCTGGCCCCGCTCCTCCCGGTGCGCCTCCAGCAGGGCCGCGGCGATCGCGTCGAGCTTGCGCTGGACGGCGTGCTCGGCACGCATCTCGGCGTTCTTCAGCAGGGCCAGCAGCAGGAGTGTGACCGCCGTCATGGCCTCGCCCGAGAGCAGCCGCAGCTCGAGTGACAGGTGGGCGGCGTGGGCGGCGACGAAGAAGCCGATGAGCAGCAGGCAGAAGAGGAAAAACGCCGGGGAGCTGGTGAAGTTCGAGGCGTACTCGGCGAACTGTTCGAACCGGCCGCGGCGGGAGCCGCCACGGTGCACGGGGTTCTTGAAGGTCATGCCCGAGTCTTTCCCCGCGGCGGGCCCCCGGCGCACGGCCTGAGGGGTGGGGCTCCGGCGCGCGGCCCGGACGGCTGCGGCACGCCCGAAGGGGGATGGAGGGCCGACCCGAAGGTGAGGCGGCCGCGGGGCCGCCGGTGGTGCAGCTCGGTCACGGGGGCCGGCATGTCGGGATGGCGGAGCAGGGCGGCTGCGCGGCGGAGGTCACCGTCGCCGGGGGCGAGCAGCCGGCGGAACTCGGCCGCCGTCTCCGTGCCGTGGTCCGTGTCGGCGAGCGCCCGTGCAAGGAGATCGAGGTCCACGCCGCGTGCACCGGACGCCCAGCTCACCGTCGCCGACCACGCGCGGCTGCTGCCGGGCTTCGCCTTGCCACAACCCGTAGACCGAGCGGGACGTGCACGGCCTCACCGCCGGCTTCGGCATACGGCGCCGGCGGGCGAGGACGCCCGCACCACGCCGATCACCGCTCGGCGTGAGTGACCGGCACGGACACGGCCAGACCACCGCCTGACCGTGCACGCGCCCAGGTGCCCTGTCAGTGCCCTGGGCAGTCCCACCGGGTCACCGGTCGCGTAGTCCGGGCTCGCTCGTACGGCCGCGGCGAGGGCCGAACGTTCCAGAGTGCCGCGGCGCCCGGCGTACAGGGAGGACCTGATGTACCAGTCACCCTTGCTGATCGAGCGCTGCGAGCAACTGGCTCGCACGTCCGTCCGCCGCGGCGAAGGCGAGATGGTCGTGGTAGTCGCGGGTCTCGGTGATCAGGCCGTCCCTGACGCGCAGGACCTGGATATTGGCTGTGCGGAAGGTGCGGCCAGTGGCGGGGTACAGGCCCTCGTAGTCGAACTCGGCGATCACCACTTCGGGGTCGTCGGTCTCGTGGATGCGGATGTTCTCGGTACGCAGGCGAATCGCGTCAGAGGCCTCCAGGGCGTCGAAGCGCTTACGGAGCTCCGCCCGGCCGTGGATACGGCGCGGGGGCACCGGCGAGAAGACGATCTCCACCTCGGCGTCCTCCGCGTAGAGCGCGGGGAGTTCGCTCCACTTGCCCGCCGAGATGAGACCCGTCAACTGCCCGAAGACCTCGCGGGGAGTAGCTGGTGCAGACATGGCTGACCTCCGCAGTCCCGCCGCCTATAATCGGATAGGCGACTCCGGTTCCGACGATACGGATACGCGACTCCGTTTGTCCAGGCATGATGAGGACCACTTGACGACAGACCAGACTCCCCCCGCCCCAGGTGCGAAGCCCCTGCGCGCCGACGCACGGCGCAACCGCGCGCGGCTGCTGGAGGTCGCTGAGGCGGTCTTCACCGAGCGGGGCATCGGCGCGTCGACGGAGGAGATCGCCCGGGAGGCGAAGGTCGGCATCGCCACCGTGTTCAGGCATTTCCCCACCAAGGAAGCACTGCTCGAAGCGGTGCTCGTCCGGCGATTGGAACGGCTGGCCGAGGAGGGGCGACGCCTGATGGCCGAGACCGGGCCGGCGTCCGCTCTCTTCGCGTTCTTCGACCTGGTACTGGATCAGTCTCCGGTCAAGAATGCCTTCGCTGCGGCGCTCGCGGACGCGGGAGTCGATGTGCGGGCCGCCACCTCTGAGGCCGGGCGTGCCCTGCGCGAGGCGCTCACCGCGCTCCTCGACGGGGCCCAGCAGGCTGGTGTGGTGCGACGGGACCTGGAGGTACCGGAGCTGACGGCGATCCTGGTAGGCACCTGCCGCATGCTGGAGCACCTGGACGGCCACCCGGAGTCCGCGAAGCGTGCCCGAGCGGTCGTCCGCGACGGTCTGAAGGCGGGCGCCGGGAGCCCGGGACGACTTCCTGCGCACGGGTGAGATGGCGGATGTCCTCCCCCGCCGCGACGTTGCTGGGCGCGCTGGCGCGAGGCGGAGTGGCGGGGGTGCGTCCCCGGACTCACGCCTCGCCCCGGCCGGTGAGTGGCGTCAGCAGTTGCTGTTCGTCTGCGTCAGCAGACCGAGCCTGTAGGGAAGTTGTGAGTAGGCCCCGGACGCCGCCGGATCCAGCCCCTGGTACAGGAACTGAAGCCGGCACGGGTCGATCTCCATGGTCTGGTCGATGCCGTCGCGGACCATCTCACCGTGGCTGATGTCCTTGGACCACGCCGTCCCGTCCCCGAAGGTCACATTGGTGGACCGTGCGAAGGGGTTGGCCTCCGTGTCGGCCAGCGGTGTCCATTGACCGTCGAGTCCATGCGCCGTCCATGAGCGGAAGTAGCGTCGCCCGTCGTTGCCGATGGCCTCGACGAGCAGAAGATACTGATCGGCCGTGCCCTTGATCTTGTAGACGTTGCTCGCCTCGAAGAGCGAGAACTTGCTGTCCTGAAGGACGATCTTCGTGTTGCCGAACCCGTTCGGGAAGTCCTTGACCGTGGTCTCCGAGCGGTACAGGTGTCCGTTGTCGTCGGAGGAGAAGAGATAGCACTTCTCCTCGTCGCAGACGGTCCAGAAGTCGACCCAGTAACCGTTGCCGATGTTGTCCTTGATGACCTGTGGCATGGAGTCCTGGAAGTTCTTCGGAGCGCTCCAGGAGGTGGGGTCGTCGATGTTCTTCGTCGTCGAGTACGACGGCAGGCCCGTCTGGTACACGAGGTACCACTTCTTCTGCGGAGCGAAGTAGAAGGCCTGCGGCGCCGCGCGGTAGCCCTTGCCGATCGCCGTGGTGTCCAGCGGGGTCTGGTGCGCCGCCCCGGCCTTCGACCAGTCGTCGAAGCTTGTCTGGACGAGGCTCCAGCCGCCGGAGGTGTCGGCGGTCGTGGCGAAGACGTGCCACGTTCCCTTGTAGCGGACGACCGACGGGTCCTTCACGGAGACGACGGGGTGCGAGGCGTCCGGCTGAGGGGCGATCAGCGGGCCCGTCGACGACCACTGGAAGGTGCTGGTGAGCCGCCCTTGTCCGTCGGCCGTGGCGGCGGGCGCCGTACCGAGCACGGCGACCAGGGCGGCCACCGCCGCCGCGACACTGGACAGGCGTGTGCGGATACGCATCTCAGTCCTCCTGCGCGGCCGCGGCGAGGGCGTCGTGGATCGCGTCGTACGCCGGCTTGTGCCGCAGGTTCTCGTCCCACGGCAGTGCGGCGCCCTCGCCCTGGAAGACCGACGGGATCCACGAGTGCCGGTCGGTGTAGCCCCACACCGTGATGCCGACGCAGCGCCGCACGGCCAGGCAGGCGTCGGTCACCTTCCCGTACCAGTCGGCCTGCTCGGCCAGCTTGGCCGGGTCGGAAGGCAGGATCATGCGGATGTCGAGCTCGGTGATGGCGACGTCGACACCGAGGTCGGCGAACCGCTGGATGTTCTGCTGGAGCCGGTCGGGAAATCCGTACTGGAGCGCGAGGTGGGCCTGCATGCCGAAGCCGTCGATCGGGACGCCATCGGCCTTGAGCTGCTTGATGAGCGCGTAGTAGGCGTCCGACTTGGGTCCGATGGCCTCGACGTTGTAGTCGTTCAGGTAGAGCTTGACGCCGGGGTCGGCGGCGCGGGCCCAGCGCAGGGCGTCGGCGATGTAGGACGGGCCGATGGTCTTGTAGAAGATGTTCTGGCGGTACGTGCCGTCCTCGTTCATGATCTCGTTGGCGACGTCCCAGGCGAAGACCTTGCCGCGGTAGTGCTTCACGACGTTCGTGATGTGGTTCTTGAGGATCGAACGCAGTTCGTCCTTGGTCCAGGTGCCGGAGGTGAGCCAGCTCGGCAGCTGGTTGTGCCACAGCAGGGTGTGACCGCGCACCTTGAGGCGCTCGGCTTTCGCGTAGTTCACGATCTCGTCGCCCGCGGTGTAGTCGAAGACGCCGCGCTGCGGTTCGGTGGCGTACCACTTCATGCCGTTGCCGGGCGTCGTCTGACCGAACTCCTTGCCGAGCAGATCGGCGAACTCGGTGTCGGCGAGCTCCGGGTTGTCGACGGCGGAGCCGAAATAGCGCCCGGTCTCACGGGCGAGCTCGTGCAGCGTCTTCGTCTTCTTCGCGCCGTCGGTGCCGGCCTGGGCGGCCGGGGCGACGGCGAGGCCGAGCAGCAGGGCGGCCGACGCGGCGAGCGCGGCGGATCCGAAGCGCAAACGGCGTGCGGGTGTGCTCATGGTGCCTCTCCTCAACTCAGGTAAGGGGTAGCGGGGTTGCCTGGCGCGGGGCTGCTCCGTGGGGTCACTTGACGCGGAGCTCGCAGCGCATCCTGCGGTCGTGGCCGACCTCGCGCACCGGACCCGTGAGGGTGAGCGGCACGGTGTGGTGGACGTGTTCGCTGGACGCGGCGACCCGCAGCTCGAGGGCGCCGGGTTCGACGACGCGGCGGCCGTCGGCGCCGGTGTACGCGGCGAGGTCGGCTGGGAAGGTTGCGTGCACTTCGGCCGACGCTCCGGCATCGAGCGTGACGCGGGCGTAGCCGACCAGCCGGACCTCGGGCCGGGCGACGGTACCGACGGGGTCGTGGAGGTAGAGCTGGACGACCTCGGTGCCGGGCCGACTGCCGGTGTTGCGGACGGTGAGGCGCAGGGTGGTCTCGCCGTCTGTGGGCAGTTCGGGGGTGTCGCACCGGGGCGCGTCCCAGGCGAACGTCGTGTAGGACAGGCCGTGGCCGAACGGGTACAGGGGGGTCGGGTCCACGGTGCTGGGGAAGCCGTGCCGGCCGAGCGGCGGGGCCAGGTACGGGGCGGGCTGGCCGCCGGGCGTGCGGGGCACCCCGATGGGCAGGCGCCCGGACGGGTCGACGCGCCCGGACAGGGCACCCGCGACGGCGGTGCCGCCCTCCTGCCCGGGGAAGAACGCCTGGACGACCGCTGCTGCCCGGTCGGCCCAGCGGCCGAGCGCATACGGCCTGCCGCTGAGCACGACGATGACGACCGGCACGCCGGAGGCCATCGCCTCGTCCAGCAGCTCTCCCTGCCCGTACGGCAGTTCCAGGTCCTCGGCGTCGCATCCCTCACCCGACGAGCCGCGTCCGAACAGACCCGAGCGGTCGCCGACGACAACGACGCAGACATCGGCGGCAGCCGGGTCCTCGCCGAGGACGGTGCCCGGCAGTTCGGCTCGGAGCGCCTCGGCGAGCGTGGGCACCTCGACGCCGGTCGGCAGGTCGGGGTGGTGGACGCCCACATGCCGGGGGAAGGTGTAGCAGCCGAGCATGGCCGCCTGCTCGTCGGCGAGCGGACCGAGGAGCGCGATGCGCAGCCCGTCGCTCAGCGGCAGCACCCCGGAGTCGTTGGCGAGCAGGACGACCGACTCCTCGGCCACCTTCTGCGCCAGCTCTCGCATGTGCGGGGGGTTCAGGTCGACGGGCGTGTCGCCCGTGACCGGTTCCCAGTCGGCGTCGAGCAGCCCCAGTTCGCACTTCTGGGTGAGGACGCGCAGCACCGCCCGGTCGAGCAGTTCCTCGGGCAGCGGATCCGCCGGGCTGAAGCAGCGGGCCGCCGGCAGTTCCACGTCGACACCGGCCGCCAGCGCGATGCGCGCCGCCGCGCCCTCGCCGTCGGCGATGCGGTGGGCCTCGTCGAGCAGTGAGACGCCGTAGTAGTCCGAGACCACGGTCCCCGCGAACCCCCACTGATCACGCAGGAGTTGGGTGAGCAGGCCGGCGTGGGCGTGGGCGGGCAGGCCGTCGATGTCGTTGTAGGCGGGCATCACGGAGCGGGCACCGCCCTCGCGCACCGCCATCTCGAACGGCGGCAGGATCACATCGGCGAGCTCACGCGGGCCGATCGAGGCGGGGGCGTGGTTGCGCGCGGCGCGCGAGGCCGAGTATGCGGCGAAGTGCTTCAGTGTGGCGACGACACCCGCGGCCTCAAGTCCCCGTACGTATGCGGTGCCGATGGTGCCGACCAGGTACGGGTCCTCGCCGATGGATTCCTCGGTGCGGCCCCAGCGGGCGTCGCGTACGACGTCGAGGACCGGGGCGAGTCCCTGATGGATGCCGACCGCGCGCATCGACGTACCGATGGCCTGGGCCATTTCCATGATCAGCGCGGGGTCGAAGGTGGCGCCCCAGGCGAGCGGCGTCGGGAAGACGGTGGCCTGCCAGGCGGTGAAGCCGGTCAGGCACTCCTCGTGGGCGATGGCAGGCAGGGCGAAACGGTTGCCCGCGCGGATGGTGCGCTGCAGCTCCGCGAGGCGGGCCGCACCCTCGGCCGGTTCGACGGGCACGGTGCCGAACGGCCGGGTGAGGTGGCCGAGCCCGTACGGGAGCAGCGCGTCGAGGGCGGCGCTGCGGGAGGCGTAGGTGTGCTGGCCGGGGGCGACGTCGGCGCCTTCGGTGTCGGCGCCGATCCATACGCTGGACAGCTGGGCGGTCTTCTCCTCGGTGGTCATACGGGCGAGCAGGTCCGCCGCCCGGGTGTGCGCGGGCAGGGTGGTGTCCTGCCATGGCTCGACCATGGAACTCCTCAAGCTCACTGGAAGGTAGGGATGTTGACGGGTGAGGGCGCTGTCAGCCCTTGGTCGCGCCCATCGTGATGCCGCCGATCAACTGCCGTTCGGCCACCGCGTAGAAGCCGAGCGCGGGCACCATGGCCAGGACGAGGTACGCGAAGACGCGGGCGATGTCGGCGGCGTACTGGCCTTGGAACTGCTGGACGCCCACGGGGATCGTCCACCAGGTGGGTTCGCTGAAGACGAGCAGCGGGAGCAGGAAGTTGTTCCAGCTGCCGACGATGGCGAGGACGGAGACGGTGCCGAGCGCGGGCCGCGCCATCGGCAGCAGGATCCGCCAGAAGAAGCCGAACGGAGAGCAGCCGTCGAGCGTGGCGGCCTCCTCCAGTTCGCCGGGGATCTCCCGGAAGAAGCCGCGCAGGATGACGATGGTCATGGGCAGACCGAACGCGGCCTGCGGCAGGATCACGCCCCACGGGTTGTCGAGCAGCCCGAAGGTGCGCAGCAGGATGAACAAGGGCAGGATCGCCACGGCGAACGGGAACATCAGCCCGATGGTGAAGAGAGTGAACATCAACTCCCTTCCCTTGAAAGCGAATCGGGCAAGCGCGAACGCCGCGAGCGCGGAGGCGCCGACGGTGAGGACCGTGGTGCCGACGGCGACCAGTGTGGACGAGCCGAGCATCCGCCAGAACGAGCTGTCGGCCAGGATGTCCGTGTAGTTGGACACGACCCAGGGCGAGGGCAGCCCGAAGGCGTTCTGGGAGAGCTGGTCGGTGGACTTGAAGCCGGACACCAGCGCGTACAGGAGCGGGGTGACCATGACCACGCCGACCAGCCACACGATGACGTACAGCGGTGTGGAGCGCAGCCGCCGGCGGGCTGCGGGTGTCAGGCCGCTCATCGGTTGCCTCGCATGGTGGTGAGGGCTCCTTCGGTGTCACGGCGCAGCACGAGCCGCTGGTAGGCGAGGGCGAAGACGAGGCTGATGAGGAACATGGCGATGCTGATCGCGCTGGCGTAGCCGATCTGGTAGCGCTTGAAGCCGAACTGGAAGAGGGTGACGGCCATCGTCTCGGAGTTGTGGTCGGGGCCGCCCTGGGTGGTGACCCACACCAGGTCGAAGAGCTGGATGGCGCCGATCACGGACAGGAAGACGCTGATGCGGATGGTCGGTCCGAGCAGCGGCAGGGTGATGTTGCGGAAGCGCTGCCAGGGACCTGCGCCGTCGATCCGGGCCGCCTCGTGCAGTTCGGCGGGGATGCCCTGCAGGCCGGCCAGGTACAGCATCATGTGGAAGCCGAAGTACTTCCACATCATGACGAGGAAGAGGGTGGGCAGCACCCAGTCCTGGTCGGCGAACCAGAGACCGCCGAGGCTGTCGAGGCCGATCGAGCCGAGCACCTTGTCGGCGAGTCCGTCGTCCGGCGCGAAGATCATGGAGAACAGGACGCCGGTGATGACCTCGGACAGGACGTACGGGGCGAAGAACAGCATCCGGTAGACGGCACGGCCACGCAGCTTCTGGTTGAGCAGGACGGCCATGGCGAGCGCGAACGGAAGCTGCAGGCCGACGGAGAACACGACCAGGAGCAGGCCGCGCCACAGGTCGCCGAGGAAGACCGGGTCGTCGAACAAGCGGGTGTAGTTGTCGGTGCCGGCGAAGTCCGACGGCGCTCCGAATCCACCCCAGTTGAAGAAGCTGACGTAGAACGCGTAGAGGATGGGCGTGAGGACGAACAGGGCGAACAGAACGAGGGCCGGCACCGTGAACGAGAAGGCGGTCAGCCAGTCCCGGACCCGCCGCACCAGCGGGCGCCGGTTCTGCGCCGGGGCCGCCGGTTCCTTGGCGAGAGCGGGCGGCGCGTCGTTGATCTGGGTCGAGGTCATCGTGGGCTACTGGCTCTTGGCGACCTGCGTGATGGAACGCGCCACTTGCTCGGGGGACTTGGCGCCGGCGATGAGGGCGGCGACCGAGTCGTTGATCTCCTGGCCCACGGCGGGCGGGTACGCCTGGTCGAGGTAGAGCTGGAAGCCGGTCGCCTTGTCCAGGGCGGCGGAGACGAGCTTGAGGTTGGGGTCGGTGAGGGAGCCGGTGGCGTCCTTCACGACGGGCATCATCGAGCCCTTGGACACAAGGATCTTGTCGGATTCGGCCGACAGGAAGAACTTCAGGAAGTCGACGGCCGCCTTGGGCGCGCCCTTGCGCACGGCGTAGCCGCCGCCTCCGCCGAAGATGTCGGTGGCGGCGCCCTTGCCTCCCGCCACGGTCGGGAAGGTGAAGAACCCGAGGTCCTTGCCGATGCCCTTGCCCGCGTCGGCCTGCACGACGGGCGCCCACTGGCCCATCAGCTCCATCGCGGCCTTGCCGTTGCCCATGGCCGCGGCCTCGCCGTTGGGCGTGGAGTACGCGGCGCCGAGGAAGCCCTTCTGGAACGGCTGCAGGGCGATGAGCTCCTTGAGGCGTTCTCCGGCCTTGACGAAGTCGTCGCCGGTGAAGTCCTTGGTGTCGGCGGCCTTCTGCATGCCGTCGACACCGGCGATGCGCATCGCCAGGTAGGCCCAGAAGTACATGCCCGGCCACTTCTCCTTGCCCGCCAGGGCGATGGGCGTGATCCCGGCGCTCTGCAGCTTCTTCACGGCATCCAGGTAGTCATCCCAGGTGGCGGGCGGGGACGTGATGCCGGCCTGCTTGAAGAGCGCCTTGTTGTACCAGAAGCCGACGCCGCCGATGTCGAAGGGCATCGCGTAGGACTTGCCGTCGAACTCGTAGGCCTTTGCGGAGACCCCGACGAGGGTGCCGGCCATGGGCTTGACGGTGTCGGTGAGGTCCTCGACGAGGCCGGCGTCGATCTGCTGCTTCAGAACGCCGCCACCCCACGTGTGGTAGATGTCCGGAAGCTTTCCGGAACTGGTCAGCGCCGTCATCTTCGACTTGTAGGCATCGTTCTCCAGCGTGACGAGCTTGATGTGCACGTCGGGGTGCTCGGCCTCGAACGCCTTGGCCCGCTCGGGCCAGACGCTCTTGGAGGGCTCGGTGGTCTGGATGTTCCACCACTCCACGACGGTACGGCCCTTGCTGTCGGTGGTGCCGGAGTCGGAGTCGGAGCAGGCGGACAGACCGGCCGCGCCCAGGCCCACCGCTGTCGCGGTCCCCAGGAACCTGCGACGGGAGAAGGCAGATGACGCGGCGCTGGAGGCGATTGCAGCGGCTCTGTCGAAGGTTGACATGGCGCACCTTCCGGAAGTGGGTCCGAAACTATCGGGACATGGCCACGAAAGTTACGGGCACGCGTCGGGGGTGTCAACGGCCTTAACAAAAAGGCCCGTCAACACCCCCGGAGTGTCTTCCTCCGCTACGCCCGGCGCGGCGGCGCGGTACTCGCGCGGACCACCAGCTCGGTGGCGACTTCCACGCGTGGTGACGCGGGTACGACGGACCGGGCCAGGTCCAGTACGACCCGTGCCGCCAGCTTGCCCATGTCGGACAGCGGCTGGCGGACCGTCGTCAGAGGCGGCGACGCCCAGCGCATCTCCGGCAGATCGTCGAAACCGACGACGCTCATGTCCTCGGGCACACGCAGGCCTCGGCGGCGCAGTGCCTCCATCGCGCCGAGCGCCATCTGATCACTGGCCGCGAACACGGCGGTCGGCGGGTCGTCCAGGGCGAGCAGCTGGTTGCAGCCGGTGAACCCGGACTCGTGGTAGAAGTCGCCGGGCACGATCAGCTCGCCGTCGACCGGTACTCCGGCGACGTCGAGCGCGGCCCGGTAGCCGTCGAGCCTGGCCCGTGAGCACATCAGGCGGGACGGACCCTCGATGAAGCCGATCCTGCGGTGTCCGAGACCCAGCAGGTGTTCGGTCGCGGCCATGCCGCCCGCCCAGTTGGTGGCGCCGATGGTCGGTTCCTCCGACGCGGGCGAGCCGGCCGGGTCGATCACCACCAGCGGCACGCCCAGACGCCGCAGTTCGTCGTGGAGTGTCGGTTCCAGGACGGAGGTCACCAGAATCACTCCGTCGGACGCGCGGGCTCGTAGATTCGTCATCCACTGCCGGGCCGCGCCCGCCCGGTTGTGGATCGCGGAGACCACCGTCCCCACACCCGACTCGTGCGTGACCTCTTCGACCCCGCGGATGATCTCCACGGCCCAGGGGCTGTCCAGGTCGTTGAAGACCAGGTCGAGCAGGACCGCCCGGGCCCCGGGCGCGGGCGGGCGGCGCCGGTAGCCGTGCCGGTGCAGCAGGTCCTCGACCCTCGCCCGGGTGGCCGGCGACACGTCCGAACGTCCGTTGACGACCCGCGAGACGGTCGGCACGGAGACCCCGGCCTCCCGCGCGATCTCGGTGATCGTCACCTTGGCCGGCCCGTCCGAGCTCCGCGTGGCTGTCCTGCGCTGGGTGCCGTCCCGGGCCACCGTCCCCACCTCCGTAGCGCTGCGTCCGGAAAGTTTCCGCACATCTTCCGGAAAGCGTAGAACATGCCACCGACCTGCTCACCGTCGCGGCAGCGTCCGTCCGGCCCGTCGAACGTGGGAGCTCGAACCTACGCCTGCCCGCCGTCCAGCACCGAGTGCAGCCAGGCAAGTTGCCGCCGCGTATGCGTGGCGTCCCCGTGCTCGTGCCCATTGAACGGATACGCGTGGATCTCCCGCGCGGGATCCTGCCCGGTCAGCTCGCCGTAGCGGTGGTATGCGGCGTACGCGCCACTGGGCGGGCAGACCGTGTCGCGCAGGCCGACCCCGAAGTGGGCGGGAGCGTACGCCCGGCGAGCGAAGGAGATCCCCTCGACGTACGCCAGCGTCCGGTACGCGGCCTTCTCGGCGCCCCGGTGCACGGCCAGATAGGCGGCGACCTCTCCGTAGGGCCCGTCGTCGGTGAGGTCCAGGGCGCGCCGGATGCCACACAGCAGCGGCGCGCTGACCAGCACGGCCGCCAGGTCCGGGACGAGTCCGGCGACGGCGAGGGCCACTCCCCCACCCTGACTGTTGCCGACGGCGGCGACCCGGTCCGCGGCGACTCCGGGCAGCACGCGCAGCGCGGCGACGGCGCACACCGCGTCGGTGATCAGCCGCCGGTAGTGGTGGTCGTGCGGGTCGAGGATGCCGCGCACGATGGCGCCGGGGCCACCGGGCGCGCTCGCGTGCGGGTCGGGGGTGGCACCGCCGTTGCCGTACTGGTCGCCCTGTCCGCGGTTGTCCATGAGCAGATGTGCGTATCCGGCGTTCGCCCAGGTGAGCCGCTCGTGCGGGAGGCCGCGTCCGCGCCCGTACCCGGCGAACTCCGCGACGGCGGGCAAGAGCCGACCGTCCGTGCCGGCAGGCCGCGTGTACCAGGCTCTGACCGGGTCGCCGGCGAATCCGCGGAACGTGACGTCCCATGTCTCGACGAGCCGCAGCCCGCTGTCGATCCTTTCGGCGCTGACGACCGGCTGCGGATGCTCGGCGCCTTTCAGGGTGGTCTGCCAGAAGGTGTCGAAGTCGGCGGGTTCGTCGAGGGGTGGGCGGTGACGTTTGAGCTGATCGAGAGACAGATCGACGGCGGGCACGGACACCTCACACGGGTCTGGGGAGCCAACTCCCTCACGCGCGGCACCCATTGCCGGCGGTTCGGGTGCGGCTCTGGGTTGCGGCGACGTTACCGGAAAAATTCTCAAGAGTCCTTGGTCACGCTGGTCGCGGATGCGCACGGGGTGCGTCGTTTCGGCGGGCTGGAGCGGCGGGCTTCGGGGGTGCCGCGCTGTTTGCGCGGCGGTGACTCGCCGGCCGGCAGCCTGGTACGTGGCGACCCGCCTGGACGAGGCGGCCCGGACGAGGTGGCGCGCCGGGTCCTCGACCGACACGGGCTCGGCGGCCCGTTGTCGCACACGCCCCGTCGAGACCGCACACCGGGTCACGCGGGACGGCATACGCCCGCTCTGCCTTCTCACTTACGACTCGCCCCGCTGGGCGTCGCACCTCCTTCAACTGCGGTAGCCGAGGCTTCAGTGGATTCGCCTGCCGTGCGCGTCCGGCACCCCGGACTTGCGCAGGAAGTAGCTGTTGATCTGGTCCCGCCATTCGCGGGCGCAGCGCAGCTGCTCCTCGTACAACTCGGTCACCCGGGTGTGCCGGGCGGGCGTGACCAGACCGGCGAGCGCGGCCCAGGCCTCGCGGGCGGCCTCGACCTCCTCGACTCCCTCGAAATGGGTGTCGTAGATGTGCTGCACGACGGTCTTGCCGCTGTGCAGCACATGGCTGTACGGCACATGGTGGAAGAAGAGCAGCAGCTCGTCGGGGCAGCTCTCCACCCGCTCGTACGTGTCCGCCCACGGCTTCGCGTACTGCGCCGCGTATCCAGTGCCGGTGGCCCGGCTGCGGTCGACGCCGATGCCGTCGCGGTCGGCGAAGTGGTACGTCCCCCAAGGGCTGTACTCGTAGCCGTCGACGCACGGCCCGTAGTGGTGTCCGGGCTGCACCATGAAGCCGACGCCGAGGGGCGCAGTGTACTTCTCGTACGTGGCCCAGGAACCGTGCAGCACCGCCCGCAGCCCCGAGCGCAACCGCTCGGGGTCCCCCGTGCGATCCGGCGTGAACGTCAACTCCGTCCACTCTTCCAGAAGTTGATATGGATCAGCCATCGGATCCCAGGCGAGGCGGCCATAGGTGTAGAGGTTGGCCTGGGCAAGGGGGTGGCCGGTCCAGAAGGGGTCGTCACCGACGTTCGCCACCGCCACCAGTCCGCCGCCGGCAGCCAGTTGGCCGACGGTGGGGCCGCCCTCCCCCTCCGGCCGGAAGGCGAGTGCCTCGGACCACATCGGCGCGAGCGCGCACACGTGCCGCTGCTGGCCCGTGTACTCCTGGGTGACCTGCAACTCGACGGCGACGCGGGTGCGGGACAGGGCGCCGATCACGGGCGAGACGGGTTCGCGTACCTGGAAGTCCATCGGCCCGTGCTTGACCTGAAGGATGACGTTGTCCGCGAACTGGCCGTCCAGCGGGGCGAAATGGTCGTACGCGGCGCGTGCCCGGTCCGTCGAGCGGTCGCGCCAGTCCTGTCGGTGGTCATAGACGAAGGCCCGCCAGTGGACGGTGCCGCCGTGCGGGGCGAGCGCGTCGGCCAGGAGGTTCGCGCCGTCGGCGTGGCTGCGCCCGTAGGCGAACGGGCCCGGCTGCCCCTCCGAATCGGCCTTGACGACGAAGCCACCGAAGTCGGGGACCCGCGCGTAGACCCGGTCGGCCGCCGCGCGCCACCACGCACGCACACCCTCGTCGAGCGGATCGGCGGAGTCGAGATCGCCGAGCAGGAGGGGTGCGGCGAAGTTCACCGAGAGGTGGGTTCGGATGCCGTACGGCCGCAACGCCTCCGCGATGGCGGCCACTTCGTCGAACCGTTCAGTGAGCAGGCGGGTCTCGGTCGCGTGGACGTTGACGTTGTTGACCGCGAGCGCGTTGATGCCGCAGGAGGCGAGCAGCCTTGCGTATGCGCGGATCCTGGAGATGTCACCTCGCGCCCGTCCGTCCCGCCAGAACAGCGAGCCGCCTGCATAGCCTCGTTCGACCTGCCCCATCACGGGGTGCACGTCGACGTTGTCCCAGTGGTCCAGCATGCGCAGGGTGAGAGCGGGGCGGTGGATCTCGTCGGGGCCTGCCGTGAACGCGGCCTCGCCGATCCGTACGACATGGAAGAAGCCGTAAAGGAGCCCGGCCGGGGCGGCGGCGGTGACGGTGGTGTTCCGCGCGGTCCGTGTCAGCGTGAACCCCTCGGGACCTTGGTCACCGTCGGCGGCCACCTTCAGCAGCAGGTCGCACGCCCCCTCATCCGCGTCATCGGTGCCACCGAACACCCGGCCGGCACGGCCGACTTCGGCCCGTACGGTGTCGACGAGCATGCCTTCGCCACGCACGCACACCCGCCGTGTCCCCACGCCGCGCAGTGCCTCGTCGGGCAACCAGGCGGGGTCGATTCCGTCGGTGGTCATGACGCCGCCACCTGAAGGGTCATGATGCCGAGGGCGCCCTCGACGGCTCCGGGCTTGCTGCTGGTCATGTCGGGCGGATCCTTCCGGTACGTACGGCGTCGAAGGCGAGGACGGTGCTGCACCGCAAGTTCGGCGGTGCGGGGTGCAGCAGTGGGGCCGGCCCGCGACGCCCTGCACCGACACGGTCGTATCTCCATGCGGAGTGGTGTCAGCCCTGGGGCGGGCCCCGATCCAGGACCACGGTGACGACCGAGCGGGCCGGGAGCTTCGCCGTCAGGTGTCCGTGTGCGACCTGTGCGAGTCCCTCCACCGCCGTCGTGTCGTGATCGCCGTCTGTGACGTATCCGGTCACCCGCTGTCCCTTCGCGGCCTTCAGAGCCATGTCCGTCGTCGTGGACTGGGTACCGGTGTTGATGAGGACGGCCACGCCTGTCCCGTCCGTGTTCCGGTACGCCGACGCGAGCACCGCCTCGTCGCCGGAGGAGGCATTCACGCGCACTGCGCCGGGACGGATGAACCGGCTGAACGCGGTCATCGCCCGCAGCCGTGTGGAGACCATGTAGCTGTCTCCGTCCATACGGATGAGCGCGCCGGTGTCGCCGATCGAGGCGCCGAGCCAGAAGAGGTAGGCGGAGGCGTCAGCCTGGGCGAGGGCGTTGTGGATGTTCTCGGCCACGTACAGTCCGGCCGCGTTCGTGCCGTCGTCCCACTTGCTCGGCCAGACGCCGCTGCCGGCCCACTCCGACATCCACGCCGGCTTGGCACTGTCGATCAGCGGGCTGGTGGCGGCGGAGGCATAGCCGTGTGCGCTGTACGCGGCCACCTCCTTCTCGGCGGCCGGGTCGGCCGCGATGGCGGCCGCGTACGCCTTCCCCTGGTTCCAGCCGAAGCTGTCGCAGCAGTACAGCTTGGTGCCGGGGGCCTCGGCGCGCAGCACCGGGCCGATCGCCTTGACCGCATCGGCGGCCTGTGCGGGGGTGAAGAGCATGGAGGCGTACGACGCTTTCCAGTCGGGCTCGTTGGTGAAGTTCAGGTCGGTGATGCGGATGCCCTCCTGCTTGTAGAACTTCACGTACTGGGCGAGGTACTTGCCGTAGGCGGTGCGCCAGTCGCCGGTTGCACAGTCGGTGCCGACGACTCCGCACAGGGTGCCGCCGTTCGAGTCGGAGTTGTTGTCCTTCATGTACGCGGGGGCGCTCCACGCATCCGCGATGAACCGCTTCACCCCGTACTTCCGGGCCTCCTTGGCGAGCCAGACCTGACCGCCGTCGTTTCCGTCCCAGGTGTACGTCAGCGGATCGTCGGGGCTCGCGGGCGCGTTCGGGGCGATGGTCCGCATGTGGTCGTACACCTCGTCCGTGGACGAGCCGACGCCGAGGCGCAGCATGCTCAGGCCCGCGCCGTTCTCCCGTGAGAAGAGCAGCTTGACGATCTCGTCGCCCTTCTCGGCAGACAGGCCCTTCAGGCCGTGGATGACGGCGGCGCGCTGGAAGGCCTGCGAGACGCCGAAGCCGTCGATGCGCTGGTTTCGTGCCGAGAAGTCGATGCTTCCGGGCGCGGTGCCGGCGCTTGCCGGGGGGCCGGCCAAGGTGAGCGCGGCCGAGGCCAGCGTCAGGGCGGAGGCGAGCAGGGTGAGGCGGCGGGGTGTGAGCTTCGACGGCATCCATGTGCTCCCGTAGTCCGGTGGACCTGTGGTCCCAGAGGTGCATGCGGTGCGGTTGGCCGGTACGTGTGCGTCGTGCTCCAGGTACGGTCGCCAGCGGCGAGCAATCTGTCAAGGCGCTTAACAAATTCGACCCGAGGCCGGGAATGCCCTTGCCCGACGGACAGCCCGGCGGACAGGATGTGCGCGCTGACGCAAAAAAAAAGGGGGCCTCGATGGACCAGGAGAGGCAAGCGGCAAGGCGCCGGCCCTGGAGCCCGACCGCGACTACACCGACCCGATGGCCGCGGCCGCACAGACATCTTCGCCATCGCCTCCGCACAACGGCCCGCACCATGGCCCCATCAGTTCCCCCGGGGTGCGCCCCGGCCGTGCTCACCGTCGGCGCCGTGGACCGCGACGCCACGGGCGGGACGGGCGGGGGTGGGCGCCGACACCGCAGCCCTTCTCCAGCCGCGGCCCGCCCTCACCGCGCGCCCCTCCCGGGAGCGGGCTCCTGCCGGAAGGGCCAGAACCTGTCACAGCCGGCCGCGGACGGCGCCGACAGCACCCAGCCGCCCGAGCTCGAGCCGGTGAACGCGTCCGCGATCATCCACGACAGCCAAGGCCGGTATGAGGGGCAGCTGCGGCAGGACGCCGCAGCGCTGCGGGACCGTTCGAGGTGGGCCGCGATGGCGGTAAGAACATGCTGGACGTGAGCCTTCGCTCGCTGCGACAGCAGTTCGACATGCCGGTCCCTGACCAGGCGCGCCATCGACGTGCGTCAGGCTGGTTCCGCTTGTGTCCTGGACGGCACGACGACGACTGGGAGGTGTGCGTGATGCACGACCTCGGTGCTGGTGGAACCCAGGGTGAGGCGTCCCCACGCTCCAGAGCCTCTGCTGCCCACGACCAGAAGGCAGGCGTCCGCGCTCGCCTCCAGCAGGACCTGCGCGGGACGACCCGGCTCCACCTTGATCTCCACCTCGACGGGAGAGCCGCCCAACTCCTGCCTGGCCTCTTCCACCGTGTGTGCAATGGACTCGTAGGTGGCGTCCCGTATCTGCGTGTCCAGATCGTAGGAATCCGGCACGGTCAGCCAGCCGGACACAGTCGCCCTGGTGACGGTGAAATCGTATGCGCACACGGCACGCACGCTGGTACTGCGCAGCTGTGCCTCATGCAGGGCGAAGCGCATGGCGAATTCGGAAGCTCCTGAGCCATCGGTTCCCACCACGACGGGTGCATGGCCGGTGGGCTGCGTCATGGAATGCCTTCCTTTCAGTTGGCCCTACGGGCCACCAGCGCGGTGATGTCGTCCCTCATGAGCAGACGCGCACCGCAGGGCGAGGCCACCGCCGCGTAGATCTCCCCGCCCACCAGCGGGTCTTCCTCCAACCTGGTCACCGAAGGAGGGAAGCGGCCGGTATGCCGGTAGTGCGGTGATGACCAGGACCACCCACACGACGGCGCACAACGTCTCGCGCAGCGTGCCGACCGCAGCCGCCGGCGCGGGCAACATGACCACGAGCGGAATGAGTGTCACCGTTTGCGTTGCCCTCAGCCTTCCGCGCGTCTTGGCAAACGCGGCCCTGGCATGCGGCCACACCCGCCGACGGAACACCTTTCCACGGTCCCGCCGAAGGCCCCTCCGTGCAAGTTTCTTCGCTGCCTGGATGCCGCATCGAGGTCTGGTTGGTTCAGGCGAGTTCCAGGTCCTCGGGCCGCCCCCGCAGCTGCACGGCCTGGCGCAGGCCCACGATCTGCGGCATCCATGGGTGCCGGCGCGGGAGGTCAGCGCGCCGCAGCGGTGTGAGTAGCTCGTACGGGCAATCGGCTGGCTGGGAGACCACGCGAGGCGCCGGGCGACACGCGACACCGTAGCCCTCCATGGGGCACGGCGAGTGGTTCGTCGTCACGCGTGGGAGGGAGGGCTGCGGGTCCAGAGGCTGATGCGCGCTCTGCTGCCGCGCACCGGCCCATCTCAGTGAAACTCGGCGTTGTGGGGCACAAAGCGCCGAGGATCGTGGGGAATATGCGTTCATCGGCCCCACGTACGTCGGGCCCCTTACCGACCAGTGGTGGAGTGGTGATGAGGCGTATCCGCCTGGCCGCAGTGTGGACGGCCGCGCTGGTGACGATCGCTGTCGCGAGTGGCTGTTCCAGTAGTGACGGCGGTTCCTCGTCATCGGCGACACCGTCGAGTACGGCCACGAGCAGCGCGCCGGGTCGGAGCGCAGGCCCGTACGGAGCGGCGAGCAGTGCGCCGACCGGTGCGCAGGCCATGGTGAAGACCGCCTCGGCCGGCAAGCTCGGCACGATTCTGGTCGACGGGAAGGGCCGTACCCTGTACCTGTTCGAGGCGGACAAATCGACAACCTCGACCTGCACAGGGCCGTGCGCAGCGGCTTGGCCGCCGCTGCTGACCTCCGGGGCGCCCTCGGTCGGCGGCTCGGCGAAGTCCAGCCTGCTGGGAACGTCGAAGCGGTCCGACGGCAAGACGCAGGTCACCTACCACGGGCACCCGCTGTACAGCTACGCGGGAGACTCCAAGCCGGGCGACACGAACGGCCAGGCGCTCGACCAGTTCGGTGCCGAGTGGTACGTACTGGGCGTCAGTGGCAACAAGGTGGACCTGAGCTGACCCGGCGACGACCGCACGATGGGTCAGCCGACGTGGCAGCCGGAACCGATCGTCGAGCCCCCCGGCGGCACTCTCCCGCCCGGGCTGCCGCCGTCGCGCTGGGCGTTGCCGTGCCGGTGTGTGTGGCGGTGGCTGTCTGGGTGACCGGCAGGCACCACAGCCCGCAGTACACGACGGGTCTGTTCGGCGCGCACGGCGCCGCAGCGGTCACCCTCAAGGCCCGCCTCGGCAGCGCCCTCTTCGCCCTCGCGCTCGTCCAACTTCTGCTGGCCCTGTGGATGTACGGCCGGCTCCCCGGCCTCGCAGCGGCGCCCCGCCACGTCCGCACCTCGCACCGCATCCTGGGATGGGCCGCCTTCCTGCTGTCGGTACCGATCGCCTACCACTGCGTCCGTACCTATGGCGTGGAAACGACGAACACCCGGGTCTTCCTCCACTCGGCAGCCGGCTGCGCGCTGTACGGGGCCTTCGTCGCCAAGGTCCTCGTGGTGCGCAGCCGCCGCCTGCCCGGCTGGACGCTCCCCGCCGCCGGAAGCCTCCTGTTCGGCCTCATCGGACTGCTGTGGTACTCGGCCGCGCTGTGGGCCCTCAACGGATTCAGCGCTCCCGGCCTGTAGCCACCGCCAGAGCGGCAACGACGCTGCCGAGGGTTCAGGCCACGTCCGAGCCCCGCAGCAACAGTTGCGCCACGGCGATGCCCGCCACGATGATCGCCGCCCGAAACGGCCACCGGCTCCGGATGTCCGACGGCACCGCCGTCCCCGCGACCGCGACGGCCCCGGCCAACGCCGCCAGTACCCCGCTCAACCCGCCCACCGCTCCGGGCGGGCCTGCGACAAGCACACCCATGGCTGTCAGCATCACGAACGGGGCCAGCCACCGGCAGGTTCCACGGCCCAGCCGCTGTGGCAGCCCGCGGACACCGGTCCCGAGATCGTCCTCGATGTCCGGAAGCGCGTTGACCAGGTGCGCCCCCACACCCAGCAGCGCCCCGGCCGTCACCGCCCACCAGGCAGGCCACGACCGCGACGGCATACCAAGGGTGACGAAGGCCGGCAGCGATCCGAAGGCCACGGCGTAGGGCAGCGGCGAGAGCACCGTGTGCTTGAACACCAGGTTGTAGGCCCAGCCGAAAGCCACCATGCCCAGATGCGCCACTGCGGCGGCGGCGCCGCTCAGCAGCGACAGCGGTACGCACAGCCCCAGAGCAGTCCCGGCCGCGACAGCCGCCGCCCGAGGCGGGAGTTCACCGGTGGCCACCGGCTTGTCGCGGCGTTTGCAGACCGTGTCGCGCTGGGCGTCGACCGCGTCGTTGCACCAGCCGACCGAGAGCTGGCCGGCCAGCACGGCCGCGGCCACCGCTACAGAGCCCGCCGCCCCGCGGTCCGCTGCCACGGCGAGCGCGGTCACGAACACCGTCACCGCGACCGCCGGCTCCAGGTGGCAGGAGCGCAGCAACGCCGGGATCCGGCGTGTCGTGGACGTAAGGGCATGGGGTGCGTGTAGAGACACACAGGGAAGTTACGGGAGAAACCGGCAACAGGAGGCATTACCGGCATGCGTGTCACTGCGATTGTCGACGACGCCCTTCCGCTGCCCACCGCGCCGTCCCGAACACCTCCGCTCGGCCCGGCGACCGCGGTCACAGCGATCCGCACCGCGCTCCCGCCGTATCGGTACGCCCAGGACGACCTCACTGAGGCCATCGGTGACCTGTGCCTGCCCGCCGGGGCCGATCGCGCCTTGCTGCGCCGCCTCCACGCATCCGCCGGTGTGCGCACACGCCATCTCGCCCTGCCGATCGAGCGGTACCCCGACCTCGGCGACTTCGGGCAGAGCAACGACGCGTGGATGGCCGCCGGACTTGAACTGGGCGAGGAAGCCCTCGTCGGCGCACTGCAGGAGGCCGGGCTCGAACCGGCCGACGTGGATCTGCTGGTGTGCACCTCCATCACCGGCATCGCCGCTCCCTCGCTCGACGCCCGGCTGGCCGGTCGCCTGGGGCTGCGGCCCGACGTCAAACGACTCCCGGTGTTCGGCCTGGGGTGCGTGGCGGGCGCGGCAGGACTCGCCCGGCTGCACGACTACCTGCGAGGGCACCCCGCCGACACCGCTGTACTCCTCAGCATCGAACTGTGCTCACTGACCCTTCAGCGGCACGACGACTCCCGCGCCAACCTCGTCGCCGGCGCCCTGTTCGGTGATGGCGCGGCAGCGCTCGTGGCGCGCGGCTCGGGCAGCGCCGGGCCGGACGGGGCCGGACCCTTCGTGGTCGCCACACGCAGCCACCTGTATCCGGACACCGAACAGCTCCTGGGGTGGGACATCGGCCCCACCGGCTTCCGCGTCGTGATCGACGCCGGTGTTCCCGACATCGTCCGGGGCCACTTCGGCCGGCACCTGCGTGCCTTCCTGGCCGACCACGGCCTCACCACGGACGACATCGGAAGCTGGGTATGCCACCCAGGAGGCCCCAAGGTGCTCTCCACCATGGCCGACACCCTCGACCTGCCCTGTGACGCGCTGAACACCGCCTGGCACTCGCTCGCAACGGTGGGGAACATGTCCTCCGCCTCAGTGCTTCACATCCTCCAAAAGACCTGGGAGTCGAATCGACCGGAGCCCGGCACGTGGGGGCTGCTCCTGGCGATGGGGCCGGGGTTTTGTTCCGAAGTCGTCCTGCTGCGCTGGTGAGTGATCTCATGCCCTGGTACACGTTTCTCGTCCTGGCCGTCACGGCCGAGCGCATCGCCGAACTCGTCGTCGCTCGGCGCAACGCCATCTGGACCCTTTCTCGCGCCGGTGTGGAGCACGGCCGCGGTCATTACCCGGTCATGGTCGTGCTGCACACGGGTCTGCTCGCCTGCTGCCTTGCCGAATGTGCGCTCGCCCACCGGCCGTTCCTGCCCGCTCTCGGGTGGCCCATGCTGGCGCTCGTGATCATGGCGCAGGCGCTGCGCTGGTGGTGCATCAGCACTCTGGGGCCGTACTGGAACACACGGGTCATCGTCGTTCCCGGAGCACGCCTGGTCGGAGCCGGGCCCTACCGGTTCCTACGTCACCCCAACTACCTGGCTGTCGTCGTGGAGATCGCCGCCCTGCCACTGGTCCACTGCGCCTGGCTGACCGCCGCCGCGTTCACCGCGGCCAATGCACTGCTGCTCGCCGTCCGTATCCGCTGCGAGAACACCGCCCTCGCCTCGGCGGTGCCCGCGTGAGCGGCGGCCACGACCTGCTGATCGTCGGAGGCGGTCCAGCCGGTCTCGCGACCGCACTGCACGCCGTGCGCGCCGGTCTCGACACCCTTGTGGCTGAGCCACGTCGGACACCGGTCGACAAGGCGTGCGGCGAGGGCCTGATGCCCGGCGCCGTCCGAGCCCTCGGCGCGCTCGGCCTGGAGGTCCCCGGCCACCCGATCACCGGCATCCGCTACATCCAGGGCCACCGCCAGGTGCAGGCCGCGTTTCGGCATGGCCCCGGCCGCGGCGTGCGCCGCACCAACCTGCACAGTGCCCTGCACCAAGCCGTCGTGGACGCAGGTGTATCCGTACTGCCCCTGCAGGTGAGGGAAGTACGACAGGACACGACGAGCGTGACCGTACCCGGTACGGGCCTGCGCGCACGGTGGCTGGTCGCCGCCGACGGACTCCACTCACCGTTGCGCCGTTCGCTCGGCCTGGAGGTGAAGACCAGCGCCGCAGCCAGATACGGCCTGCGCCGCCACTACGCGGTGCCTCCCTGGTCCTCCTACGTCGAAGTGCACTGGGGACCCTACGCAGAGGCGTACGTGACTCCGCTCGGCCCCGCACTCGTCGGCGTCGCCCTGCTGACGACCCGGCGAGCGCCCTTCAGCACCCAACTCGAGAGCTTCCCCGAACTGGCGGCCCGCCTCCCCTCCGAGAGGGCCGTCACCGCAGTACGCGGCGCGGGACCGCTGCGCCAGCGGGCCCGCACCCGCACCCACGGACGGGTACTGCTCGTCGGCGACGCCGCTGGATACACCGACGCGCTGACCGGTGAGGGCATCTCTCTCGCCCTCACCGGTGCCGAAGCCCTGGTCGCCAACCTGCGCCGCGGCACACCCAGCCGGTACGAGACCGACTGGTGCCGCGCGACCCGCCAGCACCGGCTCCTGACCGACCTCCTGGTGCGGGCACGCCAGCAACCGGCACTGGCTTCACGCATCATGCCCACCGCCGCACGCCTGCCCCGCCTCTTCGCAGCAGCGGTGAACGCGCTGGCCTGACCGGACGCAAGAGGCCGGACGGCGGTGTCACCGTGCTGGGCCGCGCATCGCCCGCCCGGCCTATGAGGGTGCTGGCGACCTGCGATCCGGACGCTCCCAGCCGGGCCCGCCTCCGCGAGCGACCTCTTAAGCCGGCCGGCCGGTGGAGCGACGCTCCTGCACATGGGCGTAGGCCATCAAGCCGAAGAGGGCGGCGAGCAGGACGGCGGACGATCCCGCGGTGCCGAGATCAAGGCCGCCCTTGGCAGTCGGCTTGGTGAGCAAGTCGCCGGCGGTGGCACCCAGCGGACGGGTGAGGACGAACGCGATCCAGAACAACAGCACGTTCGGCACCGCGGGCACCTGCATCAGCGCTACGAGCACGGCGAGCATCCCCGTCACGAGCAGCGCGCCGCCGGCGTAGCCGAGGCCGGAACTGTCGGAGAGGAAGTCGCCCATGGAAGTGCCGAGAGTGTTGGACACGAGGATCGCCGACCAGAAGAGGGCCTCGCCCTTGAAGGTGACGATGTCGCGGATCTGGAACGTCGTCCCGCTCAGCTTCCAGGCGAGGAAGATCGCCAGGAGGATCGAGATGAGAAGGGCCGCTCCGGTGGGATATCCGAGGCCGAGGCCCTGCGGGCCCCAGCCCAGCTTCGCGACGCCGCCCGAGAGGTACTCGGAGCTGGCGTCGCGGTTCATGAAGTCGGACATCGTGGTGCCTGCCATGCTCGTCGACAAGATCACGGCCCAGTAGAAGAACGGGTTGTAGCGGCTGGATCGCAGCTGCACCACCAGCGTCACCACGAAGATCACGAACAGTGAGATCGTGGTGAGGAAGTAGCCCAGCTTCAGGGTCTGCGCGAAGAGGTCGCCCGCCGTCTCGCCCAGGGTCGTCGCGGCGATCTTCATGACCCAGAACGCCAGCGTGACTTCGGGCAGCTTCTTCATCACCGACTTGGTCGTACTCGACGTGCCCGCCACGTCGAGGTCGGTGAGGACCTCCGAATTCTCCAACTGGAACGTCTCCTGTCCGGTCGAATGCGAGCGCCCTGTCAGATGAGTCGGCAGCCCGCGGCAGCTGAGTCCTCGACCGTGTCACAGAGAGTTCGAACGCATCCTGAACGCGGGCTGTTCGGCAGGTCGGGCCGCGTGTCGAACTGCCTGCTCCGGCTCGGGAACCTCCTTGCGTCACACCGACCGTCAGCGCGACGCGGCAGGCCGCGACGCGCGGACTGCACCCGGGCGCCCTGTCGCCGCTACGACTGGGTACGTGACCCAGTACTCACGTACGAATCGATCGGCTTCCACCACCGAACCGCTCAGCGCGCGCAGGCAAAAGGGCCCCGACTTCTGCCAGCCGGAGCCCCTCCAGACGGCTTGAAGAGCACGAACGGCGTGGGCATCCGTGTGAGCACCGCGCCCTGCTCCGACACATCCGCGCGGGCCACCGAAGCGGCCGGTGCCGAGCCGCTCCGAGGAGCTCTCGCCGACCTGGACACCCTCGCCGGCGTCGCCCGGACCGACGGGATGATCCACCTGGCGTTCGCCGACGACTTCAGCAGCCCCGACGCCCTCGCAAAGGGGATCGCGGAGGAGAGTGCCGCCCTCGCGGCCATCGGCGAGAAACACATCGGCAGCGACCGTCCCTTCGTCACTGTCTCGGGTACGCCCTCCGTGTCCGGCCGCGTATCCGTCGATGCCGACCCGGTGCCGGCCGACGGGGTCCGTCGGGTGTCGCGGTCGCGCGATCATGGCCGTCCTGGGACTGTCTTCGCGCGCGGTGCGGAGCGCGACCGTACGCCTGCCGCGCACCGTGCACAACCAGGGCAAGGGCGGGTTCGCCGGCCAACTGACTGACGTCGCACGGCGGACCGGTGTGTCCGGTTACCCGGGCGACAGCGCACAGCGCTGGTCGGCCGTGCACGCGCTCGACGCGGCGGTTCTGGGCTGGGAGCCGAAGCACCCCAGCCTCCTGGAAGACCTGGAGAACATCCAGCCCTGACCGGCGAGGGGAAGACCTGAGGGGCCGGCTGACGACTGCGCGCACCGGCAGCGCAGGATCCTCACGTTCCGCACTTGCTACCGACCGTCCGGGCCCACATGATCGCCGCCGACCGACCCCACTGGCTGTACCAGGTGCCCTCGGCCGGCACACAGCGCCCGGAATGCTCGGACACGTGGACCGCCTTCTCCGGCAGGACCTCGCTACGGGTCGGGCAGTCGTCCGGGCCCGCGTCGGGTCAGGGAAGGAAGGCATGCATGGCCGTAGCCGACGCGGTCCGCAATCCTCGTTCGGGCGATCATGATCGAGTCATAGTTCGAGGCCGACAAGACCTCGCCGTTCAGCCGACTTGGTAGTCGAACCAGATGCGATGCGTGCCGTCAGCGTCAACGGCCAACCCTCCGGCCCCGGAGATCCCGGCCAGCTCGCCGGTGCCGCTTGAAGGCACGATGGTGAAGAACTCCGCTGTACGGTCGCTGCCGGATGTTGTCGCCGAGTGCACGAAATTGAAGGACCCCTGCCGTCCCTGCAGCGAGCCTTCGAACGACTCCATGGCCACGTAGGTGCCGACGCCAGTCGACTGGTCGAACGCGGCAGTGAACAGGGTCGCCGAGCGTCCCACGACCTCTCCCTCGAAGTGTTTCTCCATGGTCGCGACCCCTACCGGCAGCCCGGTGGACACGGCAGGCTCGGGCTTCAGCTCAGTCGGGACGAACGCCTTGACGGTGAAAGTTGCCGTAGCTCTCATGCACCGACCGTACCGAGACGGTCTGACAAACGCGGTTGGATCATCGACAACGCGGACGTCGCGAGGCAGACACCTTGAAGAACAGGCTCAGGCGCTGGGCCGCACTCGACTCGGGGCTGCGGCCAGCCCTCATAGCACCTTACGGGCGTGCCACTGCGTCCACGCTTCGCCCTCTCTCCCCCGTGCGCAGGTAGGTGGGGACCCACCGGCGTGGCCGGTTGACCCAGGCCACCGAGAGCGGAGAACGACGCCCACCCGGAACCCCACGAGCAGCAATCCGGCGACAACGGCTGCCGCGGAGGGCCCCTAGATCAGTCGCTGGCCGACACCGGCGATGACGAACATTCCAGGCCCAGGAGTTCTGGGTGTCCACCGAAGTGGCGCGTTCAAAGGCGGGGACTCGGGCGGTGTCCGCGTGCTGCATCGGCCGATCCGCAGTCCGGCACGTGCACTCAGGGATGAGGCCACGCTGTCCGGCTCGCCACCCCGAGCACCTCACTTGGCGAGGGGCTTCAGCGGGAGTGCTCTGCTCTACTACCTGCAGGTGTGGGAGCGACTCGTCCGGCGCTTGGTCGGTCTGGGGCTCGTCCGGTCGGTACCGGGAGGAGTTGTTCCGGCGTGATCTCGAGGCCCGGGACAGCCTGGACCGCCTTGCCTCGAAGCTCCCCGGCACGCGCGTCGGCGGACTGCAGTCGGCGATGAACGAGCTGGACCGGATCTTCCGCGCGCACACCGAGCCGGGGAGCGACGCGGAGACGGAGCGGTGGTGGTGGCACCGGAGGTTGGGACGAGTCCCCTGGTGAGCGACTGCGAGCGAGAGCGTCGGGGCTCGCAAATCCCTGGACGTCAGGGCGCCCGACCTCCTCTCTCTCGAGCGGGGGCAGCCTGGGCGGGGCTGCCGAAAGAACGAGGAGTACCGCAACGGCGGCCGCGGATGCGGCGAGGTCTACGACACACGAGCACAGCGTCACCGGGACCGACATCAGCCCCCGCGCCACCGCCCGCGCTGCCGCGAGACCGCCCGCCGGAGCCTGAGCCTGCGCACGGCCGTCGCCAACATGCGCCGCCTCCCGTCCAACTCCTTCCAGCGGACGGAGGATGACGCGTCCAGGTCCGTCGGACCACCGACTGGGGCAGACGGCCCCGGACCGGCTCGCCGACCTTGCAGCGGAGGCCGGGGTCGTCGACCCCGCATGGCGGATGCCGCGGGAGACCGGCTTCTTCCAACCGCTACTTGTGGGCCGCCCTGGTGAGTAGGTGATGCTGCCCGGCATGGGACGGCAGGTGTCAGGCCGCCTTCACGGGTTCCTCGGCCCGAGATGCGTCTCGTGAGACTGATCGGCGGTGGATTCGACGATCAGGCCCGGCGCCGGTTTACGTGCGTTCGGCCTCGACGGCGCTCTTGGGGCTGCGGCCGCTCTCGCTGAAGCGAAGAGCGGTTCGGAACTGTTCAGCCGCGGGCCGAGGCAGGCTGCCAGTGCGCGCGTAGCCCCTCAGCTGCCGCGCCGGCTTGGGCCGTGCCCGCCTGGTAGGCCGCCTTCCACGCTTCGTGGTCGCTGTGCTCGGCGTCCAGGAGGCGCACCGCGGCCGGATCGGGGGCCAGGATGTGGGCGCCGTCAGTCGTGGGGTGTGGGTGGCGGTGGGCGAGCGGGTCGACCACCACCACAGTGCGGGCATCACCCGCCAGGTCGGTGTTGGTGCCGGCTCGCAAGGCGCCGTCCAGGTAGCGGCGGCCCTTGATGGCGACAGGGGGCTCGATACCGGGGAAAGCGCTGGACGCGGCGACCGCGTGAACCAGTGGGACGCCCGCGGCGGCGTCCCACACGATGGGTTCGCCGCTCTCGGCGTCAACGGCCGGGATCAGCAGCGGGCGTCGCGGCCAGTCGTCGGCGGCGATCAGGGCTGCGCGCTGGGCGATCAACTGGTTCTCCGCTTCCGCGTCGACAGTTCCCAGAGCGATGCGGCCCACCCGGCGACGGGCATCGGCAGGGTCCACGCCCGGGTCACCGAGGACGGCGAACACCGCGCCCATCACTGCCGGGTCGGGGTGGCGCGGCCTGGACGAGGCGTCGGCGGAGTGCCGGACGGGGACGGTGGCGAGGCGGGCGGGGTCCTGACCGGTGGCGAGGACTGCGCCGACGATCGCCCCGGCCGAGGTGCCCACGATGAGGTCGGCATCACCCAGCTCGACCCCGAAGCCGCGTAGGCCTGCTGTCAGGCCGGCCGTCCATGCGGTGCCAAGTCGCCCGCCGGGCCCCAGGACCAGTGCCCGGTCGAGGTCGTGCATGCCGTCGGTCATCATGACTCTCCGCCCGTTGTTGAAACACCTGTGCTAGATACTTGCACGGCGTTATCGCACGAGAGGACAGAGCGCTTTGGGACGGCCTTCCGATCCTGGTCCGTGTAGCGCTCGGGGTGGCCAGCAGGTCGGCGGGGACTTCGAAGAACATGCGAATGCCGCGCCGAGCCAGCAGTCTTCCGGTGTCGGCCGGAGGTGTGCTGGGAGATGCCGCGATGTCACTCGGGTGAGACAGCTTCAAGTGTCTGGAGAACCGTCGCACCGCGGCTGGAACACCAGGCGGCGGGCAGTGCACCGGGCGCAAGGACCGTTTCATGGACCCGCAGCCAGCATCGCATCAGGGCGCGAGCACAACCCGGCCGAACACCTTCCCCGTGTCCATCTCTCGGTGGGCCAGCAACGCCTGTCCAGCGGCAACACTTCGTGGACGACCGTGCGCAGGTGCCCGCGCGCTGCATCGGCGAACTGGGACGATCGCACGGCCTGCCGGTCGGGGCTGGGCACGGTGTCCGAGCTGAACGTGGCGAACGACAGCGATCTGCGGAAGGCGTCCATCAGCCGCATGCCGAAGTCCGCCGGCGGTTGTCCAGCGACCACACCGACAGCCACGTACCGCCCGTTGGAGTTCAACTTGTCCAGGAAAAGGGGGAGCTGGGTTCCCCCGCCACGTCGATCACGACATCGAAGCCCGCCGGCGCGTCCGTGCCGTTTTCGCCGGAACGGTCAAGGACATGGTTGCGCCCAGGCCCCGCAGGCGGGCGCCGCGCTCCGCCGACGAGGTGGTGACCGCCACCGCGCTCGCGCCGTCCCTCGCTGCGAGCTGGACCGCCGTGATCCCGATGCTGCCCGCCGCACCGCGCACGAGCACCGTCTCGCCGGGCGTGAACCGGGCCCGGTCCAGGGCGAAGCGGGCGACCACGCCGGACCCACCGAGGGTCACCGCGTCGGCGCCGGTCAAGCCGTCGGGCAGCGCAAGGACGTCCTCGACCGTGGCAACGGCCTGCTCGGCATACCCGCCGGACAGGCCGGTGAACGCCCACACCCGCCGTCCGATCCACGAGGCGTCCACGCCCTCTCCCACCGCGGTGACCGTTCCCGCGACCTCGCTGCCGAGGAGATGGCCCTCCCGGAAGCCGTAGGCGGCAAGCGTTCCGCGGCGGATCACGGCGTCCACGCCGCCCACCCCGATCGCCTCCGTGGCGATCAGCACCTGCCCCGGCGCGGGAACGGGCACGGGCACATCGACGACCTGCAGACCATCGGGTCTCCGAACGTCCTGATCACGACGGCTTTCATCTCTGCTCCTCGGTCGGTGAAGGGACGGACCGCAGCCGGCCACGGGCGTCGAGCCCCCGGCCGGGGCGTAGCGGCGAGTCCCATGATCGAAGCCTTCGCCGCACCGGGGACGCGAGCGCCGACGCCGCTGCCGCCGGCACCGCAACTGCAGCTCACGCCTCCCCCCACGCTCCATGAATCCGTCACTCCCCCGCCTGCAAGCGCTGCGGGGCCTACAGCGATGTGACGCATACATGCGTCTCAGACCACCTGCCGTCGCGCCGGCGCGGCGCAGTTCGCGCAAGGGTGGCGCCTTGCCGCCCGGGGCCGGCTCTCTCTGCGGCCGCCGCCATCAGCACCGGGGAACCCCGCTGGGCGTGGCCCCGGGCGCGCCCGTCAGGCATCAAGGGATCATCACGCAGTGGTTCTCGATGACCCGGCCGCCGCGGTCCAGGCCGCCGCAGACGGCCAGCCTCGGATAGGCCCTGATCTCCCGGTTGACGACGAACCGCCAGCGCGAGACGTTCGCCTTGCTCCCCCGGTAGTCGCCGACGAAGGCGCGCAGCGTCCCCGGCAGGCCGTCTTTGGTCGTGACGGTGATGTCCTGGACGTAGTCGCGCCCCTGGAAGGCGGTGGCAACGCAGATGTAGCTGCCGCAGGTGGACTTCACCTCGGCGCTTGCCGGTGTTGCGGTCGCCAGCAGCAGCGCGCCGACGGCAGTCACAGCGGCGCCGACCATGGTGAGTCGGCGCGAGGCGGGCAACGGGGGCCGGGGCGCAGCGCTGCGGTTGTAGGTCATGAACCCTCCTCGATCGTTCGCGTTGAGTGATCGCCTGATTCCGAACTGTGGCGAATCGGCGTCGATCGGGCAAGGGGGCATCGGTTCGGCCAGGAGCACGAGGGGGCGCAAGGCCGACGCGCCGTCGGCCAATCGGTCGACCGGCCGGGCTGTCGTTGCGGCCCGATGCAAGTGCGCTGGAAGCGGTGCGCGGATCACCTCGGCGGGTGAGGTGTGCGAGTTGGGGGACCGGTGCTCCAAGCAGCCTGCGCGGGGGCGACGGCACGGGCGAATCGAGTGGTCTGGTTGCCCGGCGGCCTCAGCGCCGTCAGTAGCGTACGGCGGTGCCGATCTCGGCCTTCACGGTACCGGAGAGTTCACGTGTGCTGCGGGCCGTGCCGGTGCCGGACGTGCCGGCCGCGATGTCGGAGAGCGTCATGACGACCACGTCCAGCAAATTGCCTGCGCCGTCGCGGAAGTTGACCTGGATGACAAAGGACTTCTCGGAGTCGGTGATGTTCTTGGCGGTCACGGGGACGATGCCGCGCCTGCTGCTGTCGATACTCGGCTTGCCGAGTGTCACGTCGTCGGTGGCGTCGGCGCCGTCCTTGACTGCGTCGAGCTCGCGACGGGCCTCGGCGGTCGCCGACTCCAGGGCCTCGGCCGCCCGGGAGCCCACCGACGCGGCGGCGGAAGCCGCCTGGCCGGCCACGTCCGACGCGTTGTCACCGCCGCCTTCCGAGCATCCCATCGCCCCTACCGCGAGCAGCGCCACCACCCCGGCCACCGTTGCACTGCGTCGTCCGCGTCCCGTCACGTCGTGACCCTTCTGCTCACTGTCGATACGTCGCTTCCGAGTGAAGGCGCAGTTTCCGACGTCCGCATCCTGGGGCAACGGACACAGGGCGACCGCATGGGTGGAACCTGCGGAGAACCCTGCATCGAGGCCGTGGAACATGTTGCTCGCGCGTTACCTGGTCGGATCAGGCTGCGGGCCCGGGTTACGGCCGCGCAGGCCAAAAACAGCTGCTGGACACCGAGGCGCACAAGCTCGTCCCCGCTGAACCTCAGTCGTCAGTTACCAGGACGCACATGTGTGTCGCCGAGCGTCTGGCCGGGCCACGACGTGACAGGACGGGTGTCAGGCCAGCAGCCTTCGCTTCTGTTCCTCGAACTCGGCCTCCGTCAGGATGCCTTGTGCCTTGAGCTCACCGAGTTGCTTGAGTTGGTCGATCTTGCTGCTCATGTCGTCGGCTGCGGGCGCCGCCGGTTCGGGCGGAGGCGCCGAGTAAGCCTGCTGATAACCCTGGGGCTCCTGATAAGCGGACTGCTGGGCTGCCTGGGCGGCCCAGCGTCCCTGCTGGCGACGGGACACCCGGTTTGACACCGCGGTCGCCGTGCCCGCGACCACGGCGGTACGGGCAATCCCGCGAAGAAGTTCCGGCATGGTGATCGCCTCTCACCCTGTCGATGGAAGACTCAGTCTCCATTGGACCATTGCCCTGTTCGGAGGGCATCTCGATGGAAGCGCCCGACGTGTCGGCGGCCTGTTCATGTGACCCGCGCATCGGCGGCACGACGGGACCGGGACGCGGGGCCCGCGGCGCGGGGTCGGCGAGGTGCGCCTGTGTCCCGTGCCTGCGCGTCACCTCACGACGCAGCCTCCGCCGCTTCGAGGGAGGCCAGAATGGCCTGCACGGGCAGGCGTCCCGAGGCGACCAGCTGCGCGCCGCCGCGGCGCAGTGCGGTGGCGAACGGCGCCGCCCAGAGGTTTTCGTAGATCAGCAGGCCGGCTGCGCTGCCCGGCTCGATCGCCGAGGCGGCCTCCTCCACGTCGTCCTGGCCCAGCAGGCCGGAGCGGGCGCCTTCGAAGACGGCGAGGTCGTGGGGTTCGCCACCAGTGATGTCCGAGATCTCCAGGGCGGTCACCGAGCCGTCCTGCTCCTTCTTGACGAACAGCAGGTCCAGGATGCGGATGATGCCCCTGTCCACCAGATCGAGCAGCAGCGGGAAGCCCTCCCCCGTCCTGTGATCGTTCGGAAACTCCACCACGATGTAGTCGATGGGTCCCATTTCGTCCAGTTGCTCGCTCATGGTGGTCACCTCTGTGCGTGTGAGCCCTCTGGTTACATTGCAGCACTGGCGATGTACAGGCGCACGCCGTGTCACTCCGCTGGGCTTCCCCGGCTCGCGTGCCAGGTTCCGCCGGGGTCTCCTCGGAGCCATGACAGGCAGCGACGCTCCTCCGGGGCCCGGGCGCGACGACGAGCTGATAGAACTGCGGCGCCGCGTGAACGAATTGGAGAACACCCGGCATGAGTCGAAGCATCGGTTGCGGGCGCTCGGCTCGGCCCTGCTGATCATTCTGGCGTCCCTGCTGGCCCTCCTCGCGGTGGTCGCGGTCTGGGCGAACAGCATCATCCGGGACACCGATCGCTATGTGGCCACCATGGCGCCGCTCGCGTCCGATCCCGACGTCCAGCAGGCGGTGACCAACCGGGTCACCAGCGCCGTGCTGCAGCGGATCGACGTCGACGGACTCGTCAAGCAGCTGAGCGATGCGGCGTCGCAGAAGGGTGTCCCGCCGCGGGTCGCCGACCTCATCGGCAACCTGGACGGCCCGATCACCAACGGACTGAAGGACCTGGTGAGCCGTACCGTTGAGCGCGTGGTCTCCAGTTCCGCCTTCGAGACGGCCTGGACGAATGCCAACCGCCGGGCTCACTCCGCCGTGAACAAGGCGCTGACCGGCAACAGCGACAGTGTCGTGCAGCTGAAGGACAATGCGGTCGCGATCGATGTCGGGCCCATCGTCGCCCAGGTCAAGGATCGACTGGTCGCCTCGGGGCTCGGGGTCGCGTCGAAGATCCCCGCGGTCCACACGGACTTCGTGGTCGTGCAGGGCAAGGACGTCGGCAAGGTCAAGTCGTATCTGCGCGTACTGCAGATCATCGGCAACTGGCTGCCGGTCATCGCCGTACTGATCGCTGCCGCAGGCGTGTTTCTGGCGTCGCATCGCCGGCGAGCGCTGATCGGGGCCGCGATCGGGTTCTTCCTCGCGATGGTGGTGCTCGGCGTGGGCCTCACTGTCTTCCGCGCCGTATATCTGGACCACCTGCCGCCCGGCGCCAACGAGAACGCCGCGGGCACCGTCTACGACGCTCTGGTGCGGTTCCTGCGCTCCAGTGTGCGGGCGGTCGGGGCACTGGCCGTGGTCACGGGCCTGGGTGCCTTCTTCGTCGGCCCCTCTCGCGGAGCCGTGTTCACCCGTCACTTCTTCAGCAAGGGCATCGGTGCGGGTCGGAGTGTGGCCCTTTCGTCGGGTCTGCGGCTGGGGCCGGTGGGCCGGTTCGTGCACCGCTTCAAGCGGTGGATCGGGGTGGCGATCCTCGCGGTGGCCGCCATCGTCCTGTTCACCTGGAGCTATCCGACCATCGCGGTTGTGGTCTGGATCGCGGTGATCGTTCTGGTCGGCTTCGCCCTCCGCGAATTCCTCGACGACGCCGGGACAGCCGAAGCACCCGGTGGGGTGTGACGGTCTCGTCTGGCTTCCAGGACGTCACGCAGGTCTCAGGACGTCAGCTGGTCGATGCTTCTCCCCACCAGGAACACCCCGGCCACCAGCGCCACGGCCACGAGCGCCGGCTCCTGGTGCGTCTCGAGCCAGGTGCGCAGTTTCCCGAGGCGTACACGAGCCGAATCGGGGGCGAACACCATGTAGACCTCCATCGCGAGAAGACTGCTCGTGGCCAGGGCGCAGTACGCGAACAAGGTCAGGTAGGAGGAGGCCTGGGACATGTCCGCGCTCACCACCGTCGCCGCGCCGGCCGCCACGAGCCCCCACGGCTGGAGGAGTGGACCCAGTCCGGCGGCCGTCCACACGGAGAGCCGGTCGAGCCGCGCCATCGGTCCGCCGGAGGGCTTCCCGCCATGGCCGGCCCGCTCACCGTGCCGACGCCGATGCCGGTACCAACCGTATGCGACCAGCCCCACGCCGATCGCGAGCTTGACCGCGGACGTGGCGGTGGACGGCGGAGACTTGGGAGGCGGAGGTTTGCCGCCCGTGGTGAGCAGCACCGCGATCAGGACGGCGACGAAACAGGCGAGCCAGGCGAGGATGAAGGCCAGCCCCTTCCATGTCCCGCCCCGGGCCGACAGCACGAGGACGAACGCTGTCACCGACAAGGGGAACACAGCGATCGCAAGTCCGATGAGCACCAGGTCAAGGACCATCACGGCCCCCGCCCGATCGTGCCCACCCGGCCGCGGAGCGGCTCTCGTTCATGAACCCAGTCTCACCCGGCACGGCACCTCACACATGCGGGGCGGCGGGGCCGTTCGCGCCGCCGACTCATGCCGTTCCTCAGCATCACGGCGCCGCTCGTCCGTTTCCGGACCTGATCACTCCTTCGGCCCCCTGCTGTGCTCGTGCCGCGAGCCGGGCGGCCGCAGTGGCGGCACGCCGGCAGCATGCAGCCAGGGGCAGGGGCCGGCGAAGGCCGCCCGGACGCCCGGTCACCCCGCAGATCGTGGCGGGAGCGGGGAGCCTCGTTGCAATCCCGGTTGAGAGGAGCGCGGTCCCGGATCGAGGCCCGGTTCCCGGTGATCACCCGTGTGATGTCGCACCTGATCGCGGTGAACCTGCTGGACTCGGCGACACGGCTGGCCGCCCAGACGTTCCTCACCGCCGTACCCCTGGTGTTCGTGGTGGCCGCCTTCGCCCCGCAGTCGCTGCGTGATCAGTTCGTCAGCTCGGTGCAGGACGCCTTCGGAGTGTCCGGAAGCGCGAAAACCGAACTGGAGAAGGTCTTCCAGCCCACCGGCAACCCCTCGGACGAGCTGCGGCAGACCACCGGAGTCGTCGGCGGTCTGATGGTGTTGATCTCTGCCACCGCATGCAGCCGGGCCGTGCAACGGCTGTGCGAGCGCGCCTGGGGCCTGCCCCGGGCGCGCGCCCGGGTCGCCGCCTGGCGCTGGATCGCCTGGCTCGCGACGTGGCTGCTCATGTTCGCAGTACAAGGCAGCCTCCGGGACGGTTTCGGCCTCGGCCTGTGGCTCGGTGTGCCGCTGCTTCTGCTCGCCGAGGTCGGCATCTGGTGGTGGTCGCAGCACTTGCTGCTGACCGCGCGCGTGCCATGGCTGCCGCTCCTGCCCGGGGCGCTCCTGACCGGGACGGCCCTGACCGTCATCACCTCCACCGCCTCGCTGTACATGCCCCGGGCTCTCAACCACAGCCTGGAGAAGTACGGCTCCCTCGGTGCGGTTTTCACCTCGTTGTCCTGGCTGATCTCGCTCTGCGTCGTGGCAACCCTGTGCATCACCGCCGGTGCGGTCGTCGCAGGTGAACCCTGGGCCGTCCGTCGCCTGGGCCCGCCCGTACTGCCCTCTCCCCCGCCCTCCGGCGGCTCTCGGCCGAACGGACCCGCGCCCGACGCTCCACCGCCGCAGTAGTGCTCTTCCTTCGGATGGCCAGGGCGGAGGACGGCAGCCCGGACCGGTCAAGCGGCACCAGGAAGGCCACTCGCCTGGTGGGCTTCCCGTTCGCCGAATGCCGGAATGCGGGGACCCTGCGGCAGCCGCTGGCTGAGCACGAAGGACCCGACCGCGGAAAGCACCACCAGCGCCACTGTCTCCACGTTGCCGAGCAACAGCACGACCAGGACGACACCGCTGACGGGCAGCCGAAGGGCCGCGGTCACGGAGGCCGCCATCCCGATCGCCATGGCCGGCACCAGCCCGAGACCCGGCAGCGGTGCCAGCAGGACGCCGGCGGCACCTCCCAGGAACAGCGCCGGGAACACCGGGCCACCGCGCAGACTGCCCAGACACAGCGTGTAGGCGAGGCCCTTGAAGACCAGGACCGCGACGAGGGCGCCTACCGGCCAGGCGTGCGGATCATGTGCCAGGGCGGACAGCGCGGACTCCCCCGACAGAGCGGCCTCGGCCGGCGAACGGCCGGTGGCGAGCGCGTAGAGCGTGACACAGCCCGCCGCGCCCAGCGCGCACAGCATGGTGTTCCGTACGATGCGGCTCGCCACGAAACGCGCCGCGAACCGCCCGCCGACGAAGATCCAGTGGACCACAAAGGCGATCACGGGCGCGAGCACCAGCACCCAGAGCACGTCCGCCCAGTCGAGGGGAGGTGGCTTGGGCAGACCGATGTTCAAGCTCCCCGTCTCGAAACCGGTCCAGTGGACGAACCCGGTGAAGATCAGGTCTCCTACGCCGCTGGCCAACAGTGCCGGCAGCATCACCGCGAACAGTTGCGGCCCGCCCACCCCGGCCACTTCCATCAGGAGGACGGCGCCCACCACGGGGTTGCCGAAGAGAGCGGAGATGGCCGCCGCCGCCCCCGCGGCACCGAGCAGAGCCGTGCTCGCTTCGGTCTGCGGCGCCCGGGCGAGGCTCGCGAAGTACAACGCCAGCCCGCCGCCCAGGGCGATCAGCGGAGCCTCGGGGCCCAGGACGGCACCGAGCGGCAGACCGACCAGCGCGGCGATCACGACGCCCGGCAGCGCCTCTTTCGTGATCCCGCCCGCATGCAGCCCACCCGCCGGAATGTGGCCGCCCCGGCCGGGAAGGCGTGCGACCACCAGGGCGACCACGAGCCCGGCCACCGTCAGCATGGGGAGGCCCCACCACCAGGGAGCCTGCCGCCAGCCCAGGTCCTTGGGCCAGTCCGTCCAGATCAGCTGTTCCAGCTGGTGCACCGCCACGAGGAACCAGAACGCGGCCAGCGCCACCGGCACACCGATCAGTCCGCAGAACATCAGCGCCCTGCGGTACTCGGGTCGGCCGAGCATGGTCCGCAGCAGGTCGGCTTCCGGAGGCTGACTTCCCGAGACGGTCCCGGAGCCGCTCTCCGACGTCGTTCCGGCGATGGGTCCTCCTGAGTCCGCTCCCACGCACATGGCCGCGTCGGTGTGCACTCCTGATGCGCCATGGCCACATATCGGGATGAACATACATGGAGCGGATCACCATGCTCGTCATCTCGCGCCTGGCGAGGCGGCTCAGCCCCGCGTGACCGCCTGGTCAGCAGGACGGTGACCGGCGGTGAAAGCGACGGCACAACGCCGTGCGACAGGCACGACGGACGAGCCTGTCTGATCGCGTGGGAGCCGGCCGTGTGCCCTCCCCCCAGGCGGGTGAGGTGCGGGGCGGTCGTTTCGGGTGTGATGGCAACCGCGGCCTCAGCGACCGCACCCCGGGCGCCTGCACCTCGGCCCGGGCCGACTCCGTGGGTGGTGCAGGATGGCACGCTGGCAACCTCTGATCATTCTCGGCACGGCCCAGTTCCTGATGGTCCTGGACACCTCCGTCATGAACGTCTCCATCAGCCAGTTGGTCGAGGACTTCGACACGGAGGTCACCGCCATCCAGGCGGTCATCACGCTCTACGCCCTCGTCATGGCGGCGTTCATGGTCATCGGAGGGCGCCTCGGGGACATGCTGGGACGCCGGCGTCTGTTCCTGCTCGGTATGGCCGTCTACGGCACCGGCTCCGCCCTGACCGCCGCGGCCCCGACCCTGTGGGTGCTGGCGCTGGGCTGGTCGGTGATCGAGGGACTGGGTGCCGCGATGGTCCTGCCCTCCATGGCGGCCCTGGTCGCCGAGGCCTATCACGGGCGCGACCGGGCCGTCGCCTACGGCGTCATCGGCGGCCTAGCGGGCGCGGGCATCGCCGTCGGCCCGCTGCTGGGAGGCTGGGTGACCACCTATCTGACGTGGCGTCTGGTCTTCGCCGGCGAGGTGGTGATCGTGCTCGCCGTTCTGGCCTGCCAGCGGGTGATCAGGGAATCCCCGCGCAGCGGTCCGCGCCCCCAACTGGACGGCGTCGGCGCCGTCCTGTCGGCGGCCGGCCTCGCCCTGGGCGTGCTGGGTGTCCTGCAGAGCAGTTCCTGGGGCTGGGTGCAGCCGCGCAATCCGCCGTTCACCGTCTTCGGATTCGCTCCCACGCTGTTCGTCATCGCCGCCGGGGCGGGCCTCCTCGCACTCTTCGTGCGATGGCAGCACCGGCAGGAGGGCGCGGGTGCAGAGCCCTTGGTGCACCTGGGCCTGCTGGGCCGGCCTCCGCTCAGGGCGGGACTCATGGCTCTGCTGAGCCAGAACCTCATCCTGTTGGGTCTGTTCTTCACCATCCCGCTGTATCTCCAGGTGGTCCAGGGGTTCGACGCCTTCGAGACGGGGCTGCGCCTGCTCCCGGTCTCCGCGACCATGCTCGTGGCCTCGTTCGCCGGTTCCCGCCTGGGTCGCTTGGCAGGGCCGCGGCGGGTCGTCCGTTGTGCCCTGGTGACACTGCTGGGGGCGATCGTGTGGCTGCTGGCCACCATCGACCCGGCGATCGATGACGCCCAGTTCGCCGGCGCCATGGCGGTCCTGGGACTGGGCATGGGGTTGCTCGCCTCCCAACTGGGCAACGTCGTGCAGTCCAGCGTCGGCGAACGGGAGCGCAGCGAGGTGGGCGGTCTTCAGTTCACGGCCCAGAATCTCGGCTCGGCACTGGGCACCGCGCTCATCGGATCGCTGCTCATCGGCGCCCTGGCCCACGCCTTCACCACGGAGGTGGAGAACAACCCCGCCCTGTCGCAGGAGGCCCGCCAACAGACGAGTGTGGCGCTCGAGGCCGGCATCTCGTTCGTCCCCACGAGCCAAGTGCACACGGCGGCCCAACGGGCCGGACTTCCGCCCTCCGAGGTCGATGCCGTGACGAATTCGTACGCCACGGCCCAGCTCGACGGCCTCAAGGCGGCCATCCTGGCCACCGGCGGCATCACTCTCATCAGTTTCCTGGTCACCGCGCATCTGCCGGCGGACCGGGCCCCCAGGCCCGAGCGCAAAGAGGCCGGCACGGTCGGCTCGGTGCACTGAGTGCGGCCGGAGACGCTGTCCCCACTGAGCCGAACCACGTCGTGCCGGGGTTCCCCGTCACAGGGCGGCGGCGCGGACCCGGCCCGAGGCGACCGCCGCGGCCAGTGCGCGCGCGTCCCGCTCGTTCTGGTCGGCGTAGGCCTGAGCAAAGACGGCGAGGGCCCGGTCGAAGCGGTCGCCGCCACCCAGGTAGGCGGCGATCGCGACGGGGTCGCCGGAGCGGGCGTGGGCCCGGGCCAGACCTGCCCCGCACAGGTGGGCGAACAGGCGGAGCAGGTCCGGGTCCATGGTGTCCGGCTGGGCGATACCCTTCCAGTCCCGCAGCTGGCGGACGTAGAAGTCCCGGCCGATACCGTCGAGACCCACCGCGTGGGTCCAGCCCAGGAAGATGTCGCTGGTCGTCTGGATCAGGCGCTGTCCGGTGACCACGCGACGGCCCTGGTTGTCGAAACGGGCGGCGCCGTTGTAGGGGGCCAGTACCGACTCGTTGGCCTCCTTGGCCTGCAGCAGCAGCGGGTCGTCGTCCCCGTTGCCGAGCAGGAGCAGGATCCAGCAGCGGGTGCCGACGCTGCCGACGCCCACCACCTTGCGGGCCATGTCCACCAGCCGGTAGCGGCGCAGCAGGAACCGGCGCTCCGACGACAGCGTCCGCGCGTATCCCTCCACCACGCCCCGCAGCTCCTTCTCCTGCCGGTCGTCGGACGGGTCGTTCAGCAGGTCCCGCAGAGGAGTCACGAGCGGAGGGTCGGGCGCGATCCGCCGCCCCTCGGCCGTCACCCGGGTGAGCTTGGCGAAAGCCTCGAGATGGGTGCGTGTGCGGGCTTTCGCCGTCGCCTCGGCGGTGCGGCGCCTGGCCGCCTTGCTCATCGACGAGGCCATCAGGGCACGCATCCGGTCGGCGTCGTCCTGCGCGTACCAGACGTCCAGGGTGGGCATCGGGGCGAACTCCCGCATACGCGTGCGGTAGGCCCGGACACACTCGAGTACGGCGCTGTCCTGGTCGGCGGTTGAGAACCCGTTGTGCCGGCCGGCGATCGCGAAGGAGGCCGCGAGCCGTTTGACGTCCCACTCGAACGGACCGGCCAGGGTCTCGTCGAAGTCGTTGATGTCGAAGACCAGATGACGCTCGGGCGACGCCAGCAGCCGGAAGTTCAGCAGATGGGCGTCTCCGCACAGCTGCACCGTCAGGCCCGTGTTCGGCAACTGCCCGAGATCCATGGCCATGAGGGCGGCGGCCCCCCGGTAGAACCGGAAGGGGGATTCGAGCATGCGGGCGTAGCGGATCGGCACCAACTCGGGCAGGCGGGTGGCCGACTGGCGCTCCAGTACCCCGACCGGATCGGGTCGCTCGCCGTCCGCCTCGAACCAGCCGTGGCAGGAGCGCGGGGCACGCTTGCGGGCGTCTCGGCCGTACGCCGCCCGTTCGGCCGACGACGCCGCGGGGTGCGCGGTGATCGGTGTCGTCATGACGGTCCTTCCGTTTCTCCCCCGCTCCGGTCGCGGTCCGTCGCCTGCTCGCCCTTGCGCCGCAGTCCCGTCTGGACGGCTTCAGCGAGGATCCGCGCGGCGACACCGAAGAGCATCAGTCCGCCCGCCATCTGCAGCATCGTCACCACGCGGCCCGCCTGTGAGCGGGCGGTGATGTCGCCGTACCCGACCGTGGTGAATGTGGTGAGCGTGAAGTACAGGGCGTCCGTGCGCGTCAGCGGCTCGCTGAAGGAGCCCGGCGTGTGCCGTTCCATCAGGTAGTAGGCGCAGGAGAAGAGGACGAGATACAGCGCGATGGTGGTGGCGAGCGCCTCCACGGCCTTCAGCCGGGGGTAGGGCGAGCGGACGATGATCCGCACCTCCCACGCGAAGACGCCGGCCACGGCGACCAGACCGCACACGAGGACGACGGTCGTGAGGACCGTGCCGCCGTGGTCCAGGGGCAGCAGGTAGAAGGCGGTGAGGAGGACGGCCGCGATGAGGACGGGACGCAGGAGGGCGACGAACGTCGCGAACCGGCCCGGGCGCGCCCGCGAGCGGGGTGGGCGCGCCCGCCCGGGGGCGGATGCCTCGGTCCTGTGGGCGACTGGATCACTCATGGCGTGGCACTTGGTCCCTCCGCGAACGGTGGCCGGGTCCTGAGCCCAGCCCACCGTCTCGACGCCCGGTGCGGATCACCCACCGGGGGTGACCCGATGGGCGTCCTTGCGCGCGACGCTGTGGAGGTGCGGGCATCGCACACACCGTCCCGTCGGCGGTCCGGCAGCGGGCCGCGTCACGCGAGGAGGAGCCATGACCGTGTCGCGTGGTCCGGCGCCGCGCTCCGGATCCGAACCTCTGACCGACGGGACGCCGCAGGCCCCGGACGGGAATGCCGCGGGACCGACCGACGCGGCGGGTCCCGCCCGGGGCTACGACCCCGAACGGCAGCTGTCCGAGCTCGGCGGCTCCTGGGCCTGGCTGCTGGGTTCGGCGGTGACCACGTTGGTGCCCGGCATCCTGATCCTGGTCTGGCCGCACGAGACCCTGCACGTCCTGGCTGTGCTCATCGGGCTGTATCTGCTCGTGACGGGTGGCTTCCGGTTCGTCGCCGCCTTCGCCCGCGAGCACGGCGACCGGCACACCGGCCTCCTGGTCGCGGTGCTGTACGTCCTGGCCGGAGTGCTGTGCCTGCGGCATCCGCTGCAGACGATCGCCGCGCTCTCACTGATCACCGGCGCCGTCTGGCTCGTCACCGGTCTGCTGACCGCCTGGGCGGCCCTCGCGGCAAAGGGCCTGCCGCACCGCGGCTTCGTCCTCGGTGTCGCCGCCCTCGCCGCCGTGGCGGGTGTCGTGGTGCTCGCCCTGCCCTCCGAGTCCGCCGTGGCCCTGACACGGCTGCTCGGCCTGTGGCTGGTGCTGCTCGGTGTCGCCGAGCTCGGTCTGTCCCTGGCTCTGCGGGCCGCTCTGCGCAGGGAGCGCTCCAGGCCCGCGTCCGGCCCGTCGGCGGTGTGAGTACCGACACCCGAGGAGCGCCGTGGCTTCGAGGACGTCCCCTGCACGTCCCCTGCACCTCCAGGACCCTGCAGCGGGGACCGCGCCCGGGGGGCTGAGCGCCGGGGAGCACGCCCACCGGCGATCGTGACCGGTCGGCTGACCACCGGGCCGCGTCCCACGTCGGCGTCGACGCGCTGACGGTGTCGCCGAGGAAAGCGCCGGCGGAACACGGCGCGCCCGGTCGGCGTCCGGCCGGGCGGCCCCCTGAGTCACCAGGGCCTCACCCATCTCGGGTGAGGTCGGGTGGGTGTGGGCGTGTGCACGCTGAGATCAGCCGGGGACGGCGGCGGGGCGCCCGCCCGGAAGCGAGAAGAGAGATGAGCACCCCATGGAACTCGCCTACGACTACCCGCTCCTGAGCATGTTCTGGACCATGCTGTGGTTCTTCCTGTGGATCATGTGGTTCGTGCTGCTCTTCCGGATCATCGGCGACATCTTCCGCGACGACGAGCTGAGCGGCTGGGGCAAGACCGGCTGGATGATCTTCGTCATCGTGCTGCCCTTCCTCGGCGTCTTCGTCTACGTCATCGCCCGCGGCAAGAGCATGGGCCACCGCGAGATCGCCCACGCCCGAGCCCAGCAGGCGGAGGTCGACGCGTACATCAAGAAGACAGCGGGCGACGCCAGCCGACCCACGAGCGCGGACGAACTCGCCAAGCTGTCCGACATGCGCTCCCGCGGAGACATCACCGACGAGGAATTCCGCCGCGCCAAGGATCTTGTCCTCAGCCAGACCGCTGCACCGGCCGGTTCCGGCACCCCGTCCGGCTCCGGCACCTCGAGCGCATCCGCACCCCGCTGAGCGAGCACAAGGAAACGAGGCAGACAGATGACCGCCACCCACGCGCCCCGGGCGGGGCACTCGACGAAGTTCGCATGGGCAGCCGGCCTGATGACGTTCGCCGGCGTCATGCTCACCCTCGTGGGGATCCTGGACATCTTCCGCGGCATCATGGCGATCGCCGAGGACGACGTGTTCCTCAACACGCGCAACTACGTCTTCCAGTTCGACCTCACCGGCTGGGGCTGGATCCACCTCGCCCTCGGCGTCGTCGCCGTGATCATCAGCATCGGGCTGTTCCAGGCGGCGACGTGGGCGAGGGTCCTCGGCGTGGCCATCGCCGGACTCGTCATCATCGCCAACTTCCTCTCCCTGCCCTACTACCCGGTGTGGTCCGTCATCATGATCAC